>CALBSC010000043.1 GCA_937927685.1 uncultured Burkholderiales bacterium | reverse complement strand
GTACTGCTGAGGGCGTTGATGAAGTCCTTTTGCAGGAGGTTCAGTTGCGCCGAAGTCAGGCCGCTGATGAGGGCCTGGGGCAATCCCACCAATTCGGTGGTGGACAGGGACTGCAGGTTGGCGCTGCTGATGGCACCAAACTGGGAGGCCGTGAGTGAGCCCAGACGGCCCGACGTGAGACTGGCGAACTGACCCGAGGACAGCACGGCCACCTGGGCCGTGGTCATGGCCCGAAGCTGGTTCTCCGACAGTTGGGCGAGTTTTGCAGCACTCAACCCGGTCAGGCGTGACGTGCTGAGTGCCGCCACATCCTGCACATCGATGGCGCGGATCTGCGAACTGCTCAAGGCCTCCAGGCTGGCGCCACTCAGGGCGGCGACTTGACTCGACCCGAGGGACTGCACCTGGGTCTGGGACAAGATCGCGATCTGTTCGGTTCCCAAGCCGGCGACCTGGCTGGTGACCAGATTGACCGCTTGCGTGGCCCCGAGCAGATCAGCGCCCAGGGAATTGATTTGCGACGACGACAACTTGCCCAGCTGGGAACCCAGGCCTTTGAGCTGGTCCGCGCTGAGGCTGTTGACTTGCGAGGTCGAGAACGCGGTGAGCTGTCCCGACGTGAGGCCGGACAGGAATCCGGCGCTGAGGGTTCGCACCTGCGCCGTAGAGAGCGCAGAGAGTCCTGAACTGGTCAACGCGGCCACCTGGGCGGTACCCAGGATGTTCAGCTTGTCCAGCCCCAGGGAAAGCATCTGGGTGCTGTTGAGCACCTGTACCTGTGCCGTGGTCAGCGACTGGGCCTGGACGTTGGCCAGGGTCGAGAGCGTGGCGGTACCGAGTGAACTCACCTGCTCGGTGGACAGACCACTCAGGGCCGAGCTCGAGAGCGCACGCAACGAGGTGCTGCTCAGGGCGTTGATGACGGCCACATCCAGCGAGCGCAACTGCCCGGAGGTGAGCGCACCCAACTGTACGGCGGACATCGACAGCAACTGCGCACTGCTGATGCTCTTGAGGTTGCTGGTGCTCAGGGCCCCAACCTGGGCGCTGGTCAGCGTCCCCAGGCGTGAGGCGGTGAGTGCGGTGAACTGGTCGGTGGACAGACCGGACATCTGGGGCCCGGTCAGGGCGCCCACTTGAGCACTGGTCATCTGGGCCAGTCGCCCGGCCGTCAGGGCGTTCAGGCTGGCACTGTTGATGGCCGCCACATCGGTCGCGTCGATCGCCTGCCATTGGCTGCTGCTGAGCGCCTGAAGTTCTGTTGCGTCCAAGGAGGCGATTTGCCCCGAGGTCATGGCCTTGATTTGAGACGAAGACAGCGAGACGACTTGCGCCGACTGCAGAGACTGCACCTGCGAGGAGGTGAACGACTGCACCTGCTGATCGCTCAAGGCACGCAATTGCTGGGTGTCCAGCTGCTGCACCTGGCCAGTGGACAGACCTTGCAGTGCATTGGCACCCAAGGCCGCCACCGTCGCCGTTTGTAACGCGGTCAGGGTCGCCGATCCAAGCGCTCCGAGCTGACCAGAGGTCAGCCCCGAGAGTTGGGTCGTCGTCAGTGAATTGACTTGTGTGGCGCTCAGCTTGTTCACAAATCCTGCGGACGCCTGTCCCAGGTTGACCTGGCTGATAGAGCGCAGCTGGTCCGAACTCAGGACGGCAATGTCCTGTGATTCCATCGCACTGAGCTGACCATAAGACATGCCCGCGATGAAGTTGGTTCCCACCTCGGCGTACTGGCTGGTGGTGATGGCCTGAACCTGTTGCGCACCCATGGCCGACACCTGGGTGGCGGACAAGGCATTCAGTTGGGTGGACTGCATGACCTGCAGATCCGTGGTTTCAATCGCCCCCACCTGGGTGGCGTCAAGACCGCCGACCTGCTGGCTGGACAGGATACGAATCTGGTCTTCGATCAGGCCAAACACCTGCTGGACCGTGAGGTAACGAAGTTCCTGGACGGCCATGTCCTGGATGGCCGAGGTTGAAATGTCTTTGACGCCAACTGAAGAGATGGCACGGATCTGGGTGGCGCTCAGCGCGTTGATTTGGGTGGCCGAAATGGAGGCCACTTGGGACGAGTTCAGCTGCCCCATCTGGGTGGGGGTCAGGCCTTTGACCTGGCTGCTGGTGACACTCTTGACCTGGCTGGTCGTCAGGGCCCCCACTTGAGTACCACTAAAGTACGACATCTGAGCACTGCTCAGGTAAGTCACCTGGCTGGTGGTCAACACCCGCACGTTGGATGACGAGATCAGCGGCAGCTGGGCAGAGGTCAGCCCACCGATTGCCGATGAACTTAAATCCACGACCTGCTGTGTCGTTAAATTGACAAGGCTCTGCGTGCTCAGGGAGCTCACCTGAGTCGCTGTAAAGCCAGTCAATACGCTGGTTGGCCCGATGTTTATGGTTGCCATTGGAGTCTCTTAGACGAAGGTCACGCTCTGCTTATGCAAAATCCGGTCCAGACGATATTCGCCCATCTGTGAATCGGAACATGAGCCCCTTTCTTGAGTAACTCCAAAGTACTCTTTAAACGTTTGGACGAAAAAAAACCGGGCCGAAGCCCGGTTCTAGTTGCTGTGTTCAGCCTTACTTGAGCAGGGCCAGGACGGACTGGGCCGACTGGTTGGCCTGCGCGAGCATCGCGGTGGCCGCCTGCTGGATGATCTGCGACTTCGCCAGGTTGGTCGTTTCCACCGCGTAGTCTGCATCCAGGATGCGGCTGCGGGACTCGGAGGTGTTGCGGCTGACCTCGGTCAGGTTGGAGATGGCGGTGTCCAGACGGTTCTGCAGAGCACCGATCTTCGACTGCGAGAAGTTGATCGACTCGAGCGCTGCATCGATGGCCTTGAGCGACGCCATGGCACCGTCCTGGCTGCTGATGTCCACATCGGCCACCTTGAAGCCGTTGCTCTCACCACCAAAGGTACCTTCCTTGAAGCCCAGTTTTTCGAAGTTGAGGGCGTTGCCTTCGGAACCAGCGGTCAGTTTGAACTGCTTGTCAGAGGTCAGGGTGATCTTGGAGTAGGTGGTATAGGCCGCAGAAGCCGCAGCACCTGCACCAGCGCCATCGCTCACAATAGAAGTGCTCAGGCCGTACTTGGCAGCGTTGGTACCAGCAGCCAGCGAGATGTTGCGGCCATCAGCAGCGGTCAGGGTCAGGTTGGTACCGTTGTCCTTGGCCACCACGCCGGTCTGGCCGGTGTAGGCGTTGATGGTGTCCACCACGTCCTTGCGTGTGTAACCAGAAGTCAGGTTGAAGGCAACCGTGACACCGTTGAGGTACAGGTTGTCGGTCAGGTTGGCACCGTTGGAGAAGGAGGTGGTGCCCCCGGAGACGATGTTGGCGCTCACCTTGGCAGTCACCCCGGTGAGCGAGGTGGACTTGTTGATGGCCGCAGCCACGGCAATCGCGCTGGCCGAACGGGAGGACGTGTTGGTCGCGGTGATGTCACTGGCCTTGTCGTCGCTGGGATCCGAGCCCGCAATCGCCACACCGTTGATCTTCAAGGTACCCGAGGTCAACTCACCTGCATCGGCCGCATAGCCGGTGGTGGACACGGTACGGGCACGTGTGGTGGCCGCACTGACGTTGGAGGCGTAGGTGCCTGCCGTCAGACCGGCCTTGGAAATGTCGCCGCCGGACGTGGAGCTCAGTTGGATCGGCTCGCCGTTGATGCTTTGCAAGCTGAAGCTACCAGTGGTGGTCTTGGTCTCGATGCCGATGTCGGTGTTGGTCAGGGTGCTGGTGCCACCCGTGATGCCCACCGTGATGTTGCGGCCGTCGGCGGCCTTCAGCACCACGCCGTTGTTGGCGTCACCGCTGTCGTAGGCCAGCACACCCGTCTGCGACGAGACCGAGTTGATCGCGTCGACCACGTTCTTACGAATCACACCCAGGTCCGAACCGTAGGCGTTCTGGATCAGGGTGCTGGTCGTCACACCGTTCACCACGATGTAGCCGTTGCGGGTGGCTGCGCCGTTGGCCAGCGCAGTCATCTTGTAGCCTGCGGCATAGGTCTCGTTGACCACCGCCTTCACACCAGACTGATCCGACACCTTGTTGATGGCGGCGGCCTTGGCGATGGAGCTCGCGGCCTTGGCGTCCTTGGACAGGCCGTCGTCGGTGGCGGCGCTACCGCCCACGGTCACGCCGTTGATGATCAGGTCACCCGAGCGCAGCACCGAGTTACCGGCATAGGTAGCATCCAGCAGGTTGGCGGCCGTGTCGGTGGTGTTGGTCGAGGACAGCGAGGGGCGCGAACCGATGCCCATGCTGGAGGTGCTGACCGAACCCAGGTTCAGGTCCATGGTCTGTCCGAACTCGGAGCCGGTCTGCAGGGCCAGGTTGCTGGCAGAGCCATCCAGCAGCTTGATGCCGTTGAAAGTTGTACGGGCTGCGATGTTATTGATTTCCAGCTTCAGCTGGTCCACTTCCTGCTGGCTGCCGGCACGGGCCTGGTCAGATGACGTGCCGTTGGAGGCCTGCACCGCCAGTTCACGCATGCGCTGCAGCATGCCATTGATGGAAGAAATAGCGCCTTCGGCGGTCTGGGCCAGCGACAGGCCGTCGTTGGCGTTGCGAATGGCCACAGCCAGACCACGAATATCAGAGGTCATCTTGTTGGTGATGGCCAGGCCGGCGGCATCATCCTTGGCGCTGTTAATGCGCAGACCGGTGGAGAGTCGCTGCATCGACTGAGCAATCTTGTCGTTCACGGATGACAGTGAACCCTGTGCAGTCAACGCTTTGATGTTGGTATTAATCACGGACATGTTGGTTTCTCCTAAAAACTCTCACCAGTGAAGTGAAATGAAAATGAGTTGCGATGGCTAGTGATTCGGACGTTGCAAAAATATCTTTAGCGATATTCTTGAAGTCATCCGCATCAAACAAGTTTGTTGATGAACATGGAACGGAACTTCTCGATGTTGTGCGCCGTGCGCACCACCTCTTCGTTCGGGATCTGGCGGATGACCTCGCCCGTGGACACGTTCTTGACCACGACCACCGGTCCGCCCACAGCCGGGTCCACCGAGATATTGAGACCTCGCCCCCCGTCATTGACGGCCTGCTTCATTTTGTCGATGGCCTCCTGGAGTTGCTGCTTGACCTTTTCCTCGTCGACCTTGATGTCGGCCTTCGGAATAGGAGCAAGATCAACCTTGGGGACAGCGATTTCCGGCGCCTTGGACGCTTCCGCGACCGGCGCGCGCGCAGGCTCGGGCCTTGCCGGCGCAGCAGGCGCCGTAGGGCTATTCGGTACAGGAGAAATGGGCATACACCGCGCTCCGTGATGGATACAGGTCTCGACAACGAGACGGCACCTCGCTTGTTAGGCGATCGGAGAAAGAATCGGCGCGGCGCGGAAAATCTTTAATGCCTGGCAGCAAAAAAGATTAAAAATATGCTTAATTCTTAGTGTAGACAGACATCATGCCGTCAAATGTAGACTTAAGGCTGGTTTTCTTGGTGTTGGTATTGCCGACCAGGGAGTCCATGGAGGCCAGTTGCTTCTGGTAGCGTGCCAGCAAGGCGTCCATGCGGGTCTGCAACTTGGTCAGGTCTTCCTGGTACTTGGTGTTTTGCGTGTTGGCGTTTTCACTGGCCGACAGGATCGGCCCCCCATTCTGGGACGTGTCCAGCAACTTGGTCAGCTTGCGGACCGCGTCGCCCGCAAAACCGGCCGGTGCCGAGCTATAAGCGCTCAGGTTGTCGTAGTTGCCCGTCAGGCTCTTGACCACGTCGGTGTAGTTGGCCTGCATCGAGGTGTCGAAGGTGGCGCCGTCAAAGGACATCACCCCCTTCTCGTCAATCTTGATCCCGATCTGCCAGAAGGCCGAGACCGTGCTGCCCGGCGTAGACGAGTTGCCCTGGAACATGGCCCGGATCTGCTGCTTCACGGTCCTCACGGTCGAGTCCCCCACCAGGGTGGCACCGTAGGTGGCGAGCGTGGACTTGGGGTCCGAGACCTGGTTCAGCAGGTCCCAGGTATCGTTGAAGGATGACACCATGTCCGTCATCTTCGTCTTGAAGGAGGCGCTGTCCATGCCGATGTCCAGGCTGGCGGGGCTGGGCGAGACGCCACCCGGGGTGGTGTTCTTGAGGTTCAGGGTCACGCCGGTGATGGCATCGGTCACGGTGTTGGTGCTTCGGCTCATCGTCACACCGTCCACCACAATTTCGGCGTTGCCCGCCGTGGACAGGGTGTTGAAGCCCAGCAGATTGCCCAGGCTCGTGTTGCTGCTGATGTCAAAGGCCTGATTCGCGCCCGTGGCGCTGCTGATCACCAGCTTGAAGGGATTGCTGGATGAGCCGGTGTTGACCACCTGTGCGGTCAGGCCCAGCTTCTTGTCGTTGATGGCCCGGGCGACCCCCGCCGGTGTCAGCTCGTAGGTGTTGGGCAGCAGTAAGGGGTTGGAGATGGAGCGACCGCTGGCCGAGGCAAACTGCAGCCGGCCGTTCACCACCGAGACCGACAGGTCACTCTTGCCGTCCTGAGTCCGAAGCTGCGACTGCAGGTCGGCGGCCAACGCCTCCAGTGTGGTCGCCGCAGGTGTCGGCACGATCGTGAAATTTTTACCATCAACGGTCAGTCCGAACCCGCGGAAGTCCTTGGTGGTCGGGTTGTTGGTGGCAAACGAGACACCGCTGAGCGAGGTGGCCGACAGGAGGGGGCTGGCGATGGTTTTGCCGGAAGTGGATGAAAACGTCAGGGTATCGCCCGAGGCACTCACCACCAGGTCGTTGTTCCCCATCTGGCTGCGCAGTTGGGTTTGCAAGTCGCTGGCCAGGTCAGTGACACTGCTGCCGCCTGTGCTGGGCGTGACGCTTCGCACGACGCCGTCGATGGTCACCGAGAAGGCGGTCAGGTTGCCTGTGCTGGGTGGACTCCCCAGGGCAATGCCGGCAATGGTCGCGCCCGATGCGGTCCCGGTCTTCACCCCGGAGGCGGGGTTCGACCCCGTCCCGGTGGAGAGCCCGACCGGCGGGGTCATGTCCACCACCTGGGTCTGCAGTTTGGGGTTGCTGATACTGCGGTTACTGGCCGAACTCAGATAGAGGCTGAAGCCGCTTGCCGTGCTCTGGGCGGTGACGGTCACGTCCGTGTTGCCTTCCAGTGCCTGGAGCTGGGACTGCAGGTCGGCCGCCAGGGCTGCTGGCGTCGCCGTCGCGGGGGCCGGCGTCACGGTCCGGGTCACGCCACCGATGACGACACTGAAAGACTTGAAGTCGTCCGTGGCGGGGGTGGTGCCGAACTGGATGCCATCCAGATGCACGGCGTTGGTCGAGGCCGCGAGCTGGGCGCTGGAATAGGTGTGCTGGCTCGCCGAGCTGATGTTGATCTGGCCACTGACCGTTGGGTCAACACTGACCGTGAGGTCGGCAATGCCCGAGGCCGTCCGCAACTGCGCCTGCAAGTCAGCCGCCATGTCGGCGAGTGAGGTCAGGCCCCGCAGCGGCGTGGCCGTGACCGTGGCGCCGTCAATCTTGAGACTGAGCGCGCCAAAGTCGCTGCCGCCGCCCAGGCTGATGCCACCGATCACCGCCACCCGTTCGGCGCCGATCCCGGAGTTGGCACTGGACGCCGCCCCCACCACGGCACCATCAGCCACGGCGCTTGCCGAGGCGGTCAGTGTGGGTTGGGTCAGGGAACGGCCCTGTGCGTCCTTGAAGTACAGGCGGAAGTTGCCCGCCGTGCCAACGGCCTCGGCGGTGATGTCCGGCAAACCGGCGATGTTGAGTTGCGCCGTGATGTCCGTTGCGAGGTCTTGCGGGGTGGTCGAGAGGTGGTTGAGCGAGAGACTTTGCCGAACACCGGCCACGTTCAGGCTGAAATCAGTGAAGTCGCCGCCACTGTTTGACGCGGAGAAGGAAGCGCCGTCCAGATGCACCGCGTAACCCGAGGGTGCCAGGGCAGGCGCAGTGACCGTGTGGCCCGACCCGGCGTTGAGGCGCAGGGCCGTCGGTTGTGCGGGGTCAACACTGACCGTCAGGCTGGACGCAGCGGGCATGCCCAGGGCCGTCATGCGCGAACGAAGCTTGCTCTGGAGATCGGCCGCCAGGTCGGTCAGGCTGGACAGCCCCAGGGTCGGCGACACTGACACGGCCTGGCCATCCACCTGCACGGAGAAGCCAGCGTAATCACTCGCGCCATTCAGGTCGATGCCCGAGAGCACAGACTGCTGGCCACTGACCGCACTCGAAACCCCGGCTGCCCCGGTGGCCACCCCTGGTTTGGAAAAAGAGAGCTGAAACGGTTGCCCATTGTTGATGGCGGTGGCGTCCGAGGCAAACCCGGCGGCGCTGATCACCCGCTGAGCCGTGGCCAGCTTGTTGATCTGGATCTCGTGGCTGCCCACGGCAGCCCCTGCCACCGCTGTGGCCGACAGGGCCGACGAGCTGCTGCTCGTCGTCATGGTACTCAGGCCGCTCTTGTCCTTCAGCGCTGACAGCTTGGTCTTCAGATCGCTCAGCATGTACATCATGGCCGAGAGGCCTGAGACGCGTGCGTTGTTCTTGTCGATCTTGTTCTGGATGGCCGTCTGGCGTGGGATGCGCTCGGCATCCACCAGGTTCTGGGCCAGCGAGTTGACGTCCACGCCAGAGCCCGACCCCAGGGAGGTCACGAGCTTTTGTGCTGCGGCCTTGCTGGCGGCTTGAGCTGCGGTGGCGCTGCTGGTCGAACTCGTGCTAGACGTGGCCGTGCTCGTCG
The DNA here is from genome assembly GCA_937927685.1 of uncultured Burkholderiales bacterium. Taxonomy (GTDB): domain Bacteria; phylum Pseudomonadota; class Gammaproteobacteria; order Burkholderiales; family Burkholderiaceae_C; genus Limnohabitans. The sequence goes on along the minus strand of CALBSC010000043.1, from coordinate 40,294 downwards.
TCATCGCCGCCGTGTTGGCAGGGGTCGTGGAGCTGACAGCGCTGGTGGCCATGGTGTACTTTTAAGACGTCAATCAGACACAGGGTCGGTTCGAAACACAGAAACTCGAATTAAAGACCAAAAAATTTTCAGTTCAGGTAGTTGAACAGACTCAACTTGGAAATCTTCGCGAAACTGCTCTGCGCAGCCTCCAGGGCGAGCTGGTCACGGTTCATCTTGGTCACTGCCGAGGTGTAGTCCAGGTCCTGGGTCTCGGACAGGGTGGTCTTCATCTGCAGCGTCAGGGCCTCGAGAACGGTTGTCTGCGCGTCCACCACGTTGGTATCGGCGCCCACCTGGGCCAGCCCGTTGGTGATGCCCATGGTCAGCTGGTCAACCTCGCTGATGCCGCGCTTCACGCCAGCACTGTTGCTGCCATCCACAGCCTTGGTCAGATCATCGAGCACCTGGAAGAACCCGGCGCCGACCTGGTTGCCCTTGCCGTCGTCACGGACCACCCGCACAAAGGCGTCCGAGCCGGCACGGTTGGCATTCATGCGGCGGTTATCGCCCACGATCACCTGGGTGCGACTTTGGTCACCCAGGTAGTCCACCTGCCCCTTGCCGTTGTCGCCAAAGGCGGGCGCATCGCCCCGGCCACCCGAGAAGATGTAGTGTCCGTTGGTGTCTTGCGTATTGGCGTAGCTCAGGATCTGGTCGCGCAAGGATTTGAGTTCCAGGGCAATCGAGTGACGGTCCTGGGCGCCCAGGGTGTCGTTGCCGGCCTGGATGGCGAGTTCACGCACCCGGGCCAGGGCATCGCTCACACTGGTGAGGGAGGTCTCCTCAAAACCCAGCCGGGTCTTGACCATGTTCAGGGCACTCTTGTAGTTGTCCTGCTTGGACAGGGCCGACTCCAGTCGCGTGACCACGGCGGCCTTGTCAGGCGCGTCGCTGGGGCGCACGATTTCCTTGCCGGTCGAGAGCTGCTCCTGGACCTTGGACAGGCTGCCCTGAATATCGCCGATTTGGCCGGCTGCCCGGTCCAGAAAGAGGGTCGTGGAAATTTTCATGATGTCATCTGCCTACGGTTCAGCGCACCTGGATGATCGAGTCAAAGAGCTGACTCGAGATTTGCATCGCCTTGGCAGCGGCCTGGTAGGCCTGCTGAAAGCGGATCAGGTCGGCAGCCTCCTGATCGAGGTTCACGCCCGACACCTTGTCGCGCGAGGCCACGGCCTGGTCGTTCACCACCTTGAGGGCGTCCTGCGTGATCTTGGCCTGCTGCGCGTAGCTGCCCACCGAGTTCACCTGGTCGATATAGGCGTCCCCCAGGGTCTTGTTGCCCACCACCTTCTGCTTGGACAGCTCCACCATGGCCATCATGTTCTGGTTGTCGCCCAGGCCGTTCTGGTTGCCGTCGATGTTGAAGGCGTCACCCACCTTGGGGTTGCTGGTGAGCGTGACCGAGAGGCCCTGGTACTGCACCTTGACCGGCTGGCCATTGGCCTGGTAGTAACGATCGGCCAGCTGGACACCGGTCTTGGCGTCCACGATCTCGTAGCGATCGGGCGCCGTGAAGCGAACGCTCAGTGACTGCGCACGCAGCTTGGCCGACATGTCCATGGGCTCGCCACTGTAGCTGGCCGACACGCTCGACTGCGTGCCCGCACCCACCACAAACACCTTGAGGGTGTCGGTGACCTTGCCCTCGATGTAGGCACCGGTGCGCAGCCCGAGTGCGGCCAGCTGAGCGGGCTTGCCATTGGCCCCAAAGCCCAGTTGCAGGTCGGAGTTGGCGGGGTCGGAGATCTTGCGGCTGATGCGCAGCATGCCGGTGTAGGCCTGCGACTTGAGCCCCAGGGCATTAAGGCCGCCGATGGCCGGACTGGTGCCCGAGATCGTGATGGTCTTGCCCTGCGAAGCAGGCTCGTTCTCGATGATGAGCTGGCCCAACTCACCCAGGCGGGCACGCACGCCCACACCCGCTGCCTGGATCTTGTTGATGAGCTCCGCAACATTCGACACCGGCGACTGGGCGTTGGAGATCACCGCACCGTTGAGGTAGAGGTCCTTGCTGAAGTCAATTTTCTTCGGATCAAGTTGCACCTCGTTGTAGGCCACGGCCGTCACGTCCGGTACTTTGGCGCTGTTGATCCAGTCGGCCATGGTCTGCACCGTGTCACCTTCGTTGCCGGTGAGTTCCAGCTTGGGCAGGGCCACTTTGTTGAGCACCAGGCTGCCCGCCTCGATGAGCTTGGTCTGGGCGGGCAGCGGCACACGGCCACCCTCCAACTCGGCCGGATGCGGCAACAGGATCACGGGGTTCGCGATGCCCAACTTCAGGCCCGTGGGCTGGAGCATGGACTCAGAGCCGTTCTGTCCCAGCTCGATCTTGAGACTCGAGCTCTTGGGATCTTCCAGATCGCGCGTCAAGCGCACCTGGCCCGCGTAGGTCTGGTCGATGACGCCGAACACGTTCGTCACCCCCGTCGGCGTGGACGACAGCGTGATATCACGACCGCCCTGGCTGGCGGTGTTTTCCAGCACCAGTTGCCCACCATCGCCGAGCTTGGCTTCCACCTGGGTCTGCGACTTGTACAAATTGATGCCATCGATCAAGCCCTGCAAGGTCGTGACGGCGCCCGCCTCCGGGACGGAGACGCCATTGATCTTCAGGGTCCTGCCGTACTGCACCGACGAGGTGTCGAACTTGACCTGATTGAAGGCCTGGGCGTGCACACCCGTGGCGGCCCCCTCGAGGCTGCTTGCCAGTTTCTGGGGGATATCGATATCCGAGTTGTTGACCGTCAGGGTGCTGGCCGGCCAGTTCACGCCGTTGATCTTGAAGGCGTTGGCCAGGATGGTGTAACTCGTCGCAGGCCGCAACACCGGGGTACTGGTGATCGTGGCCGGCTGGGTACTGCCCGAGAGCAGATTGCCGTTCGCGTCATACATCTGGGCCGAGGTCACCTGGGCCTTGGCACCGTAAAACACCGACAGGCCCTCAAAACCCTTGGCACCGGTCTGGTTCAGGTACTGGTCGCTGTACTGCGTGCCTTCCGGGTTGTTGTTCTTGGGGTCAATCAGCAACAGTTGGTTGGCCAGGCTGAGTGTGCTGCCGGCAATATGGCGCCCATCGAGGGTCATGACCTGCAACTGCTGGTCACCCGTGGCACCGTCCAGGAAGAAGGTGGGTGAGATGGCTCCCGGGGCCACATCGGTGACCAGTCGGAAACCCTCATCGGCGGTGATGCTCACTGGCACACCGGCGGCTTTGCTGGCATTGTTCACCAGGCCTGGGTTGCTCACCAGCGAGGCAGCGTCCGAGGGGGTGTAGCTCACGCTGGCGCGCACGTTGTCGGTGTTCTGGGCACCCTCGGTCACCCGGAACTGCGCGCCAGTGGCAATTCGCATCGGATCGCTCAAGGCCACGTTCAAGCCGGCGGCCACGTGGGTGGCGTCGGCTTTGATGGAGAACAGGTCCTGCCCCATCTGCCCGTACCCATCCACCCCGGTGCGCTGGATCTGGTTGATCTGATCCACCACCACCTGGGCCAACGAGTCCAGGTTGTCATGGGCCGGATCCAGCACCTGCTTGATGAACCGGCTCATGCCCCCGAGCTTGCCGCTGTTGATGTTCTCCACCGGCTGGGCGTCACCATAAGGATCCAGCACAAAATTCAACTTTCCGTTGCTGGTGTCGATACCGATAGGGCGGGCATTGGTTCCATCCACAACCACGGACTGCAAAATAGACGAGCCCAGGCTCACGTTCACCACCCCGCTGGGCTGGAACTTGGTCCTGACGGCTGCAAATTCGGACATCTGACGCAACAGCAGATCCCGGCGGTCCAGCAACTCGGCCGGCTGGTTCTTGGATTCCGCTTCCTTGCTGAGCTGGACGTTCACCAGCGAGAGCTGGTTGGCCAGGCTGTTGAATTGCCCGACATCGCTCTCGATGGACTGACTGGTTTCGTCGCCCACCAGGCTGAGCTGACCTGACAGTTCGGAAAAGCGCGAGGACAAGCCCTCGGCCGCACGCAGGAATGCACTGCGCTGTACCGTCGAGGCCGGATCGGCCGACAGGTTCAGGGCTGCGCCAAAGAAGGTGTCGAGCGCGGAGTTGAGTCCGATGCTCTTGTCGCCCATGATGTCGATCACGCGCTTCGAATAGGTCACCATGGGCTCCTGGCCCATCAAGTCGCTGGTACTCTTGCGCAAATTGCTGTCAGCAAACTCGTCGTAGGCCCGCTTGACCGCGCTGAACATCACGCCGGTGCCAATGTAGGAAGCCCCGGCCTTGGCTGGCATGTTGGCTTCGAGCGAGGCACTCTGGCGCGAGTAGCCGTCCGTGCTGACGTTGGCGATGTTGTTGCTGACCGTGCTGAGCATCCGCTGATACGCGGACACTGCGCCACTGGCGATGCCCAGAATATCACTCATGCTTCACCTCGACCGAGAGTTGCGGCATCACCGGCAGCGGTTTGATGTAAGGCTTGCTCAATGGCATCGGCTTGGTCTCACCCCGCGAAAGCGGCATGGCCGTCACGGGCGGATTGAGCGGCAGTCCGGCGGTGCCCCGCTGTTTGAGTGCATCGGCCGCCGTGACCATGGTCTGTCGCTGCTTCACGTTGCGCACAATCGAGTCGGCCAACCCCAGCGCGTTGCGCTGGGACAGCTTCACCGACATTTCCTTGTCGTACATGCCCTCGAAGGTTTCAGCGGCGTCCGAGTGCACCAGGTCGCTCTTCATCTCGTTGCTCGCGTCACGCATGGACTTGAGCATCATTTGGATGAACATGGCCTCGAACTGCTGCGCGGTTTCGCGCAGGGCCGAGTCGTCGTGCTGCTGGGCCTTGCCACGCAACTCGCCCAGGCCCGAAAAGTCCAGATAGGACCGGGCGGATGTGAGCGGAGCGGCGTCGTTCATGAGGTCACACGCGTGGTTAAATGATGACCAACTCGGCGCGCAGGCTGCCCGAGCTCTTCAAGGCTTCCAGGATGGCAATCAGTGCCGAGGGCGAGGCACCCACCTGGTTCACCGCGTCCACGATATCGCGCAGGTCCACGCCCGGCTGGAACAGGAACATCGGCTTGTTGGGTTCGCTCACATTGACCTGGGCGTTTTGCACCTCGGTGGTCTGGCCTTGCGACAAGGCATTGGGTTGCGAGACTTCGTTGGTGGCACTGATGGCCACCGAAATGGTGCCGTGAGAGACCGCCGCTGCCGTCACGCGCACGGCGCGGTTGATGACCACGGTCCCGGTGCGGGAGTTGATCACCACACGTGCGGGGGGCTCGCCGGGTTTGACGTCAATGTTCTCGAGCATGCTCATGAAGGCCACACGCTGGTTCACATCCATGGGCGCACGCACCGCAATCGACACACCGTCGAGTGCTTCGGCCACATCGCCGCCAAACTTGCCATTGATGGCGTTGACAATGGCCGTGCTGGTGGAGAAATCGTTGTCGCGCAAATTGAGCACCAACTTTTCGGCCTTGTCGAACGGGTTGTCGACCAGGCGTTCCACAATGGCGCCGCCAGGAATTCGTGCCGAGGTCGGTACCCCAATGGCCACCTTGGAGCCCGCGGCCTGGGCGTCAATGCCCGTGGCAGTCAGGTTGCCCTGGGCCAGGGCATAGATTTCCCCGTCCACCCCGCGCAGTGCGGTCAGCACCAGGTTGCCGCCCCGCAAGTTGCTGGCCTTGCCGATGGCGGACACGTTGATGTCCACGCGCTGACCCGGCTTGGCAAAGCCGGGCAGTTCGGCGGTGACCATCACCGCGGCAGTGTTCTTGATGTCGATCCGGCTGGTGGACGTGACCTGTTCAAAGTCCGACAGCGGTCCGTCAATGCGCACACCCAGCTGAGACAACAAGGCCTTCATGCTCTGAGTGGTGAACGGTACCGAGGCGTCGTCGCCCGTGCCCTGCAGACCCACCACCAGGCCAAAACCGATCAGCATGTTCGGGCGCTGCGCAGCCACCGTCGTCAAGTCCTTGACACGGTCGGCCATGGCAGCCTGACCTGCGACACACAGCGCAGACAGCAGGCACCAGCGGATGATTCGACAACAAAGAGAGGTTCGGTCCATCATGAACTCATTCATCAGAAGGGCCAGAATTTGTGCAACGCGCTCGTGCCCCAGCCCACCTTGGTGGCGTTGGCGAGGTCACCGGTGCCGCGGTACGCAATCTGGGCGTTGGCCAGTCGCAATGACTGCACCGTGCCGTTGGGTCCGACGTCTTGCGGGCGAATGACGCCGGCCACCTGAATCACTTCGGTCCCCTCAGCCAGGCCGAGTTTTTTCTCGCCCCGCACCACGAGGTTGCCGTTGGCGAGAATGTCAATCACAGTCACCGTGACCGAGCCCACCAGGCTGGCCTTCTGGTCTGCTGTGCCCTTGCCCTTGGAGTCGATAGCCGATTGACTGAGGTCAATGCCTTTGAGCACCGGGTTGAGTTTGCCCAGTTCGGTACTGAGCCCGGACGGGGTGGCCGTGTTCTTGGATTCGCGGCTGACGTCCGAGTTTTGCGAGCGCGCAGCCTGCGTGGATTCGTTCAGCAGCACCGTGATCAGGTCGCCGACCTGGTAATTGCGGCCGCGGCCAAACCAGGAGTCACTGGGCCGGTTGCTGTAAATGCCCCCCGTCACAGGCCGCGTGGCGTTGCTGGACAGCGGATACACCGGCGCGAACTCGGGCGAGGGCTCGAGCACGGCCATGGGCCCGTTGGCGCCGGCACAGGCCTGCAACAACAACACCGAAGACACGATGACAAAGGTTTTCATGACGGGTCTTCACAGGTTCTGGTTGAGGTACTTCAACATGCCGTCGACCGAGGAGATCGTCTTGGAGTTGATCTCGTAGGCGCGCTGGGTCTCGATCATGTTGACCATTTCCTCCACCACGTTGACGTTGGAGGCTTCCAGGGAGCCCTGGTTCAATACGCCGGCACCGTTCACGCCAGGCTGCAGCAACTGCGGTGCGCCGCTCGAGGCCGATGCCGCCATCAGGTTATTACCCAAGGGTTTCAAGCCGCTCGGATTCACAAAGCGGCTGACCTGAATCTGCCCCAGCACCTGTTGACCGCCACCGCCCACCAGTTCGACGGACACAGCGCCGTCGCGACCGATGGATACGCTGGCGGCGTTGTTGGGAATGACAATTTCAGGCTGCAGCAAAAAGCCGGTGGAGGTCACCAGCTGGCCGGTGGCCGAGAGTTTGAAAGAGCCATCGCGCGTGTAGGCAATCGTGCCGTCCTGCTGGGCAATCTGGAAAAAGCCGTCACCCATGATCGCCACATCCAGCGGGTTCTGGGTGTTGATCATGTTGCCCTGGGCGTGCAGCTTTTCAGTGGCCACGATCTTGGTGCCGGTTCCCAGCATCAAGCCGGTTGGGGCCTGGGTGTTGGCCGTGGTCTGCCCGCCCGCGTGGCGGATGTTCTGGTACAGCAAGTCTTCAAAAATGGCGCGGTCGCGCTTGAAGCCTGTGGTGTTGACGTTGGCCAGGTTGTTCGAAATAACGTTCATGCGGGTCTGCTGAGCATCCAGACCCGTCTTCGAAACCCACAGTGCTGCGTCCATAGTTACCTCTTCATTTCATCATCCCGGCAATCGCATCATGGAGGCACCCGACTCGTCGTTGGATTTGCCCTCCTTGATGGTCCGGATCTGGTGCTCGAACGAGCGACTTTGCTCGATCAGCTTGACCATCGCTTCCATCGGATTCACGTTGCTGCCCTCCAGGGCTTTGACAGTGACCGATGTCGGCAATGGACCAGTTGCAAAATCCGCGCCAGCCGGTTGTCCGTCAACCCGGAACAGGCCATCCTCTCGGCGGGCCAGGGGTGTCTGGCTGGCGTCACGCAACAGCAGCCGGTCAATCAGCACGGGCTGAGGAACCCCGGGCTGCTGGGGGTCATAGGCGTAAACCCCGCCATCCTCGGCGATATTCACCTTGAAACCGGGTGGCACATTGATGGGCCCCCCGTCGCCACGAATCACATGGCCGGCGCCGTTTTCCAGCACGCCCGAGGCATTCACCCGCAGGTCGCCCCGGCGGGTGAAGGCCGTTTCGCCGTTGGGGGCGGTCACCCCCAACACGGTGCTGTCGTTCAACAAGATGTCGAGATCCCGACCGGTGGCAATCAGCGGACCGGGCTTGAGTTGGATCTGGTCCTTGCTGACGATTTGCGGCTGGTGTCGCGAGTCAAAACCCTGTCCGTCTGCCTTGTAGGCTTGCAACACCACTTCGTAGCTGCGCTTGAAACCAGTGGTGTTGACGTTGGCAATCTCGTGCGCCAGCACTTGGCGGGCAAGACGCTGTTCGTTCACACTGGCGGCGGCGTTGAAGGCAAGACGGTCCATGATGAATACTTAAAAAGTCAATTCACGCCGTCATCAGGCACGAATCTGGATGATGGTCTGGGTCAGCGTGGTGTTGGTCTCAATCGCCTTGGCGTTGGCCTGGAAGTTACGCTGGGCGGTGATCAGGTCCACCAGTTCGGTCGTCAGGTCCACGTTGGCACGCTCGGTGGCACCGGAGCGGATGGTTCCGTATCCGGCTGAACCGGCTTCACCGGTCTTGGCCTTGCCCGATTCCGAGCTGGCGTAGAAGCTGGAGTCACCGATCTGGCGCAAGCCAGAGGCGTTGGAGAAGTTCACCAGCACCACCTTGCCCAGGGACGACTGCGAGCCGTTGGAATAGCTGGCTGTCACCAGACCGTCGTCCTTCACGCTCAAGCCCACCAGGTCGCCCTCGGGGGCACCGTCCTGCGATTGCGACAGCACCGCATAGGGCGAGGAATACTGAGTCGACTTGGAGTAGTCGATGTTGATGGTCAAGGCACCCTTACCGTCTGCCAGATACACGGTATCGAGTTGGGAGCCCGCTTTGGGAGACACCAGTTTTCCGCCCGTGTCGAAAGTCAGTTCGCCGCGGTCCAGGTAGACCGGCGACCAGGCCGGCAATGACTTGAAGCCATCGGCACTGGACGTTTCCTTGCCGAATTCGTCGATGTACTTGGCAACCGGCACCCCGTCCACCAGTTCGGTGTATTGGGTCGGCTTGATCCAGGTGCTGGTCTGACCACGACCTGCATCCAGGTTGGCCAGCCCCCAGGTGGCCGAGCCCGACACTTTGATAAACGAGTTGGAGGTGGCCGTGCCTGTCGTGAAGACAAAGGAGTTCTTTGCCCGATCGAACGACACTTTCACCCCGCACACAGCGCCCCCGTCCACATTGGCCAGTTGGTTGATGCGTTTTTCGAGTTCGGTCTTGAAGCTCTCCAGGGTGTAGGTATTCCCCAGAGGCAACTCCACCGTGCCCTTCACATCGTCCACGGCCACCACGAACTTGTTGTTGGTCACGTCCACGGTGAAGTTGTTGTTGATGTTGATCTGCACCGGCGAACCCGTCACCGAGGCAGGTACCGAGGCAATACCGCGAACGGCTTCGGCCGTGGTCTTGACTTCCGTGGACACATCCAGGCCCATGTAGGTTTGAGCCAGACCGTCTTTGGGTACGGTGACCTTGATCGTGGAAGCATCGCCGGTGGTGCCGGAGGAAATCGTAAAGTTTTGCTTCACCGTGTCGAATTCGACTTTGAGACCATAGCGTTGTTGATCGGCCGGCTGAATAAAATCGCCGTTCGGACCGATCAATCCTGGATAGCTGCCATCGGCCACCGTGAGGTCGGTCAGGGTGGTCGACAAACCGAAGATGCTGTTGGTGCTGAGTGATGACTTGATACCCAAGGTGCCGGTCACATCACTGTCCGGCTTGAACTTGAAGCCACGAGCCACGGGGTCATAGCTTGCGGTGAAGGTGGGCACCGGCGTGTTGGGGTTTGCGGTGTTGTAGTCGCTGACCGCCTTGGAAAGACGGGCCTGGACGATGTTGACCAGGTCAGCGGTTGTGATCTTGCTGGGGTTCGCTGCAGCGGGTGCGCCCGAACCAAGAGGGCTTCCATCCAGTTGGGTGGTCTTGAGGTTACTCAAGTCGATCGACAAATCGGGCTGTCCCTGACCTTTGGCGTCGTAGTTGTAGGCCAGGGTGATTTTGTTGGAGTTGGCGGGTATTGACGTTTGCATGGTGGACAAGTCAAAGTACCGCTCGTCGCCGAATCGGTAGTTCAACTCATTGGTCAATTCCTTGGCAAACTGGGTTCCGGTGAGTTTTTTGCCCGCCAGGCGACTCATGTCCAGCGTCACGTCTTTGCTACCGTCGACCGAAATGGTCATGAAGTTCTTCAAGCCACCGGTCGATCCTGTTCCATTCACCAGGTTGAGGTAATCCGCCCCTCCCACCGAACCGCTGTAGGAAAAATTTGCACCCTGCTCATCGGCGTTGATATACACGTTGGGCAAGCTGTTGCTGACCACACTGGCAGGCACTGATGTGCGCACGTCTGTCAGGTTGTCAAGCGCGAATTTCTGTGTTTTGCTGTTCACCAACAGGTCACTCACCTCGCTCTCGGGCTTGAGCTGACCATACTTGTTCACATACATCTTCTGACCGGTCGAATCCGTGGACTGCTGCAGGGCAGCACTCACCATGGAGTCACCAATGTAAACATAGGTCTGCCATTTGTTGGTCGGTTTGCTCGCACTGGCGTTTTGCGTCTTGGCGTAGTAAACCGTGGCCAGGTAGCCGTTACCGCCCTTGTCGTACACCGTCAGCGCGGTGCTCTTGTTGTAAGTGGTGGGGTCGTTGCGGTTGAAGGCGGAGGTGATGACCTGCGCGTCAGCGGGAAAGTTCAGGCCCAGCTTGATCAGGGTGGTTTCGTTGGCCTGACCGGTCGTTTTTTGCGGGATGGTCAGCACGTTTTTGTCGTTCAGGTTAGCCTTACCCGAGCTGTCGACCGAGGCCGCCATCAGTCGTTGTCCTGCCGAGTTCACGACGTTGTTCTGGTCGTTCATCATGAACGAGCCGTTACGCGTGTAGATGTCCTGGAAGCCGTCGGCAGACTTCAGCGGAAAGAAACCGTCACCGGTAATGGCCAGGTCCAGCGTGTTGGACGAAAAGCTCACGTTACCCTGACTGAATTCCTGCTTCACGCCCTTGAGCGACACACCCTGACCAATCGTGGCCGTGGCTTTTTGCAGCGGTGAGGTGGCAAAAATGTCACCGAAGTCGGTGCGTGACCGCTTGTAGCCCACGGTACCCGCGTTGGCGATGTTGTTACTGGTCACGGCCAGCTGGGCGGTGGCGGCGTTAAGACCTGTCAGTGCGGTAAAAAAGGACATGGTGCGTGTGCTCCGAGATGATCAGGAAACTGATGAAAAAAAGAGAGAAATGAATCAATAGCCAATGCGTTTGACGTCATTGAGGCTGATGGTTTTGCCACCGTCGACTTCCAGTAACCAGGCGTCGTCGGCCGTGCCGGCGCTGCTGACACTGCGCACCGTGCTGAGGGTGTTCACCGTGGGGGTGCTGGTCACACCATTGCTGGTGGCAGTGACCTTGAAACGGTAGTTGCCATCGGCCATGGCCTGGCCGTTGTCGTCCAGACCGTCCCAGCTGAGGCTCAGCGGCCCGGCAGTCTGTGAGCCGAAAATTTGCGAGCGAACCAGTTGCCCCTTGTCGTTGAAGACCTCGAACTTCACGCCATCGGCACCGGTGGGCAAATCCACCGAGCCCGTCACGGGTTGGCCGCTGAGCAGCGTGGCCGGGCCATCGGGCACGCCGACCTTGCGTCCAATCAGCGACGAACCGGACAGCATGCGGTCAGACTTCATGCTGGTGACCATGGTGTCCAGGCTGGTTTTCATGGCGGTGGTGGCCTCGAGTTGTGAGAACTGCGCCAACTGAGCGACGAAGGCTTCGTTCTTCATCGGGTCCAGGGGGTTCTGGTTTTTCAGCTGTGTGGTGAACAGCGTCAGAAACTGGTTTTGCCCCATCTCGGTGTTCTGGGGGGTCAGCTTTTTCTTGGCGGTGTAATCTTCATAGCGCACGATGCCATTGGGCAACGCGGGCTGAGAGGTGGTAGCAGTCGTCATGTCGTGTCCTTATTCACTCAGGCTTTGGTGATGTCGAGCGTGCGCATCATCAGTTGTTTGGCGGTGTTCACCACTTCAACGTTGTTTTGATAGGAGCGGGAGGCGGACATCATTTCCACCATTTCCTGCATTTCGTTGACGTTGGAGAGATACACATAGCCGTTCGCGTCCGCCATCGGGTTGCCGGGGTCGTGCAGGCTGCGGATGGGGGTCGGGTCATCGGCCACCATGTCCACCTTGACACCCCCCAGGTAGGGCGCGCCGGCGTGGGTCATTTCTTCCTCGAGCAAGGCCTTGAACACCGGGCGCTTGGCGCGGAACGCATCCTTTTCGCTGCCAGCCACGGTGGTGGCGTTGGCCAGGTTGGAGGCGGTGGTGTTCATGCGCACCATCTGCGCATTCAGCGCGGTGCCAGCAATTCCAAAAACACTGTCCAGGCTTCTCATGGTGTTCACTCTCCTTTGAGGGCCTTGCGAATGCCGCCGATGCGGTTTTCCAGGAACTGCAAGGTGGCCTGGTAATCACCGGCAGCCTTACCGAACTGGGCCTGCTCGACACTGATCTCGACGGTGTTGCCATCGAACGATGAGTTGAATGGCGTGCGATACCGCATGCCGTTGTCGGGGGCATCGGCCACGGCCGAAAAGTGTTTTTCGTTGGTGGCGGTCAGGTAATCCTTCTTGACTTCCTTGAGCATGGCCTTGAAGTCAAGATCCTGGGCTTTGAAGTTGGGGGTGTCCGCGTTCGCAATGTTGCGCGCAAGCACCTCCATGCGCTGGCTTCTGACTTTCAGAGCCTGCTCATGGATGCCAAATGCACTGTTCAGTATGTCCATCATCGTCCCCAGTAATTCCTGCGATGTTTCGGGTCCCGGCCTCAAGTGACAAGACCTCGAACCGACATCTGCAAAAACCGTGCCCTGTCAAAAAAAGGCCATGGGGGGGGGGTTGGGGGCGTGACAACCCCGTGCCGCTGCCTGCCAGTGGCAAACGGCTGCCTGTCGGTTCCGCCAGCGGCGAAAGCTTGCCGCTCAGCGGGTGATGGAACCCGACGCGTTGGCGTAGGCGCTGACCTTGAGTGCCTGCACGCGATTGACACTGCCGGACACCGGCTGCAGCGTGGGCGGTGTGTCGAGCCCCAGCCGCTCGTTGGCGTTTTGGTGCAAGCCCTGCTGTATCGATTGCCGGGTGATGCCGGCGCGCACATCACGGTTCACATACAGCTGCGGCGCCTGGGTGCCAGCGATGTTGAGGTTCACCTGCTGTCGAGTTTCTTGCCGCGCAGCAGGTGTCAGCACCGTCAGGTACAAATCATCCAGGCCCGCCGGGCCCATGTTTTTCAGCCCGGTGTCGTCAAAGTACTTGGCCACCAGATCCAGCTGCTGCAGCACGCTCTTGTTCATGATGGCTTTGGGGTTTTGACCAAAGCCCACGCTGGCCGCGCCCCGGTCCGGCCCGTCACAAAACTGGATGATGCCGTGACAACGGCTGTTGCTGGCCTTGGGGTTCATGCCATCGCTTTCCATCAAGGTCATGCGGGCAAAGTCATCGGGAGAGAATTTGTATTCCGTGGCCATCTGCAAAATGCGGTCATGCACCGCCTGGCGCTCGTTGGGAGGAATAAACCCCTTTTCGACCGCACGGTCCAGTGTCTTTTGCAAGATCGGGTTGGCCTGGTTGCCAATGCGGGTCAGCAGTTGCAGCTGGGTGTTGGGCACCAGGGACGGGGGTTCAACCCCGCTGGCGGGTGTGGGGACGGTGGTACTGAAGCCTGCCGACTGCTGAGGCAGGGACTTGTCCAGCGCCGCCAGGTTGGGGGTGGCGCCCGGCAACAGGGCATGCAAAGTTCCCAGGGCAATGCGTTGCCCGGGATAAATACGGTTGGCGTTCTGAATGCCACTGGCTTGCGCCACCTCCTGGGCCAGGCGTTGAACATCCGACATGGACGCGTTGACGCCACGGCTGTTCAAAAACTGTTTGACGATGCCCGACAAGGTGTCGCCACTTTTGACAAGGGTGGAGTCTGGCGGCAAGGATTGCAGGGAATTGAGCCGGATTGACGAACGGGCGTCACCCAGCACCCGGCTGAAATTCAGGCCAGAACCTGTATCAGACAATTGGGGACGAACCAGATCCTCTGAATTCTTTTGGGTTATGAATTCAGATTTGGACAGAATATTTGAATCAATATTGATTGCCATGGCTCACCTTGAAACGGATCTGCAAAGTTGGTATCGAATTTGCATGGGACTGGGACAACCGACGAAAAACTGTCAAACACCCTAGCCTCAACACCAAAGAATGCAAATGTTGTGCCTCCCGATTCAGACCGACAGCCGCCACGGCCGCCCTTCCGACACCCCCTGGTGGCGGGCAGGCTGCGCCCTGGGCGTGGTGTGGGGGCTGACCCTGGCCAGCTCGGTGGTGAAAGCCGAGGAATCGGTGCTGAAGCAGGCCAAGGCCTGGGTCGGCCAAAACCAGAATGTACCGGTGGATCAACTGGTGGTGGCGCCACTGGACGCTCGGCTCAAGGTGCCCGCGTGCGAGCGTGAAGTGCGGTTTGACTACCCGTTTCAAAATCGTCAGTCGGTGCGCGCGCGCTGCGATGCCCCCAGCTGGCAGCTGTTTTTACAAGTCACCACGCATGGTGTGGCGAGCGCCACCCCTGCCCCCACCACCACACCGGGTCTGGTGATGCGTACCGTCTGGGTGTCCACCCAAATGCTCAAGCGTGGCACCGTCATCCAGCCGGGTTTGCTCCAGCAGGCCACCCTGGCCCTCCCCGCCTCCGACACCCAGCTCGTGGCCGACCCGCGGGAAGTACAACACATGGAACTGCTGCGTGACTGGCCGGCCAATACGCCATTGCGCAGCTATGACGTCAAAGCGACACAACTGGTCAAACGCGGTCAGCAAGTGCTGGTCTCGGTGGGCGAGGGGCGCGGTTTCCAGATCACGATCCGGGCGGAAGCCCAGCAGGACGGCCTGATGGGTGAGCAGATCCGCCTCAAGAACCAGGAATCCGGGCGCATGCTCAGTGCCGTGGTCAGCGGACCCAGCACAGCCAAAGGAATTTAAACCAAAGGTATTATTTTCAGCCATTTCTTTTTTTGACCTCTCATGGATTAAAGTTATCGGCCATCGTGCCGATGTTGCAGAGGCCAAGGAAGGATTTATCCGACCTTCAACAGAAAGAGTACATAACATGACCGATCCGATTTCCAATCAGGTGTCCCGGTTGACTTCCAACGTGGGCCCGGCCCGCACGGCCAACGACAAGGCCGACAAAAAGGCGGCGGCCAGCAATGCACCCGCTGCTGACAGCAAGGCTGCCGAGCGCAAGGCCGTCGATTCCGACACCCTGGCATTGAGCAATGTGAACCAGCGCGTCAACAGCCAGCCCGAATTCGACCGCAGCAAGGTGGAAGCGATCAAGGCGTCCCTCAAGAACGGCTCCTATCCGCTGAACCCGCGCCGCATCGCCGAGAGCTTCGTCGCGCTCGAGCAGATGATCACGGGTTAAACCCATGACTGCGTTGAACGCCATGTCCGACCCCCAAGCCCTGCCGCAGGCCTTGGCGTGTGTGGGTGAGCTCGAGCAAGTGCTCGAGCAGGAGTTCGACGCCCTCAAGGCCCAGGAGCTGGATCGCTTCGAAGCCCTGGTGCAATCCAAGACCGAGATGCTGCAACGACTCGGCAGCATCACCGGCATCCAGGACAAATCCGATGCGGATTTGCTGGACCCCAGCTGGGATGGCTTTCGGGCGCAGATGCAAAGCTGCCGCCAGCTCCACCAGCGCAATGAAATCCTGTTGATGCGCAAACTGGACGCCATTCGCGGCGCCCTCGACAGCTTGCAAATGAACGATCCGACCAGCTCGCTCGAAGTCTATGACCGTCTGGGCAAGGTGCGGCGCGGCCGCCGCAGCAGCCGCGGTTACAGCGAAGTCTGACGTTTTTCGTCGCCTGGCTGCATCCCCTTGAGCCAGTACACCCAAGAGAGAATCACGGCTACGGCCGTGTAGAGCTCCTGCGGTATCTCCTCCCCCACCTCGAGCCGGCTGAGCAACGCCAGCAACTGCGGATCCTCCGCCACATAAATACCCTGACGGCGCGCCGCCTCGATCAATTGCAGCGCCACATCGTTGTGCCCGCGCGCCGTGACCCGCGGCGTTTTGAAGCGCCCATACTCCAGGGCGACCGCTTCGAGCATTTGACGGGGTCGTTTCATGCCCGCCTCACGCCCGCGCGTCCACCACGTAACCCCGGTCTGCGCCGGCGTGGGTCAACTGGTGGCCAGGCCGACTGGCATGGTGGATCTGGAAAGTGCGCAAATTCAGGCCCACACTGGCCAGTTCATCATGGAGCTGGTTGCTGCGCTGACGCGCCTGCTCGGCAATGTCTTCGCGCTGCGCCCACATGGTGAGATCGATCATCTTGCGCTGCGACACCTGGGTGTGCAACCACAATTCCCCCAGCATACGGGTGCGCGAGTGGATGTCCACGCTGAAGGGAGGCGCCTCGTCCTGCGCGGACGGACGGTCCTGATGGATATGGAGGGTGACGGGATCTGCATCCCGGAACGGCAACACCAGGTGCAGGGACAACTCGCCCCGCAACTGGGCTTGCGCGGCCTGGGCCTGACTGCGGTCCATCTCTTCCACGGTCTGGCGCAATTCTTTGAGGACCTTGTCCGACACCGTGTCGTCCGACTTGTTGCTCAGCAAGTCGAGCAGTTGGCGCAACAAGGATTTGACATCGGGATCCACCGACTCTCCCTTGCTGAGCCGGTTCTCCACCGAGCGCCCTTGCGTCAGGATGGCCCGCTTGAGCGCATCGGTGCGCAGGCTCGCCATGCTCAGGCTCAGGGCGTCCCAACGCAGCAGCAGGTTGGCGATTTCGGGTGACGAACTCAGCACCGACAACAAGCCGGGTTGCAGCCAGGTCAGGGCCTTGGCGAAACCTTCGGGCTGGGCCAGCAGGGTTTGCAAGGGCGTGGGGGCCAGTGCGGCCGCCTCGAGCACGCCAGGGCGCGTGCGAGCCAACGCATCAGCGGACAGCAGAGAGGGGCTGCGCAGCACCCCGTCGGCAGGCGTGGACTGGATGAGCAAGCCCCAGCCGCCCGGCATCTGGCTGGCGCGCAAGAAAGGTTTGTCGCCCTCCTTCAGGTTCCAGCCGTTGGGAATCCCGAACGAAAAGTCACGCAGCCACAAGCGGACGCGGCCATCCTGAACACCGACCACCGCGGGAATGACCTGACCATCTTGCAAGCCGAGTTGCTGGGCCACGCGCGCCTCGACCCACAGTGGGCGGGCATCCCACTGGACAGGGGGCACACGGGCCACCCCGAGAACGTTTTCGGGTCCCAGCATGTCAGGATCCTGCCAGGACGTTCAGTTCAGCACATCAGGGATAACGCACCCAGTGGCGACGTGTGTCGGCCCCGGTGTCCGCGCCACCCCCTGAGGCCGACTTGCCCAAGTGCTTGCCCAGCAAGGCGTCGTGTTCGGGCAACTGCAGGTTGGCGCCCGCCATCAGCACCTTGGGGGATCCCTTGGTGAAGGCCGCCGGGTTGAGGCGTGTGATTTCATCGCGCAACAGGTCGGGCCGCAGCGGGCTGTTGGGAAATGCGACGCGCACCACCTTGTCCAGGGTGTCTCCCGGCTTGACCACATAGCCCGCTTTGGACGGCGCTTCGGCGGCGGACTGTGCGACCGAGGCCGTCACGCCTCCCAGAAGCCCCAGGCACACACAAGCCGGAACAGCGAATGAACGAACAACACGGTCAAACATGGTATCTCTCCAACACATCAGGGAATCACAGGCACCGCCACCCAGGGCGTGCCCGCAGGCAGTGACGGACCCGCCACCTGCTTGAGTTCAGCATAGTAAGGCCCCAGGCTGTCGACCTGCGCCAGCGCCACGCGCTCCAGCGACTTGGGCTCCAGCGTGCGACCCGGGATTTTTTGCGGATCGACCATCACCAGTCGATCCCCCACTTTCAGGCCACTGGTGTGGCCGGCAGCAATGCGGTAGCGGGACGTGCCCTCGCGGTTGAGCACCTGGAACTGCGGGGGCACACACGACAAGCGTTGCGTCACCTGGGCCAGGAAAGCCTCGACCGTGGTGTGAAGTTCGGCCATCACCTGGGCCGACAAACGGTCGGGGTGCATGGACACCCCCCGCTCTTCCAGCGTCACCACGGCATCATGGTCAAACGCGAGTGTCGGGTCGTGCCGGTGCACGGCACGCCAGCGCAAGGACACCATGGGTGGCATCTCACGCGACTCGGAGGCAGGAGCAATCAACAACTGGACGCGCCACGGCACATGCTGCTCGCCTTGCAGACTCAGGGCCCGCTCGTAGGGGCTGGCGGGCAGCGCCGCTTCCTGCATGCGCCACACGGCCGAGCGCCGGCCTTGCTCGAGCATGACCGTGCGGACATAGCGCGCCACCTGATGGGCTTGTTGCCGGTTGACCAGCGGCAGCTGGGGCGACACCGCCAGTTCCAGTTGCATCTGATGCCATGGCTGCCCGGGCATCACACCCTTGGCACAACTGGCGTTGGCAGCGGGGGCCGTTTGCCCGCTCACACTGACTTGCGCGGTGGCCTGTTGATCGGCGTCCCGTCCGTAGGCGATGACGCGAACACCCCGCACCGTCATGCCGGTGCGAAAGGTACTGCTGTCTTGGAGACGGCCCTGGTCGTCGAGCCAGGCCGTGTTGCGTACTTCAGTCGGGCCTTCCAGGGCCAGCTGCACCAGGGACTGGCGGATGGCCTGCAACTGCTCATCGGGCGTGAGCGGTTGCGCATGCACAGCAGGGCCGGCCATGAGGCACAAACCTGCCAGCGCGCCTCGCCAGCCGTGAAAGAACGATTGCATCATCAACCTCTGGATCAACGACGACGGTTGGCCAATTGGCTCAGGTACAGGCTACGCAAATCCTGCACCACGGCACGGTCCAGCGACAGCGTGGTTTCGTAGGTGTCTTCACCCACCGGGGTGATGCTCACCAGGTTGGCGCCGTAAATCACACCTTCCACGCGGGTGCGGAAGGTATCGTTCAGCACCGTCATCTCAGCCACCGTGGTGTTGGCATCGAGTTGCTGGCCGTAGACCTGTTCGGTCAGGGAGCGATAGGCATCGAGCTTGGAGGCGCGAATGGCCAGCAAACGCTGCTGGGCCGGGTTCTTGTGGCTTTGCACGCTGATCACCGCATAGCCGGTGGCCATGAAGGTTTCGCGCTTTTCGACCATGGGGGCAATCATGGTCGGGGCCACAGGGGGCGGACCCACTTCAGCCACCTTGGTCGCCTCGGCGCTCATCAGGGTTTGGCACCCCGTCAACACCGTCAGACCCGTCAGCAGGAAGGTTGTTGCCAGCCGTTTCATAGTACTTTTCTCCACATTCGATGAATCACCCTGGTGTGTTTGCTTGAAGCAACGCAACAGGGGCTACAGCCTCAGTTTCGGCCTCAGTGGGGTTTTCTTTAAAAAAAGCACCGAGTCAGACGGCTCTTGTCCGGAATCGATACTTTTGTTGTCTTGCGCTCAAAAATGCACGCTTCACAATTCAGTTTCGGCTTCCGATACATGACAACGCATTCACATTTCATCGGTGGGAGCGCTTGCGCGCAGTCTTTGCGCAGCATGCTCGCCACCATTGCCCGCTCTCCTTCCACGGTGTTGATCACCGGGGAAAGCGGCACGGGCAAGGAATTGCTGGCGCGAGCGCTGCATGAACAGTCGGACCGGGCCGGCAACCTGTTTGTGCCCATCAACTGCGCGGCCATCCCGCGGGAACTGCTGGAAAGCGAGTTGTTCGGGCATCGCAAAGGCGCCTTCACCGGGGCGGTGGCCGATCGGGTCGGGCGTTTCGAGCTGGCCCACGGCGGCACCCTCTTTCTGGACGAAATCGGCGACATGCCGATGGACATGCAAGTCAAGTTGCTGCGTGTGCTGCAGGAACGCACCATCGACCCGGTGGGGAGCACGCGCCAGATTCCGGTGGATGTGCGGGTCATCGCGGCCACCCACCGCGACCTGGAAAAGGAAATTGCCGACGGGCGATTCCGCGAAGACTTGTATTACCGCCTGAATGTGCTGCCCATCGAGACGCCCTCCTTGCGCGAGCGCCCCGACGACATCGAAGACCTGCTGAAACACTTCGCACGCCTCTTCACGGCACCGGGCAAAGCGCCCATCCGCTTCGATGCCCTGTTTGTGCAAACCTTGCAGCGCTACGAGTGGCCAGGCAACGTGCGGGAGCTCTCCAACCTGGTGGACCGCTTCAGCACCTTGTACTCGGGCCAGCAGGTGGATTTCATGGGCATCCCGCGCGGCTTCCTGCCCAAGGGCCTGGCCGCCCTCCAGAACGAGATGCGCGACAGCCACCCGGTCGTGGTGACGCAGGCCTTGACGCCACCGGCAGAAGTGTTGGCCGAGATGGCGCAGGAATCCGTGCGCGAAGAAACCAATGTGGAAGACATCATCATGCTCGCGCAAGGGGGCCTGGACGTGCTGCCGCCCGAGGGCATTTCGCTCAAGGACAAATTGGCCGAGATCGAACGCAGCATGATTGAACAGGCCCTGCAACGCGCCCAGGGCAATGTCTCACGCACCGCCAAACTGCTGAACCTGCAGCGCACCACGCTGATTGAAAAAATCAACAAGTACGAGCTGCGCTCGGCTTGAGGTCAACGGCTCAGTTCGGGTCCTGGTTGAGCACCGTGATGCTCATGCGGCGGTTGCGCGGATCGCGAGCGTCCTTGGGGTTGAACGGGTCGGTGTCAGCCACCCCCTCGATGCGGGTGAAGCGTTCCGGCGGAATTCCGTTTTTCTCCAGCAACTGGCGCGTGGCTTCAGCACGCTCGGCCGACAGGCTCCAGTTGTTGCGACCTTCGGCACTCTGGAAGGGGACGGAATCGGTGTGACCGCGAATCGCAACCTTGTTGGGCATGGTGGACAGTGAGTTGGCCACTTCCTTGATGAGTGCGGCGGCCTTGCCCTGCATGTTGTTGGAACCGCTGGGGAACATGGCGAAGTCGGCTTTGTCGATGATTTCAATCCGCAGGCCGTCCTTGTCACGCGAGATCGCGACCTGGTCCTTGAGTTGCTCCAGGCGTTTGTTCTCGGAGAGCTTTTGCTTGATCTCTTTTTCAAGCTTCTGGAAATTTTCAGCATCCGCTTGGGCAGCGATCTGTTTTTTCTGCTCGGGCGTGAGCTTGTCCGGATCGGCCGGATTCTCGTTCTCGGGGCCCGGGTCGGTGTCCGGGTTCGGTCCACCCTCGCTGCGCGGGGTCAGGCGCTCGAGCAAGCCCGTCTGACGCGCGGCATAAGGAAAGGCATCGGGGTCGATGATGGAGCGACCGCCCAACACACCGTTGGAGCCGGCCATCTGACCAAACGGGGTCAGGCTGTGGGAACTGGGACGGAAGTAGTCGGCAATGCTCTTGCGCTGGTCCTCGTTGGAGGCGCCCAGCAACCACATGAGCAGAAAGAAGGCCATCATGGCCGTCATCATGTCGGCCAGCGCAATTTTCCAGGCACCGCCGTGCGCACCGCCGTGCCCTTCATCGATCACCTTCTTGATGACGATGACAGGCGCATTGGCCGCCGGCGCTTCGGGCGCGCCTTCGGCGGCCGGTGCGTCTGCTGCAGGGGCCGCGTCGGCGTTCTCTGCGCCGGCTTCTGCGGGAGCGGCTTCCTTCTCGTCCGCCATGATTACTTGCCTCGCATGCCGTCAAACACCTCGGCAAAAGAGGGCTGGTTGTGGTGGCTGATGCACACGCGCGCCGCTTCGATCACCAACGGCATGGGGTGGCCGTGCAGGTTGGCCACGATGAGTTGCATCACCATTTTGTACATTTCGCCTTCTTCATCCACCACCTGCTTGATGCGGTTGGCAAAGGGACCGGCAATGCCGTAGGCCATGAACACGCCCAGGAAGGTACCCACCAGCGCGGAGCCGATCAGGGCACCCAGCACGGGAGGCGGTTGGTCAATCGCGCCCATGGTTTTCACCACACCCAACACGCAGGCCACAATGCCCAGCGCAGGCAAGGCGCCTTCAATACCGGCCCAGGTTTCGGCGGCCTTGAGTTCGTTGTGGTGGTGCAGTTTGATGGACGCGTTCATCACGTCTTCCACTGCGTAGGGGCTGAGGTTGCTGGAAGACACCACCATCAAACGCACGGTGTCGCAGATGAGGTGCAACAGACCGTGGTCATGCAGGATGGCGGGGTATTCGGCAAAGATGGCACTGGACTCGGGGTTTTCGATGTGCGATTCCAGCGCCACCGCCCCTTCGGCCTTGAGTGTTTTCAATATCTTGGAGACCAGGAACATCACCGCCAGGTAATCTTCCTTCTTGTAACGGGCACCCTTGAAGACCTTGCCCAGACCGCCCATGGCGCTCTTGATCACGATCATGCTGTTGCCGACCAGCATGGCGCCTACAGCGGCGCCCGCAATAATGAAAGTCTCAATTGGCGCCGCCTTGATGATGGGCGCCATTTTTCCGCCGGCGATGATGTAGCCGCCGAACACACAGCCAAATAGTACGAGTAGACCTACCGCATTCATGTCTCAACACTCCGCTTGTCCTGGCAGGTGGTCCCAAGGGAGCGCAGCCTGGACGGTCAGGACGGGTCAGGCTGGTGCCAGACCCGCCGAATCAATTCAAGGAGCGCGGGGATTTGGTCGAAGCTGGCACCAAGGCCGGCACTTCGTTCCAGGCTTCCCGGATTTCGCTCATCAAACCATAAATTTCATCCAAGGCGTCCAGATCATTTCGTACATTGATGTGGAAGATGCGCTTGGTCACATAACTATACAGTTCATTCAGGTTGCTGGCCAAATCGCCACCCTGGCTGAAATCCAGCGCGCCCTGCAGGCCCAGCACGATGCGGCTGGCACGGCCCAGGGCTTTGGATTTTTCGGCAATCGCACCATGCTGGATGTGGCCGCGTGCGGCCGACAGGCTTTCCAGCAGGCCGTCAAACAGCATCTGAATCAGTTCGATGTTGTTGGCACTGGATACGCCGGTGGTGACCTTGACGTCACCGTAACTCTCAATGGCTTTTAAATTGGGTCGCATGTTTTTCATCCCCGGATACAAGACTGTACCCCTGAATGATCGGAATCAACCCAACCAACTTGAGTCCACAGACAAGAGATGTACCCGTTGTTCCACATCTTCATGGCTTTCACGCGGGCACCTGCTGGGCAGGCGGCGGCAGGCTCGGTTCGTCCTCGAGCGGTGCAACCTGGGTTTCATGGGTCAGCATGGCAGGCTCGGCCACTTCCGCCGAATCTGTCTGGATGGTTTCATCTGCCGACTCGTCACTGAGCTCCGGCAGCTCGCGCACGATCAGATGGCTGGAGTACGGCTCTTCAAGCGTCAACCCGGTGCGCGCATACAGCATGGCCGCCACCTGATCGAGTGTCTGCTGATTGGTGAGCCAGTGCTCGGGATGCTGCGCATCATCAAACCCCACCTGATACAGGCTGGCCACATGGTGCATGGGAAGCCAGGATTCGAGCGAACCTCGCGGGGTGGAGAACTTGCCCACATTGGAGGGGACATTCTGGGTGCCCTTGGCACCATCCTGCCGCCCTTGCGTGAACACATGCTCGATGTGCTGACGCATCACCGGCTCGTAGTGGGGCCGCAGTTTATCGACCAGGTCGGCGGGGTAGCCCGGCATCGGGATACCACTCATCGCGTCCCACAAGGCTTTACCCGTCAGATCGGCAAACAGCCCATCGTCGTAGGTCTTGGGGATGTCAGGTCCGGTGTTCTTGCGGTAAATCACATTGATCTTGTCGATCAGGTAAAAACTCAGCACGACCAGCAACAGGACGCCCCAAGCCACGAAGAGCTGAAAGAAATTGCTCATGATGCTTTCCGCTTAGGCACCGCAGGCGTGTCAGGCGCAAGCTTCAACTCGATGCGAATTTTCTTCACAACAGCCGACAGGATCTGACTGATGCGGGACTCACTCACGCTCAGCACCTCGCCAATTTCCTTGAGGTTCATCTCCTCGACGTAATACAACTGCATGACCAGCTGCTCACGCTCCGGCAGGTTTGCAATCGCAGCGGTCACCGCATCCATGAACTGGGCATGTTCCACGATGGCTTCGGGCTGTTGTGACTTGTCATCGGCAATATTCATCACCTCTTCTGTCAGCACCTCGAGCGAATAGGTTTCAAACTGCAAGGCCTTGCCGCGGTCCTTGTGGAATTCCTCAATCTCCATCCCCATGAATTCGGCAATTTCAGCCTGGTTGGGGGTTCGCCCCAGCTCCGAGGCCAGCACGTGAACGGTCTGGTTGTGGGACTTGTTGAAAGCCACGGCCGAGCGAGGCAGGAATGACAGGCGTCGCACCTCATCCAGCATGGCACCGCGCACGCGGCTGTGGGCAAAATTCTCAAAGTCAACGCCCTTGGACACGTCGTAGGCCCGTGCGGCTTCCAGCAAGCCCACCATGCCCACCTGGATCATCTCGTCGAGTTCCATGAAGGCAGGCACACGGGCCTTGAGGTGCAGCGCCACCCGCTTGACCAGTCCCAGGTGACGCATCACCAGGTCCTCGCCATGCGACGTCTCTTGCTGCTGTTTGTACTGCTTGATCGGGGAAAGCACTCTCATGATGCCTCCGGACTGGGTTGGATCAGCCGCTCCATGAAGAACTGCAGGCCACCGGATGCTTGATCGATGGGATGTAACTGGGTGGTCAACTCCGCCAGGCGGCGGAAGTCACGTGTGGCCGCGGTGCCCGGTGCAAACTCGAGCACGGACTGGTATTTGCGCAGCGCCGACAACACCATTTCATCGGACTCGATGGCTGTGAGGTAATGCAAGGTCGTGCCCAGAAACTTCACGCACACATCGTTGAGTCGCTGGTACAGACGCCATCCCTCGGACTGACTGCCCACCATGTTGGGCAGCAGATAAATTTCATCCAGCATCATTTGCTGGCTCAACACCTTGATGGTGCCGTAAGCATCGGCGATCGACGACGGATCGTCCTTCACCACGATGTAGCGACGCTGGCAGGCCCCCAGGAATGACAGCACCGAGGGCGAGATGCCGGCGGCAATGTCCACGATGAGGTAATCCACATCACCGGCCATGCCACTGAAGGCTTGCACAATGCTGGCCGCCTGCATCGAGCTGAGCGCGGCCAGTTCATGCATGCCCGAAGCGCCGGGAATCAGACGAATGCCCTGACGCGTGGTCACGGTGATCTCTTCCAGCGATTTTTCGCCAGACAACAGGTGGCCCAGGTTGAAGGGCGCTCGCGCACCCAGGGCAATTTGCGCATTGGCCAGACCGAGATCGGCGTCAAACAGCATCACCTTGGCACCACGCTGTGCGAGTGCCACGGAGAGGTTGATCGAGACCGTGGTCTTGCCAACGCCACCTTTGCCGCTGGCCACCCCAATCACTTCGGTCTTACGGTTGGTTTGCATGAAATGTCGCCTGTGCGTTACGCGGCCATGGAGGTTGCCAGCGCAGCCCCCGATTGCATGATGGGCTGATCTGCCGTGTCTGGCATGGCCGACATGCCAGCGCTCAGACCCAGACCCGCGAGTGCAGCATCCACCAGTTCAGCTGCACAGGCACCGGGCATCCAGTCGCCCAGCTTGTCCCCTTTGCTACCGGCCATCAAGCCGATGCGGGACTCGCTCAAAAATTGTATCAACGCCCAGGGCTGTGTGCTCTCGTCGATCTTGCTCGCCACGATGCTGTGCCAGGCCAGGTCGTTGGTCACGAACAGGCGTCGCAAGGTCGCCACCGAGGCGTCGGCCGGCACCACTGCGTGGAAGCGGGCCAGCGGCGAGACCGTGCGGATTTCCTGCACGCGCTCGGCGGTTTGAACGCCAGCGGTGTCGATGAGGATGACGCGGCGATGGGCCAGGTCTTCCAGCAGCAGTTTCAAGGCGCCCATGGACGTCGCACGGAAACACTCCACACCCGACTGCGTGCTCAACAGCTGGGCCTGATTCCAGGCGCCGGGTCGCAGATCGCAATAGCTGATGACGGCCACCTGCTCGGCGCCGAATTCCAGCGCCATGTGCTGGGCCATGCGGGCCAGCATCAGGGTCTTGCCGCTGCCCGACGGACCGGCCACCACGTGAACCCCCTCACCGGCCAGCGCCACCTGGCGCTCGGACACGGTGTGCTCGAGTTGAGCACGAATCACCGACAGTGCGGCCTCCGCGCTGTCGTGGTCGGTCAGGACGTCGAGCAACAAGGCTCGCAAACCGGCCGGAATGGGGGCATCCTGCAAGGCCTGACGCACCGGCTGCAAGGCCGGCGGCAAGTTTTGGCCGCTGCTCCACATAGCCATTTGCTGACTCAGGCGGAATTCCTTGCGCAAGGCAGACAATTCTTCTCGAACCAGGGACACGATTTCCTGGCCCCGGATCTGTTCATGGGTTTGTTGGCCGGCGGCACCGACCGAGGCCAGCACCTCCTGCACGCGGGCCACGGGCGCCATCACCGTGATCGGCGTCTCATCACGAAGCAGGACCGCTGCGGGCGATGACTTGAACTCGGGCTTGGCGGCCGCGCGGCGTGCCGGCATGGCTTGTTGCATGGCCTGCGAAAAATTCACCTGACCTGACGCGGCTGGCGCGGCCACGGCGTGGGGGAATTCATCCTGCAGTGCTTCTTCGGCGCCCATCGGTGCCACATCGACCGCCACGATCATTTCGGTTTGGCCGCGCACCTGACAGCTGGAGATGACCAGAACATCAGGGCCGTAGAGAGCCGTCGCCTTTTCTTGGGCGGTGCGCATATCCTTGGCCAGAATTCGCTTGAGTTCCATATCTTTTCTCTATCAGTTCAGGTTGTCATCCGCTTTGCGTGACTTCACGTCCACCGTGTGAATCACCTTCACAGCCTGGTCGTCCGGTATTTCGCTGTACGACAAGACTGTCAGATCATTGACACGCTGCTTGGCCGCTTTGGCCAGCCAGCCGCGGATCAGAGGAGACACCACCAGGACCGCCGGATGACCTTCTTCCTCGAGGAAGCGGCAACCTGCGCGCAACGAGGCAAACAGGTTTTCCGACAAGTTGGGCTCCAGGACCACGGGCTGTCCAGGTTGGCTTTGCTGCAAGACGTTATGCAATAACTGTTCCAGACCCGGTTCGAGCGTCATCACCGACAGGTTGCTCTGCTCGTCGATCAGGGATTGCATGATCATGCGCCCCAGTTTGGGCCGCACCACGGAGGTCAGCTGTTCCGGGTCGGTCGTGCGACCGGTGGCGTCGGCCAGGGTTTCGGCAATGGTTCGGATATCCCGAATCGACACCGACTCGCTCAACAACTGTTGCAACACCCGGGTGAGTGCGCCCAGGCTCAGTTTGCCGGGCACCAGGTCTTCCACCAGCTTGGGGGACTTGCCCGCCAGCTTGTCCAGCAGTTGCTGGGTGTCGTCGTGGCTGAGCAGATCGGCCGCGTTTTCACGCAACACCTTGTTCAGATGGGTGGAGATGGCGGTGCTGCCATCGACCACGGTGTAGCCCAGCGAGCGCGCTTCATCGCGCTGAGACGGCTCGATCCAGACCGCATCGAGTCCGAATGCGGGTTCTTTGGTCGGAATGCCTTCGATCTCGCCATAGACCTGACCGGGGTTGATGGCCAGTTCCATGCCCACCTTGATCTCGCCTTTGCCACGCACCACGCCCTTGAGCACGATGTTGTAGCTGTCGGGATCGATATTGAGGTCGTCGCGGATGCGCACCGGTTGCACCAGGAAGCCCAGTTCGGCGGACAGTTTCTTGCGCACGCCTTTGACGCGGCTCATGAGTTCGCCGCCCGTGTCGGGGTTCACCAGCGGAATCAGCCCGTAGCCAATCTCCAGGCCAATCAGGTCCACCTGGTCCAGATCGTCCCAGTCCAGTTCCTTGGGGCCTTCGTCGGCGGCCGCGTCGGCCTTGGCTTGTTCAACCTCGGTTTCGGTCTTGACCTCCTCGCGCAACACCATCAGGCCGATGGCACAGGCGGCCACGGCCAATGAAATGAAGGTCAGGTGAGGCATGCCGGGCACCAGGCCCAGCACGGTCAGGATGCCGGCGGAGATAAAGAGCGCCGTGGGATTGCCAAACTGGTCGCGCGCCTGCTCGGCCATGGACTCGGTGGTGGTCACACGGGTCACGATGATGGCGGTGGCCAGCGACAGCAGCAGCGAGGGAATCTGGGCGACCAAGCCGTCACCGATGGTCAGCAGCACATACAGACGGCCCGCGTCGCCAAAGGACATGTTGTGCTGGATGAGGCCAATGGCCAGTCCACCCACCACGTTGATCAGCAGGATCAGCATGCCGGCAACCGCGTCACCGCTCACGAATTTGGAAGCACCGTCCATGGAGCCGAAGAAGTCCGACTCCTGCGACAACTCTTCGCGACGTTTTTTGGCGGTGGCCTGGTCAATGATGCCCGCATTCAGGTCGGCGTCGATGGACATTTGCTTGCCCGGCATGGCATCCAGGGTGAAACGGGCGTTCACTTCAGACACCCGCCCCGCACCCTTGGTCACCACGATGAAGTTGATGATCATCAAGATGGCGAAGATGATGAAACCGACCACATAGTTGCCGCTGATCACGAACTCGCCAAACGCGGCAATGACCTTGCCGGCCGCTTCATGGCCTTCATGACCATGAACCAGAATGACCCGGGTCGACGCCACGTTCATGCCCAGGCGCAACATGGTGGCAAACAGCAGCACGGTGGGGAAGGACGAAAACTCCAGCGGCTGGCGGGTGCCAATGGCGATCATGATGATCACCAGACTGGCCAGGATGTTGAAGGTGAACAGGAAGTCCAGCAGCAGCGGGGGCAGCGGCAGGACCAACATGGCCATGATCAACAACACCAGCGCGGGGATCCCCAGGCCGGAGTAATCAAACTTCGACAAATTCTGTCGAATCATTGACAAACTGAGCGTTGACATGACGTGTTCGGGTGTTTTTGAAATATTAGGTGTTACTTTTCAGGCCAACCGAGGTGGGTCTGTGATTTGGTCAAGCAATCGATGTGCCACCTGAAATTGACGGTTCGATCGCGGGCCGCCACCCGGACCCGGACGCTGCCGTTCGCGGCTTGACTGAAGCCGGTCTGGAAATTGCTTGAGTGGGTCCAGGCCGACTCCATATCGGCTGAACAGAGGTGTGAGCGGCAAGGCTTGTCCGGTCATGGATCTTGCTCAAGCACCTCCATTCAAGGTTTTATGAATTGCATTGCCCCATGACATTTCAGTCCCTGTCATCGTTGCCCCTCGGCCCAGGCGCCTCCTCTGTTGTCAAGACGCAGGAGAGCGCTGCGGCGCGTCCCGAACGAACGGGGCAGGCGGGCGTGGACTTTTCGGCTTACTTGAGTCAGGCCATGCAATCCAAGGATTGGGCGGGCGCCAGCAACCTGCAACGGCAAGGGCTTGCCGAACTGGGGGCCCAAGCCCCGGACCGCACGGCGCCTGAGCCCCAACCCAACACCTCCGCCAACCGCTCCGAGCCGACTGCGCCCGCACAGCGCGACGCCATCGATGCCAAGTCATCCCGTGAGACCCCCCGATCGGACGCCACCAACACGGGCGGTACCCATCAAGAACTGACCCAGCGCGCGCTGCGCAATGCCAGTCTGCGGGCGGCTCAAAGCCGTGCGGAGGCCAACAACGGGGGCCGATCAGGCCATGGTGACGTCAAGACCCGCAAGGCTGCTGCGCGTCAGGAAGACGATGCGCATGCGACAGCCGCCACGAACACCGCGACAGGCGTCCCGCCCAGCACAGTCCATCACCCCGTGCAGGAAGCCACGGACGCCCATGCGCAAGACGCCTGGCGAAACACCCCCGACGCGTCAACAGGCGATATCCATCCCTGGAGCGCCGGGACGGACAACCTCACCACGCAGTCAGCCCCCGGCTCGGCCTCACCCCTGAACGCTACGGGCGAGACCGCCACACAAGCCACCGGGGCAGCCACTGTCCAGGCGCCCGCCACCGCTGGACTCACCACCGTCCAGCTCAGCCCGCAGTTGCACATCATCACCCCGGGTCAAGGCGTGGTGAATGAACAAAGCCTGCAAGCCTTTGCCCAATCGATGGGCATCGATGCCAACCAGTTCAAACAACTGATCACCCCCGCCGCCACCGGTTCCATGGACGCCAGCGGCTTGCGCGCAGGCGTGACCGCCACCGATGCCCTGACCGGCACCCCCATCCTGCCCGCAGCGCCGACAGACCCGTCCGCGATTGACCTGAGCCAGGTGGTGCCTGCAGGCCTGCCGCTGGAGGACTTGCACATTGACTGGCTGGGGGGACGCCGCAGCAGCGACCTGACAACGCCCAGCACCCTGGACTTCCTGGGCATGCGGGATACCGGCATCGGTGCCGATGCGATTACCTCCCTGCAGGAGTCGGCTGATGCCGGCGCCCAAGGACAACAACCAGACAGCAACCCGGGGTTCGGCCAATCCAACGTGGGTGCCAACGCGCGCACGGCGGGCACGGCCCCCGCGCATGCAGCCAATGCGTCAGCGCCCCAAAGCATGACCGAACATTTCGAGAAGCTGAGCGCCAAGCTCGCCACCGAGATGGCCGGTCGCATTCACGAACAATTCAGCCAGGGCGAATGGAAAATGAAATTCGCCCTCAAACCCGCCAGTCTGGGCCAGGTGGATGTACAACTTGAAATGCGGGAAGGTAAACTGGCCGCCGTATTGCAGGCTGACAACCCGATGACGCAAGACCTGCTGCAAAACGGCAGTCAGCGCCTGCGCGATGCCTTGAGCCAGATGGGTTTGTCACAGTCTTCCGTCTCGGTGGGTGATGGCCGCAGCCAAGCCTTCCAGGGCGATCGACAATCCGGTGGAAACAACTCAGGCATGGCCTCGGGCCACCCCTCGGACAGTCCGGATGATGCCGTGGCAACTGTGGCGAGCGCACCGCGTCGCAACAGCCTGTCACAACTTGATTTTTACGCCTGAACATAGCGATTACTAGGAGCCCAGCATGGCAACAGCAGCCCCCGCCCCCGCCCCCGAAACCGAAGGCGCAGAAGAGCCCAAGAAAAAGAAACCGATTGTCAAGATCCTGCTGATCGTGATCGGTGCCATCGTGCTGATGGTCGCCGTGATGTTTGGCACCCTCTTCTTCTCGGGCTACTTCGAGAAGAAGGCCGAACTCGCCGCGCAGGACAAGCTCGAGGAGCTCGAAGCCGCCGCGAGCAAGGCCAAGATCGAGGCGCCGTCCAAGATCAAGAAGGAAGCGCCCGAGGCCACCCGGTTCGAGAAGAACTACCTCCAGCTCGACAAGGAGCTGATGACCAACATCACCGGCTCCAAGAAGGTGATGGTGGTGCAAGTGGCCCTGATGACGCACTATGACAGCCGCGTGTTTGACAACGTCAAGAAGCATGAGTTCGCGCTGCGTTCGGCGATGCTCGACGTGATGCGCCAAACCACCGAAGCCGACGTGGGCAAACCCGATTTCCGCAAGGATCTCGCGGCCAAGCTCAAGGACGTGCTGAACGAATTGCTCGAAAAGTTCGAGGACTTTGGCGGCGTTGAAGACGTGTTTTTCACTTCCTTCGTGATGCAGTAATTGCCATGGCTGACAATTCCAACCTGCTGTCACCCGAAGAGCTGCTCGCCCTGACCGAAGGGGTGCGCGACGGCTCGATCGAGGTCGACACCGGCTTCAACACCAAGCTGCGCGTTCGCAAGCACGACCTGGCCAGCGAGGACAGCAGCCTGGGGGTGAACGTCTCGTCGATCGACATGATCAACGAGCGCTTCATCCGCATGTTCCGCCTGGGCCTGCTGGAAGTGTTGCGCACCACGCCCCGGGTCAACCCCTCGCGCGTGCAGATCATCAAATTTGGCGATTACCTGAAGATGCTCAAGCCGCCGCTGGCGGTCAACACGGTGCGCATGCATCCGTTGCGGGGTTTTTCGGTGGTCATCATCGACCCCAATGTGGTCTTCAGCTCGCTCGACAGCTTTTTTGGCGGCTTTGGCAAAGGCGTGGGCGATTTGCCGCCCGGCCGTTTGTTCACCCCCACCGAATCACGCATCATCAACATCATCCTGGAAGTGTTCTTCCGCTCCCTCAAGGAAGCCTGGGCACCCGTGCTGGAGATTGATTGCGAGAAGGTGAGCGCCGAGATCAATCCGCAGTTTGCCCAGATCGCCGACGAGAACGATCTGGTGGTGCTCAACCGCTTCGAAGCGGACGCCACGGCAACCGGCGGCAAAGGCTTCATGGACCTGGTGTATCCCTACGCCACGCTCAAGCCGCTGCGCGAACTTCTGCGCAACCGGGTGCAAACGGGCGACGGCAACGAGGAATCGGACAAGGTCTGGCGCGAGGATCTCGCGGTGGCCGTGGGCGATGCACACGTCGATGCCAGGGTTGTCATGGGTCAAATCAAGACCACCCTGTACGATTTGCAAACCATGAAAGAAGGCGATCTGCTCTTCTTCAAGAAGCCCGAGCTGGCTCAATTCATCACCAACGACGTTCCTTCCTTTGGGGTGGAAGTCGGTTCGCGCGGGTCGCATGTGGCGGTTCGCATCGAGAAACAACTGGCCCCGGGACACCTTTGATCTAGGAATTCAACATGAACGACACCACTGAACTCAACGATTCGGGCGAAGCCGGCGAGACCGAACCCAATCCGACCGCTCAAGACTTTCAAGTCAGCCATCCGGGCAATATCAACGCCGATGTGCTGCAAAACATTTCCGTTTCGCTGTCCATCGAAGTCGGTCGTGCACAAATCAAAATCAAGGATTTGATGCGTCTGACCCAGGGCAGCGTGGTGGAACTCGACCGCATTGCCGGTGAACCCCTCGATCTGCTGGTGAACAACACCGTGGTGGCACAGGGGGAAGTGGTGCTGGTCAATGACCGCTACGGCATCCGCCTCACACGCGTGGTTCCGTCCACGGAGCGCCTGAAGTCCTTGTGATGGTTGAGCGCATCGCTGGCCCCAGGCCAGCGCCCGCTCTTCTTCGCTGACCCACAAAAAAACCTTCTGCATTACTGCAGAAGGTTTTTTTATGGGCCTGATCCGGTACGCTGATCAGGGGGAGGACCGCCGGCGAATAGCCACCAGTTTGCCCCCGGATCACCGCCGTCAGCGGCTCAATCTGCGCTGATCTTGCGGCCGTTCAGGCTTTGCACCGGACGGGCATTGAGCTTGTAGGGGAACTTGGCCAACTGCGCCTTGGACATGTCCACCGGGGTCTTGAGGATGTAGAAGTTGACCCCCTCGGTACACGGCGGCGTGGTCAGCGACCCCTCGTAGGCGTAATAAGAGAGCGACGACGGCAGCATCTGACCGGGGTTGAACTTCACTTTGGCAGGCACGAACTCCTCGCCTTCCTTGGGCGGCAGATTGGCCCACAGGGTCTTGATGGCGGCGTTGTCCTTGCCCTCGTTGAGCAACACCCCAATCACCGCCAATTTGCCAGCAGCGCTCTTGTGCACAAAGTGGGCAACCATGGCGGAGTTCTTGCCATCGATCTGTTCTTCGCTGGGCCGATGGAAGTGGAACTGCAGCAGGTCGAACTCTTCCTTGTTGATGGTGAGCTTGCTACCCGGCTCCACGTTGACCTGGATGGTGTGGCCATTGTTGAGCATCTTCAGCGGGCCTTCCTTGTAAGCCACGGCAATGGTGTCCTTGCCCTTTTCGAAGGGGCCGACAATATTCAGCGGTGACTGCTTCTTGCCCTTGGCGCAGATGGGGAAGTTGTCACCCCAGTGCTCGGGGCCGTTGTCGCCCTCATAGCCCCAATGCACGTCGTGGCCCTTGTCGCCCTCTTTCTTGGCATGTTTGTCCTTGGACTCGGCCTCTTTGTCCTTGCTGTCCTTGGCGGGTGCCTTGCGCTGGCACTCGGACAACATGTTGACCTTCTGGCCAGCAGCTGCCAGGGCATTCTGGGCTGCACACACGGATTGCAGGCGGGTGTTCCACTCCGCCATCTCGAGCGATTTTTCGAAAGCGGCCACCGTGTCCGGATCCTCCGCCCCTTTGGTCAGCAGGCGCAGCGCAGCCAACCCCACCTGGCGCTCGGTGGACAGCGATTTTTGTGCCTTGTAGAGCGTTTCAATGTCTTGCAGCAACACCCCGTTGGCAAACGCGGACTTCACCGCTTCGAACTCATGCTGCTTGTCCTCGAGCGCCTGCAGGGATTTCTCCGACTCTTCCAGCGCTTCCTTGACCTTTTCCGTCTCGTGCTCGGCGTCCTCGACCTGCTCGGTGAGTTCGGCGATTTCGTGCACCAGGTGCTTTTTACCGGCGAAGTTCCAGTAGGCAAAGCCACCGGCAGCAACGAGCGCAGCGATCAGAATGAACTCCAGCGCGGCTCGTAGATACTTTTTGATGATTTCTTTGATTTTTTGCATGACCGTATTCCTTAAGGTGACAGGACGCCAACAGCGACTCCTGCCAGGAGGAGACTGCAGATGTATCGGTTCGACGACACAGAACCTTTAATCCGGCTGGGCGCTGGCTCCCGGATAATCCCCTGCCATGATCAGATTGTTTGTCGGCCTGGGCAACCCGGGCCCCCAGTACGAGGATACCCGCCACAATGCCGGTTTCTGGTGGATTGACGCCCTGGCCCGCCAACTCGGCGTGTCACTCAACCTGGACCGGGGCTACCACGGGCTGGTGGCGCGCACCCAGATCCAGGGTGAGAACGTCTGGCTACTGGAGCCGCAGACGTTCATGAACCTCTCGGGCAAATCGGTGGCCGCCCTGGCGCGGTTTTTCAAGATCAGCCCGCAAGAGATTCTGGTGGTGCACGACGAACTCGACGTCGTGCCGGGCCAGGCCAAACTGAAGTTGGGTGGCAGCCACGCGGGTCACAACGGTCTGCGCGACATCCACGCCCAACTGGGCACCGACCAGTACTGGCGCCTGCGCCTGGGCATTGGCCACCCGGGGGTGAAGTCCGAGGTCATCCATTGGGTGCTGCAAAAACCCTCGCTTGATCAGCGCATCGCGATTGAACAATGCGTGGACCGCACGCTCAAGGCCGTGCCGGACCTGCTGGCGGGCGATATGGCCAAGGCCACGTTGGTGGTGCACACCAGCAAGCCCCCCCGGGCTAAGCCTCCCCGGCCGGCGGACCTGCCGCCGCCAGCGTCGGGCCAAGCCTCCTGACCCCTGAATACAAAAGCGCTCTCTTGATACAGGTTTAGGGTTATCCCTAGATGGGGGTTGAACACGCGCCAGGACAATATGGTTATCAAACATAACCATTTGGGACTTCCCAATTCCTGCCATGTCCACCACTTCCGCCCTCCACCCCGCCATTGAACGTGCCGCCCAGCAAGGCGTTGTGCTGGACATGCAAGGCGCCGTTGCCGTGGTCCGGCTGTGCCGCCCTGCCAAGCGCAATGCCCTGAGCGATGGCTTGATTGAAGCGCTGCGCGACGTGTTCCAGAACCTGCCCGACGAGGCCCGCGCCGCGGTGGTGCATGGTGAAGGCGACCATTTCTGCGCCGGCCTGGACCTGTCCGAACTCAAAGAGCGTGATGCCGGTGAAGGCGTGCACCACTCGCGCAGCTGGCACGTGGCCCTCAATGCCGTGGAGCAAGGTCGCGTGCCGGTCGTCGCCGCCCTGCATGGTGCCGTGGTGGGCGGCGGCCTGGAGCTGGCCAGTGCCTGCCACATCCGTGTGGCCGATGCCTCCACCTTTTACGCCTTGCCCGAGGGCACACGGGGCATTTTTGTCGGCGGAGGCGGTTCGGTGCGCGTGCCCAAATTGATTGGCGCCGCGCGCATGACCGACATGATGCTGACCGGTCGCGTCTACGACGCGACCGAGGGCGAGCGCGTGGGATTTGCCCAATACCTGGTGGAAGCCGGCGCCTCGCTGGCCAAGGCGCTGGAACTGGCGCAACGCATTGCCACCAACGCGCCGCTGACCAACTTTGCCTTGATGCATGCGCTGCCGCGCATTGCCGAACAGCCGGCTGATCACGGGTTCTTCACCGAAGCCCTGATCTCGTCGATTGCGCAGTCCGCCCCTGAAGCCAAGGCCCGCGTGCGTGCCTTCCTGGAAGGCAAGGCGGCCAAAGTTCAAAAGCGCTGATCAGCACTCAAGCACCCCATCGCTCCGAGGAGACCGTCATGACCGCCCCCCGCTTTCGCCCGCTCGAATTTGGCGTCACCCGCGTGCACCTGCGCGATGGCGTCCCCGGCACACGCTACCTGATGGCCGAACAGCCCCTGGAGGGCTTTCCTGATCGCATCACCGATCGCTTGCGCCACTGGGCTCAGGCAGCCCCGGACCGCACCCTGTTGGCGCGTCGCGTGAAGCAGGCCGACGGCCAACTCGGCGACTGGCGGCACGTGAGCTTTGGCGAAGCCTGGGGCACAGCGCGCAACATTGCACAGTCACTCATCAACCGGGGGCTGAGCGTTGAACGCCCGGTGGCCATCCTGAGTGAGAACAGCCTGGAGCACGCCCTGCTCAGTCTGGGCTGTCTGGTGGCGGGCATTCCCTTTGTACCGGTCTCCCCCCCCTACTCGC
Source organism: uncultured Burkholderiales bacterium (assembly GCA_937927685.1). Lineage (GTDB taxonomy): Bacteria > Pseudomonadota > Gammaproteobacteria > Burkholderiales > Burkholderiaceae_C > Limnohabitans. The sequence goes on along the minus strand of CALBSC010000043.1, from coordinate 3,746 downwards.
TGGTCAGCCAGGACTACGACAAACTCAAGCATGTGCTCCGCACCGTGACACCGGGCCTGGTGTTCGCGAGTGATGCGCGTTATGCCAAAGCCATCCAGGCCGCCGTGCCGGCCGACATGGAAGTGGTGTTGCAGGAGGGTAACGTGGAAGGACGCACGGTCACGCGCTTTGCCGATTTGTGCAACACACACGCCACCGCCGCTGTCGATGCCGCCATGGCAGCGACCGGACCGGACACCATCGCCAAATTCCTCTTCACCAGCGGTTCCACCAAGCTGCCCAAGGCGGTCATCAACACCCAGCGCATGTGGTGCGCCAACCAGCAGCAAATGGCGCAGTCCATGCCGGTGCTGGCCCAAGGCGAGTTGGTGCTGGTGGACTGGCTGCCCTGGAATCACACCTTTGGCGGCAACCACAACTTTGGCATGGTGCTCTACCACGGTGGCACGCTGTTTATTGACGACGGCAAGCCCACGCCCGCGCTCATGCACGAAACCTTGCGCAACCTGCGCGAGGTGGCGCCCACGGTCTACTTCAACGTGCCCACCGGCTTCGAAGCCATTGCGCAGGCCATGAAAACCGACGACGCGCTGCGCAAGACCCTGCTCTCGCGCGTGAACATGTTCTTCTACGCGGGTGCTGCGCTGGCACAACCCATCTGGGACAGTCTGTATGAATCGCAAGAGCGTGAGATTGGCGAGCGCATCGTGATGAGCACGGGCCTGGGAATGACCGAGTCCGGGCCCTTTGGCATCTTCGTGACCAGCCCCCATGTGCGCGCCGGCGATCTGGGCGTGCCCACGCCGGGCCTGGAGCTCAAGCTGGTCGACATGGACGGCAAGACCGAGGTGCGCTACCGCGGCCCCAACATCACGCCGGGCTACTGGCGCGCGCCCCAGGAAACCGCCGAGGCATTTGACGAAGAAGGCTTCTTCAAGACGGGTGACGCCGTCAAATGGATCGACGAGACCGACGTGCACCTGGGCCTGAAGTTTGACGGGCGCATTGCCGAAGACTTCAAACTCGCCACCGGCACCTTCGTGTCTGTGGGACCGATGCGCGGCAAGATCATCGCCGCCGGCGCCCCCTACATCCAGGACGTGGTGATCACCGGGCTGAACCTGAAGGAAGTGGGCGCCATGGTGTTTCCCACGCCGGCGGTGCGCAACCTGGCCGGGTTGCCCGCTGAAGCGTCGTTGGCCGACGTCCTCGGCAGCGCGCCGGTACTGCGCTTTTTCCAGAATCTGGTGAACGAACTGGCGCGCAGCGCCACCGGCAGCGCCAACCGCATTGCGCGTCTGTGCCTGTTGTCGGAAGCGCCCACCATCGATCGAGGCGAAATCACGGACAAAGGCTCGATCAACCAGCGTGCCGTGCTCGCGCACCGCGCTGACACCGTGGCGGCCCTGCATGAGGACCGCCTGCATGTCATCCTCAAACCCCAGCTCTGAAATTTGGATCGTCCATCATGACCACCCGCGGCTTGTTCAATGCTTTCGATGATGTCTGGATGCACGACGGCGTGCGTACCCCCCAGGTCGACTACTGTGGCGCGCTGGGCCACATCTCCCCAACCGATCTGGGCATCAAGGCCGCCCGTGAAGCGCTCAAGCGTGCGGGTGTACCCGCCTGCGACATCGGCTCGGTCATCGCCGGCAACATGGCGCCCGGCGACTTTGACCAGTTCTTCCTGCCGCGTCACATTGGCTTGTATGCCGGGGTGCCGATGCACGTGCCCGCCCAGATGGCACAACGCATTTGCGGCACCGGCTTTGAATTGTTCCGCCAGGCGGCCGAACAAATTCAGGGCGGCCTGACCGATGCCGCTCTGGTGGTGGGCACCGAGAGCATGACGCGCAACCCCATTGCTGCCTTCGACCATCGCACCGGCTTCAAGCTGGGCGCACCCGTGGGTTTCAAGGACTACATGTGGGAAGCGCTGAAAGACCCGGCCGCCGGCATCAACATGATCCAGACCGCCGAGAACCTGGCCAAGCAGTACGGCATCACGCGTGAGGACGTGGATGCCTTTGCCAGCGACTCGTTTGCCAAAGCGGTGGCCGCGCAACAGAGTGGTTTTCATGCGGGTGAAATTGTTCCGGTGATCAGCGAAAAATTCGAGATCGACGGTTACAAGCCGCGCGGTATTCGCCTGCAAGGCAAGATCACGGAAGTGAATCAGGACACACACCCGCGCGTGTCCCCCATCGAGGTGCTGGCCAAGTTGAAACCGGTCTACGAGGGTGGTGTGCAGACCGGTGGCAACAGCTCGGCCCTGGTCGATGCAGCCGCCGCGTGTGTGGTGACCTCCGGGGCCTACGCCAAATCACACCCCCATGGGGCAATGGCGCGCGTGGTCGCCGCAGCCGTGGTGGGCGTGCCGCCCGAGATCATGGGCATCGGCCCGGCGCCAGCCATTCGCTTGTTGCTTGAGCGCACCGGCATGACGCTCGACCAGATCGGCCGCTTTGAAATCAACGAGGCCCAAGGGGCCCAGACCCTGGCGGTGGGCCGCGATCTGGGACTGGACCTGTCACGCCTCAACGTCAATGGTGGCGCGATTGCATTGGGTCATCCGCTGGCCGCCACCGGCGTTCGGCTGACCCTCACCCTCGCACGCGAACTGCGGCGCGCCCGGCTGCGCTGGGGCATCTCCAGTGCCTGCGTGGGGGGCGGACAAGGCATTGCCCTGTTGATTGAAAACCCCGAGGCGGCCTGAACCGTCGAACCCGCGCATTGAAAGGACCTCTCTCATGAACATTCAAGGAACAGCAGCCCTGGTCACCGGCGGTGGGTCCGGGCTGGGTGAAGCCACGGCACGTGAACTGGCCCGCCTGGGTGCTCGCGTGGCCGTGCTCGATCTCAACCTGGACAACGCCCAGCGCGTGGCCAAAGACATTGGCGGCATGGCGGTGGCGTGCAACGTGTCCGACCCGGACAGCATGGCCCAGGCGATCGGGACCGCTGCAGCCGCCCATGGCCCGGCGCGCATCCTGATGCAAATTGCCGGGATCGGCACCGCCAAGCGCGTGGTGGGCAAGGACGGTCACGCAGCGTCCCTAGAGGACTTTGCCAAGGTGATCAACGTCAACCTCATCGGCACCTACAACGCGGCGCGTCTCTTTGCCGCTGCTTGCGCCCAACTTGAACCCCTGGAAGACGGCGCGCGTGGCGTGATGGTGTTCACCGCTTCGGTGGCCGCCTACGACGGACAGGTGGGCCAGCAAGCCTACAGCGCGTCCAAGGCGGGCGTGGTGGGCATGACCTTGCCGATGGCGCGCGACCTCGCTCAGCACGGAATCCGCGTGTGCACCATCGCGCCCGGCCTCTTCTCCACGCCGCTCATGAAAACCTTGCCCGAGCCGGTGCAGCAGTCCCTGGCGGCGAGCATCCCCTTCCCCTCACGGTTGGGCAAGCCCGAGGAGTTTGCTGAACTGGCGGTGCACATCGTGCAGAACAACCACCTGAACGGCGAAACCATCCGACTCGATGGCGCACTGCGCATGGCGCCGCGCTGATGAGCCTCAAGCGGCACACTCCCTCCAACACCCTCGCCTATCCCAGACCATGTCCAAAACCGTTGTGTATGAAGTGGAAGTGATGTTCGGTGACTGCGATCCCGCAGGCATCGTGTTCTTCCCCAATTTTTCCAAGTGGATGGATGCCTCGTCCCTGAACTTTTTCGTCAAGTGCGGCGTTCCGCCCTGGCGCGAACTGGTGAAGACGCGCGGCATCATCGGCACGCC
>CALBSC010000042.1 GCA_937927685.1 uncultured Burkholderiales bacterium | reverse complement strand
AGCAGGTGAACTCGGTAACCCTCGCGCGGCGGGATTCAACCCCCGACCACGATCAACGAATGGAGCCCTGCTGAGCGGTTCGTATCTGGGGCCCCGGTGCAACTCACCGGAGCAAGCCCGCCTGTAGATGTGCAGTCTGTTCCTCGATGGCGGCCATCAGCGCGCTCACACGTCTTCAATACCGAGTCTGGAATATCAATGGAGAAACCATGACCTGAGCGAACAACAGCTTGCGAGGGGAAGTCCCTGTAGAATGGCTAGGCCACACTTAGCTCCTCCGCCAAGAGGACTAGTTTTCGCCTTAGCGTTCTCACACCAACTGCTCCGGATCTCATGACCGTGGTTGACGCTTCAAGGGAGAGGATGGCCGACTCAGCTGCCGTTGCAAGGATAGAAGACTGAAGGTTCAGTTCCGGGCCATAGCGGACGGTTTCAATCTCGCCTGTAGCATCCTTCTCAAGAATCGACTCGAGGTCCCGAACGTTTGCATGAGCAGAGATGCTGAAGTAGGCGTACGCTGTGTTGTACCAGTCCAAGAGATCTGCATCCTTTGCGAAATCCCTCGTGTTCATCTCGTGAAGTTGCTCAGCTCGGACCTTCTGTTCTGCTTCGCTATGCAGCCTATCGATCTCCTCCATCGTCTTTGTTGGGTGTTGGACTGTTTGAAGTGACTTCAGCTTTTTTAGGGCGTTTCTGCGTTGAACCTCATCTGACTTTACGTAACGTCGCGCGGCATCGCGTGATTTCGAAATTGCAACAATCTTGAAGGTTAACTCGACCACCTTTCTTGCTGTCAAGAAGGCCTCAGCTTCTAGCCCGCGCTCGCAACACAGGACACACGCTTGAAATGCCGTAAACAGCCTTGGCAAGAGCGATACTATGAGTACTTGCTGGAGGTTCCCGGTTGATGCAGTGAGGTCGTCCGACTTCCAGTTCATGTACTCGACGACTTCGTCCGCGAGTGCGAAAGCGGTGGGATGCTTGCGTCTGGCTTCGGCAGTGACCGCCAGTGACTCAGTTCCGAAGAATGGAGATTGACCGCGAGGGTCTTTCATGTGGGGCCTAACGAATGGAAGGGCCTTCCCCGCCCCGAGTGATCCGCGTAGCGAGGCGCTGAAGAACAGCGCCAAGATGGGAAGTGCGAGCTCTCATCAACTCACCTGGAAGGGGAAGGCCCATGACCATTATTGCCACGGGTGTCGATCTGGCGAAGAACGTTTTTGCAGTGCACGGCGTGAGTGCGGGCGGGGTGGTGCAGATGCGCCAGCCGAAGGTGGCGCGCGGCAAGCTTGGTGCGCTGATTGCGGGGTTGCCGCCGGGCATCATTGGGATGGAAGCGTGCTCGGGCGCACACCACTGGGCGCGGCAGTTTCAGGCGCACGGCCACACGGTGCGGCTGATGGCACCCAAGCTGGTCACGCCGTACCGCATGAGCGGCAAGCGGGGCAAGAACGACGCTGCCGACGCGGCGGCCATCTGCGAGGCGATGCAGCGGCCGAACATGCGCTTCGTGCCGATCAAGACCGAGCAGCAGCAGGCGCAACTGATGGTGCACCGCGCGCGGCAAGGCTTTGTCACTGAACGCACGGCGTGCATCAACCGCATCCGAGGCCTGCTCAGCGAGTTCGGCATCGTGCTGCCCTTGAAGGCCGAGGTGGTGCGCCGCCAGGCGCGCGAGCATCTGGAAGACCTGCCCGGCTATGCCAACCTGGTCATCGGCGACCTGCTCAGCGAGGTGGCGCACCTCGATGAGCGCATCAGCCAGTACGACCGGCATGTGCACGCCATGGCCAGGCAGAGCACGGCTGCGCAGCAGCTGATGCAACTCATGGGCATTGGCGAGGCCACGGCCACGGCGCTGGTGGCGATGGTGGGCAATGCCACAGAATTCAGCTGCGGTCGGCAGTTTGCGGCCTGGATCGGCCTGGTGCCCGGGCAATACAGCTCGGGCGGCAAGGTGCGTCTGGGGCGCATCACCAAGGCTGGCGACCCGTACCTGCGCAGCCTGCTGGTGATGGGTGCGCGGGCGGTGCTCAACGCGGCCAGGAACAAGACCGACAGCATCAGCCGGTGGGCGCTGGCGCTTGAACAAAGGCGCGGCTACTGGAAGGCGGTGGTGGCCATGGCCGCGAAGAACGCGCGCCTGGCCTGGGCGGTGCTGACCAAGGGTGAGGCGTTCAAACTGCCGACCTGAGCGCGAGCACTGCCATGACCGAACGCAGCCAACCACCGGCCTACACCCAACAACCCGCCGCGGCCCCACCCTGAGCCGCAGCCCAGTTTCCTCCACCGCGTGATGGCACTCGTTGATGTGCACAGGTTGGACCGGCATGGGCAGTGACCGTTTAGCTCCAGGAGATCATGGTGCGCCGGCGACGGCCTGCCAAACTCGGCTAACGAATGGGTCGCCCACGCGCTTCTTCCATCAGGGTCCGCAGCCGGCATGCCGTTCTGCACAGTGACCGCTTGTAGTTTCTTCCGTCCGCACCCTGCGCATCTCGCATCAACGCCCGCCGCAATGGCACGTGGTGGAGCTTTTATCAGACCGAAAACCAAGAATGAATCGCAGCCGCGATTCATGGGGATCGGTTTCGCTTGACAGGCGGGGAAGCCCTTGTAGTTGAAGCTAACTGGCGCATTGTGGTGTGACGCCAGTTGGCCCAGAATGAAATGGCGGGACAAATGGCGGCACGCCGCAATGCGTCCAGTTGAGCGACCTGTTAGGCAGCACCAGCAGCGGGCAGTGCAACGGTGTAACAAAGCTGGAAGACGAACTGACCGCAACGTTGCGGAAACCTGGGTTTGGAATGCGCAAGATATTGTTCATGCTTAGTCTGGTTGAAGGGCTAAGTTTTAGCAAGAACCAATGTCGCCGCAGTGATGCCTAACGTGTTTTCGATTTCAGCCCAGCCACCCACATGTGGCCGCAACTTGCCACCGATGGTCAGAACTGGCCATTTTTGATGTCCATTGGTGGGTGCTTTTCCAAGACGGCATCTGCAAGCCCCAGCCTTTGGGCTGATTCAAGGCTCATTCGCCAGGCTTGTTTCTTGGCATCCCAGGTCGCGCCTTCAGCCAGTGCCTGTGTTTTGCTGGCGCGGTCGATGTGGCGAATGTGCACAAAGGCGACGGTGTTGCGCGCGCGGGCAGTGGGCAGCTGGGCTTGTTCGACCAGCAGTTCCACCGTGGTGTATCGCAGTCCCAGTGCCGGGTCTTGCCGGTACCGCACGCACACCAATGCGCCGCCAAATCGGCGGGCCAGCTTCTTGGCGCCGTCTTGATCTGGCGCCAGCCGTTTGGTGATGCGGGTCTTGTGCAGCGGCTCGTTCATGCGCATCGCCTGGTTGTGGCCTCGGCCGCGCCAGCCGGTCTCACCCAGATGGGTGACATGCGGGCTGCGCGCTTGTGGTGGGGCCAGATTGTTGGGAGACTGTCGTTTTGTACAGTACCCGGCCAGGCCGTGCAATGCCATGTCCATGCGTTCAGATCCTCCCCCGTTGCGCCTGCTGGATCAATTGCGCCAGCAAATCCGCTACCTCCACTACAGCATACGAACTGAGCAGGCTTACGTTCATTGGGTGCGTTCTTTCGTCAGGTTTCATGATTTGCGGCATCCGGCCGATCTGGGCGGTGACGCAGTGCAGGCCTTCCTCACCTGGTTGGCCACTGAGCAGCAGGTGTCGGTGTCCACCCACAAGCAGGCCTTGTCCGCGCTGCTGTTCCTCTACCAAAAGGTGCTGGGGCAGCAGGTGCCGTGGCTGGACCAGGTCAGCCGCCCGCAGCGGGCTGCGCGCCTGCCTGTTGTGCTGTCGCATGACGAGGTGTCGCAGGTGCTCACGGCCCTGCCCGATGAACACCGCCTTTTCGGCCAGTTGCTGTATGGCACCGGCATGCGCTTGCTGGAGGGCCTGCGGCTGCGTGTCAAAGACATTGATTTCGAGCGCCGGGCCATCGTCGTGCGTGAAGGCAAGGGCGCGAAGGACAGGGTAGATCGGAAGAGCGTCGTGTAGGGAAAGAGTGTCTTCGCCTGTGTA
>CALBSC010000041.1 GCA_937927685.1 uncultured Burkholderiales bacterium | reverse complement strand
CGCCGCGCATCAAAATGCGGTGCACATCGGCCACCATGCTGGCGATCCAGCGCATGTTGAAGTTCTTGCCGCGCACACCCTCCTGGCCTTGCAGGCATTCGTCCACATAGCGTTTGACCGGTAGCGCCCAATGGCGCATGTTGCTCATGTTGATGGCAAATTCCTGAGTGTCAGCCGGGATTTGCACTTTTTCATGCGTCAAAACGAAGGAGCCTTGTTCCCGGTCCAAGGTGAACATCACCACCCCGTCACCCACAGTCAGCACCAGCATGGTTTGCGGTCCATACACACAGTACCCGGCGGCCACTTGTTTGGCCCCTGATTGCAAAAAGTCTTGCTCGGTGACCGCATTGCTGCCGTCGGGTTTTTGCAGCACACTGAAAATCGTACCGATGCTGACGTTCACGTCGATGTTGCTGGAACCATCCAGAGGGTCAAACAGCAACAGATATTCGCCTTGCGGGTAGCGGTTGGGCACGACATAAATGCTGTCCATTTCTTCCGAGGCCATGGCCGCCAAGTGACCGCCCCACTCGTTGGCTTCGATCAGCACTTCGTTGGCAATGATGTCCAGTTTTTTCTGGACTTCACCTTGAACGTTCTCGCTGCCAGCGGAACCCATGACATCGCCCAAGGCGCCTTTGTTGACCGCATGGCTGATGCCTTTGCAAGCACGGGCCACCACCTCCAGCAACAGGCGCAACTGAGCAGGGATTTTGCCGTGCAGGCGCTGCTCTTCGACCAGGTAACGCGAGAGGGAAATGTGTGTGGACATGGTTTTTCCTTGGGGCTCAGGGTCAATCGCGACGTTTCAATCCGCCAGAGCGCGGCTGATGACTTCTCGCACATCTTTGGACAGGTCGGCCTTGGCCGCCACGCGCTCCAGCGCGACTTGGGCGGCACTGCGGTAAGCCGGAGCCAGTTTGCGCCACCGATCCATCGCGCGGGCCAAGCGGGAGGCCACTTGGGGGTTGATGGCATCGAGTTCGATCACGCGTTCGCTCCAGAAGACATAACCGGCCGCATCTGTTCGGTGGAAAGCACCTGGATTGGCACTGCAGTAACTGAAGATCAAGCTGCGAGCCCGGTTGGGGTTGCGAAGGGTGAAGTCAGGGTGCTGCATCAGCAAGCGCACAGCGGGTAAGACCTGACCACCATGATCGGGGGCTTGGGCTTGCAGGGCAAACCATTTGTCGATCACCAAGGCTTCGTCTTTGAACAAGGCATGGAATTTGGCCAGCGCCTCTTTGGCCAAAGCGTGACCGCTGACCACCAGGGCGGTCAAGGCATTGAAACGGTCGGTCATGTTGTGAGCGTCCTTGAAGGCTTGGTAGGCCTTGCCAGGCCACACGCCGTCGCCTTCGGCGATACACAGCATGGTCAGCGCCATGCCGCTCAGGGCACGGCGCCCGCTGGACACTGCATCGGGGCTGTAGGCACCCTGCACTTTGTGCGCTTCATAAGCCCAGGCCCAGTCGGCATGGAGAGCCTGTGCCATTTGTCGACGCATGGCTTCACGTACCGCATGCACCTGCTGCGGATCGACTTCATCCAATTGCTCAGCGATATAGCCTTCAGAAGGCAGATTCAAAGTGATTTCCTTGAACGCCGCGTCCAGTTCAGGGTGCCGCAACACAGCACGCATGGCGGTGATGTAGGCCTCGTCCAGCACTGGGGTGGTTGCCGGGTCAGCGCCCGAGGCGATGAAGGACAGTGCCCGGTTCAAAGCCAAACGTTGACCGGCTTCCCAGCGGTTGAAGGCGTTGCTGTCGTGTGCCAGCACAATCAATTGCTCAGCATCGCTGAGGTTGGCGTCCAGCAGCACGGGCGCGCTGAAGTCGCGCAACAAGGAGGGCACAGGGGCGCTGGCCATGTTCACAAAGGTGAAGCTCTCACTGGCCTGCGTCAACACCAGCGTGCGGTTGGTTAATGTGCTGGGCTCTTCGCCCTGCAGTTGCAAAGAAAGAGCTTGACCGTTGGTGTCAAGCAAACCCATTTGCACCGGAATCACAAAGGGCAATTTGTGCGCTTGGCCGGGTGTGGGTTGGCAGCTTTGCGCCAAAGTCAATGTATAGGTTTGCGCTTCAGCGTTGTACTCACCGTGGGCCAACAAACGGGGCGTGCCGGCTTGGGCATACCAGTGTTTGAACTGCGGCAGTACCCGGGCCAATTCAGATTGCGGGTTGGCGTCAGCGATGGCCTGTGCAAAATCATCGCAGGTCACGGCTTGCCCATCGTGGCGCTCAAAATACAGCTTCATGCCACGTGCAAAGCCTTCGCGGTCTGACACGCCGGGTGAGCTCGCCAGGGTTTGCATCATGCGCACGACTTCGGAGCCTTTTTCGTAAATCGTGACCGAGTAGAAGTTATTGATCTCCACATAGCTGTCTGGCCGCACAGGATGGGCCATGGGCCCGGCGTCCTCGGCAAACTGCACGGTGCGCAAAAGGCGCACGTCTTCGATGCGCTTGACGGCGCGCGCACTGTCGCTGCCGGCCATGTCTTGGCTGAATTCCTGGTCCCGAAAGACCGTCAGGCCCTCTTTGAGTGACAGTTGGAACCAGTCTCGGCAGGTGACACGGTTACCTGTCCAATTGTGAAAATACTCGTGGCCCACCACCGACTCGATGTTGCCGTAGTCCACATCGGTCGCGGTGGCTGGGTTGGCCAACACCAGTTTGGTGTTGAAAATGTTCAAGCCTTTGTTTTCCATGGCGCCCATGTTGAAGTCGCTGGTGGCGACGATCATGAAGCGCTCCAGATCCAGGCTCAGGCCAAAGCGCGCCTCGTCCCAGGCGATGCTCGCCATGAGGGAGTTCATCGCGTGTTCGGTCTTGTCGAGGTCGCCGGGTCGCACGTAGACCTGAAGCACATGCTCGCTGCCCGAGCGCGCGCGGATGCGCTGCTCGCGGCACACCAGCAGGCCGGCCACCAGGGCAAACAGATAGCTGGGCTTTTTGTGCGGGTCGACCCAGCGGGCAAAGTGACGGCCCTCGGGCAGTTCGCCGTGTTCCACCAGGTTGCCGTTGGACAGCAGCACCGGAAACTGCGCGCGGTCGGCGCGCAGGGTGACGCTGTAGCTCGACATCACATCGGGGCGGTCCAGGAAGTAGGTGATGCGACGAAAGCCTTCGGCCTCGCACTGGGTGAAGAACGACCCGTTGCTGACATACAGCCCCATGAGCTGGCTGTTCTTGGACGGGTTGCAGGTGGTGAAGATTTCCAGCTCGAAGGGCTCGTGGCCCTCGGGCAGTTGTTCCAGCACCAGCCGCTCGCCGTCCATTTTGAACGAGGTGCCCTGGCCGTTGACCAGCACGCGCGAGAGGTTGAGCTCTTCGCCGTCGAGCCGCAGGGCTTGCGTGGGCACGTCGGGGTTGCGGCGCACGCGCATCTTGTTGAGCACGCGGGTCTTGGCCGGGTCGAGGTCGAAGGTGAGGTCGACGGTGTCGATGAAGAAGGGGGCGGCCTGGTAGTCCTGGCGGCGGATCGGCGCGGTGGCCTGGGCGTCTCCTGACATGAGAGGTCTCCTGGTGAGTGATGCGAAAGTGGGGTGAGGCGTTGAACAGCGTGCAAACGCGGGTTGACGTTGCCTTGCCGTTCAGCGGCCGGGATCACACCCCTTGTTTGAGTGAGGCTTCGATGAAGGTGTCGAGATCGCCGTCCAGCACTTTCTGCGTGTTGGAGATCTCCACATTGGTGCGCAAATCCTTGATGCGACTTTGGTCCAGCACATACGAGCGGATCTGGTGACCCCAGCCCACATCGGTCTTGGTGTCTTCAAGCTTTTGCTGCTCTTCCATGCGCTTGCGCATTTCAAAGTCGTACAGACGGCTGCGCAGCCGTTTCCAGGCCACGTCGCGGTTGCTGTGCTGGCTGCGGCCGTCCTGGCACTGCACCACGATGCCGGTGGGGATGTGGGTGAGGCGAACCGCGGAGTCGGTCTTGTTGATGTGCTGACCGCCCGCGCCACTGGCCCGGTAGGTGTCGGTGCGCACATCGGACGGGTTGATCTCGATCTCGATCGAGTCGTCAATTTCCGGGTAGACAAACACACTGGCAAAGCTGGTGTGACGGCCGCCGGATGAATCAAAGGGCGATTTGCGCACCAGGCGGTGCACGCCGGTTTCGGTGCGCAACAGGCCAAAGGCGTAGTCGCCGTCGATCTTGATGGTGGCACTCTTGATGCCGGCCACGTCGCCGGGTGACTCGTCTTCCACCGCGGCTTTGAAGCCCTTGCGTTCGGCGTACTTGAGGTACTGGCGCAGCAGCATGCTGGCCCAGTCGCAGGCCTCGGTGCCGCCGGCACCGGCCTGGATGTCGAGGAAGGCGTTGCTCGGGTCGGCCGGATTGTTGAACATGCGGCGGAACTCGAGCTTTTGGATGTCGGCCTCGAGTTTGGCCGCTTCGTCGGACAAGACCATCAGGCCGGACTCGTCGTTGTCGGCCTTGCTCATGTCATAGAGCTCGAGGTTGTCGGCGATTTCGGTGCTCAGGCGGTCGAGCACCAGGACGATGTCATCCAGGGATTTTTTCTCTTTGCCCAGCTCCTGGGCTTTCTTGGGGTCGTTCCAGACCGTGGGGTCTTCGAGCGAGGCGTTGACGGTTCTCAGACGTTCCGATTTGGCATCGTAGTCAAAGATACCCCCGTAAGTCGAGGGTTCGCAGGTTCAGGTCCTGAAGTTGGGTCCCGATGAGGTTGATGCGTTCTGCGTCCATGGCGTGCGTGTCCGGAATAAATGACAAAGTACGCTATTTTCGCACGGCGCCAGCCGAGAGGCCTGGGGGCCGAGAGCCCCAGGGCAGAGACCCCCGCTGTCAGTGCGGCGCAGGCGTGTGGGAGCAGGCGTGCGGGCGCCGGCTGATGGCCTCAGGCTTGTGCGACGTGCCGCACGTCGGGCGCGTCCAGGGCCAAAGCCACGCCGCGGATCACGTCGCCCACCACGATGATGCTGGGGCTGCCGAGTTGCTGCTCCACCAGGGTCTGGCTCAGCGCATCGAGGCGGGTGACCACCTGGCGCTGCTCGGGCAAGCTCACATGTTGAACGATGGCCACCGGCGTGTCAGCGGGCAGGCCTTGCAGCAGTTGCTGCTGGATCTGGTGGGCCAGTTTCACGCCCATGTAGATCACCAGGGTGAGGCGGGCCTGGTGGGCCGTGTGGGCCAGGGCGACCCAGTCGGTGCCGCTGTCGCCCGGTTTGGCGTGACCGGTGACAAACACCACGCCATGCGCGTATTCACGGTGGGTCAGCGCCACGCCCAGCGACGTCACGCCGGCCAGACCGGCGGTGATGCCGTTGATCACCTCCACCTCGATGCCGTGTTCGTGCAGGTAGTCCACTTCTTCGCCGCCGCGGCCAAAGAGGAACGGGTCACCGCCCTTGAGTCGCACCACCTGCTCGCCCTCCAGGGCCGCTTGCACCATGAGTTTGTGGATGAAGGCCTGGGGCGTGGACTGGCAGCCGCCGCGCTTGCCCACTTGCACCACGCGCACGCCGTCGGGGATAAGTGCCAGGACGGCGTCACTCACCAGGTCGTCCACCAGCACCACGGTGGCGGCTTGCAAGGCCTTCAAGGCCTTGATCGTCAGCAGGTCCGGGTCACCCGGGCCGGCGCCGACCAACCGCACGCAGGGGCGGTCAGCAGGACGGGCAGCGGGTGAAAAGCAGGTGCTCATGGGAATCAGCCTAGCGAAGTCCGTGCCAAGCTGGCGATGCGCTCGACTTGCACGCGCAAGGGCTCGGGGAGGGGCAATTCGCCAGCCAGCACCGCCTGGGTGTAGCGCACCGTGGCCGGGATGTCCTGGCCGTTGGGCAAATCGGGGAGGGTGCTGAGCGACCCCTCCTGGGCGGCTTGCAGGACCTGCCGTTGTCCGTCTTTCAAGCCCTCAATCAGCGGACAGCGGCGCGGGTCGGCCACGGGTTCGCCTTCGGTGCCGCGCAACAGGACAGCCAGCGAGCCGCGCAGGGCAAAGGTCTCGGCCATGGAGATGGCGTATTCGGGGTGGGTGTAGCAGCCCACGATCAGGGCCGGGCCAGCCAGGGGGTTCATCAGTTTCACCAGGCTGTGGCCCGAGTTGCGCAGGCCCACCACCCGGCGCACCTCCAGCAGGCGGTGCAAGCCGGCGTGGAGCTGCTGGGTGGGGACATAGGCGACGTCTCCTGCCTGCAGGGGACGCGGGGTCGTCTGAGGCGGCTCGCCCAGGGCCTCAAACACCTGGTCACTGGTGACGCGGGCGGTTTCGGTGCGGGCACCATGCACCAGCACGGCCAGGCCTTCGCGAGCCAGCACGCGGGCCAGCAGGGGGGTGAGCAGGGGCAAGCGGCGCGCGCCGTTGTAGGAGGGGAGTACCACCACCGGCACGCCCGGTTGCACCGGCCAGCGCTGCAGACGGGACTCGGCGGCATCCAGCAGACCGGCCATTTCCTCGGGCGTTTCGCCTTTGACGCGCATGGCCAGGCAGAACGCGCCGATTTCCAGATCACTCAGCTGGCCGTCGAGCAATTGCCCCATGAGGTCGCAGGCCTGCTCGCGCGAGAGCGCACGCGCGCCGTCCTTGCCGCGGCCAATGTCTTTGAGGTAGCTGGCGATGCCCATGGGCGAATTGTCCGGCATCTCAGATGACTTGTCGTTATATGGCGAATCAAGCCCTGGAGGGCAGAAGGAGGTACCCGGTGGCCACGAGGGAGGCCAAGAGAAAGGCCATGAGGAAGGCTATCAGGAGACCCCGTGGAGCCCACCAGGCGCCCCAGTTGCAGCCACTGCGCACAAGGACAGGGCGCAACGCACCGAGATGGCGCACTAAGGGGGCAGGGTTGGGCCTGGCAGATGGCCGTGCCCGCTACACTGCGGGCATGTTGATCTTGGGCATCGAATCTTCCTGCGACGAAACCGGGGTGGCCCTGGTGGCGTGGGACGAGTCCGCGCCAGCGGACCAAGTGCCACAGCTGTTGTCGCATGCGCTTTACAGCCAGGTGGCCATGCACGAGGCCTATGGCGGGGTGGTGCCCGAGTTGGCGAGCCGTGACCATATTCGGCGGGTCTTGCCACTCACCGAGGAGGTGCTGCAACAGGCGCAGCGGACGCTGCAAGACGTCGATGTGGTGGCCTTCACACGCGGGCCAGGACTGGCGGGGGCCTTGTTGGTCGGGGCGGGCGTGGCCTGTGCCCTGGGGGCTGCATTACAGCGACCCGTGCTCGGGGTGCATCACCTCGAGGGGCATTTGTTGTCGCCGTTTCTCAGCCAGGACCCGCCGCAATTTCCGTTTGTGGCCCTGCTGGTGTCGGGCGGGCATTCACAGTTGATGCAAGTCAACGCCGTGGGCGACTACCGATTGCTCGGAGAAACCATTGACGATGCGGCTGGTGAGGCGTTTGACAAGAGCGCCAAACTGCTGGGCCTGGGCTACCCGGGTGGGCCGGCCTTGGCACGGTTGGCCGAGAGCGGCAACCCCACCGCATTCAAATTGCCGCGGCCGTTGATGCACAGCGGGGACCTGGATTTTTCGTTTGCCGGCCTGAAGACGGCGGTGATGACGCAGGCGCGCAAGCTGGGTGATGAGTTGCCTGCGCGCAGCGCCGACCTGGCGGCCTCCACGCAAGCGGCGATTGTGGAGGTGCTGGTGCGCAAATCCTTGCAAGCCCTGGACGCAACGGGCTTGCGTCGTCTGGTGGTGGCGGGCGGCGTGGGGGCCAATCGCGCCTTGCGCGAACAGCTGGATGCTGCGTGCCAACAGCGCGGTGTGCGTGTGCATTACCCCGAGTTGAGCCTGTGCACCGACAACGGCGCCATGATTGCGCTGGCGGCGGCCATGCGCCTGCAATCAGGACGATCGCAGGCGCAATGGAGTTACGCATTTGATGTGCGGCCACGCTGGCCGCTGGATCAACTCGACGAGGAGCTCACTGCACCGTGAGGGTGACAGCGCGGCTCACGGGTTGCAGTTTCACCAGGTGCAGGGTCAGCACACCGTGCTCCAGGGTGGCGGTGCTGCTGGCCGCATCGATGGCCTGGGGCATTTCATAGGCACCGCGGTACTGGCGCGGTGCGTCAGCCACCGTCTCGATACGCACCACCGCGTCCTCGATCTGAATCTGGAGTTGCTCGCGTGAGATGCCGGGCATGTCAAAGCGCAGGGTGTAGGCCTTCTCGTCTTGCTGCAGCGACTGACCCCCTTGGGCCGGTGTGCGTCTCACTTCGTCCAGGAAGCGTTCAAACGACTGCAGGGAAGGACGGCGTGAACCGGCGCGAGCATAAGAACCCAGCGGGGCAAGAGGGGCAAACAACATGATGAACTCCTGAGGTTAAACTGCGCGGCCTTGATCTGCCGCATGACTCGGAGTTAGGCCCTGATGCGCTGGTTTTCAAGTGACAGATTGATTTTTATGCCCGTGTTTATTTTCAACTTCCAGCACTTGAATGGGTGGCCATGCGCCCTATATCGCTGCGCCTGGGTTGGCGTGGTGGGCGTCATCTTGCTGCTGATGTTGAGTGCCTTGCCTGTGTGGGCACAGACGCCCCGCGATCGTCCCCTGGTGGTGGCGCAACCCCCGTTGCCAATCCCAGCGACGACGGTCCCCATCACCCTGGCCTTTGTGGAAAGTTTGAGCGGACCCTTTGCCAACGCGGGAGAGGCGGTGCACCGCAACCTGGTGTGGGCCATCGAACGCGTCAACCAGCGCGGGGGGGTTCGTTTGGCGAGCGGCGCACGGCCTTTGGCCTTGCAACGCATCGACAACAAGGGCAGTCTGGAAGAGTCGCTGGCGGCCCTGAAGGTGGCGCTCGACAGTGGCTCGCGCGTTGTGTTGCAAGGCAACAGTTCGTCGATTGCACTGGCTCTGGTGGATGCGCTGAGCAAACACAACGAACGCGAACCGGAGCGGCGCGCACTCTTTCTCAATTACTCGGCCGTGGAACCTTCGCTCACCAATGAGCGCTGCAGCTTCTGGCATTTTCGTTTCGATGCGCATGCGGACATGCGCTTGTCGGCGTTGATGTCGGTGTTGCGCGAAGACCGCGCTTTGCAGCGTGTCTACCTCATCGGTCAGGACTACAGCTTTGGCCAGGCGGTGGTGAAGCAAGCGCGGGTGCAGTTGAACGAGTGGCGTCCTGACATCCAGATCGTTGGTGAAGAGTTGCACCCGGTGGGGCGCGTGAAAGATTTTTTGCCCTACCTCACCAAGATCAAGGCCAGCGGTGCGCAGGCGGTGATCACCGGCAACTGGGGTCAGGACCTGACCCTGCTGGTCAAGGCCGCCCGCGACGTGGGGTTTGAGGGGCGCCTCTACACCTTCTATGGCAATGCGCTGGGTGCACCGGCCGCCATGGGAGACGCCGGGGTGGACCGCGTGGTGGCTGTGGCGGACTGGATGAGCAATGCGGTCAACCCCGAGTCGCGTCAGGTGGTGCAGGCCTTTCGGCAACGCTTCCCCGCCCCGGCAGACGACTACCTGCACCTGCGCATGCAACTCATGATCGAGGCCCTGGTGCAAGCGATGGAAACCGCGGGCAGCACGGACGCCGTGGCCGTGGCCCGCGCCCTGGAGCAGGTGCGTGTGCAGTGGGGCGGACAGTCGGGGCAGATGCGGGCGCAGGATCACCAGTTCCAGCAGCCCCTGATGGTGGGGGTGATGCAACGCCAGGGCTCGCCGGGCGTGCCCTTCGATGTGGAAGGCTCGGGCTATGGCTTCAAGGTGGTGAGAACCTTGAGCGCCAAGCAGGCGGAACAGCCCAGCACCTGTCGGATGACGCGGCCCTGAGTGCAGCGTGGGCCGGCGTGCGGACCACGCCAAGTCAAACCACGCCATCTCGCGCCATCTCGCGTCACGTCATACCGGGCCATGCCCGATACACTGCAGTCATGAGACAAGCCATTCTTGACCTGGAAGCCTCGAAGATTCGCGAGGTGGCCAACGCCGGCCTGGGCCGGTCCGATGTGCTGGCCTTCTGGTTTGGCGAGAGCGACGAGGTGACGCCGTCGTTTGTGCGCCAGGCCGCGATCGACTCGTTGCAGCAGGGCGAGACGTTTTATGCGCACAACCTGGGCCTGCCCGCCTTGCGCGAGGCCATCGCCCGCACCATGACCCAGCGCCATGCCGCACAGGATGCCGCGCGTGCCATCGACGTGCAACGCGTGGCCGTGACCTCGGGCGGCGTGAACGCCCTGATGCTGGCCATGCAGGCGCTGCTCGACGCGGGTGATGAGGTGGTGGCCGTCACGCCGGTCTGGCCCAACCTCACCGCGCAACCCGGCATTCTGGGCGCGCAGGTGCGCACCGTGTCGCTGCGGCCCCGCCAGGGGGCCTGGTCGCTGGACCTGTCGCAGCTCCTCGCGGCCATCACGCCGCGCACCCGACTGCTCGTGGTCAATGCCCCCAACAACCCCACCGGCTGGACGCTGACGCGCGAAGAGCAGGGCGCCTTGCTGGCGCACTGCCGCCGCACCGGCACCTGGATCCTGGCTGACGAGGTGTATGAAAACCTGTACTACGGCCCCACCCCCAACGGCTGCGCGCCCAGCTTTCTGGACCTGGCCGAACCGGACGACCGGCTGGTGGTGGCCCACAGCTTTTCCAAGAGTTTTCTGATGACCGGCTGGCGTCTGGGCTGGCTGGTGATGCCGCCGGCCATGATCGAGCCGATGGGCAAACTGATCGAATACAACACCTCTTGTGCGCCAGTGTTCACCCAGCGGGCCGGGGTGGTGGCGCTGGAGCGCGCGGCGGAGATCACCCCGCGCGTGGTCGAGCACCTGCGGGCCTGCCGCGACACGCTGGTGCCGGCCCTGGCCCAGTTGCCCGGCGTGGAAGTGGCCAGCCCCCAGGGCGGCATGTACGCTTTTTTCCGGCTGGCGCAGGCGCAGGATTCATTGGCGGTGGCCAAGCGCCTGGTGGCCGAAGCGGGCCTGGGTCTGGCCCCGGGCAACGCCTTTGCCCCCGAGGCGCAAGGGTGGTTGCGCTGGTGTTTTGCCTCGAACGACCTGGACCGTCTGCGCCAGGGCGTGGGGCGGCTGGAGGGGTGGTTGCGGCAGGGCGGCCCGGTCACGCTATAATGCGAGGTTGCATCGAAAGATGTAAACCAAAGACTGCATGTGGTCTGAGGGTGTTCCAGGCGTGCTCATGAAGCACACCCAGACGCCATCAAACAGCAGGCGGTGCACGGCGGTCGTAGTTCCATCGGCCGTTCGCAAGTCAAACTTTTCAGGAAACACACCATGAGCATCAACAAAGCCGAGGTCGTCAAGGCCAACGCTCGCGCCGCGAGCGACACGGGCAGCCCCGAAGTGCAGGTCGCCCTGCTGACCGCCCGTATCAATGATCTGACCCCTCACTTCAAGACCCACATGAAGGACCACCATGGCCGCCGCGGTTTGCTGCGCATGGTGAGCCGCCGCCGCAAGCTGCTGGACTACCTCAAGTCCAAGGATGCGGACCGTTACACCGCGCTGATCGCCAAACTCGGCCTGCGCAAGTAATCGAACGACGGATCAAAAGCGCCTGGGTTATCACCTCGATAGCCGGGCGCTTTTGTCCATCAGGAATCCGGTCTGCGCAGGATGTGCAGACCTTGTCGGAGAAAGCCCAGCACAGAGCGAAGCTGTGTCATTCCACCAGAGGTCGTGATCGATCACCACACGCCTCTCGTGGAATGGCATCGTGTTCTGTCCCAGCCAACTCCGGGCTTCGGTGAAGTGGCCTGCACTTCCCACCTCAACCAGGAGTACACATGTCTCTGTTCAACAAAGTCACCAAAACCTTCCAGTGGGGCCAGCACACGGTCACGATGGAAACCGGCGAAATCGCACGTCAGGCCACCGGCGCCGTGCTGGTCAACATCGACGACACCGTGGTGCTGGCCACCGTGGTCGCGTCCAAGTCGGCCAAGCCCGGTCAGGACTTCTTCCCCCTGACGGTGGACTACATCGAGAAAACCTACGCAGCTGGCAAGATCCCCGGCAGCTTCTTCAAGCGTGAAGCCAAGCCCAGCGAACTCGAAACCCTGACCAGCCGCCTGATCGACCGCCCGATCCGTCCGCTGTTCCCCGAGGGCTTCTTCAACGAAGTGCACGTGGTCATCCACACCGTGTCCTTGAACCCCGAGGTCGATGCCGACATCGCCGCAATGATCGCCACCAGCGCCGCGCTGGGCGTGTCGGGCATTCCGTTCAACGGCCCCATCGGTGCTGCGCGCGTGGGTTACATCAACGGCGAATACGTCCTCAACCCGGGCCAGACCCAGCGCAAGGACAGCCTGATGGACCTCGTCGTGGCCGGTACCGAAGCCGCTGTGCTGATGGTCGAGTCCGAGGCACTGCAACTGCCTGAAGACGTGATGCTGGGCGCCGTGGTGTTTGGCCACGACCAGGGCAAGATCGCCATCAACGCCATCCACGAACTGGTGCGCGACGCCGGCAAGCCGGTGTGGGACTGGTCTGCGCCCGCCAAGGACGAGCCCCTGATCGCTCAGGTCGCAGCGCTGGGCGAAGGCCCGCTGCGTGCCGCTTACCAAATTCGCAACAAGCAAAGCCGCACCCAGGCCTGCCGCGAAGCCTACGCCGCGGTGATGGCAGGCCTCAAGGCCCAGGGCGTCGAGTTTGACGGCGTCAAGGTCGAAGGCATGCTGTTCGACATCGAGGCCCGCATCGTGCGCAGCCAGATCCTGTCGGGCGAGCCGCGTATTGACGGTCGCGACACCCGCACCGTGCGCCCCATCGAAATCCGCAACAGCGTGCTGCCCCGTACCCACGGTTCGGCCCTGTTCACCCGCGGTGAAACCCAGGCCCTGGTGATCACCACCCTGGGCACCGAGCGCGACGCGCAGCGCATCGACGCGCTGGCTGGCGAGTTTGAAGACCGCTTCCTGTTCCACTACAACATGCCTCCCTTTGCCACTGGTGAAGTGGGCCGCATGGGCAGCACCAAGCGCCGCGAAGTGGGCCACGGCCGTCTGGCCAAGCGCGCCCTGGCCGCCTGCTTGCCCAGCAAGGAAGAGTTCCCCTACACCGTGCGTGTGGTCTCCGAGATCACCGAGTCCAACGGTTCCTCCTCCATGGCCTCTGTGTGCGGTGGCTGTCTGTCCATGATGGACGCCGGCGTGCCCATGAAGGCGCACGTGGCCGGTATTGCCATGGGCCTGATCAAGGAAGACAACCGCTTTGCCGTGCTGACCGACATCCTGGGTGACGAGGACCACCTCGGCGACATGGACTTCAAGGTGGCTGGCACGACCTTCGGCATCACCGCCTTGCAGATGGATATCAAGATTGATGGCATCACCGCTGAAATCATGCGAAAAGCCTTGGAGCAGGCCAAAGCCGGTCGTCTCCACATTCTCGGTAAGATGGCTGAGGTGCTCTCGGCACCCAGACAGCAAATGTCCGATTTTGCGCCACGGATCGTCAGCTTTAGTATTGACCCCAGCAAGATTCGCGATGTCATCGGTGGTCTGTTGAACGACCTCGACTGGCAGCAGCAGGTGGGCGCGCTCTCGGGTGGTCAGCGCCGCCGCGTTGCCCTTGCCAAGCTTTTGGTTCAAGACCTCGACATCGTAATGCTCGACGAGCCGACTAACCACCTCGACATCGAGGGTGTGGCCTGGTTGGCTCGCCACCTCAAATCGCGCTGGTCGACCAACTCTGGCGGACTGATCGTGGTAACCCACGACCGTTGGTTCCTTGACGAGGTTTGCAACCTCACCTGGGAGGTGCACGACGGCGTCATCGAACCATTCGAGGGTGGTTATGCGGCTTACATCTTGCAGCGCAATGAGCGCGACCGCAGTGCCGCTGCATCTGAGGCTCGCCGCCAAAACCTGATGCGCAAAGAGCTAGCCTGGTTGCGTCGCGGTGCTCCGGCCCGCACGACTAAGCCAAAATTCCGCATGGATGCCGCTGCCGAGCTAATCGCCAACGAACCAGAGCCGCGTGACCGCGTTGCCCTCTCAAAGCTGGCCACTCAGCGCCTCGGCAAGGATGTCGTCGACGTCGAAAATCTCAGTTATTCAGTTGACGGCAAAGAGTTGCTGCACGATGTGACCTGGCGCCTTGGCCCAGGCGATCGAGTCGGGCTGGTCGGTGTAAATGGCGCCGGTAAGACCACGTTGCTGAAACTCATCCAAGGCG
>CALBSC010000040.1 GCA_937927685.1 uncultured Burkholderiales bacterium | reverse complement strand
CCCCAAGGTGTTGGCCATCACCGGCACCAACGGCAAAACCACCGTCACCTCACTGACCGGTCAGTTGCTAGAGCGAGCAGGTGTGCGCGTGGCTGTGGCGGGCAATATTGGCCCCACCTTGCTCGACACGCTGACCCAAGCCCTCGACCAAGCCGCTGCCGATGAGGCAGTGGCGCTGCAAGCGGCACAGCAACAAGTGCTCAAGGTACAAGCCGAGCGTGATGCCCAGCACGCCACACAGCAGGTGGCTGCGCAAGATGCGGCACATCGCGCTGTTGAGTTGCAAGCGCAGCAACAAGCCGAACTGGTTGCGGCTCACGAAGCGCTGGCTGACCAGGACACGCAGCACACAGCGCCTGCTTTGCATGCACATGACGAGCGGTTGCCTGAGGCTGAACCCGAAGTGGCCGCCGAGCCCGAGGCCGTCCATGACGACGCGCCCTACGAGGTGGACTTGCCACCTTTGGTACCGCCGCCACCGCCTCCTGCCGATCACCCCTACTTGCCGCAGGTGTGGGTGCTGGAGTTGTCCAGCTTTCAACTTGACGGTGTGGACAACTTCCAACCCAGCGCAGCCACCGTGCTCAACCTCAGCCAAGACCACCTCGACTGGCACGGCGATATGACCGCCTATGGCAGCGCCAAAGCACGCATCTTTGGCTCCCAAGGCCTCATGGTGCTCAATCGCGAAGACCCGATTGTGATGGCGATGTTGCCGGAACCGGTGCGCGTCAAATTGCAACGACCCCAGGTGCGTGCCCATGTGACCTTTGGCGGTGAATTACCGCAGCGCCCTGGTGACTACGGCATCGAAAACATGAACGGCATGACCTGGTTGGTGCGCGCCCTAGAGGCTGACGAAACCCGCCGTAAAAAGCGCCATACCAGCCCCGAGGACGAAGAAGAGATTCATATCCAACGCTTGATGCCCGCCGATGCCTTGCGCATCCGTGGTCGCCACAATGCATTGAATGCCTTGGCTGCCTTGGCCTTGGCGTGCAGCACCGGTGCTGGCCTGGCACCCATGTTGTATGGCTTGCGTGAATACAGTGGTGAGCCACACCGTGTTGAGCCTGTGACGGTGTTGCAAGGCGTTGAGTACTTTGACGACAGCAAAGGCACCAACGTGGGTGCCACGGTGGCAGCCATCCAAGGTTTGGGCGCTGAGCGCCGTTTGGTGGTGATTTTGGGTGGTGATGGCAAGGGCCAAGACTTTGCGCCTTTGGTCAATCCAGTGCGCCATCATGCCCGTGCGGTGGTGTTGATTGGCCGTGATGCGACTGCATTGCGCGCGGCCTTGCAAGACAGCGGCGTGCCTTTGCATGACGCCGCTTCCTTGTCCGAAGCGGTGACCTTGTGCCACCAGTTGGCGCAGTCCGGTGACGCGGTGTTGTTGTCGCCTGCGTGCGCCAGCCTAGACATGTTTCGCAACTATGCGCACCGTGCGGAGGTCTTTGTGGCCGAAGTCGAGGCCTTGGCCATCGAACACGGGGGTTCGCTATGACAGCGGCGACCATCCACCATAAGCCGACTGTGTGGGCACGCTGGATGCAGACGTTCAACGCCCGTATTGCGCGTTTAGGTGGTGCGCAACCCGAGGCGGGTTTGGATGCTTTGCCTGTGCGCGTGCACGGCACCGAGTTTGCACGTACCGGTGCGTCGCCCGTGCACGTCAAAGGCTTTGACCAACCCTTGGTGTGGGTCACTTTTGCCTTGTTGATGATTGGCTTGGTGATGGTGTATTCGGCCTCGATTGCCATGCCTGACAACCCACGTACAGGCAGCTACTACACCCAAACCCACTTCTTGATCCGCCACAGCATGTCCTTGTGCGTGGCCTTTGTGGTGGCCTTGCTGGCCTTTCAAGTGCCGCTCAACACTTGGGAGCGGGTAGCGCCTTGGGTGTTCATTGTGTCTATCGTGTTGCTGATAGCGGTTCTCATGCCGTTCATCGGTAAAGCCGTCAACGGTGCGCGCCGTTGGATCGGCTTGGGCTTTATGAACTTTCAACCTTCAGAGTTGGCGAAGTTTGGCGTGCTGCTGTATGCCGCCAACTACATGGTGCGCAAGATGGAGGTGAAAGAGAAATTCTTCACCTCGGTGGCGCCCATGGGCATCGCGGTGGCGGTGGTGGGCCTCTTGCTGCTGGCCGAGCCTGACATGGGCGCGTTCATGGTGATTGCCGTGATCGCCATGGGTATTCTTTTCCTGGGCGGCGTGAACGCCCGCATGTTCTTCCTGATCGCCCTGGTGCTGGTGGTGGCCTTCGGCTTGATGATTGCCATGTCGGAATGGCGTCGAGAACGCATCTTCGCCTACCTCGATCCGTGGAGTGAGAAGCACGCGCTGGGCAAGGGCTACCAGTTGTCGCACTCGCTGATCGCCATTGGCCGCGGCGAGGTGTTTGGCGTGGGCCTGGGTGGCAGCGTCGAGAAGTTGCACTGGTTGCCAGAAGCCCACACCGACTTCCTGCTGGCCGTGATTGGCGAGGAATTCGGATTTGTGGGCGTGCTGGTGGTGATCGGCCTCTTCATGTGGCTGACACGCCGTCTGATGTACATCGGCCGTCAGGCGATTGCCATGGACCGCATCTTCTCCGGCCTGCTGGCGCAGGGCGTGGGCATCTGGGTGGGGTTCCAGTCCTTCATCAACATGGGGGTGAACCTGGGGGCCTTGCCCACCAAGGGCTTGACGTTACCGCTCATGAGTTACGGGGGCTCGGCGATTTTGATGAACCTGGTGGCCATTGCCGTGGTCTTGCGGGTGGACTATGAAAACCGCCTGCTCATGCACGGAGGCCGGCTATGAAGACGCTGACCGCACTCGTGATGGCCGGTGGCACCGGGGGGCATATCTTCCCCGGTCTGGCTGTGGCCGAGCGCTTGCGCGAGCGCGGCTGGCGCGTGCACTGGCTGGGCGGTCCCAGCCCGAGCATGGAAAGCCAGCTCGTGCCCCCGCGCGGCTTTGCCTATGAGACCGTGCAGTTTTCGGGCGTGCGCGGCAAAGCCTTGCGCACCTTGGCGGTGTTGCCCTGGCGTCTGTTGCAGGCCTTTGTACAAAGCCTGCAGGTGGTGCGTCGGGTCCGGCCCGACGTGGTGCTGGGCCTGGGCGGCTACATCAGCTTTCCTGGCGGACTCATGAGTGCACTGTCGGGACGACCGCTGGTGTTGCACGAACAAAATTCGGTGGCCGGCATGGCCAACCGGTGGTTGGCGCACGTGGCCCGCCACGTGTTCACGGCTTTCCCCGATGTGTTGCCCAAGGCGCGCTGGGTGGGCAATCCGTTGCGTGCGGCATTCCTGCAGCAGCCTATGCCGGCAGAGCGTTTCGCGGGCCGGCACGGGCCGCTGCGCGTGCTGGTGGTGGGCGGTAGCCTGGGGGCGCAAGCCTTGAACCAGGTGGTGCCGCAAGCCCTGGCGCTGATTCCCGAGCACCAGCGTCCGGTGGTGTTGCACCAAAGCGGCGCCAAGCAAATCGATGCACTGCGCGAGGCCTATGCCACCGCGGGTGTTCAAGCCGAGCTCACCCCTTTCATTGACGACACCGCGCAGGCCTTTGCGCAGGCCGATCTGGTCATCAGCCGAGCCGGCGCCAGCACCGTGACCGAACTGGCCGCGGTGGGCGCCGCTTCTTTGCTGGTGCCGTTTCCCCACGCGGTCGACGATCACCAAACCACGAATGCCCGCTTCCTCAGCGAGGCCGGGGCAGCCTGGCTCGTGCCACAAGTTCAGTTGCAGGCCGCCGAGCTGGCCGAGTGCTTGCAGCGCGTGACCCGCGAGGAATTGCTGCGCATGGCGCAAGCCGCCCACACCCAGCGCAAGCTGCAAGCGGTGGACGAGATGGTCCAGGCGTGTGAGGAGTTGGCGGCATGAAGCACGCGATCCGTCACATCCATTTTGTCGGCATCGGCGGGGCCGGCATGAGCGGTATTGCCGAGGTCCTGCTCAACATGGGTTACGTGATTTCCGGCTCTGATTTGTCGGACGGCGCCGTGTTGCAGCGCTTGCAAGGCCTGGGTGTGACCACCTGCGTGGGCCATCGCGCCGAGAACATCCTGGGGGCGGATGCGGTGGTGACCTCCACTGCCGTCAAGGCCGACAACCCGGAAGTGGTGGCCGCGCACGACAAACTCATTCCGGTGGTGCCGCGCGCGGTCATGCTGGCCGAGTTGATGCGCTTGAAGCGTGGCGTGGCCATTGCAGGCACACACGGCAAGACCACCACCACCAGCCTGGTGGCCAGTGTGCTGGCACAGGCCGGACTGGATCCCACCTTCGTCATCGGCGGACGCCTGAACAGCGCGGGCGCCAATGCCAAGCTGGGCAGTGGCGACTACATCGTTGTGGAGGCCGATGAGTCCGACGCCTCCTTCCTGAACCTGATGCCGGTGATGTCGGTGGTGACCAACATCGACGCCGACCACATGGAAACCTATGGCCATGATTTCGGTCGGCTCAAGGGAGCCTTTGTGGAGTTCCTGCACCGCATGCCGTTCTATGGTGCAGCGATTCTCTGCACCGATGACGAGGCGGTGCGCAGCATCCTCCCCGACGTGTCACGGCCCATCACCAGCTATGGCCTGGGTCCGCAGGCCCAGGTGCGTGCGCATGAGGTGCGTGCGGTGGGCGCTCGCATGCAGTTCCGTGTGACGCGCAGCAACGGCATCACCTTGCCGGATCTGCAGATCGATCTCAATTTGCCGGGTGAGCACAATGTGCGCAATGCCTTGGCAGCGATCGCGGTGGCGGTGGAGTTGGGTGTGCCCGATGCGGCGGTTCAACAGGCCCTGGCAGAGTTCAAGGGTGTGGGCCGACGTTTTCAACGCCATGGCGATTGGCCGGCCCAAGGCGGTGGACACTTCACCCTGATTGAAGACTACGGGCATCACCCGGTGGAACTCGGTGTGACCCTGGCTGCCGCGCGCGGTGCGTTCCCCGGACGTCGTCTGGTGCTGGCGTTCCAGCCCCACCGCTACTCCCGTACTCGCGATTGTTTCGAGGATTTTGTCCGCGTGCTGCGCCAAGCTGATGCGGTGTGGCTGGCTGAGGTCTATGCTGCGGGCGAAGCACCCATCGTGGGTGCAGATGGACGCGCATTGGCGCGCGCGCTGCGTCTGGCGGGCCATGACGAACTGCTCTTTGTGCCCACGATCGGCGAGATGACGCAAACCCTGCTGCACAACGCCCGCGATGGCGATGTGGTGATGTGCATGGGCGCAGGCTCGATCGGTCAGGTGCCCGCGCAGGTGATTCAGCAACGGGGAGGTCAGGCATGAGTGTTGTGTCTCGCCATCCGACGCCTGTGTTGCCCACCGAGACCGTGGCGGTGTTGATGGGGGGGCGCTCGGCCGAGCGTGACATTTCCCTTATGTCGGGCAACGGTGTGCTCCAGGCGTTGCAGTCCCGGGGCGTGAAGGCCGTGGCGTTTGACCCGGCCGAGCAACCCTTGGAGCGTTTGAAGTCCTTGCAGGTGTCCCGTGTCTTCATCGCCTTGCATGGCCGCTATGGCGAAGACGGCACGGTGCAAGGCGCGCTCGAGTGGCTGGGCATCCCCTACACCGGGTCGGGTGTGATGGCTTCGGCCATCGCCATGGACAAGGTGATGACCAAACGCCTGTGGCAGGCGGCCGGGCTGAGCACCCCCGACTATGTGTGGTTGTCCCCGGACGAGCAAACCCCCGAGCAGATCGCACACGTGCCGGACCGGTTGGGCCTGCCCTTCATTGTCAAACCACCGCGCGAAGGATCCTCCATTGGCGTGACCAAGGTGAGCGCGCGTGAACAACTGGCTGGTGCGGTCGAGACCTCCACGCGCTTCGACCCCGATTTGCTCTGTGAATCCTTCATTGAAGGTCTGGAGGTCACGTGTCCGGTGTTGGGCGAGGGTGCCACGGCGCGCGCCCTGCCGGTGGTGCGCATTGCGGCCCCGGATGGGGCGTATGACTACCAGAACAAATACTTCACGGACGACGTGAAATACCACTGCCCAAGCGGCTTGCCTGCTGCCCTCGAGACGGCCATTCAACAGCAGGTGGTGGCCGCGTATCGGGCGCTGGGATGCCGCGGCTGGGGCCGTGCCGATCTGATGATCCGTGCCACCGATCAGCAACCCTTCCTGCTCGAGATGAACACCTCGCCCGGCATGACCAGTCACTCGCTGGTGCCCATGTCCGCGCGTGCGGCCGGCATCTCGTACGAGGACCTGTGCCTGCAGGTGCTCGCCAGCGCCAGCCTCGATCACCTGGACGGGAGGGACGCATGAACGCCCGTCTCCACGCCTCCTTGGACACCCCTTTGGTCACACCGGTGGACATCAAGCTCATGAACGTCATGTCCAGCCTGATGGTGACCGGTGTGGTGCTGTTGCTGGTCGCATCGTTGCTGTGGTGGCTGGTGCGCCTGCCCTTGTTTGCCCTGGCGGGCATCACGGTGCGGGGCGATGTGGAGCATCACAACGCCGTGACGGTGCGTGCCAATGTGGCGCCGAAGTTGCAGGGCAACTTCTTCACGGTGGATCTGCAGCAGGCACGCCTGGTGTTCGAGGGCTTGCCATGGGTGCGCCACGCGCTGGTGCAGCGCGAGTTCCCCAACCGGTTGCGTGTGGTGCTGCAGGCGCACAACCCGGTGGGCTACTGGGGTGCCGAGGGTGAGGGGCGGCTCATCAATTCGCAAGGCGAGGTGTTCGAGGCCAACCTGGGTGACCTGGAGGACGACGAATTGCCGCGCCTGAGCGGGCCGGACAACCAGTCGGCCGAGGTGCTGGCCATGTACCAGGCACTGCAACAACCGGTGAGTGCCTTGGGGGGCGTGTTGATGGGGCTGGAACTGACGCCTCGTGGCAGCTGGCGGGTGACGATGTCAAGCGGGGCTCGTATCGAGTTGGGACGGGGTTCCAAAGCCGAGGTGCTCGAGCGGCTCGAGACCCTGGTCAGGACGTTGCCTCAGGTGACGTCACGGTTGGGCAGGAAAGTGTCGGCCCTTGAGGTCGCAGATTTGCGTTACGACACCGGCTACGCCTTGCGACTGCGCGGCGTGACCACGGTGGATCCACAGCAGGTGAAGAAATAGGCGCGGGGGGGTTATGGCGAAAGAATACAAAGATCTGGTGGTAGGCCTGGACATCGGGACCAGCAAGGTGATGGCCGTCGTGGCCGAGGTATTGCCGGGCGGCGAGCTCAAGATCGCTGGCTTGGGTGTGGCACCCAGCAACGGTCTCAAGCGCGGCGTGGTGGTCAACATCGATGCCACGGTGCAAAGCATCCAGCAAGCCCTCAAGGAAGCCGAGTTGATGGCGGATTGCAAAATCACGCGCGTCTACACCGGCATCACCGGCAGCCATATCCGGGGCATCAACTCGAGTGGCATGGTGGCCGTGAAGGACCGCGAGGTCACGGCCCCCGATGTGGCCCGTGTGGTGGAAACCGCCAAGGCCATCAACATCTCGACCGACCAGCGCCTGCTGCTGGTCGAGCCGCAGGAATTCGTGATCGATGGGCAGGATGTGAAAGAGCCGATCGGCATGAGCGGCATCCGGCTTGAGGCCAAGGTGCACATCGTGACCGGCGCGCAGAGCGCGGCCGAGAACATCATCAAGTGCGTGCGCCGCTGCGGTCTCGATGTGGACCAGCTGATGCTCAATCCGCTGGCCTCCAGTCAGTCGGTGCTGACGGCGGATGAAAAGGAACTGGGCGTCGCGCTGGTGGACATCGGGGCCGGTACGACGGACGTGGCGATTTTCACCGGTGGCGCGATCCGCCACACGGCGGTCATCCCGATTGCCGGCGACCTGATCACGAGCGACATCGCCATGGCCTTGCGCACGCCCACCAAGGACGCCGAGGACATCAAGGTCGAGTCGGGCTATGCCAAGCAGCTGCTGGCTGACCCGGACATGCAGGTGGAAGTGCCGGGCTTGGGCGACCGTGGTCCGCGCATGCTCAGTCGCCAGGCACTCGCCGGTGTGATTGAGCCGCGCATCGAGGAAATCTTCTCGCTGGTGCAACAGGTGGTGCGCGATTCGGGGTTTGAGGAAGTGCTCTCCTCGGGCATCGTGCTCACCGGCGGCAGCGCCATCATGCCCGGCATGGTCGAGCTGGGCGAGGACATATTCCTCAAGCCCGTGCGGCGTGGCTTGCCTCATTACGGGGGTGCGCTGTCGGACATGGTGTCACAGCCGCGCGCCGCCACCGTGATGGGATTGCTGGAAGAAGCCCGCCTGGGTCGCATGCGCGGCTTCAAGGTGGCGCAGAAAAATGGGTCGGTTAAGACCGCGATGGGCCGCGTCAAGGACTGGTTCGTGGGGAATTTCTGATCATGCTGTTCAATTCACACGTTCCCTATCCGCGTGGCAGCCCGGGGCTTCTGGCCGAGCGGCGACGATGGCGACCTTGTTGTCGCGGCGCGCCGCCCCAGACAGGCTCAACAGGACCATAAAAAAACACAACGTTAGAAACACGGCAACTGCTTAAAGATGGAATGGAGTTCAAGATGAGTATCGAAATGATTGAAGTGGAAGAGTTCAACGCGGGCACCCAGATCAAGGTGATCGGGGTGGGTGGCGGCGGCGGTAACGCGGTCGAGCACATGATTGCCAGCGGCGTCAAAGGCGTGGAATTCATTTGCGCCAACACCGATGCGCAAGCCCTGCGTGCCAGCTCGGCGCACAAGGTGATCCAGCTCGGCCACAGCGGTCTGGGCGCGGGCAGCAAGCCCGAGCGCGGCCGCGAGGCGGCCGAGGCCGCGGTCGACGAAATCCGTGAAACCCTGGAAGGCTGCAACATGCTCTTCATCACCGCCGGCATGGGCGGGGGTACCGGTACCGGTGCCGCCCCCATCGTGGCGCGTGTGGCGCGTGAGATGGGCATCCTGACCGTGGGTGTGGTGACCAAGCCTTTCGACTGGGAAGGCAACCGCCGCATGACCCACGCCGAAGCCGGCCTGGCCGAACTCGAGGCCAACGTCGACTCGCTGATCGTGGTGCTGAACGAGAAGCTGCTCGAGGTGCTGGGTGACGACGTGACCCAGGATCAGGCCTTTGCCTATGCCAACGACGTGCTGCGCAACTCGGTCGGCGGCATCGCCGAAATCATCAACGTCGAGGCACTGGTGAACGTGGACTTCGAGGACGTGCGCACGGTGATGAGCGAGCATGGCAAGGCCATGATGGGCACGGCCAAGGCCAGCGGCCCGGACCGCGCCCGCATTGCCGCCGAGCAGGCGGTGGCTTGCCCGCTGCTGGAAGGCATCGACATGTCGGGCGCCAAGGGCGTGCTGGTGCTGATCACCGCTGCCAAGGGTGGCCTGAAGCTGTCCGAGTCGCGTGAAGCCATGAACACGATTCGCGCCTTCGCCTCTTCTGAGGCCCACGTGATCTACGGCACGGCCTACGATGAGACCCTGGGCGACGAGATCCGCGTCACCGTGGTGGCGACCGGTCTGTCGGTGGGTGGGCGTGTCAACAAGCAGCCGCTCAAGGTGCTGCGCACCGGCACCGACAACGTGCCGTTCACCGTCGAGACCCATGCCGCGACGGCCCAGCAAACGGGCACCGCAGGGGCGACGCAACCGGATTACGGCAGCATGGCCGTGCCCAGTGTGTGGCGTACCAACCGCACCCAGGCGGCCGCCAAAGTGGATGCCCTGGCCTCGGGCGGGATGGACGACTACGAAATCCCGGCCTTCCTGCGCAAGCAGGCTGACTGAGTGGCGTGCGGGACCTCGTGAGAGGTCCCGCACACTGAGACCCGACGGGTAAAATCAACCCGTGCTGCAACAACGAACCCTCCAGACCCTGACGCGTGCCGTCGGCGTGGGGCTGCACAGCGGTGAGCGCGTCGAACTCACCCTGCGACCGGCCCAGCCCGACACGGGCATTGTCTTTCGCCGGGTGGATCTGCCCTCGCCGGTCGATATCCCGGTGAGTGCCACCTCGGTCACGGACACGCGGCTCGCCTCCACCATTTCCCAAGCTGGGGCCAAGGTGCACACCATCGAGCACCTCATGTCGGCCTGCTCGGGCCTGGGCATTGACAACCTGTACGTCGACATCACCGCCGAGGAGGTGCCGATTCTCGATGGCTCGGCCGCCTCGTTCGTGTTCCTGTTGCAAAGCGCCGGCATTGCCTTGCAAAACGCGCCCAAGCGTTTCGTGCGGGTGCTGCAAACGGTGGACGTGCGCGAGGGACAAGGCGCGCAGGAAAAGTGGGCACGTCTGGACCCGCACCATGGCTTCAAACTGAGTTTCGAAATCGACTTCAATCACCCGGCCGTGGACTCCACCGGCCAGCGCGTGGAGTTCGACATGGACACCGGACGCTACAGCCGGGACATCGCCCGCGCACGCACCTTCGGCTTCACCCGTGATGTGGAGATGATGCGCTCGAATGGCCTGGCCCTGGGCGGTGGCCTGGACAACGCCATCGTCATGGACGACTACAAGGTGCTCAACAGCGACGGCTTGCGCTACGACGACGAGTTCGTCAAGCACAAGATCCTTGACGCCATGGGCGACTTGTATGTGCTGGGCAAGCCGCTGCTGGCCAGTTACAGCGCCTTCCGCTCGGGCCACGCCATGAACAACCGTCTATTGCGCGAGTTGCTCAGCCGTCCCGACGCGTATGACATCGTCACCTTCGAGGACGAACGTGCAGCCCCCAAAGGGCTGGCACAACTGGCCCCGGCCTGGTGATCAGCCCGTGCGGCCCGCACGGAACATGCCGCTGGCGCGACTGCGCTCAGCCCCGACGCCTTGAAGGCTTTGCAGCACGCGCGCGGCATTGGCGTGCATGATGGCCAGACCGAGTGCATCCGCCGCATCCGGCCCGGGCAGAGCGGGCAATTTCAGCAGTCGCTTGACCATTTCCTGCACCTGGGCCTTGGCGGCTTTGCCATGCCCGGCAATGGCTTTTTTCATTTGCAGTGCGGTGTACTCGGCCACCGGAAGGTCACGCGTCACCAGAGCACTCAGGCAGGCGCCGCGGGCTTGCCCCAACAGCAAGGTGGCTTGCGGGTTCACATTCACGAACACGATTTCGAGCGCGGCGCAGTTGGGCTGATAGCGCTGCACCACTTCTTGCACACCCTCGAACAGCACGCGCACACGCGCGGGCAATTCTCCGCGCGGCAGATGGGTGGTGCGGATGGTGCCGCTGGCCACATAAGCCAGTGCACTGCCGTCGGCGTCGACGACGCCAAAGCCGGTGGTTTGCAAGCCGGGGTCGATACCAAGAATGCGCATGTGATCTCCGTCAGGTCTCACGGTAACACAGCGTTGGGTAAGCGGCCCATGATCACTTCGGCACGGCCTTGCAAGTAGGCCGATTGCGGCAGTTTTTCGAAATACTTGGGACGAGGCAACATGACCGCGAGTCGCGAGGCTTCCCACGCGTTCAGCGCCGAAGCCGGTTTGTTGAAGTAGTGCTGCGCGGCCGCCTCGGCGCCGAACACGCCCTCACCCCATTCCACGCTGTTGAGATAAATTTCCAGGATGCGTCGCTTGCTGAGCAGGCCTTCGAGCATGAGGGTCAGCACAAATTCCTGGCCCTTGCGCAACATCGTGCGCTCACCGGATAAAAAAAGATTCTTGGCCAGTTGCTGCGTGATGGTCGAGCCGCCCACCACTTTGGCCGAGCCGCCCTGACGCGCGCGCATGGCCTGCGCTTCGGCACGGGCGTTCTGTCGCCAGGCCTTCTCGAGGGCTTCCCACTGCACGCCGTCGTGTCGGACGAAGATGTCGTCTTCGGAGACGATGACCGCGCGCTTGAGTTGATCCGAGATCTGGCCGTAGGCGACCCAGTCCTGACGCCAGCGCAAGCCTTGGGGCGCTTGCGAGAGGCGCCATACCTCGGAACGCTGAAACGCGGTGGATTCAGGTGCCATCACCGCCATCAGGGCCACGCGGGCGATAAAAAAGAGTTGCAGTGCCAACACGGCCACCACCACCAGGGCCAGCAGTCGCGCGAGCAGCACCAGGGGTCGGGGCCAGGTCTTCATGGTCCGGTGAGCTCGGTTTCCAGGCGATTGTCGCGCGTGAAGGAAAAGCGCGACACCAGGGCCAGCTGATCGGTGTGACGCTTCATCTCGACCGTGAACGGACCAAAGGGCCCGGCGCGCGAGGCGATGGCCTGGGCGCGGCGGTCGAGCTCAGGTTGCCCCGAGGACGTGACCACTTCCGTGCCAATCACCCGTCCCTGGCTGTCCACGGTGACGATCATGGTCAGCTCACCGTAGAGCTTGCGCGTGCCGATCTGGGGAAACTGTTGTGTGCCCAGGGTTTCAATCTTGCGGCGCAGGCGGTCGTAGTACTGGGCATAGCTCACCTCCCGGGTGGACGGGCTGAGGTAGCGCTTGCGCGGGCGGGCGTTTTCGACCTCGATGCGCTGCTCGATCTCGGCCAGCATCTTGAGCAGTTGACGACGCCGGGCCTGGGTGGCTTCGCGCTGCATCTCCTGTTGCGTGGTGGGCAGCTGGGCCAGTTGGGCCTTGACCTGCGCCAGCAATTGCGATTGCTGGGTTTGCAGGGCGGTGACTTGCTGCTCCATGGTGTCCAGGTGCTGACCCATCTGGTGCAGGGGCGCGTTGGGCAAGGGGGAGCGCGCGCGCGCCGCGTCCTGCCCAGTCCCCCCGCCAAGCAAGGTGCTTTGTGCCAGGGCCTGGGGTTTGGGGTTGGTGTCGCGGCTGCGGCTTCGGGCATTCACCAGCACGATCTCCAGCGGGCTGTCTTCGATCAGGCGTTCCGGCCGTCCCGGGGGATTCACCGTCACGCTCAGCAAGGCAGCATGAAGCGCCAGCGAGAACAGCAGCGCCCAGTGCAGGGTACTGAGGTTGAGCACCGGGATCCGGGGCCAGCGCAGGGTCGGTGTCATGATCTGCCCGGGACGCGTCGCGCTCAGGGGGCCAGGGGCGGTTCGGTGGCAGGCTGCGATGACGGGGGCCGGGCATCGCCTGCCGCACGGGCCGAATCGCTGTCAGCGGTTGAACTGTCGTCCTGAACGTCCAGGTCGACGGCGATGGACAGGGGGCCGGCACTGTCGTCGTCTTCCGAGGCATCGTCGAAGACGTTGTCCAGGGTGGCATCACCGGTTCCACGGGATGCCGAGGCGGCGTCGAGTACCTGGAGCAACTGGCCGCTGATGTCCAGCGTGATGTCGTCGGGTTCGCTCAATTGCAGCAGCACCCGCGAGCCGCGCGTCACCTCGGCACCGCCAGCGCCAAGCACTGGCAGCACCAGCGGCAGGTGGTCGGCCCGCGCCATCGGGGGCATGCCCGGCATCACCTTGAACACGGTGGCTTCGATCTCGCGCAAACCTTGCTGACGCACGTGCTGCAAGGTCCAGAAGCGTTCCATCGAGCCCTGGTAGCCGTTGTACGCGGTGTAGGCCGCATCAAAGGCCGAGATGATGGACATCAGGGCGGTGTCTTTGGGCTTGAACGGTGCGGCCAGCGCGGCGGTCTTGCCATGCCGGGCGCAGGCGATGATCTGCCACTGGTTGACCAGATCCACATAGCGCCGCAGCGGCGAGGTGCTCCAGGCGTAGCACGGCACACCAATGCCGGCGTGCGGCAAGGCGCGCGTGCTCATGCGAACCTTCACCCCCGGGGCCAGACTGGCCTGGCTGCGGTAGATGGCGGGCACCCCCAGATCGGCCATCCACTGGCCCCAGGTGCTGTTGGCCAGGATCATGGCCTCGGCCACGATGAGGTCCAAGGGTGCACCGCGCTGGCGTACACCCAGCGTCACCGTTTCGGTGCCCTGGGGGCCGTGCTCGCCCACGCCTTCCAGGCGGAAGGTGTAGTCGGGCCGGTTGAAGCTTTCCGGTTTGCCGCGCACCTGCTCGCGTTGGGACTTGAGCGACTGGGCGAGCCGGTGCAAAAACGCCAGTTCGGCGTGCGGCAAGGCCTCGAGCGCGCTGGCGGGGTGGTCGCCTGGGATGCGGGTGTCGGGCGCCTCGGACTGCAACCATTCGTCGGTGACCACCGTGTCGAGCCGGTCGTGGCGCAGATTGGCCACGATGGGCACGCGCTCTACGCGGGTTTCACTGGAGAGGACCTGCAGACCCGTCTCATCGAACTTCACATACAGCGAGAGGGCTGGGCAATCCTGACCCTCCTGCAGCGTGTAGGTTTGTACCACCGCATCGGGCAGCATGGTGATCTTGTGGCCCGGCATGTACACCGTGGACAGGCGCGAGCGTCCGATCTGGTCAGCCACACTGTCGGGCGTGATGGCCAGTCCCGGGGCTGCGATGTGGATGCCCACCGTCACTTGACCACTGCCCAGGCCTTGCACCGACAGCGCATCGTCGATTTCGGTGGTGTGGGAGTCGTCAATCGAGTAGGCCCGCACCGACGCCAGGGGCAGCTCGTCGGTGATGGGGGGCGTGCTGATGGCCGGAAAGCCCACACCCTTGGGAAAGTGCTCGAACAGGAAGCGCTGCCAGTGGAACTGGTAGGACGAGGTGATGGCGCCGGCGCGTTGCAGCAACGCCAGGGGCGCGGTGTGGGTGGCACGCGCGGCGTCGACCACGGCCTTGTATTCCGGCCCGTTCTTGTCGGGTTTGAACAGGATGCGGTAAAGCTGCGACAGGATGGGCGCCGGGCAGGTGCCCCCCGCCAACGCCTGGGCCCACTCATCGATCTGCAACTGGACCTGTTTCTTTTTCTCGATGGCGGCCAGGGCTTGCTGGATGATCTCGGCCGGTGCTTTCTTGAAGCGTCCCTTGCCAGCACGCCGGAAGTAATGCGGCGCTTCATACAAGCGCATCAGTGCAGCGGCGAGTTCCACCGTGGTGGCGTTGGCACTGAAGTACTCGTGCGCCAGGTCGGCAAAGCCGAACTCATCGGCCGGGGCGAATTCCCACGCCAGGTCCAGCTCGATGCCCTGCGCTGCGGTGGCGGCCTGTTCCATCAGCCGGGCCGGGACCGGTTGCTCGAAGCGCAGCAGCACATGGGCGGCCTTGACCTTGACCCGCTTGCCGGACTCCAGCTCGATCTGGGCGGAAGCCTCGGCCTCAGACAGGATGCGGCCGGCGAGAAATTTACCGGCGTCTTCGAACAATGCGTACATGGATGAATTGTCCCACGCTCCGGCGCGCGGCTGGGTGTGACGGGCGGACGGGGCGCGTTACAAACCCAGAAACGCCATGACCTCGGGCAGCAGGGCCTCATACCCGCTCAGCGCGTGGTCACCCCCCGCCACCACGCGCATGCTGCACGCCGCGTAGCGCTGGCGCATGTCATCGAAAGGCAGCAATTCATCGTGGGTGCCCAGCACCGCCAGCAATTGCGCCGGGTGTCCGATCGGCCCAGGCGGCTGATCGGCGGGCAGGTCTGCCTGCAGCGCGCGCAACTCGTCCACGAATTCGGGCGCAAAGTGAAGGTGCTGGCTGGGGTCGTGCCACAGCGGGTGCGTGCCGATGTACCCGGCCAGGCTGCGCGCGGGCTGCACCGAGGGGTTGACGACGACCGCCCGGCAACCGCGGCGACGCGAGAGCCAGCTGGCATAAAACCCGCCCAGGGAGGACCCGATCACCGCCATGGTGCCGGTGGGCCAACCCGCCGTGCCCTGCAGGATCTGTTCGCACGCTTCACGGGGCGAGGGGGGCAGGGCCGGGCTCCACCAGACCACGCCGGGCGCGTGCTGTGCCACCCAGCGCCGGGTGAGCTGCGCCTTGGTCGATTGCGGGGACGAGCGAAAGCCATGCAGGTACAGCAAATGCGTGGTGGCAGTCGGGGTATGGCTCATCCGGGATAATTCTGCCTCATGAGTATCGTCATCGAAAAACCCGCCCTGTGGCAGCGCCTGCTGTTTTGGCTGCGCGGGTTTGACGGACCGCTGGCTTTTGCGGTGTTCATGCTGGCCTGCGCCGGCCTGCTCACCATGTATTCCTCCGGCTTTGCCAATGGCGAGCGTTTTCTGGACCACGGTCGCAACATTCTGATCGGGGGCTTCATCATGTTCGTGGTGGCGCAAATCCCGCCGCAACGGCTGATGGTCCTGGCGGTCCCCCTGTATTCGCTGGGCGTGGCGCTCCTGATTGCGGTGGCGCTCTTCGGGCTCACCAAGAAAGGGGCACGCCGCTGGCTCAACGTGGGGGTGGTGATCCAGCCCAGCGAAATCCTCAAGATCGCCATGCCGCTCATGCTGGCCTGGTGGTTCCAGAAACGCGAGGGGCAACTGCGCCCCCTGGACTTTCTGGTGGCCGGCCTGTTGCTGCTGGTGCCCGTGGGGCTGATCGCCCGTCAGCCCGATCTGGGCACGGCCTTGCTGGTGTTGAGTGCCGGGTTGTTCGTCATGTTTTTTGCGGGTCTCAGCTGGCGACTCATCATTCCACCGTTGGTGCTGGGGCTGATCGGCCTGTTGCTGCTGGTGGTGTTCGAGCCTGAACTGTGCGCCGATGGTGTGCGCTGGCCGCTCCTGCATGACTACCAGCAGCAACGCGTGTGCACGCTGCTGGATCCCGAGCGGGATCCGCTGGGCAAGGGCTTTCACATCATCCAGGGCATGATCGCCATCGGGTCGGGGGGGTTCTGGGGCAAGGGCTATATGCAGGGCACGCAAACGCATCTCGATTTCATTCCGGAACGCACCACCGACTTCATTTTTGCCGCCTATGGCGAGGAGTTCGGTTTTGTGGGCAATGTGTTGCTGATCCTGGGCTTTGTCTTCCTGGTGCTGCGCGGACTGGCCATTGCGCTGGAAGGCCCGACGCTTTTTGCCCGCTTGCTGGCGGGCAGCATCACCATGATTTTCTTCACCTATGCCTTTGTGAACATGGGCATGGTCAGTGGCATCCTGCCGGTGGTGGGGGTACCCTTGCCGTTCATCAGTTATGGAGGGACCGCCATGGTCACGCTCGGTTTTGGATTGGGTATTCTGATGTCGGTGGCCAAGGCCAAACAGTTGGTGCAATCATGAGCGCGCGGCAGACCGTGGGCATCATTGGCGTGGGCAACATGGGCGGCGGCATGGCGCGGCGCCTGCTCGGACTGCGGTGGACCGTGCATGTGCGCGACGTCGATGCCAGCAAAACCACCCCCTTGCAGGCCCTGGGCGCCACCGTGCAGGACTCGCCGGCGGCGTTGACCGCAGCGGTGGATCGTCTCATCGTCTGCGTGATCGACACGCCCCAGGTGGAATCCGTGCTGTTTGGCCCGCAGGGCGTGAGCCAGTCCTTGCGACCGGGGCAGACCGTCATGCTGTGTCCCACCCTGTCGCCGGAAGATGTCGAATCCTTCGGGCAACGCCTGGCCGCCTTGGGGGCCCACGTGATCGATGCGCCCATGTCAGGCGGACCCCAGCGTGCCGCCGAGGGGACGATGAGCCTGATGGTGGCGGCCTCTGCGGCGGTGTTTCACGCCAACCAGGATTGGCTCGATGCCTTGTCAGGTCTGGTGTTCCATGTCAGCGAGCGCGTGGGCGACGGCGCGCGCACCAAGCTGGCCAACAACCTGCTGGCCGGGATCAACCTGGTGGGCGCTGCCCAGGTGCTCGCCATGGCCCAGCGCATGGGGCTGGATCCATCCAAGACGCTGGACGTGATGGAACGCTCCAGCGGCCAAAGCTGGATCAGCGCCGACCGGCTGCGCCGTGCGCTGGTCAACGATTACGCGCCCCGGGCGCACGTCACCCTGCTCGAGAAAGACACACGACTGGCCGTCGAGGCGGGTGATGCCCTGGGCTTTACCCCGGAACTGGGTCGTCTGGCTGCCGCCGTGTTCGCCCAGGCACATGCAGCCGGCCTGGCCAACGAGGATGATGCCAGCGTCTTCAAGCTCTATACACTCTCCCCATGATTTCACGCGAACCCACCCTGGAGCGACTCGCCACGGCCCGTCGCTGTCTGCTCGACCCCTTCGGTCTGGACGAAAGCCATTTGCAACGCGCGCTGGCCGAGATCCGCCAGCACCGGGTGGACGACGCCGACCTGTATTTCCAGACCACCCGCTCGGAGGGCTGGAGCCTGGAGGAGGGCATTGTCAAATCGGGCTCCTTCAGCATTGACCAGGGCGTGGGCGTGCGCGCCGTCTCGGGTGAGAAAACCGCATTTGCCTATTCCGACGATATCTCCATGGCCTCGTTGCTGGATGCCGCGCGCACCGTGAGGTCGATCGCCGCTGCGTCGCGCTCGGCCAGCACCCGTGTGCCGGCACGCAAGGTGGCGCCGAGCCGTTCGCTGTATGGCGACCAGGACCCGATTCTGTCGCTCGACAGCACTGCCAAGGTGGATTTGCTCGGCCGCGTCGAAGCGTTGGCACGTGCCCGCGACCCGCGTGTGGTGCAGGTGATGGCCGGCCTGGCCAGTGAGCACGATGTGGTGTTGATTGCACGCGCTGACGGCACCCTGGCCGCCGATGTGCGCCCCCTGGTGCGCCTGAGCGTGACCGTGATTGCCGAGCACAAGGGCCGTCGTGAAATGGGCTCGGGCGGCGGTGGCGGACGCTGGGGACTGGAGCGTTTTGATGACGCGCTGCTGCGACGCTATGTGGACGAAGCCGTCGATGCCGCCCTCCTCAACCTCGAGGCGCGTCCTGCGCCTGCGGGCGAGATGACCGTGGTGCTCGGCCCCGGGTGGCCCGGTGTGCTGTTGCATGAAGCAATCGGCCATGGCCTGGAAGGGGACTTCAACCGCAAAGGCTCGAGTGCCTTCTCAGGCCGTATCGGCCAGCGCGTGGCCGCCCCCGGCGTGACGGTGCTCGATGACGGCACGCTGGCCGACCGCCGTGGCTCGCTGAATGTGGACGACGAAGGCTGTGCCAGCCAGCGCAATGTGCTGATCGAAGACGGCATTTTGCGCGGCTACATCCAGGACGCGATGAATGCGCGCCTCATGGGGGTCAAGCCCACCGGCAATGGTCGTCGCGAAAGCTACGCGCATCTGCCCATGCCGCGCATGACCAACACCTACATGCTGGGTGGTGACCACGACCCGCAAGAGATCGTGGCAAGTTTGCGCAAGGGCTTGTACGCCACCAACTTCGGTGGCGGGCAGGTGGACATCACCTCGGGCAAATTTGTCTTTTCGACCAGCCAGGCCTGGTGGGTCGAGAACGGCAAGCTGCAATACCCGGTCAAGGGTGCCACGCTGGTGGGCAACGGGCCGGATGTACTCACCCGGGTGAGCATGATCGGCAACGACATGGCCCTGGACAGCGGCGTGGGCACCTGCGGCAAGGAAGGCCAAAGCGTCCCGGTGGGCGTGGGCCAGCCGACCCTGCGTGTCGACGGCCTCACGGTCGGCGGGACGGCCTGAGCCGTCTGCCGCTTGAGGTTCAGCGCTTGGCGCGACGCGCCTTCACGCCCTGGGACAGAATCTCCAGCGTCTGCACGGAATCTTCCCAGCCCAGGCAGGCATCGGTGATGCTCTGACCATAGTGCAACTGTTGCGAATCGTCCTTGCCCGGCGTGAATTTCTGGGCACCGGCGTTGAGGTGGCTTTCAATCATCACCCCAAAGACCTGGCGTGAGCCCTGCGCGAGTTGGTGGGCAATGTCTTGCGCCACCTCGCGCTGCTTCTCGTGCTGCTTGCTGCTGTTGGCATGGCTGCAGTCCACCATCAACGTGGCGGGCAGCTTGGCGGCTTCGAGCTCCTTGCAGGCGGCCGATACGCTGGCGGCGTCGTAGTTGGGCGCTTTGCCGCCGCGCAAGATGACATGGCAGTCCTGGTTGCCCTGGGTCTGCACGATGGCCACCTGCCCGTTCTTGTGCACCGACAGAAAGTGGTGGCCGCGCGCAGCCGCCTGGATGGCGTCGGTGGCGATCTTGATGTTGCCGTCGGTGCCATTCTTGAAGCCGATGGGCGCCGACAGGCCCGAGGCCAGCTCGCGGTGGACCTGGCTTTCGGTGGTGCGCGCACCGATTGCGCCCCAGCTGATCAGGTCTCCAATGTATTGCGGGGAGATCACATCCAGGAACTCGCTGCCCGCCGGCAGGCCCTGCCGGTTGATCTCGATCAGCAGTTGTCGCGCGATGCGCAGCCCCTCGTCGATCCGGTAGCTTTCGTCCAGGTACGGATCGTTGATGAGGCCCTTCCAGCCCACGGTGGTGCGGGGCTTTTCAAAATACACGCGCATCACGATTTCCAGCGTGTCGGCAAAGCGCTCACGCTCGGCTTTGAGACGACGCGCATAGTCCAGCGCGGCGGCGGGATCGTGGATGGAGCAGGGCCCGATCACCACCAGCAGGCGATCGTCCTGGCCGTGCATGATGCGGTGGATGGACTGGCGGGTGCTCGCAATCAGTTGCTCGACCGCGGTGCCCTGGATGGGAAAGAAGCGGATCAGGTGCTCGGGGGGCGGCAGGACCGTGATGTCCTTGATGCGTTGGTCGTCGGTCTGCGAGGTGGCGTCCGTGCGTGAGCGGTGGTCGAGAGCGGAAGACTTCATGATGACTTTCTGTGAAGACGTGGGCTTGAGCCAGCAAAAAAAAACCGCCGGTGATTCCGGCGGTTGGTGAGTGAGTTCAGACTGTTTCAGCGCTTGAGTCCGAGTCTCTCGACCGCCGGGAGGCGTGAGAACCCAAAATAGCTAAAACCGAAACGGACTGTTGTCATGGGGAGGAATGTAGCACACAAATGCGGGGGGCCTGGTTGAGCCTTCAGGCGGACAAGGCCTGCAGCAACTGGTCATGGATGCCACCAAACCCGCCGTTGCTCATGCACAGCAAATGGTCGCCCGCGCGGGCTTGTGCCGCCACGGCCTGAACCAGTTCGGGGACGCTGGCGCACACGGTGGCGCGCGCCCCCATGGGCGCCAGGGCTTCGCCGGCATCCCAATCCAGGCCGCCGCTGTGACAGAAGGCCAGGTCGGCCTGTTGCAGGCTCTCGGGCAGTTGGGACTTCATCGTGCCCAGTTTCATGGTGTTGCTGCGTGGCTCGAAAATGGCCAGGATGCGTTCACCCGGACGGATCTGACGGCGCAGACCGTCCACCGTGGTGGCGATGGCCGTGGGGTGGTGGGCAAAGTCGTCATACACCGTGATCGAGCCGCCCGGGCGTGTCACCGAGCCACGCACCTCCATGCGCCGGCGTACGTTCTGGAAGCGGCCCAAGGCTTCGGCCGCCAGGCCAGGGTCTACCCCGACATGCTGGGCGGCCGCAATTGCCGCCAGGGCGTTGAGTTGGTTGTGTACGCCGCCGATGGACCAGCGCACCTGCGTCAGCACGCGGCCGTCGTGCAGGACATCGAAGTGCTCGGGCGGCCCCTGGACCTGCCAGGCCATGGCGGCGCCGGGCCCGGCGGTGCCGGCCACGCCGAAGCCAGCCACTTCGCTCCAGCAACCCCGCTGCAAGACACGCTGCAGGCTGTCCTGTGCCGCATTGACCACGACCCGCCCGCTGGCCGGCACGGTGCGCACGAGGTGGTGAAACTGCCGCTCGATGGCCGCCAGGTCGTCAAAGATGTCGGCGTGGTCAAACTCCAGGTTGTTGAGCACGGCCGTGCGCGGGCGGTAGTGCACGAACTTGCTGCGCTTGTCAAAAAACGCCGTGTCGTATTCGTCCGCCTCGATCACGAACAGGGGGCGCTCGGTGCGCGAGGTCTGCTGCCCCAGTCGGGCCGAAACGCCAAAATTGAGCGGAACGCCGCCCACCAGAAACCCGGGTTGCAGGCCTGCGTGCGACAGGATCCAGGCCAGCATGGAGGTGGTGGTGGTTTTGCCGTGTGTGCCGGCCACGGCCAGGACATGGCGGGACAGGTGAGCCGTGTGCAGCAAATGATCGGACAGCCACTGCGGGCCGCTGGAATAGGGGGCGCCGGCTTCCAGGATGGCTTCCATCAGCGGAAACTTGGGGTTGCCATCCGCCAGCCGGGCACGGGAGACCACGTTGCCGACCACGAACACGTCGGGTTTGAGCGCCATCTGGTCGGCACCGAACCCCTCGATCAGGTCAATGCCCAGGGCGCGTAACTGGTCGCTCATGGGCGGATAGACGCCGGCATCGCAGCCAGTCACGCGGTGGCCGGCTTCCCGGGCCAGGGCTGCAACGCCACCCATGAAGGTGCCGCAAATCCCCAAGATATGAATGTGCATGGGCGTGGATTCTAGGCGGCCAACCGGGGCGCAGGCACAATGGCGCCATGGACAACGCCACACGCTCCATTGCCACCACAGCGGCCCGTCTGATGGCCGAAGAGGGCCTGGAGTATGGGGCGGCCAAGCACCAGGCGCTCAAGCTGCTGGGCTTGCCCGCACGCACCCCGCTGCCGGACAACCAGGTGCTGGAGGAGGCTTTGCGTGAACACCTCGAACTCTTTTGTGCGGACACCCAGCCCGGTGAACTGCGTGCCCTGCGAGAGTTGGCCCGCGCCTGGATGGCGCGGCTGGCTGAATTCAGGCCGCACCTGAGTGGCGCTGTGTGGCGCGGCACAGCAACGCGAAATTCCGATATTTATCTGCAGTTGTTCTGCGATGACTCCAAATCTGCCGAAATTGCGCTCA
Source organism: uncultured Burkholderiales bacterium (assembly GCA_937927685.1). Classification (GTDB taxonomy): domain Bacteria; phylum Pseudomonadota; class Gammaproteobacteria; order Burkholderiales; family Burkholderiaceae_C; genus Limnohabitans. Next base: position 7,910 of record CALBSC010000040.1, on the reverse strand, counting down.
TTAATCAGGGGCTTGACTACCAGGTGCAGCAAATTCGAGGGTTTCAGGGTGGGCAGGTGGATGCCTTGAGCCTGCACAGCCGATGCGTGCCGTTGAATGAGCACGTGGGCGTGCATCTGATGATCTATGATCACGACGACTTGCGAGGGGCTCTGCGCCCGGATTCGCAAGGCCAAACCTGGCGAGGCGATCTTCAGGCCTTGGATCGCTTGCTTGAAAGTACATGAACTCCGCTCAAAAACCCCCTTTTGATGATGCATCTGTCCCCAAACGCCGTCATTGGATGATTGGCGTGGGCAGTGGCGCAGTGGTCGCAGGGCTCGGGCTCTCGTGGTGGCGCAGCAGTGCCCGTCGACTGCCTGTGGCTGCCGAGCAATTGCTGTGGTCCTCGCAGTTTGAGCAACCTGACGGCAGTCCGCTGGCCCTGGAGTCCTGCCGCGGACGCCCCCTGGTGGTCAACTTCTGGGCCACCTGGTGCCCGCCATGCGTGGAAGAAATGCCTCTTCTTGATGGTTTCTTTCGGCAAAATTCGTCAAAAGGCTGGAACATCGTAGGAATCGCCATCGACCAACCGTCTGCCGTACGGCGCTTCCTGGCGGCGCAACCGGTCCACTACCCGATTGCCCTGGGGGGCGTGAATGGCAACCATCTGGGGCGTCAACTGGGCAATGACTCTGGCAGTTTGCCCTTCACCCTGGTACTGGATGCCGGGGGACACGTGATACAGCAGAAATTGGGGCGTCTGGACCCCCAGGATCTTCAAAAATGGATTTAAATCACACCAGTTGACGTGAGAAAAGTCAGAAATCCACGCTTTTTGGTGTAAATTCCCTCCTGTTCGAAATTACCTGACAGGTTTTGTATGGATTTGCGCAAACTCAAGACCCTGATCGATCTGGTCTCTGAGTCCAATGTCTCCGAGTTGGAAATCACCGAAGCCGAAGGCAAGGTTCGTATCGTCAAATCCAGCGGCGCCCCGGTGGTCATGGCCGCTCCCCTGACGACGGCCCCTGTGGTGGCGGCAGCCCCCCTGGCCGCTGTGGCGACCGCACCCGCGGCCACGGCAGCGGCCGCCGCCGACACCCCCCCAACGGCCGAGAGCGCCGGTCATGTGGTCAAGTCGCCCATGGTCGGTACCTTCTACCGCTCCGCCAGCCCGGGTGCCAAACCCTTCATCGAGTTGGGCAGTGTCGTCAAGGAAGGCGACACCATCTGCATCATCGAAGCCATGAAGATCCTCAACGAGATCGAGGCCGACAAGAGCGGCACCGTGGTTCAAATCCTGGCGGAGAACGGGCAGGCAGTCGAGTACGGTCATCCCCTGGTGGTGATCGAGTAAGCGTCTCATGTTCAAGAAGATTCTGATTGCCAACCGCGGCGAGATCGCGCTGCGCATCCAGCGCGCTTGCCGCGAAATGGGCGTGAAGGCTGTGGTGGTCTACTCCGAGGCCGACCGCGAGGCCAAGTACGTCAAGCTCGCCGAAGAGGCCGTGTGCATCGGACCGGCCGCGTCTGCCCAGAGCTACCTCAGCATGCCCGCCATCATCTCGGCCGCCGAGGTGACGGACGCCGAGGCGATTCACCCCGGCTATGGTTTCCTGAGCGAAAACGCCGATTTTGCCGAGCGTGTTGAAAAAAGCGGGTTCCAGTTCATTGGTCCCACCCCCGAGTCGATCCGCATCATGGGCGACAAGGTCTCGGCCAAACAGGCCATGATCAAGGCGGGTGTGCCCTGTGTGCCGGGCTCCGAGGGCGAATTGCCTGATGACCCGGCCCAGATCCGGCGCATGGCCAAGTCCGTGGGCTATCCGGTCATCATCAAGGCCGCGGGCGGCGGTGGCGGTCGTGGCATGCGCGTGGTGCATACCGAAGCTGCACTGATCCACGCGGTGCAGACCACCAAGGCCGAAGCCGGGGCCGCGTTTGGCAACCCGGCGGTGTACATGGAGAAATTTCTCCAGAACCCGCGACACATCGAAATCCAGGTGTTGGCCGACCAGCACCGCAATGCGGTGTACCTGGGCGAGCGTGACTGCTCCATGCAACGGCGCCACCAGAAGGTCATCGAGGAAGCGCCGGCGCCTGGCATTCCGCGCAAGCTGATCGAGAAGATTGGCGAGCGTTGCGTGGCCGCGTGCAAGCGCATTGGCTACCGGGGTGCGGGCACCTTCGAGTTTCTGTACGAAAACGGCGAGTTCTATTTCATCGAGATGAACACCCGCGTGCAGGTGGAGCACCCCGTCACCGAGTTCATCACCGGTATCGATATCGTGAAGACCCAGATCATGGTGGCGGCCGGCGAAAAGCTGCCGTTCACCCAACGCCAGATCGCCATTCACGGTCATGCGCTCGAGTGCCGCATCAACGCCGAAGATCCCTTCAAGTTCACACCCTCGCCGGGCCGCATCACCATGTGGCACGCGCCGGGAGGTCCCGGTGTGCGAGTGGATTCGCATGTCTACACCAACTACTTCGTGCCGCCCCACTACGACTCGATGATCGGCAAGATCATCGTGCATGGGGATACGCGTGAGCAGGCCATTGCCCGCATGCGCACAGCCCTGGCCGAGATGGTGGTGGAAGGCATCAACACCAATGTGCCCTTGCACCGCGAGTTGATGGTCGACGCCAAGTTCATGGAAGGTGGAACCAATATCCACTACCTGGAACACTGGCTGGCGGATCACAAGCGCTGATGCGTTGCATGCACGCGATCTTGCCAGGCTGGGGGGGCTGATGTTCGAACTCCGACTGCGAGCACCACAGGCACAGGTCGACACCCTCAGCGAGGCCCTCGAGGCCCTGGACGCGCTGAGTGTCTCGGTGGAAGACGCGGACGCGCATACCGAGGCCGAGCAGGCGCTCTTTGGTGAGCCCGGCATGCCACCGCCGCAGGCGGGCTGGGAGCGATCCACCATCACGGCCTTGTTCGCCCAGCAGGCGCAGGCCGAGGACGCAGCCCGGTTGCTCCAGGCACAGGACTTCTTTGCCGGCTGCGAGTGGCTGGGCTTGCAGGCCGTGGCCGATCAGGACTGGGTGCGCTTGACGCAGTCGCAGTTCACCCCGGTCGAGATCACGGCCGACTTCTGGATTGTGCCAACCTGGCACGAGCCACCCGCAGCGGCCAGGCGTTTTATCCGGTTGGATCCCGGCCTCGCGTTCGGCACAGGCACCCATCCCACCACGCGCATGTGCTTGCGCTGGATTGCGAGGCATGACCTCACGGCTCAGCGCGTGCTGGACTATGGGTGTGGCTCCGGCATTCTGGCCATTGGTGCCGCCCTGTACGGAGCGGCGCATGTGGAAGCCGTGGACATTGATGAAGCGGCCGTCACGGCCACGCACCTGAACGCCGAGGCCAACCATGTGCGCGTGCATGCGGGTCTGCCAGACCTGGCCCAGGGGCAGTACCACACGGTGCTGGCCAATATTCTGGCCACCCCTCTGAAAGTGCTGGCGCCGTTGCTGTGCTCGCATGTGCTGCCGGGCGGCTCGCTGGTGTTGGCCGGCATTCTCGAGCGGCAGGCCGATGAACTGAAACAGGCGTATGCGCCGCATGTCCGTCTTGACGTGTCTGATGCCGAAGACGGCTGGGTGCTGATGACGGCACACACTGGATGACCCAAAGGAACTGTTTATGGCTTCCCTGATTTGCGGCTCGCTCGCGTTTGATTCCATCATGTCGTTCGAGGGACGATTTGCCGAGCAGATCCTGCCTGACCAACTGCACATCCTCAACGTGTCGTTCCTGGTGCCCGCGTTGCGTCGTGATTTTGGCGGCTGCGCGGGCAACATCGCCTACAGCCTCAAACAGCTGGGAGGGACGCCGCTGCCCATGGCCACGCTGGGTCAGGACGGCGCCGAGTATCTGCAGCGTCTGCGCGACCTGGATATCGCCACCGACTATGTGCGGTTGTTGAACGACGCCTACACCGCGCAGGCCATGATCATGACCGACCGCGACAACAACCAGATCACCGCCTTTCATCCGGGCGCGATGATGCAGGCGCACATCACCCGCATCGAAGCGCATCCGCAGGTGAAGCTCGCGATCATCTCGCCCGATGGCCGCGACGCCATGCTGCAGCACGCCGAGCAGTGCCATGCATCGCATATCCCGTTTGTGTTCGACCCGGGTCAGGGCCTGCCCATGTTCGACGGCGCCGAACTGGCCCGCTTCATCGAACAGTCCACCTGGGTGACCGTCAATGACTACGAGGGCAAGCTGCTCACCGAGCGCACGGGCTGGAGCTCGGCGGAGATTTCACGCCGTGTCGATGGTCTCATCGTGACCCTGGGCGCGCAGGGCTGCGAGGTCTGGCAGGACGGCGAGATGACCCACGTGCCGCCGGTGCAAGCCGCGCAGGTGGTGGACCCGACCGGTTGTGGGGACGCCTGGCGTGGCGCCATGCTGTTCGGCTTGGAACAGGGCTGGTCACTCACCGAGTGTGCGGCGCTGGGCAATCGAGTAGGCGCACTCAAAATTGCCAGCCGCGGCCCGCAAAATTATTCAGTCGAGCTGTGACCAATTGGCGCGCTCTGCGCCCGCTGCGCTGATGCGCAACTGCTTGCGACGGGCAGTGGCGCCTCGCAGCATGCTGATGTCACGTTTGGCGATGCCCAGGCGATCGGCCAGCCAGTCGATCAGGGCCTGGTTGGCCTGACCATCCACGGGCGGTGCGTGCAGGCGCACCTTCAAGGCGCCGTCATAGACCCCGTCAGTCTGGGTGCGTGAGGCGCGCGGCATCACATGGATGTCGAGCACCACGGTGCCATCGCTTGCCTGGCGACGCCAGCTGGGACAAACACTCATCGCGTGTTCAGACTTCAGACATGAAAAAGCCCGGGGCTTTTCAGCACCGGGCTTGAGGCTTGCGCCGAAACGCGGAACTCAGGGCTTGCCAGCCGTGGGGAACGGCCAGGCAGCTTGCGGGTTCAACGTGGTCTGCGCCGCAGGGGCGGCGGCAGCGGGTTTTTTCGCAGCTTTCTTCGCAGGCTTTTTCTTGGCAGCGGCTTTTTTCGCCGGCTTTTTAGCGGCTACTTTTTTCGCAGCGGCTTTTTTCGCCGGCTTTTTGGCGGCTGCTTTTTTCGCTGCAGGCTTCTTGGCAGCGACTTTCTTGGCGGCCGGCTTTTTGGCGGCTACTTTTTTCGCTGCGGGCTTCTTGGCTGCAGCTTTCTTGGCGGCCGGCTTTTTAGCGGCTACTTTTTTCGCTGCGGGCTTCTTGGCAGCGACTTTCTTGGCGGCCGGCTTTTTGGCTGCAGCTTTCTTGGCTGCGGGCTTCTTAGCGGCTACTTTTTTTGCTGCGGGCTTCTTTGCGACAGCTTTCTTTGCGGTGGCCTTTTTTGCGGCCGGTTTTTTTGCAGTTGCCATGATGACTCCTAGATCAATTGAAAAGATCGTTGGGTGAAAACACTTCGCGCTGGTTGGACAACGCCAAGCGATTCATGGTGTTGGACCCGGGTCCAGCACCATGAACACGGTGCGCCTGTCCCCAGGTGTCCGGCTTCGATTGGCCAGGCTTGATGGGAACAGACAAAACGTTAAACATGCGTGATGAATCTCAATCCCAGGACAGAGCACCACCAGACTGGTACTCGATCACGCGGGTTTCGAAGAAGTTACGCTCTTTTTTCAGGTCAATCATCTCGCTCATCCAGGGGAAGGGGTTCTCCTCGTTGGGGAAGAGAGCCTCCAGACCGATCTGGGTGGCGCGACGGTTGGCAATGTATCGCAGATAGCCCTTGAACATCGAGGCGTTGAGGCCCAGCACGCCACGCGGCATGGTGTCCTCGGCGTAGCGGTACTCGAGTTCGACGGCTTTCAGGAACAGTTCTTTGATGTCGGCCTTGAACTCGGCCGTCCACAAGTGCGGGTTCTCGAGCTTGATCTGGTTGATCAGATCGATACCGAAATTGCAGTGCATGGACTCGTCACGCAGGATGTACTGGTACTGCTCGGCCGCACCCGTCATCTTGTTCTGACGGCCCAGCGCCAGGATTTGCGTGAAGCCCACGTAGAAGAACAGGCCTTCCATCAGGCAGGCAAACACGATCAGCGACTTGAGCAGCGTCTGGTCGTCTTCCGGTGTGCCGGTGTGGAAGTTGGGGTCCATGATCGCGTCGATGAACGGAATCAGGAACTCGTCCTTGTCACGGATGGAGGAGACCTCGTGGTAGGCGTTGAAGATTTCGGACTCGTCCAGACCCAGCGACTCCACGATGTATTGGTAGGCGTGGGTGTGAATGGCCTCTTCGAAGGCCTGACGCAGCAGGAACTGGCGGCATTCGGGCGCCGTGATGTGGCGGTAGGTGCCCAGCACGATGTTGTTGGCGGCGAGCGAGTCGGCCGTGACAAAGAAGCCGAGGTTGCGCTTGATGATGCGACGCTCATCCTCGCTCAGACCGTTGGGGTCTTTCCACAGCGCAATGTCGCGGGTCATGTTGACCTCTTGCGGCATCCAGTGGTTGGCGCAGGTGGAGAGATATTTTTCCCAGGCCCACTTGTACTTGAAGGGGACGAGCTGGTTGACGTCGGTTTGACCGTTGATGATGCGCTTGTCTGCCGCATTCACGCGACGAGCGCTCGAAGCGGCCGCGCTGGTCATGGGGGCAGCCTCGAGGGCTGCAGCGGAAACAGTGGCACCATCGTGCAGCGTGCGCAAGGCAGGTGCGGGTGTGGCCAGAGGTGGGATATCCATCGCGCGGCCGGTGAGGCCGTTGGCTTGTGAAGTTGGCGATGTGGGCTTGACTTCTTCGTCCCAGGTCAGCATAGAGCGTTTTCCAATGTGCGGATTATGTGCGTAACGAAGCAAAATGCAAAGTGTTCATTCACATCGTGTACGCAAAGTGTTGTTCAATAACATCGACCCGTGCGAGACCTCGCGGTCTCGCATCGAATCACTGACAGGCTTCGCACGTCGGATCATCGACGCCACAAAACTTGATATCGGTGGCAGGCGTGGCGTCCATTTGTGCACGCGCTGCGGCGGCGGCGGCTTCCATGGCGCTCATGCCACCGCCACCCGCGCCCGAGGACACGGCGTTGAGCTGACCGGCTTGCACGGTGGATTTCTCGGCGTGCGTGGCACTGATGGTGCGCAGGTAGTAGGTGGTCTTCAGGCCGCGCAGCCAGGCGAGCTTGTAGGTCTCGTCAAGCTTCTTGCCTGACGCGCCGGACATGTAGATGTTGAGCGACTGTGCCTGGTCAATCCACTTCTGGCGGCGTGCGGCGGCTTCCACCAACCACACCGTCTCGACCTCGAAGGCGGTGGCGTACAGCGCCTTGATGTCTTGCGGCACGCGATCGATCGGACGCAGCGAGCCATCGAAGTGCTTGAGGTCCATGACCATCACGTCATCCCACAGGCCCAGACGCTTGAGGTCACGCACCAGGTAGGCGTTGATGATGGTGAATTCACCCGAGAGGTTGGACTTGACCGACAGGTTGCCAAAGCAGGGTTCGATGGAGGCGTCCACACCAATGATGTTGGAGATGGTGGCCGTGGGAGCGATGGCCACGCAGTTGGAGTTGCGCATGCCGTCCTGGGCAATCTTGCGGCGCAGGGCATCCCAGTCGAGGGTGGACGAGCGGTCCACTTCCACATAACCACCGCGCTCACGCGCCAGCAGATCCACGGTGTCCAGGGGCAGAATGCCCTGGTCCCACAGCGAGCCCTTGTAGCTGGTGTACTTGCCGCGCTCGCGCGCCAGTTCCGTCGACGCCCAGTAAGCGTAATAGCAGATGGCTTCCATGGAGCGATCGGCAAACTCCACGGCCTCTTGTGAGGCGTAAGGAATGCGCATGGCGTACAGGCTGTCCTGGAAGGACATCACGCCCATGCCCACCGGGCGGTGGCGCATGTTGGAGTCACGGGCCTTCTTGACGGCGTAGTAGTTGATGTCGATCACGT
>CALBSC010000039.1 GCA_937927685.1 uncultured Burkholderiales bacterium | reverse complement strand
CGCAATAGCGCATGAAGTACCAGGACGAATCCACAAAGGTGTCCATGGTGTCGGTTTCACGCCGGGCGGGTTTGCCGCAGACCGGGCAGGTCACGCCGGCATGAAACCCCTCGTGCTTGTTGAGCGGGTTGCCGCTGCCATCAGGAATGCAATCGGAGGGCAGCACCACCGGCAGGTCGCGTTCCGGCACCGGCACGGCGCCATGCTCATCGCAGTGGATGATGGGAATCGGTGTGCCCCAGTAGCGCTGGCGCGAAATGCCCCAGTCACGCAGACGCCAGGTGGTCTTCTTCTCGCCCAGGCCCTTGGCCTGCAACTCGGTGGCCACCGCGTCAATGCACGCCTGGAACGACAGACCATCGAAGCGGCCGGAGTTGACCGCCACACCGCTGCCCTTGACGGCATACGACTCATGCCATTGCGCAGCATCGAACGCCGGGGCACCCTCGGGTTGCTGCACCACCTGGCGAATCGCCAGGCCGTACTTGCGTGCAAAGGCAAAATCGCGCTCGTCGTGCGCAGGCACGCCCATCACCGCGCCATCGCCGTAGGTCATGAGCACATAGTTGCCCACCCACACCTCGACCGGTTCGCCGGTGATCGGGTGCTGCACCTGCAAGCCCGTGGCCATGCCCTCTTTTTCCTTCAGGGCCAGTTCGGCCTCCGTCGTGCCGCCTTGCTTGCAGGATTCGATGAACGCGGCCAGCGCCGGGTTGCTGGCCGCAGCGTGCGTGGCCAGCGGATGTTCGGGTGCCACCGCACAGAAGGTCACACCCATGATGGTGTCGGCACGCGTGGTGAACACGTACATGCGGCCGTCCCCGATCGCCTGACCGTCACGGTCGCGGATGTTGTGGGTGAAGGCAAAGCGCACCCCTTCGCTCTTGCCGATCCAGTTGTCCTGCATGAGCTTGACGCGCTCGGGCCAGCCCGGCAGACCGGTGCTGACATGGTCCAGCAGTTCCTGCGCGTAGTCGGTGATCTTGAGGTAGTAGCCAGGAATCTCTCGCTTTTCCACCACCGCCCCGGTGCGCCAGCCTTTGCCATCGATCACTTGCTCGTTGGCCAGCACGGTCTGGTCCACCGGATCCCAGTTGACGATCTGGGTCTTGCGGTACGCGATGCCTTTGTCCAGCATCTTGAGGAACAACCATTGGTTCCACTTGTAGTAACTGGGGTCGCAGGTGGCGACCTCGCGTGACCAGTCGATGGCCAACCCCATCGCCTGCATCTGCCCCTTCATGTAGGCGATGTTCTCGTGGGTCCACTTGGCCGGCGGCACGCCGTTCTTGAGCGCCGCGTTTTCAGCCGGCAGGCCGAAGGCGTCCCACCCCATTGGCATGAGGACATTCAAGCCCTTCATGCGCAGGTGCCGGGTCAGCATGTCGTTGATGGTGTAGTTGCGAACATGGCCCATGTGCAACTTGCCGCTGGGGTAGGGCAGCATGGAGCAGGCGTAGAACTTCTGCCGGCTGGTGTCTTCACGGACACGATAGACATCGTGCTGGGCCCACAGGGCCTGGACGGCCTGTTCAACCTCGGTGTGTTGGTATTTGTCTTGCATGTCGCATCAATGAAAAAACCCCGAACTGAACAGCATGAACCGGGGCGAATCCTGCGATTTTAGGGCTTGCCGCCCACCAGGGCGGGGGGCGGGGCGCGACGCACCAAGGTCAGGCGGGTGACCTGCCGGGCCTGCAACCACTCCAGCCAGCTCAGCAGGTCGGCGTACGGCACGGCCTGGTCCACCGCCAGCCACACCTCGGCGTCGCGGTGGTGCGCCAGTGCCTCGTGCAATTGACGCGCCAGGATGTCGCGGGTCACCGGCACCTCACGCCAGCTCAGCTGGCCTTGCAGACCCAGGCCGATCCACAGCCGATCGTCTGACGGCGTGAAGGGCGTCGACGCATCCACCCCGCTGCGCAGTGGCAAGGACAGGCCCGACAGGGTGTCCGGCAGCGACGCGGCCTGGGCGCTGACTTGACGGCCGGTCTGCGAAGCCGACCCGGCCAGCACGCCCAGCACCAACAGGACCAGCAACACGTCGATGAGCGGGGTGACCTGAATCTGCGCGGGCGGCATGGGCGTGTGCGTGCGACGCCAACGTCCTTCCGCCCAACGCGGTTCACGCGCAGGGGAAGCCCCCCCTCGCGGCGATGCGAAAGGTGGGGCCGCCCTCATCCGAGCCGTGCCGTGTGCAGGTGGTCGATCAGGTCAGCGGCAAAGTCCTCCAGGGACTGTTGCAGCGCGTTCAGGCGCGGCGCCATCAGGTGATGCGCCAGCAATGCCGGCAGGGCCACGCACAAACCCACCGCAGTGAGGTCCAGGGTGTGCGACAGGGCTGGCACCCACGCTTCCCAAGTGCCCGGGGTGGCGCCAGGCAAGGCTGTCATGGCAGCCAGCAAACCCCAGACAGTGCCCAGCAGACCCAGGAATGGTGCCACAGAGGCCACGCAGGCCAGCCACGGCTGTCCCCACTGAACCTGCCGGCAGGCCTGCCGCAGGGCGACGACCACCTGGCGTTGACGCGACGCCCCGTCACCGGCCTGGTCGGTATCGCTCACCGCCGAGGACGGACACCCGACGTCAGGCGCGCCGGTTGCGGTTGCGATCGCCATCGGCTGCAACAACACATGGCGATCCAGCAGGGCCAGCACCTGTTGGGCCTGAACGCGATCCGGTGTTTGCCAAAAAGCCTGTTGCGCCGCTGGCACATCCTGACCCGCGCGCCAGATCCACCAGGTTTTGTAGACGATCACCACCCAGCTGGAGGCCGACAGCGCCCACAGCATCGCGGCCACCCCTGCCGTGAGGGTGGCTTCGTTCAACCCGGACAGCAAGGGCGCTCCTGGTGGCGGTGGCCTGGGTCAGTGCAGGTTGAGCACGTCGAACATGTCGAACATGCCGCTGGGGCGCTCGGCGAGATAGCGCGCCGCGCGCAGGCTGCCCTGTGCATAGTTGCTGCGGCTTCCCGAGCGGTGGCTGATCTCGACACGCTCGCCGGTGCCCGCAAACATCACGGTGTGGTCGCCCACAATGTCGCCCCCCCGAATGGTGGCGAAACCGATGGACGAGGGGTCACGCTCACCGGTGTGGCCTTCGCGTGCGTAAACGGCGCAATCCTTGAGGTCACGTCCCAGGGCCTCGGCAATGACTTCACCCATTTTGAGCGCCGTGCCCGATGGCGCATCGACTTTGTGCCGGTGGTGGGCCTCGATCACCTCGATGTCGTAGCCAGTGGACAAGGCCTTCGCGGCCATTTGCAGCAAGCGCAAAGTGACATTGACGCCCACACTCATGTTGGGGGCCATCACCATGGCCAGCGACTGGGCCGCCCGGGCCAGCTCGGCTTTGTCCGCGTCGCCAAACCCGGTGGTGCCAATCACCATCTTGACGCCGAGTTGTTGACACACGCGCAAATGCGTCATGGTGCCCTCGGGACGCGTGAAGTCAATCAAGACCTGCGCACGCCCCAGACCGGCGGGCACGTCCGAGGTGATCATCACCCCGGTGGTGCGGCCCAGAAATGCCCCCGCGTCTGATCCCAGCGCAGGATTGCCGGGCATGTCGAGCGCGCCGGCGAGTTCACAGTCGGGCGCGTTGAGCACGGCTTCAATCAGCATGCGACCCATGCGGCCGCTGGCCCCGGCAATGGCAATGCGAAGGGGAGACGAGGTGGACATGAGACAACTCCGAAAAGCGAGCCGGCCTCAGCGGGCCGATTCGAGCGGGGGATAGTCAGTCACCGGTTCTTGGCTGGGCGCCTTGGGGGTGACAGGGGTACGACTCTTGAAAGACTCGAGCGCTTCGGGCTTGGCTTCCAGCACGGGGGGTTTGCCAGCGGGGCGGCGAGTGTCCAGCCGTGCGGCAAACTCGGCCTCGAGCGGCAATTCGTCTGCCTCGATGCGTGCCAGCCCGTCGCCCTCGAAGAACACCGAGAGCTTGCGGTGCAAAGGCTCGGCACCCTGGCGACGGATGGTGAACGCGTAATCCCAACGGTTGGCATGGAACACACTGGTGATGAGCGGCGTGCCCAGCACATCGCGCACTTGCGGACGGGTCATGCCCACGCGAAGCAACTGCTGCTGCTCGCGGGTGACCACATTGCCCTGAACCACCTCGGTGCGGTAAGGCCGAAACGCCTCCGCCACACGGCCAGAGACATTGGCCACCTGCGAGGAAACACCCTCGATGGGTTTTTGCAGGGTGCTGCAGGCCGACACAGCCAGCAGGCCACTCAGCAGGAGCCCGGTATTGAAGATGCGGTGAAACGATGTCATGCCAACGAGCACACTCAAGATATGATGCAGTCATTGTAGCGGTGCACCCCTGCAGACTCGAGGCTTTGCAGGTGTGATGCGCTCACCCGACTGAACCGCATGCCATCCATTGACGAACTCAAGGGCTCGGGCCTCAAGGCCACGCTGCCGCGGCTGAAAATTCTGGAGTTGTTCCAGAAGGCGCCGTTGCGTCACATGACGGCGGAGGATGTGTATCGTCAGGCCTTGCTCGAACACATTGATGTGGGCCTGGCCACGGTGTATCGCGTGCTGACCCAGTTCGAGCAGGCGGGCATTCTCACGCGCAGCCATTTTGAGAGTGGCAAGGCCGTGTACGAACTGGACGAGGGCCAGCACCATGACCACCTGGTGTGCCTGGATTGCGGTCGGGTGGAGGAGTTTTGCGACCCCGATATCGAGCAGCGTCAACAGCGCATTGCCGAGACCAAGGGCTTCGAGCTGGCAGACCACGCACTCAGTCTGTACGCCCACTGCCGGCGTGACCACTGTCCGCACCGCAAGGCCTGACGCCCTCGTCCGGCGGGCCTGGGGCTGACGCCCCCGCTGCGACTACCCCTGTTCCATGGCGCGCCGGTGGCGCTCGACAAAGTCGTCGTAGGTGTTGATGCCGCGCAATTGCAAAATGGTGTTGCGCACCGCCGCCTCCACCAGCACCGCGATGTTGCGACCGGCCACCACCTGGATCACCACCTTGCGCACCGCGATGCCCAGCACGTCCTGCGTCAGGGGCTCGTGTGGCAAACGGTCGTAGTCGCGTTCCAGGGTTTCGCGGCGCACCAGGTGCACAATGAGTTTGAGCCGCATCTTGCGTCGCACAGCCGTCTCGCCAAAGATGGCACGGATGTCCAGCAGTCCGATGCCGCGCACTTCCAGCAGGTTTTGCAGCAACTCCGGGCAACGGCCTTCAATGGTGGTCTGGTTGATCCGGTACAGATCGACCGCATCGTCGGCCACCAGACCGTTGCCGCGCGAAATCAGTTCCAGCCCGAGTTCGCTCTTGCCCAGACCGGATTCGCCGGTGATCATCACGCCCAGCCCCAGAATGTCCATGAACACGCCATGCATCGACGTGCGGTCGGCAAAGTGCTTGGACAAATAGGCCCGCAGCAGATCGATCACATGTGCGGACGATTCCTGGGTGGAAAACAGCGGGATCGCCGCGCGCTCGCACATTTCAATCAGCGCCGCAGGGGGCACCTGTCCGTCGGCCACCACCAGCACCGGCGGCTCCAGCGTGACGATGCGGGCAATGCGGCGCGCGCAGTCTTCGGCCGTGGCGTTGGTGATGTAGCGCACCTCCCGTTCACCCAGCAATTGCAGGCGATAGGGGTGGATGTAATTCAGGTAGCCCACCAGGTCAGCGCCCGAGCGAGCGGCACGCACGGCGACTTCATCGAAGCGGCGCTCCGAAGCGCCCTGACCGGCCACCCACTCCCAGCGCAACTTCTCGCGGAAGTCCTCGAACAAGACATCGGCGCTGACGACGGTGGGTTTCAAGGTGGGTACATCCGCTCATGCCCTCAGGTGGTGAGGGCCGAGCTCCAGTTGGCGATGAGGTGGTGCAGCGCCTCGGGGGTGTCGCTGCTCTTGAGTTTGTCGCGCAACGAGGCGTCGCTGAGCAACTCGGCAATTTCGGAGAGAATTTCCAGGTGTTTTTGCGTCGACGCCTCGGGCACCAGCAGGAAAATCAGCAGGTTCACCGGTTGTTCGTCGGGGGCATCGAACCCGATCGCCTGGTTCAGGCGAAACACCGCCGCCATGGGCGATTTGAGGCCCTTGATGCGCCCGTGTGGAATGGCCACACCGTGGCCCAGCCCCGTCGAGCCCAGTCGCTCACGCGCGAACAAACTGTCTGCGACGAGGGCACGGCTCAGGCCATGCTGAGACTCAAACAAAAGGCCCGCTTCCTCGAAAGCGCGCTTTTTGCTGGTGACCTCGACACCCACGAGCACATGGGCAGCGGGCAGAATGGCAGCGAGTCGGTTCATGGTGAGGCGCACATTATGCACCCGTCAACCAGTCTTGGTCATTCCTGATCGGAACTGAAACAACGGGAGGTGGCCACCGCGTGGTCACCCCCGGCTGCGGTCAGCGCGCGAACGCACACCGGGAGCACCCCGTGGACGCGATAACCAACACCCGCCAGGCACCAAATTGGTGCCGATGGCTCACATCAACCGCTTGTGTCCGTCGTGGTGATGGTCTTGGAGCTTGTCCTTGTGGCGCACCACCTGGCGATCCAGCTTGTCCACGAGTTCATCGACCGCCGCGTAGAGGTCCTCGTGGCTGCATTCGGCGAACATGTCGCTGCCCTTGACGTGGATGTTGCACTCGGCGCGTTGACGCTTTTCCTTTTCCTTTTGCTTTTCCACCGTCAGCAACACCTTGACATCCACCACCTGGTCAAAATGACGCGTGATGCGATCGAGCTTGCTGGTCACATAACTGCGCAGGGCAGGGGTGACGTCGACATGATGGCCACTGATCGTCAGGTTCATGAGCTCCTCCTAGAACGGTTGAAATCACTTGTGCTGGCAGTCCGCCCCTCACCCCCAGGGCAAGCCGCTCAGACCCACTATGCGCCTGCGGCCGGGGAAAAGCAAGGCCCGCCAGCACATAGGGATGTGGCCCCCCGGAACCCGGGTCCAGTGCCATAATGGCGGCTTCAGCAGCTATGGAGATTTCTCCTTGGACCCCTACCCTTCTCGGTAGCTTTCGGATCCACCGGCCTTGGGGCCCCTTCCCGGATTCGAAAGCACTTTCCGTCATCGAACTCCGGTGCCTAGGCACCCCCAGCCGCCATGCTCAACATTTTCACGCTGGCCCACGGCCGCCTCGTCCAGGAAGAAATCGAATCCCTGGAAGAGCTCTCGCGCTTTCACCCCATCTGGGTCGACCTGGAGTCGCCCACTGTGGAGGAAAAGCGCTGGATCAAACAGTACTATGGTCTGTCCATCCCCGAGGATGCGATGGACGAGGACATCGAGGAATCCGCCCGCTTCTATGAAGAAGACAACGGCGAGCTGCACATCCGCAGCGACTTCCTGATTGCCGACGAGGACGAGCCCCGCACCGTGCGGGTCGCCTTCATCCTGAACCAGCACAACCAGGACCTCAAAAGCCGTGGCGTGCTGTTCTCGATCCACGATGAAGACGTGCCGGTGTTTCGCCTCTTGCGGCTGCGCGCCCGTCGCGCCCCCGGCTTGCTGGAAGACGCTAAGGAGGTGCTGCTCAAACTGTTCGATGCCGACGCCGAGTACTCTGCCGACACCCTGGAAAACATTTACGACCAGCTGGAGCTGGCCGGCAAAAAGGTGCTGTCCGAGGACGTCACCGACTCCCTGGCTGGCGAGGTGCTGGCCGCGATCGCCCGGCAGGAAGACTTGAACGGCCGTATCCGCCGCAACGTGATGGACACGCGCCGCGCCGTCAGCTTCATGATGCGCTCGCGCATGCTCAATGCCGAGCAGTTCGAGGAAGCGCGGCAAATCCTGCGCGACATCGAATCGCTGGACAACCACACGGCCTTCCTGTTTGACAAGATCAACTTCCTGATGGACGCCACCGTCGGTTTCATCAACATCAACCAGAACAAGATCATCAAGATCTTCTCGGTGGCCAGCGTGGCGTTGCTGCCGCCGACCTTGATTGCCAGCATCTACGGCATGAATTTCCAGTTCATGCCCGAGCTCAACATGGGCTGGGGCTACCCGATGGCCCTGGGACTGATGCTGGCCAGCGCGCTGGTCCCGATGTGGTATTTCCGCCGGCGTGGCTGGCTGAAGTAAGCGGGGCCTACGCCAACCGCTGGACCAGGCCCTGCATGACCGCCGCACTCACGGGCGCGGCCACATCGCGAATGAAACGCATGAAGTCCACGTGGGCCGAGTCATCGGCCCGGTCCGAGATCAGGCGCACACCGGCAAACGGCACGCCGTGGTCGTGACACACCTGGGCCATGGCTGCACCTTCCATTTCCACGGCCAGGGCATCGGGCAAGGCGTGGCGCAAGCTGCGGCTTTCCTCGGCGCTGGAAACAAAGCGGTCGCCGCTGGCCACCAGGCCTGCATGTAACTGGGGCAGCGTTCTGGCCGGGGTCATGGCGGGCAAGACGTCTGCGTGGTCCGCGCGGCCTCTCCCCGCACGGGCGGTCAACTCACCCAACGCCGCTTGCCAGTGCGCCTGCGACAACGCCGCCTGCGCGGCCTCTTTCAGCCACCCGCTGAGACGCGCATCCACGCCAAAACGGGACACCCCGTACAACGGTACTTCATAGCGGGGAAAGAGGGGCGAGGCATCCAGGTCATGCTGGATGAATGCATCGGCCACCACGGCGTCTCCCACCTGCACCGATTCGGCCAGTCCGCCCGCCACACCCGTCATCACCACCTGGTCCACCTCGAAGCGATGGAGCAGGGTGGTCACCGTGGTGGCTGCCGCCACCTTGCCGATGCGCGACAGCACCGCCACCACCGGCACACCGTGCCAGTGACCTTGCCAAAAGGTGCGGCCTGCCCACTCGACCGGATGGGCCTGAACACGCTCCAGCACCGCCGAGAGCTCCTCGTGCATGGCACTGACGATGCCCAGGGTCATACCGGGCTGTTCAGGTCGGAGAACGCAATTCGCGCCGCAGGATCTTGCCCACCGGCGTCTTGGGCAGATCGGCACGGAACTCGATGACGCGCGGATGCTTGTAACCCGTGAGTTGTGTCTTGCAATGCTCGCGGATGGCGTCCTCGCTCAGCTGGGGGTCCTTGCGCACCACCACGAGCTTGACCGCCTCGCCAGACTTCTCGTCGGGAATCCCGATGACCGCACACTCCAAGACGCCTGGCAGTTGCGCCACCACGTCCTCCACCTCATTGGGGTAGACATTGAAGCCGCTGACCAGAATCATGTCCTTCTTGCGGTCCACGATACGGAAGTAACCCCGCTCGTCCATGATGCCGATGTCCCCCGAGCGGAACCACCCGTCGGGCAGCATGACACGGGCGGTCTCGTCCGGGCGCTGCCAGTAACCGGCCATCACCTGCGGGCCACGGATGGCAATTTCGCCGGGTTGTCCCACGGCCACCTCGTGACCATCGTCATCGATGATTTTCATCGCGGTACCGGGAATCGGCACGCCGATGGTGCCGGAGAAGGTCTGGCTGGTGGTGGGGTTGCAACTGGCCGAGGGGCTGGTTTCGGACAGGCCATAGCCCTCACAAATGGGACACCCCGTCTTCTCGAGCCAGCGCTGGGCCACCGCCGCCTGCACCGCCGTGCCTCCGCCCAGCGAGACCTTGAGATGCGACCAGTCCACCCGATCGAAATCGGGGTGATTGAGCAGGGCATTGAACAGGGTGTTCACAGCCGGGAACTGATGAAAACGGTGCTGCGACAACTCCTTGAGCACCGCCGGAATGTCGCGCGGATTGGGGATCAGCACGTTCATGCCACCGGTGCGCATGGACAGCATCATGTTCACCGTGAAGGCGAAGATGTGATACAGCGGCAAGGCGCAGATGCTGATCAAGGGTTCATTGGCGGGCAAGCGGCGCATCACCGGGCTGTTCCAGGCTTCGGACTGCAGCACGTTGGCCAGCAGGTTGCGGTGCAGCAACTCGGCCCCTTTGGAGACCCCCGTGGTGCCCCCGGTGTATTGCAACACGGCCAGGTCATCGGGCCCGACGTCGGGTTGCTGCAGGGTCCGCTGCGCCCCACGCGCCAGCGCCTCGTTGAAACGCACCGCCGTGGGCAAGGCGAAGGTGGGCACCATCTTCTTGACCTTGCGCACCACCTGGTTCACCAGCATGCCCTTGAACCAGCTGAGCTGGTCACCCATGGCACACAACACCACATGCTGCACCGGCGTGTTGGCCAGGCATTGCTGCAACACCGAGCCAAAGTTTTCAATGATGACGATGGCCTTAGCGCCCGAATCCTTGAGCTGATATTCCAGTTCGCGCGCGGTGTAGAGCGGGTTGACGTTGACCACCACAAAACCCGCACGCAGCACCGCAGCCACCGCAATGGGGTACTGCAGCACGTTGGGCAGCATGATGGCCACCCGGTCGCCCCGAACCAACCCCAGCGACTGCAGGTACGCACCCAGTTGCTGGCTGCGCTGGTCCAACTCCGCAAAGCTCAGCCGGCGACCCAGAAAGCTGTAAGCGGCACGCTCACCGTGGCGCTGAAAGCTCTCCTGCATGAGATCGACCAGCGAGCGGTAGCCGCTCGTGTCGATCTCTGCCGGCACACCCTCCGGGTAGGCACTCAACCAGGGGGGACGCGTCATCACTCGATGGCCTTGACCATGTCTTCGACGACCTTCTTGGCGTCGCCAAACACCATCATGGTCTTGTCCATGTAGAACAACTCGTTGTCCAGGCCGGCGTAGCCGGCCGCCATGGAGCGCTTGTTGACGATGACGGTCTTGGCCTTGTAGGCCTCCAGAATGGGCATGCCGTAAATGGGGCTGCCCTTGGTGTGGGCGGCGGGGTTCACCACGTCGTTGGCCCCCAGGATGATGGCCACATCCGCCTGTCCGAATTCGGAGTTGATGTCCTCCATCTCGAACACCTGGTCGTAGGGCACCTCGGCTTCGGCCAGCAACACGTTCATGTGACCGGGCATGCGGCCTGCTACCGGGTGGATGGCGTACTTCACGCTCACGCCCTTTTCTGTCAGCTTGGCGGCCAGTTCCTTGACCGCGTGCTGCGCACGCGCCACGGCCAGACCATAGCCGGGCACGATGACCACGGTCTCGGCGTTGCCCATGATGAAGGCCGCGTCGTCGGCGCTGCCGCTCTTGACGCTGCGCTGCACCTGACCGCCCGCGGCCACATCACCCGCCTCGCCGCCAAAGCCGCCCAGAATCACGTTGAAGAACGATCGATTCATGGCCTTGCACATGATGTAGCTCAGGATGGCCCCCGAACTGCCCACCAGCGAGCCGGCGATGATCAGCATGCTGTTGTTGAGCGAGAAACCAATGCCCGCCGCTGCCCAGCCCGAGTAGCTGTTGAGCATGGACACCACCACCGGCATGTCGGCACCCCCGATCGGGATGATGATGAGCACGCCCATGATGAAGGACAACGCCAGCATGGCGTAGAACGCGGCCGGGTCCTGTGTGGCGGTGTAGCACGCCCCCAGTCCCAGCGTGGCCAGACCCATCACCAGGTTGAGCTTGTGCTGGCCGGCAAAGGTGACCGGCGCGCCCTGGAACAGGCGGAATTTGTATTTGCCCGAGAGCTTGCCAAAGGCGATCACCGACCCGCTGAAGGTGATGGCACCAATGCCCGCGCCCAGGAAGAGTTCCAGGCGGTTGCCCATAGGAATGGGCGGCACTGTGCCGTCAGCCGCCTTGCGCACGATCTGGAAGGCCTGCGGCTCGACCGCCGCTGCGATGGCGATGAAGACCGCGGCCAGACCGATCATGCTGTGCATGAAGGCCACCAGCTCGGGCATCTTGGTCATCTCGACACGCTGCGCCATGATGGCACCCGCCGTGCCGCCCACCAGCAGTCCCACCAGCACATAGCCCATGCCCGCGCCGGCTTCGCCGGACAATTGCACGATGAGCGCTGCCGTGGTGAGCACAGCGATGGTCATGCCCGCCATGCCGAACACGTTGCCGCGAATCGAGGTGGTGGGGTGCGACAGCCCCTTGAGGGCCTGAATGAAAAAGACGCTGGCCACCAGGTACAGCAGCGTCACCAGATTCATGCTCATGGTGCGTCTCCCTGGGCAGCAGGCGCCTTGCGCTCTTTCTTCTTGAACATTTCCAGCATGCGCCGGGTCACCAGAAAGCCGCCAAACACGTTGACGGCCGCCAGGGCCACGGCCAGCACGCCCATGGTCTTGCCCAGGGTGGTTTCGGTCAGCGCCGCGGCCAGCATGGCCCCAACAATGACAATGGCCGAGACCGCATTGGTCACCGCCATCAGGGGCGTGTGCAAGGCGGGGGTGACCGTCCAGACCACGTGGTAGCCCACGTAGATGGCCAACACAAAAATGATCAGGTTGGTGAGGGTGGGTGATACGAGTTCCATGCTTATTTCCTCCGGACTTCGCCGGCTTGCGTCATCAGACAGGCCGCAACAATATCGTCTTCCAGGTCGACCTTGAACTGGCCGTCCTTGTCGAGCACGAGCTTGAGAAAGTCGAGCACGTTGCGCGCGTACAGGGCACTCGCGTCGGCGGCGACCAGTGCGGGCAGGTTGGTTTCACCCACCAGCGTGACGCCGTGCTTGACCACAGTGTGGCCGGGCTCGGTGAGCGGACAGTTGCCGCCCTGCGGGGCGGCCAGGTCCACGATGACGGAACCCGGCTTCATGGACTTGACCATGTCCTCGGTGACGAGCACCGGAGCGGCACGGCCCGGGATCAGCGCCGTGGTGATCACCACATCCGCCTGGGCCACCCGCTTGGCGACCTCGGCCTTCTGGCGCTCGAGCCAGCTCGGGGGCATCGGGCGGGCATAGCCCCCCACCCCTTCGGCGGCTTCTTTTTCCTCGGCCGTTTCATAGGGCACGTCGATGAACTTGGCGCCCAGGGACTCCACCTGCTCTTTCACACTGGGCCGCACATCGGAGGCCTCGATCACCGCCCCCAACCGCTTGGCGGTGGCGATGGCCTGCAAGCCAGCCACCCCCACCCCGAGGATCACGACGCGCGCGGCCTTGACCGTGCCCGCCGCCGTCATCAGCATGGGAAAGAAGCGCTGGTAGCGGTCGGCCGCCATCATCACCGCCTTGTAGCCGGCAATGTTGGCCTGCGAGGACAGCACGTCCATGCTTTGTGCACGCGTGGTACGCGGCGCGGCTTCCAGTGCAAAACTCGTGAGTTGTGCTTGGGCCAGTCGCTGCAGACCGTCGGCATCGAAGGGGTTGAGCATGCCCACCAGCGCCGCCCCGGGCTTGACCTTGCCGATTTCGGCGGCAGAGGGCGCACGCACTTTCAGGAGCAGGTCGCAGGACCAGGCGCCCGCCTCATCGGTGATCTCAGCACCGGCGGCTTCATACGCCGCATCGGTGACGCTCGCCGCCACACCCGCGCCCGACTGGATACGCAGGGTATGACCTTGCGCCTTGAGCTTTTTGACCGTCTCCGGAGTGACGGCAACACGTGTTTCGCCCGCGAAGCTTTCTGCAGGCACGCCTATGAGCATGGGTTTTCTCCTGGTGACGATGGCGAGCCTTTACAGGCCAGCCCCGAGTTTCTAGTGGGGAATAGCTTACACGAGATTGACGCCACCCCCGACTGGACAAACCCAAGCGCGCTAGTGTGACAATCCGGTCATGACTCCTCGATGGAAACCCAGTGTCACCGTGGCCGCTGTCATGGAGCGCGACGGTCGCTACCTGCTGATCGAAGAACACACCCCCGAAGGCTTGCGGCTGAACAACCCGGCGGGCCACCTCGAGCCGGGGGAAAGTCTGGTGCAAGCCTGTGCCCGCGAAGCCCTGGAAGAAACGGCGCACGGCTTCATGCCCGATGCGCTGGTCGGGGTCTACCTGGCCCGCTTTCAACGTCCCGAGGCCGCCGACCCCACCGAACAAGACATCACCTACCTGCGCTTTGCGTTCACGGGCCCAGTGGGTGCGCTGCAAGCGGGTCGACAACTCGATGACGGCATCGTGCGCGTGTGCTGGCTCAACCTCGAGGAGGTTCGCGCCAGTGCGGATCGGCATCGCAGCCCGTTGGTGCTGCAATGCATTGAGGACCATGCGCGCCAGCAGCGCCACCCCTTGACGCTGCTGCACACCCACCCCAGCGTCAGCGGCGGCGGTTGACGAGGTAGATGCCCAGCCCCACGCCGGCCATGGCCATCATCAGATCCGCCGTCATCGGCTCGCCCAGCCACAGCGTCCCAAATATCAGCGCGGACAAGGGGGACAGGAACGAAAAAGCGCTGACCTGTGTGGCCGGGTAATGCGAGATCATCCACATCCAGATCAAGAACGTCACGAAAGCGCCCAAAGCCGCTTGCAGGGCCAGCGATGCCCATCCCAGCAGCGGGTAGTCCAGGGTGAACGATTCCCCCATCGCCAGCGCCACCAGGGGCAACACCGCCGCACTCACCCCCACCTGGTAGAACAACAGCTTTTCGGCCGACACCCGACTCAGCGCCGTGGTGCGCAAGACCACCGTGGTCAGCCCCCACGCCGCACCCGCGGACAGACTCAGCACGTCGCCCAGCCAGGAGCCGCCTGCGGACAGGCTGTCACGCAAGGCAAACGCCACCCCAGAAAACGCCAGCGACAACCCCACCCATTGCAAGGGGCGCAGCCGCTCGTGCTTCAACCAGATCGGCAACAGCAGCGCCAGCCAGAAGGGGGCGGTGTACAGCATGATCGTGAGCCGTGAGGCCGTGGTGACCTGCATGCCCGTGTAGATGCACACGAACTCCAGCGCAAACAGCAGGCCCGCCACCACGCCGGCCCCCAACGACCCATCGGATTGCCACAAGGGGATGCGCCGCCACACGCACCACAGCATGAGCAGCACGGTGGCGCCCAGGAAACGAACACACCCCTGCACCATGGGCGGCACCAGCGGCAAGGTCGCCTTGATCAGGACTTGTTGAAAGCCCCAGAAGAGGCAGCACGCCAGCAACAGGCTGATGGCCAGGGAGTCCAGGTGTTCGCGGCGTGGGGTCATAATGGGTTTTGCCCTGAGGATAACGTTTTCATGAGCCGCATGCCGAACTACTCGGTGCTGGGGTCGGGGCCCACCGTTCTCATGCTGCATGGCATTGGCGGGGGGCATCTGGCCTTTGCCCCGCAACTGGAAACGCTGGCCCAGGCCGGCTTCCGGGCTGTATCCTGGGACATGCCCGGCTATGGGCACAGCGACCCCATCGAGCCCTACACCTTCAAGGGCCTGGCTGAAAAATGCATCGAACTGATCGAGGGGCTCACGCACGCGTCGGCCCGGCCCGGCCTGACACTGGTGGGTCACAGCATGGGTGGCATGGTGGCGCAGGAAGTGGTGGCACGCCGCCCCGAACTTGTCCACCGCCTGGTGCTGTGCGGCACCTCCGCGGCGTTTGGCAAACCCGATGGCGACTGGCAGCAGTCGTTTGTAGCGTCGCGCATGGCCCCGCTGCTGGCGGGTCAGACCATGGCAGAACTGGCCGCCACACTGGTGCCGGCCATGGCCGGCCCCCAGGCGCTGCCCGAAGGACTGCGTCTGGCGCAGCACTGCATGGCCCAGGTGTCGCCGGCCACCTACCGGCGCGCACTGGAAGCGCTGGTGGGATTCAACCGCCTGGAAGCGCTGGGGCACATTGCCTCGCCGACGCTCCTGATCGCCGGCGAGCACGACCCCAATGCGCCACCCAAGGTCATGCAAGGCATGGCGCAGCGCATCGCGGGCAGCCGGTACGTCGAACTCAGCGGCATCGGTCACCTCATGAACCTGGAAGCCCCGGACGAATTCGACCAGACCCTGATCGACTTTCTGCGCGAAACACCGCACTCACGGGTGCACTGACCCCCCCTGCGCCAGGGTGGCCATACCCGAGCGACAATGCGGGCTGATTGCGGACGCTACACTGGCCGTTTTGCACCAACACGACACCCCAACGAGGAGCCACCGTGGACACCACCCACTTGCGTTTTGGCAGCGGTCAATCCGTGCGCCGTCTGGAAGACGAACAACTGCTGCGAGGCCACGGCCAGTATGCCGACGATGTGGTGCTCAACGCGCAAAGCCGCCTGGCGTTTTTGCGCTCGCCCTATCCGCACGCCAACATCCGCTCGATTGACACCGCCGCCGCGCAGGCCATGCCGGGCGTGCACCTGGTGCTGACCGGAGCGCAATGGCGCGCAGCGGGCCTGAAAGACATGCCGCCCCTGGCCAACTTTGTCCGACCGGACGGTCAACCGGCGGCGACCGCGGCCCGCTGTCCGCTGGCCTTTGGGCGCGTGCGCTTTGTCGGCGAGCCCGTGGTGGCCATCGTGGCCGATACCGAACAACAAGCCAAAGACGCCGCCGAGGCGGTGGTGGTGGACTACGAGGAGCTGCCCTGCGCCGTCACCTTGCAGGACGCCCTCGCCCCCAACGCCCCGCTACTGAGCGACGCCCCGGACAACCGCAGCGCCGAAACCCGCTATGGCGACGCCGCCTCGGTGGACAAGGCGTTTGCCGCGGCCAAGCATGTGGTCAAACTCGATATCGACAACCAGCGCGTGGCCGCCCTCTCGATCGAACCGCGCAGCGTGCTGGCCTATGTAGACCAGGGCCGCCTGACCATCCGCATGAGCAGCCAGATGCCCACCGGTGTGCGCACCGTGGTGAGCACCCTGCTGGGTCTGCCCGCCGAACAAGTGCGCGTCTTGATTGGTGATGTGGGCGGCGGCTTTGGCATGAAGACGGGCGCCTATGCCGAAGATGTGGTGACCGCCTACTGCGCGCACCGCCTGCAACGCCCGGTGAAGTGGATCGCCGACCGCGGCGAAGACTTCCTCACCAGCGCACACGGTCGCGACATCGAGTGCCATGCGGAAATGGCCCTGGACGCACAGGGCAAGGTGCTGGGCCTGCGCATCCGCACCCACGCCAACGTGGGCGCCTACCCCGGCATGACCGGTATTGCGATTCAGGTGATGATCGGCCCGTGGGTGCAAACCAGCGTCTACGACATTCAGAACATCGATTTCCACTACACCGCGGTGCTCACCAACACGGCCCCCACGGGCGCCTACCGTGGCGCCGGGCGTCCCGAAGCCATCTTCAACATCGAACGCCTGATGGACGAGGCGGCCCGCCAAAGCGGCATCGACCGCATCACCCTGCGCCGTCGCAACTTCATCCAGCCCGCGCAGATGCCCTACAAGAACCCGATGGGCCAGACCTACGACACCGGTGCTTTTGAATCGGTGATGGACCAGGGCCTGAAGCAGGCCGACTGGACCGGCTTTGACCAACGCGCCGCCGAGTCCGCACGCAAGGGTCTGTGGCGCGGCCTGGGCATTGCCACGTTCCTGGAGTGGACGGGTGGCAATGCGCTGGAAGAAAACGTCAACGTCCGCATCATGGACGACGGTGTGATCGAGGTGTTCACTGCCGTGAACGGCATGGGTCAGGGCATTGCCACCACGCTGGCGCAGCTGGTCGTGGATATTTTCAACGTGCCGCTCTCGCAGGTACGGATCGTGATGGGCGACACCGATCGCGGCAACGGATTTGGCAGCGCCGGCTCACGCTCGCTCTTCACCGGCGGCTCGGCCGTGAGCGTGGGGTCCACCAAGGCACTGGAGCGCGCCCGCGAGCTGGCCGCCCAGGCGCTGGAGGCCGCCCCTGAGGACGTGCAATACGACGCCGGCCGCTTCACCGTGGCAGGCACCGATTTGCACCTGACGCTGGCCGACGTGGCCCAGCGCCAGCCCGAGCGACGCATCGAGCTCGACTCCAAGACCGCTGCCAGCGGTCCGACCTGGCCCAACGGCTGCCACATCTGCGAGGTCGAGGTGGACCCCGCAACGGGCACGGTCCAGGTGGATACCTACTCCTCCGTCAACGACGTGGGCCGTGTGGTCAACCCGATGATCGTGCGCGGCCAGTTGGATGGCGGTGCGGTGCAGGGGCTGGGACAGGCCCTGTGCGAATCGCTGGTGTACGACCGCGAGACGGGTCAGCCGGTCACGGGCAGCCTGATGGACTACGCCGTGCCGCACGCGGACATCATGCCGCGCTTTTTCGTCACCTCGATGGACGAGAGTACGCCGTGCAAGAACAACGTGCTGGGCGTGAAAGGCGTGGGCGAGTTGGGCACCATTGGGGCCACACCGGCGGTGGTGAATGCGGTGGCCGATGCCCTGGCTCGCCATGGCAAAGGCGCCCTGTCGTCGAAGATTCAGATGCCGATGACCTCGGCCCGCATCTGGGAGTTGCTCCAGCAAGGCTGAGCTGGCTTCCTTGATGGATTGAAACGCCGCCTTCGGGCGGCGTTTTTGTTGACCCGTAGGCGCTGGGGCTCAGTCAGGCCCCTCAACCCAGGTGCTTGCCCACCAACCCTGCCAGCTCAAACATGTTGACCTGATCCTTGCCGAACACCGGCCGCAACTTGTCGTCCGCGTTGATCTTGCGCTTGTCCGCCGGGTCTTGCAGCCCGTGGGCGCGGATGTACTCCCACAACTTCTTGATCACCTCGGTCCGGGCCACGGGCTCGTTGCCAATCACGGCGGCCAGGACCTCGCTGGGCGCCTTGCCAGCGGCAGGCTTGCGAGGCGCCTTGGGCTTTTTGGCCCCTGCGGTTTTCTTGGCAGCGGTCTTGGCGCCTGCTTTGGCCGCCTTCTTCGCCGTGGTCTTGGCCGCGGGGGACGCCGCAGCGCCTGCGGCCGCGCCAGCCCGCTGACGAGGCGGGTACTTGCTTGTGCGCGGTTCGAACTCGAACGCCACCTTGCCCGCCTCCGCATTCCAGGCGAGGTAGGCCTTGAACGGACGGCGGGTGCGCATCGAAATGAATTTGTCGAGCAGGTCGGTCTTGCCGGTGCCCAGGAGTTTTTGCACCTGCTCGACCGACACGGGCTGCTGCAGGATGATCTTGCCCGTCTTGAAGTCGCACGAGGGTGTGGCCTGTGCGTGCGTGGGCACGGATTTTTCGCAGACGTAATTGTTGCCATGCTCGCGCACGGCCGACCCGCATTTGGGACACGCGCCCAGGGACGCGCTCTCGCCAAACTCGACCAACTCGCCACTGCCCTCGTCCGACTTGTCGTCGCCGAAGTTGAATTCGAGTTTCCAGTTGCGCTCTTCCTCATTGAACTTGAGCACGATTTCGGCGGTGAAGGGCCAGCCGGCTTTGGAGCGGAAGCCCTCCAACGGGCCGACCTGCTTGTTGGCCAGCAGCGCCTCCACGTCCTGCAATTCGAAGGTGCGGCCCCCAGGGGTTTTGCCAAACGAGAAGCCACAGCCCTCGCCCTGGCCGTCCGCGCCGGTGCAGGCGAAACGGCGATAGTTCTCGCGCACCTGGCCCCCGCACGTGGGGCAGGGGGTCTTGAGCGTGACGTAGTCACCCGGCACGGTGTCGCGGTCGTACTCCTTGGCTTTCTTCACGATGCGCTCGGTCATCGCGGCGATCTCGCGCATGAAGGCTTCACGGCTCAACTGGCCTTGCTCCATTTGCGAGAGCTTGTACTCCCACTCACCCGTCAGGCTGGGTGAAGAGAGTTCTTCCACCCCCAGGCCTCGCAACAGGGTCATGAGCTGGAAGGCCTTGGCGGTGGGGATCATTTCCCGGCCATCGCGCAGCATGTACTTTTCGTTCAGCAGGCCTTCGATGATGGCCGCGCGGGTGGCCGGCGTGCCCAGCCCCTTTTCCTGCATGGCCTCGCGCAACTCGTCGTCCTCGACCAGCTTGCCAGCTCCCTCCATGGCCCCGAGCAGGGTGGCTTCGGTGTAGCGCGCCGGGGGGCGGGTCTTGAGGGCCTGCGGGTTGACGGACTCGTTGCGCGCCATCTCGCCGGGCTTGACCGCCACCAACGTCTTGCCACTGCCGTCATCCTCGGTCTGGACTTCCTTGCCATAAATGGCCAGCCAGCCAGGTTTGACCATCACCTTGCCGTCGGACTTGAAATGGTGGCTGACGCCCTGGTGCGCCACCTGGCTGATACGGGTGGTGACCAGAAACTCGGCGGGCGGGAAAAACACGGCCAGGAAGCGTTTGACCACCAGGTCGTACAGCTTTTGCTCCGCCTCAGACAGACCCGAGGGCGCCTGCAGTGTTGGAATGATTGCAAAGTGATCACTCACCTTGCTGTTGTCGAACACGCGCTTGCTGGGCTTGATGTAGCCGTTGTTCAAGGCGGTCAGGGCAAAGGGCGCCAAGTGCTTCATGCCACTGTCGGCCAGCATCTCGAAGGTCTGGTGCACGGTGGGCAGGTAGTCCTCGGGCAGGTGACGCGAGTCGGTACGGGGGTAGGTCAGGGCCTTGTGGCGCTCGTACAGGCTCTGCGCCAGTGCGAGGGTGGTTTTGGCTGAATAGCCAAAACGGCCATTGGCCTCACGCTGCAACGAGGTCAGGTCAAACAAGCCGCCCGCGGATTGGGTGGTGGGCTTGCTTTCCTCGGTGACGGTCGCCGCCTTGCCACGCACCGCATCGGCAATGGCCTGGGCTTCTTGCGCCGACCAGACGCGGTCGGCCTTGCGCTCGGGGTCGTTCTCGTCTTTCTTGTGGGCGGGGTTGATCCACTTGCCGGCGTATTCGCCCGCCTCGACCAGGAAGCTGGCGTGGACCTCCCAGTAGTCGCGGCTGATGAACTTGCGGATTTGCTCCTCGCGCTCGACGACCACGCTCAGCGTGGGCGTTTGCACCCGCCCCACGGTGGTGAGAAAGAAGCCGCCATCGCGTGAGTTGAAGGCGGTGAAGGCGCGGGTACCGTTGATGCCCACCAGCCAGTCGGCCTCGGAGCGGCTGCGTGCGGCGTCAGCCAGACCCTGCATCTGCTTCTCGGAGCGCAGGACATCAAAGCCGTCACGGATGGCCTGGGGCGTCATGGACTGCAGCCACAGGCGCTGGACCGGCTTGCCCAGGGGCTTTTTGCCACCGGCGTACTGCTCGATCAGCCGGAAGATGAGTTCGCCCTCACGGCCCGCGTCACAGGCGTTGATGAGCGTCTCCACGTCCTTGCGCTTGGCCTGCTTGATGACCGCGTTCAGTCGCGTCTTGGTCTTGTCGACGGGCTTGAGGTCGAAATAGGGCGGAATGACCGGCAGGTGGGCGAATGACCACTTGCCTCGTTTGACATCGAATTCCTCGGGCGCCTGGATCTCCACCAGGTGGCCCACGGCACTGGTGACCACATAGCGGTCGTTTTCAAAGTGGTCGTCGTGCTTTTCAAACTTGCCGGCGACGGGCGTGAGCGCCCGCACGATGTCCTGTGCGACCGAGGGCTTTTCGGCGATGACCAGGGTTTTGCTCATGAATGACAGGGTCCTTGTGCTTCCAATTCGGGGGCCGGGCCGATGTGCTTCTACAATCAGCCCTCGCGCGCACGCGCACGTGTGTGCGCACGCATGTACGTATTCAACTTAACAAAAAATCAGGCCGTGTCAACCAGCCCCTCCGCTTCCCCTTCCGGTCGTCGTATCCAGACCCGTCGCTCTGGCGTCCATGGCAAAGGCGTTTTCGCCCTGCAAGACATCCCCAAGGGCGAGGTGATCATCGAGTATGTGGGGGAGATCATCAAGTGGAAGGAAGCCTTGCGGCGCCACCCACACGACCCCAAGGATCCCAACCACACCTTTTACTTTCACCTGACCAACAAGCGGGTGATCGATGCCTTGTATGGCGGCAATGCATCACGCTGGATCAACCACTCGTGCAAGCCCAACTGCGAGGCCGAAGAGGACAACGGCCGGGTGTTCATCAAGTCGCTGCGCAAGATCAAGGCGGGTGAAGAGTTGAACTACGACTACGGCCTGATCATCGACGCCCCCTACACGCGCAAGCTCAAGGCCGAGTATCCCTGCTGGTGTGGCGCCAAAAAGTGCCGCGGCACCCTGCTGGCCCCCAAAGGCGATCGCTGATCCGTCATCATGACAACGCCCTGGCCTCTGGAGGACCTGTGGCTGGCGTTGTCCCCGCTGTGTCCGGGCCTGAGCCTCGAGCTGGTGCCCAGTCTGGACTCCACCAACACCGAACTGATGCGGCGGGCCCGTCAAGGGCAGACCGACCCGGTGGTGCTGATTGCCGAGACGCAAACGGC
Source organism: uncultured Burkholderiales bacterium (assembly GCA_937927685.1). Lineage (GTDB taxonomy): Bacteria > Pseudomonadota > Gammaproteobacteria > Burkholderiales > Burkholderiaceae_C > Limnohabitans. The sequence continues at coordinate 8,357 of CALBSC010000039.1, read as the reverse complement.
GGGTCGCGGCCGCTTGGGCCGCAGCTGGACCAGTACCCCCGGTGAGTCGCTGACGTTTTCCCTGGGGCTGATGCTGCAGCCACCCGACTGGTCGGGCTTGTCGTTGGCGGTGGGGGTGTCCCTGGCCGAGTCCCTGACCCAGCTGCTGCAGGCGCAGCCACCGCGCAGCCCGCATCCCGACCCGGACCGTGCGGTGCTGGGCCTGAAATGGCCGAATGACCTGTGGTGCGACACGGGGGGCGGCCCCCACAAGCTGGGCGGCATCCTGATTGAAACCGCCACCGTCACCGACGCCCGCTCCGCCCGGGCCGAGCGGTACGCGGTGATCGGCATCGGCCTGAATGTGCGCACGCCTCAGGGCGTGGACAACAGCATTCCCCCGCTGGGTGTGAGTGAGCTGCAACCCGGACTGCAGGCGGGCGACCTCCTGCGAGAACTCATGCCCGGTTTGCTGCGCACGGTGTTGGGCTTCAACCGCGAAGGGTTCGCTCCGCTGCTGTCGCGCTTTGCGCGTCGGGACTGGCTGTGCGACCAGGCCATCCGCCTCTCCGATGGGCGCGAGGGTTGGGCCCGTGGGGTCGATGCGCAAGGGCGGCTGCTGGTGGACACCGACAGCGGTCGTGAAAGCATCAACAGCAACGAGATCAGCATCCGCCCGCGCCACTGATCGCTTGCGCGGCCTTACTTCATCCCCACACGGTCGAGCATCTGCTGCACCTTGAACTGGTTCATGCCCACCGCGCTGATGGGGACCAGCTCGCTCTTGAAGCCACCGCCGGTCATGGCCTGCAGGGCCGGGTTGTCAAACTTCAGGCCGGGCACCACCGGCCACTCATTGTTGCCGTTGGCGAAGTGTTGCTGGGCCGCGGGGCTGACCAGGTATTCCAGGAATTTCACCGCGTTCTCCGGGTGCTTGGCATGGCGCGCGACCCCGCCGCCCGCAATGTTCACATGGGTGCCCCAGCTGGCCTGGTTGGGAAATACCACCCCGAGGTTTGCCATCAGCGCCTGATCCTCCGGTTTACTTGAGCGCATGATGCGCGCCAGGTAATACGTGTTCGTCAGTGCCACGGCGCATTCGCCGGACGCCACCCCCTTGATCTGGTCGGTGTCCCCGCCCCGCGGCGGGCGGGCCAGGTTGTCCACCAGCCCTTTGAGCCAGCGCTCGGTCTGGGCCGGCCCCAGGTGCTCGGTCATGGCGCCAAAGAGGCTCAGGTTGTAGGGGTGCGAGCCCGAGCGGATGCACAACTGCCCCTTGAAGGGGGGGGTGGCCAACTTCTCATACGTGTCGAGGGCTTCGCGTGGGTAACGGCGCTGGTCATAGACGATCACCCGTGCACGCGTGGACAAGCCAAACCATGCAGAGCCGCCCTCATCGGTCGGCTTGGCCCGCAACGTCGCCGGCACGGCCGTCTCCAGCACCTTGGACTTCACGGGCAGGAACAGGCCATCGACCTCGGCCCGCCACAGGCGGGCAGCATCCACCAGTAGCACCACATCCGCCGGTGAGGCAGACCCCTCGGCCTTGAGGCGCGACAGAATGCCGGCATCGTCGGCATCGACCCGGTTGATGCGAATGCCCGTGGCCTGGGTGAACTGGCTGTACAAGGCTTCGTCCGTCGGATAGTGCCGGGCGGAGTAGAGGTTGAGCACTTTGTCTGGTGACTGCGCCTGGGCCGGCAGGGACAGCACCATGGCGCACGCGGCCAACAGCAGGTCACTCAGGGGAGAGAAGATGGAAAGAGGAGGTCGCATGGGGTTGGCTTCAGTTCTGCATCGGCATTCAGGGCCGGACAGGCGACATCCTACATCAAATGAGAATTATTCTCAATTGGGTTCGTGGCGAGCGGAACGTCCGTCGGTGCTGGTTCCGCGCAAGGCCCGGCTCAGCAGCATCACCGGCAGGAGCCCAACCAGCACCAGCGCCAACGAAGGCAGCGCCGCCTCGCCGAGGCGCTCATCACGGGCGAGTTGATACGCCATCACGGCCAGGGTGTCGGTGTTGAAGGGGCGCAGAACCAGGGTGGCCGGCAGTTCCTTCATGACATCCACCAGCACCAGCAACACGGCGGCGGCCAACGGACGCCGCATCAAGGGCCAGTGCACGACTCGCCACAAGCGGGGCCAGGAGGTGCCCAGCATGCGGGCGCTTTCGTCCAGGCTGGCCGGTATGCGGGCGTAACCACTTTGCACCGATTGCAGGGCCACGGCCACAAACCGGACCAGATAGGCCCACAACACACCCAGCAAGGTCGCCGTCACCCAGCTGCCCACGCCCCAGTCGGGCCAGCGGCCCTGCACCCAGCCCACCGGCAGCAGCAGCCCCACCACGATCACCGCGCCGGGCACGGCATAGCCCAGCCCAACGCCTTGCACGGCCCAGGTCACGGGGCCCCGAGGCTGGCGCCGGGCCTCGAAGGCCAGCCAACTGGCGGCGGCCGCGGCCAGCACCGCCGTCATCAGCCCCAGGCGGAAACTGTTCCAGGTCCACTCGAGGAAACGTCCCCAGGGCCAGTCGATGGCGTCGCCTGATGCCCACAGCGCCTGTAACAGCAAGATGACCGGCACCACAAAACCCAGCAGCACCGGCATCAGGCACACCCCTTGCGCCAGCAACTGCCCGCCCCCCTGCAGACGCACGGGCTGGGCCTCCCGCGAACGCTCGGCGGCGCGGCTGGCGGCAAAGCGCAACCGTGACTGGGCATGGCGCTCGACCCCCAGCACGACCAGCACCACCCCCAGCAGCAGGGTAGACAACTGGGCGGCGGCCATGCGGTCCTCCATCACCAGCCAGGCCTTGTAAATGCCGGTCGTGAAGGTTTGAATGCCAAAGTAGCTCGACACCCCATAGTCGGCCAGCGTTTCCATCATGGCCAGGGCCGCACCCGCTGCAATGGCGGGCCTGGCCAGGGGCAAGGCCACCTCCCGGATGCGGCGTGACAGGGGCGCGCCGAGCAGACGCGCAGCTTCCATCAGGTGGGTGGCCCGTTCTGTGAGGGCGGCACGGGCCAGCAAGTAGACATAGGGATAGAGCGTCAGTGCCAGCACACAGGCAGCCCCCCACAGGCTGCGAATTTCCGGCAACACACGCCCTTGCAAGCCCCACCCCTGACGCAACCAGGTTTGTGCGGGGCCGCTGAACTGAAGAAAGTCGGTGTAGGCGTAAGCCACCACATAGGCGGGCATGGCCAGGGGCAACAACAAGGCCCACTCCAGCACGCGGCGACCACGAAATTCGAACAACGTCACGGCCACCGCCGACGCCGTGCCCAGGCTGACCACGCCCACCAGAACCCAGGTGCACAGGAGCAGGCTGCTGACTGCGTAGTCTGGCAAGACGGTCTGCGCCATGCCCTGCAGGACCTCGATGGAGCGCGCATCCGCCTGCCACCAGGCGCCGAGCACCATCAGCACCGGCAGCAGCAAACCGGCCAGCACCAACAAGAGAAAGAGTCGTGACAAACGCATCCGGACCGATGTAGACGATAGGTTTCGCGTCCAAGCAGGCCGGGAATCAAGCCTGCGTTTGACGGGCTTCGATTGTAGGTAGCCTCTGACGATGCGCGGCTATCTACAATCCTGGACATGTTTCTTGATGTCTCGCAGTTGCAGGTCCAGTATCCCGGCCAACCCCGGCCCGCGGTCGATGAGGTGACCCTGGGGCTGCGGGCTGGCGAGATGGGCGTGCTCATCGGGCCCTCCGGATGCGGCAAGACAACCTTGCTGCGGGCAGTGGCCGGTCTGGAGCCCGTGACCGGTGGCCGCATCCGGCTCAATGGGCAGGTGGTGAGCGAGCGAGCGAGCCACGTACCCGCCGAAGATCGCCGCATCGGCATGGTGTTTCAGGATTACGCCCTCTTTCCCCACCTGGACGTGGGCGAGAACATCGGGTTTGGGCTGGCCCACTGGAAACGCGATGCTCGCGAACAACGCGTGCAGGCTGTGTTGCGCCTGGTGGGCTTGACCGGCAGTGCGCGCCGTCGTCCCCATGAGCTGTCGGGCGGGCAACAGCAGCGGGTGGCCCTGGCACGGGCCCTGGCACCGCAACCCCAATTGCTCTTGCTCGATGAACCCTTCTCCAACCTGGACGTGGATTTGCGCGAGCGCCTGGCACAGGAGGTGCGCCAAATCCTCAAAGAGGCGCAAACCACCGCCCTCTTTGTCACGCACGATCAGCTCGAGGCCTTCGCCATCGGTGACGTCATCGGCGTGATGGCGCAAGGGGGCTTGCACCAGTGGGACGACGCCTACTCGCTGTATCACCGACCGGCGTCCCGCCTGGTGGCGGAATTCATCGGTCATGGTGTGTTCACCCCTGCCACGCTGCGCATGGAGGGTACCCAGGTGGTGGTGCAAACGCCCCTGGGAAACCTGACGGATGTGGCGGAATGCCCGATGCCCGGCGCCTTTGCGGCCGGTCAGTGCGATGTGCTGCTGCGGGCCGATGACATCGTGCACGACGATGACGCGCCGGTCAAAGCCGAGATTCTGCGCAAGTCCTTCCGGGGCTCGGAGTTCCTGTACACGCTGCGACTGGCCTCGGGAGAAACCGTGTTGGCCCTGGTGCCCAGCCACCACGACCACACCGTGGGCGAATGGATCGGGATTCGCGCCCAGGTGGACCACGTGGTGACGTTCAAGCGCGAGGATCGCCATACGGCCCCATGACACGCAGCAGCCCCGTCGCACTCACCCCCCATTGACCCTTTCACCCCAGACTTGGAGACCCGCATGAGCCTCACGCTTTACTTCGCACCCGGTGCCTGTTCTTTCGTTCCCCATGTGTTGCTGCAAGCCAGTGGCGCCGCGTTCGAGCCCACCCTGCTCAAGTTGCACAAGGGCGAACAGCGCGAAAGCGCGTACCTCACCATCAACCCGCGCGGCCAGGTGCCCGTGCTGGTGGACAACGGCACCGTGATCACCCAGATCGTCGCCATCTGCCTGCACCTGGATGCACTGTTTCCGAACGCGCAGTTCCTGCCCACGCAACCGCTGGCGCGTGCCAAGGCCCTGGAAACACTGGCCTGGATGAACAACACGGTGCACCCGACGTTCACGCATTACTTCATGCCCAACAAATTCACCGACCAGGCCGAAGCGCAAGCCGTTCTCAAATCCTATGCGGCCGTGCAATACCGCTCGCTGATGGAGGAGTTGCAGCAGCTGGTGCAACAGGCGGCGCAAGCCGGGCAGGCCTGGCTGAGCGGCTCGAGCCTGGGCCCCCTGGATGCCTACGCGCTCACGCTGCTGCGCTGGGGTTCGATGGCTGGCATCAACCCGGCCGACCTGCCCGTGCTGTGGGGCCATGTGCAGAAGGTGGCCGAGCATGCGGCGGTCAAAACGGTGATGGAGCGCGAACGGCTGTTGCTGAACCTGTTCAAGGGCTAAGCAACCGAAGCGAGCTCATGCCCGGACAGGGTTCGGGTAAAGCGCACCGTGAAGCACGCGCCCGGTGGTTGCCGCCCATGGTGCGCGTCGTCGACCGTGACCGTGGCTTCGTGCCGGTTGGCAATCTCCATCACGATCGGCAAGCCCAGCCCTGACCCGTCGGTGTCCGAGCCCAAGGCCCGGTAAAAAGGCTGGAACACCAGTTCGCGCTCGGCCCGCGCAATGCCCGGACCGGTGTCTTCCACCTGGAGCACCGCCACACGGCTGAACTGGTCCGCCAGCACGCGCGCAGTCACCACACCCGGATGCTCCACGCTGGACGGCGAGTAGTTGATGGCGTTGTCAATCAGGTTGCGGATCAGTTCCTTGAGCAGGGTCGGGTTGCCAGACACCCACACACCCGGCTTGTCCGGGCCTACGCCGTCGTACCCGAGGTCGATGTGCCGGTCCAGTGCCCGGGGCAAGGAATCCTGGATGACCTCGGTCACCAGCGTCACCAGGTTGCAGGGCTGACGGGCCACGTTGGCGCCGCCGCTTTCGGCGCGCGCCAGGGACAGCAACTGGTTGACCGTGTGCGTGGCGCGCATGCTGGCGCGTCCGATGTGTTGCAGCGACTGCTTGAGTTCCTGCGCACTGGCGCCCTCCCGCTGGGCCAGGTCGGCCTGCATGCGCAAACCGGCCAGTGGCGTCTTGAGTTGGTGCGCGGCATCGGCGAGAAAACGCTTTTGTGTGGCAATCGAATCTGTCAGTCGCATCAGCAAGTCGTTGATGGACGACACCAGCGGCGCCACTTCCAGCGGCACCACACGGTCATCCAGCGGGCTCAGGTCATCGGGCTTGCGCTGGCGAATACGCTCTTCGAGCTGGTTGAGTGGCTGTATGCCACGCGCCAGCGCCAGCCACACCAGCAGCACCGCCAGCGGCAGGATCACAAACTGCGGCAGCATCACCCCCTTGATGATCTCGGTCGCCAGCACCGAGCGCTTCTCCAGCGTCTCGGCCACTTGCACCAGCACGTAGCGCGCCTCAGGCAAGTCCACCCGCACCCAGACATAGGCCACGCGCACATTCGCACCGCGCATCGCGTCGTCGCGCAGCCGCACTTCGCCCGTGAGCGGTTTTTCCTCCTCCGGGGGCAAGGGGAAATCGCGCTCCCCGCTGATGAAGTCCCCGCCCGGGCCCAGCACCTGGTAGTAAATCAGGTCGGCGTCATCGGCACGCAGGATTTCACGCGCAGGCTGGGGCAGGTTGAACTGCACCTGCTGGCCGTTGTAGCGCACGAGTTGCGCCAGCACCTGCACGTTGTACTCCAGCCCACGGTCAAACGGGCGCCCTGCAATGCCCTGGGCCACCAGCCAGGTCAAGGCCAGGCTGATCGGCCACAACAGCAACAAGGGCGTGAGCATCCAGTCCAGGATCTCACCAAACAGGGAGCGCTGTTCGCGCTGAAAAATTTTCACTTCATCCGGGAATTTTTTCGAGGCAATAGCCCAGCCCACGCACTGTCGCGATGCGGATGGGGCCTTTCTCGATCTTCTTGCGCAAGCGGTGGATATACACCTCGATGGCGTTGTTGCTCACCTCTTCACCCCATTCGCACAAGCGCTCGACCAGCTGGTCCTTGCTCACCAAACGGCCTGCGCGCTGCAGCAGCACTTCCAGCAAACCGAGTTCACGCGCGGAGAGCTCGACCATCTTGCCGTCGATGGTCGCCACCCGCCCGGCCTGGTCGTAGACCAGCGGTCCATGCTTGATCGCCGAGGTGGTGCCGCCCATGCCACGGCGCGTGAGTGCACGCACGCGCGCCTCGAGTTCCTGCAAGGAAAAGGGCTTGGCCATGTAATCGTCCGCGCCATAGTCCAGGCCCTTGACCCGTTCCTCCACGCTGTCTGCGGCGGTGAGGATGATGACGGGGACGGCGCTGCCCCGTGCGCGCATGCGCTTGAGCACTTCCAGGCCATGCATCTTGGGCAAGCCCAGATCCAGGATCAGCAGATCGAATTCATCGGTGGTCATCAGGGCCGCGTCGGCCTCGGTGCCGCTTGCGACATGGTCCACCGCCGCCCCCGACGCTCGCAGACTGCGCAGCAGGCCATCGGCCAGTACCTGGTCGTCTTCGGCGATGAGGATCCGCATGGTGTCTCCTGAGTGTGCTTTGATGTGCATTCTAGGCATCCAGCCTCCGGGTATGACACCCGAGACTTCACCGATAGTCGCCCGCATACGCCTCCAGGCCCAGCCAGATCACCGCCGCCACGTCGGTGCCCACCTCCTGCTCGAATTCGCGCTGGGCCTGCCCCACGGCCATCTGAAATGCGCGCACCCAAGCGCGACCTGTCTCGGTGAACTCGATGCGGCGCGCGCGCGCATCACGCGCATCCGGGGCCCGGTTGACCAAGCCCCACGCCTCACACTGGTCCACCAGGTCACCCATCGCCTGCTTGCTCATGCCTGCACTGCGCGCCAGGTCGCTCAGCCGCGCGCCGTCCAGCGGCAGGTGCCGGGTGATGTGAATGTGCGCAGCGCTCACCTGCGCGCGGGCTGCTAGGTTGGACAGTGCCAGCGGCACCTCCACGTGCCGTGCCATCAGGGTCAGCACGCGCTCATCGAAGCGGCGCAAAGCCACGCCCATCAATCGGCCCAGGTGGGCCTGTCGGCCATCCCAGGCCACCAAGGGAGGAGGTGTGTGACGCATGCACAAATGGTAAGGCAAACTGACCAAAAAAAGTATTTGCGGACCCCTATCCCTCCGTTACAGTACTGGTCAAGCATCCAGGCTGTTGATCAAAACAGTATCTGACGCACCCGGATCCTCCCTCAACCCGTTGAATCAAAAGGACTTCTCATGGACGCACCCGTCAAAGGCGCCGCCGCCAACAGCGAAAAAAGCAAGGCCCTGCAGGCCGCGCTGGCCCAGATCGAAAAGCAGTTCGGCAAGGGCACCATCATGCGCCTGGGCGAGGGCGAGG
>CALBSC010000038.1 GCA_937927685.1 uncultured Burkholderiales bacterium | reverse complement strand
TAGTCAGCGTCCATGTCGAGCACGGCGTTGTACTCGTCATAGAACTTGCGGTGCGACTCGACGCTCGAGTTGTCACCCTTGATCAGGTCCTGGAAGTAGTCGTAGTGACTGCTCAGGTGACGGTCGGGGTTCATGGCCACGAAACCGGTGTGCTGCAGGAAGCCGGGATAGACACGCCGACCCGCGCCGGGGAAGTTTTGCGGCACGCGGTAAATGACGTTGTTCTCGAACCAGCTGTAGCTCTTGTTCATGGCCAGGTTGTTGACCGCCGTGGGCGAGCGGGTCGCGTCGATGGGGCCGCCCATCATGGTCATGGTGAGCGGCGTTTTCTCGCCGCGCGAGGCCATCAGCGATACGGCTGCGAGCACCGGCACCGTGGGCTGGCACACGCTCATGATGTGGCAATTGCCATACTGTTTTTGCAGGTGGTGGATGAATTCCTGCACGTAGTTGACATAGTCGTCCAGGTGGAACTCGCCCTCGGAAAGCGGCACCATGCGCGCGTTCTTCCAGTCAGTGATGTATACCTTGTGGTCCGACAGCATGGTGCGCACGGTGTCGCGCAACAGCGTGGCGTAGTGACCCGACAGGGGGGCGACCACCAACACCACGGGCTGTCCCTTGAGACGGGTCAGGGTGTTGGCATCATCGCAAAAGCGTTTGAACCGGCGCAGTTCGCAAAACGGTTTGTCAATTTCGACGCGCTCATGGATGGCCACATCCACACCGCGAACCTTGACCGAATCGATGCCGAAGGCCGGCTTTTCGTAGTCCTTGCCCAGTCGGTACAGCAAATCGTAGGTGGCGGAAATGCGATGGGCCACCTGCGATTGCCCCAGGGGAGAGAGCGGATTGCTGTACAGCTTGGAGGCCGCCTGAGCGAAGTCGGCAAACGGCTCCATGAGAGAGCGCTGGGTTTCGTAAATTTGATACAGCATGGAAATGGTTTTCCCTGTGATTGTTGCAGCGCAATATAGCAGTTTTAAACCCCGCAACATTGGAGGCCAGCCTCCAATTTGTCACCTGCAAAGCGGGCATGATGTCAAAACAACGACTCGTTCTGAAGGCTGCGTCCGGTCTTCTGGCCTGTCGTAGAACCTGAGCTCTGACCCCGTTTCGCACCATGTCTGCCACCTTTCCAGCCGCCACACGCCAACCTGTCCTGTTTTTGGGGCATGGAAGCCCCATGAACGTGATTGAGGACAACGACTTTCGACAGGGCTGGGTCAAGCTCGGTCAACAGTTCTCGGATGCGGGGCGCTGGCCCCGTCCGCGACTGATCCTGTGCATTTCAGCGCACTGGATGACCCGGGGCTTTCGCCTCACCGCCATGGCGCAACCCCGCACCATTCATGACTTTGGCGGCTTTCCGCAAGCCCTGTTCGAGCAACAGTACCCGGCCCCTGGCGACCCGGCCTGGGCCGCCCGCATCGCGCAAGCGGTGCGTCAGCCAGCCACGGATGAACCGTTGATGCTCGACGACCACGAGTGGGGCCTGGACCACGGCAGTTGGGGCGTGCTCAAGCCCATGTTCCCCGAGGCAGACATTCCGGTGATCCAACTCAGCATCGACATGAGTCGTCCCACCGCCGAGCACTTCGCCCTGGGACGGCAACTGGTGTCACTGCGCGACGAGGGCGTTCTGATTGTGGCCAGCGGCAACACGGTGCACAACCTGCGGGTCATGCAGTGGGGTGCTCTCCCGGACCAGGCTTTTGAATGGACGGCCGAATTTGACCGGTGGGTCGCTGCGCAGATCAGCGCAGGCCAGCCCGAAGCCCTGTGCGACTATGCGGCCCTGGGGGACACGGCCCGACTGGCCCATCCCAGCCACGAGCACTTCTTGCCCCTGCTCGTGGCCGCTGGCGCCACCCGCGAAGACGACACGCCCAGCTATTTCAACGACCGTTTCCAGGCCGGGTCCGTGGCCATGCGCTCGGTGGTGTGGGCCTGAGGCGCTTTACTGCAGAACCTGGGCAATCGATGCGCACACGTGCGCGATGTTCTTGCTGTTGACCGCCGCCACGCACATGCGGCCGGTATCGGTGCCATACACGCCAAACTCGTTGCGCAGGCGCACCATCTGCTCCTTGCTGAGGCCCGAGTAGCTGAACATCCCCACCTGCTGGGCGATGAAGCTCATGTCCTGCTTCACGCCGGCAGCTTTCAAACCTTCCACCAGCTGTTTGCGCATGAGCTTGATGCGCACGCGCATCTCGGCGAGTTCCTGTTCCCACAGGGCGCGCAGTTCGGGATTGTTCAGGACAGCGGCGACCACAGCCCCCCCGTGGATGGGCGGGTTGGAGTAGTTGGTGCGCACCATGATCTTGAGCTGTGACAGCACGCGGTCGGCTTCTTCCTTGCTGGTGCACAGCACCGACAGGGCGCCCACACGCTCGCCGTAGAGGCTGAAGCTCTTGGAGAACGAGGTGGACACCAGGAAGGTCAGGCCCGAGGCCACGAACTTGCCCACCACCGCGCCGTCCTCGGCAATGCCTTCGCCAAAGCCCTGGTAGGCCATGTCGAGGAAGGGAGTCAGGCCGCGGGTCTTGATCAGTTGGATGACCTGGTCCCACTGCGCCGGGGTGATGTCATAGCCGGTGGGGTTGTGGCAGCAGGCATGCAGGAGCACGACGGTGCCGGCCGGGGCAGCCTGGAGCGAGGCCAGCATGCCGTCAAAGTTCACGCCGCGCTTGGCGGCGTCGTAGTAGGCGTAGGTCTCCACCGTGAAGCCGGCCTGGGTGAACAGGGCGCGGTGGTTTTCCCAGCTCGGGTCGCTGATGAGCACCTTGGCGCCAGGCAGCAGGTGACGCAGGAAGTCCGCGCCGATCTTCAGGCCGCCGGTCCCGCCCAGGCCTTGCACCGTGGCCACGCGGCCGCTCTTGACCGGCTCTGACTCGGCGCCAAACACCAGGCCTTTGACGGCGGCGTCGTAGGCGGCGATGCCGTCAATCGGCAGATAACCGCGGGCCGTGGGTGTTTTCATGAGGCTGGCTTCGGCCTGCTGCACGCACTTGAGCAAGGGCAGCTTGCCGTTGTCGTCGAAATAGACCCCGACGCCGAGGTTCACCTTGTTGGGGTTGGTGTCAGCGGCGAATTGCTCGTTCAGACCCAGGATGGGGTCGCGGGGGGCCATCTGGACGGCGGAAAACATAGACATCGTCGGTCCTTGAAGAAGGGTAAAGGGACAGAAGCAAAAGGGTTTGGGCCTGAAGCCTGCGCGGCGCGATGCGGAGTGCGTTACGCTATGCGGTTCGCCCGAGATTTTAAGACATGCCCGCCCCCCAATCGTCTGCCCCCACCCCTGCTGATGCGACGCCTGCCCTTGCGTCCGACGCTGAGCAGGGCCACTTCGAGCGTTTTGAGGGCTCGCCCTTCGAGCTGTACCTGCCGTATCCGCCTGCCGGAGACCAACCGCAAGCCATCGAAAAGCTGGTGGAAGGCGTGCGTGATGGCGAAATGTTCCAGACCCTGCTGGGGGTGACCGGCTCGGGCAAGACCTTCACCATGGCCAACGTGATTGCCCGACTGGGACGCCCGGCGATCATCTACGCGCCCAACAAGACCCTGGCCGCGCAGCTCTACAGCGAATTTCGCGAGTTCTTCCCGCACAACGCGGTGGAGTACTTCGTGAGCTACTACGACTACTACCAGCCCGAAGCCTATGTGCCGCAGCGTGATTTGTTCATTGAAAAGGACAGCGCCATCAACGAGCACATCGAGCAAATGCGCTTGTCGTGCACCAAGAGCTTGCTGGAGCGGCGCGATGTGATCATCGTGGCCACCGTGTCGGCCATCTACGGCATTGGTGAGCCCGAGAGCTATCACCGCATGGTGATGACGCTGCGGGTGGGCGACAAGCTGGGCCAGCGCGAGGTGATCGGGCAGTTGGTGCGCATGCAGTACGAACGCAATGACCACGATTTCACCCGGGGCCGTTTCCGGGTGCGCGGCGACACCATCGATATTTTTCCGGCCGAACACAGCGAGCTGGCCATCCGCATCGAACTCTTTGATGACGAGATCGAGAGCCTGCAGCTCTTCGATCCGCTGACCGGTCGCATACGCCAGAAGATTCCACGCTTCACCGTCTATCCCTCGAGCCATTACGTGACGCCCCGTGACCGCATCCTGGCGGCGGTGGAAACCATCAAGCTCGAACTCAAGGAGCGGCTGGATCAGCTGGTGGGCATGGGCAAGCTGGTGGAGGCGCAGCGGCTGGAGCAGCGCACCCGCTTCGATCTGGAGATGCTCTCTGAAGTGGGGCACTGCAAGGGCATTGAGAACTACACCCGGCATCTATCCGGTGCACAGCCCGGCGAACCACCCAGCACACTCACCGACTATCTGCCCAAGGACGCCATGATGTTCCTGGATGAGAGCCACGTGCTCATGGGGCAGTTCGGGGGCATGTACAACGGCGACCGCGCGCGCAAGACCACGCTGGTGGAGTACGGATTCCGTCTACCCAGTGCCCTCGACAACCGCCCGCTCAAGCTCGAAGAGTTCGAGCGGCGCATGCGTCAGCTGGTGTTTGTCTCCGCCACCCCGGCCGACTATGAAAAACAGCACACGGGTCAGGTGGTCGAGCAGCTGGTGCGCCCCACCGGCCTGGTGGATCCGCTGGTGGAGGTGCGGCCCGCCGTGCATCAGGTGGACGACGTGTTGCAGGAAATACGACTGCGCGTCGAGCGACACGAGCGCGTGCTCATCACCACGCTGACCAAACGCATGGCGGAGCAACTGACCGACTACCTCACCGACAACGGCGTGAAGGTGCGCTATCTGCACAGCGACATTGATACTGTGGAGCGCGTGGAAATCCTGCGCGACCTGCGACTGGGGACCTTTGACGTGCTGGTGGGCATCAACCTGCTGCGCGAGGGCATTGACCTGCCGGAGGTGTCGCTGGTGGCGATACTGGATGCGGACAAGGAGGGCTTCCTGCGCTCCGAGCGAAGCCTGATCCAGACCATCGGCCGGGCGGCGCGTAACCAGGAGGGCATGGCCATCCTGTACGCCGACAAAATCACCGATTCGATGCGGCGAGCCATTGACGAGACCGAGCGGCGACGCCAGCGCCAGATCGATTTCAACCGCGAGCATGGCATCACGCCGCGCACCATCGTCAAACGCGTGCGTGACCTGATTGACGGGGTGTACAGCGAGAAGGCCACGCAGGAGGCGGAGCGCCGGGATCTGGAGCGCTCGCAATACGAAGCGCTGGACGAGAAAGACCTGGCGCGGGAAGTCAAACGGCTTGAGAAGCTCATGCTTGAACACGCCCGGCAGCTCGAGTTCGAGCAAGCAGCACGGGTGCGTGACCAGCTCGCACGGCTGCGGGAGCAGGCCTTGGGTGGGCCCGGCCGGGACACGGTGATCGCCTTGCCGATCCCCGGGAAGCCGTAGCCACGGCGTGACGAAGATCAGGGCGGAGGGGTAATAAACCTAGGGTTTGTACTGATTTGTTGTCTTGGACAAATATGCGGCACAATACAGTACCCGAGCAAATCATTCGGCTTTCCGTTATACTTGACTGAATTAGTCGACCAAACGAAGTCGAGCCAAAGCCCTGAAGGAGCTTGTCATGCGTCTTACCACCAAAGGTCGTTTCGCCGTTACCGCCATGATCGATCTGGCCTTGCGTCAAAACAGCGGCCCCGTCACCCTGGCGGCCATCAGCCAGCGCCAGCAAATCTCCCTGTCCTATCTGGAGCAGTTGTTTGGCAAGCTGCGTCGTCACGACCTGGTCGAGTCCACTCGCGGTCCTGGGGGCGGCTACACCCTGGGGCGCAAGGCTGCCGAGATCACCGTGGCCGACATCATCGTGTCGGTGGACGAACCCATCGATGCCACCCACTGCGGAGGCAAGGAAAACTGCCTGGGCGACACCGGCCGTTGCATGACGCACGAGCTGTGGTCGTCCCTCAACCAGCGCATGGTCGAGTTCCTGGATTCGGTCACGTTGCAAAAACTGGTGGATGAGCAAATCGCCAAAGGCATCCAGATCGAGGACAAGCCTGCGGTCAAGCGGGCCATTTCCTCTGCGCCTGTGGTCAAGCCCATCCGCGTGAACGCCCCCAACTCGGTGTTCGCCCTGGGTAATGCATTCGCCAAGGGCTGAGTCCCGACGTTCTTCCCCATTGATGCCTCTTTGCTGATTCCATGGACACCACACCGCACTTACCTCTTTATATGGACTACGGGGCCACAACCCCGGTGGATCCGCGCGTGGTCGACGCCATGATCCCCTGGTTGCGCGAGCACCACGGCAATCCGGCGTCGCGCAGTCACGCCTGGGGGTGGGCGGCCGAAGAGGCCGTCGAAAAAGCCCGTGCCGATGTGGCCGCCCTGATCGGTGCTGATCCCCGCGAGATCGTCTGGACTTCTGGAGCCACCGAGTCCAACAACCTTGCCATCAAGGGGGCGGCCCATTTCTATCAGTCCAAGGGCAAGCACCTCATCACGGTCAAGACCGAGCACAAGGCCGTGCTCGACACCATGCGTGAGTTGGAGCGTCAAGGCTTCGAGGTCACCTACCTGGACGTGCAGGCCGACGGCCTGATCGACATGCAGGCACTGCGGGACGCCATGCGTGCGGACACCATCCTGCTGAGCGTCATGTTCGTCAACAACGAGATCGGTGTGATCCAGGACATTCCGGCGATTGGCGCCCTGTGCCGCGAGCGTGGGGTACTGTTCCATGTGGACGCAGCGCAAGCCACCGGCAAGGTCGCGATCGACCTGTCGCAGTTGCCCGTTGACCTCATGAGCCTGGCCTCGCACAAGACCTATGGCCCCAAGGGCATCGGCGCGCTGTATGTGCGTCGCAAGCCGCGGGTGCGCCTGGAGGCGCAAATGCACGGCGGTGGACATGAGCGCGGCATGCGCAGCGGCACCTTGCCCACCCACCAGTGCGTCGGCATGGGCGAAGCCTTTCGCATCGCCCGGATGGAAATGGCGCAGGACCTCGCCCATGCGCGTGCTCTGCACGAGCGCCTGGTCAAGGGGCTGCAGGGCATCGAGCAAGTGTTCATCAACGGCCACCTGGACAAGCGTGTGCCGCACAACCTCAACATCAGCTTCAACTATGTCGAGGGCGAATCGCTCATCATGGGCATCAAGGGCCTGGCCGTGTCGTCTGGATCGGCTTGCACCTCGGCCAGCCTGGAACCCAGCTATGTGTTGCGCGCCCTGGGCCGCAGCGATGAACTGGCGCACAGCAGTCTGCGCATCACCATTGGCCGCTTCACCACCGAGGCGGATATCGATTACGCGATCGAGACCATTCGTCAGAATGTGGCCAAGTTGCGCGATCTGAGCCCCTTGTGGGACATGTACAAAGAAGGCATCGATATCAGCACCATTCAGTGGGCCGCGCACTGAGCGCCCGCATGCCGATATCGGGACACGGAGTTATTCATGGCATACAGCGACAAGGTCATTGACCATTACGAAAATCCTCGCAACGTCGGTTCGTTCGACAAGGGCGATGAGTCCGTCGGAACCGGCATGGTGGGCGCGCCCGCCTGTGGCGACGTGATGAAACTGCAAATCAAGGTCAACCCGACCACGGGGGTCATCGAAGACGCGCGCTTCAAGACCTATGGCTGTGGTTCGGCCATTGCCTCGTCATCGCTCGTGACCGAATGGGTTAAAGGCAAAACCCTGGACGAGGCGGCTGCCCTCAAGAACACCCAAATCGCGGAAGAGCTGGCCCTCCCGCCTGTGAAAATCCATTGCTCCATCCTGGCCGAAGACGCCATCAAGGCGGCTGTGGACGATTACAAAAAGAAGCACGCACACTGAGGACGGCATGGCTGTTACCCTGACCGAAGCCGCTGCCCGGCACGTCACTCGCTACCTCAGCAAGCGTGGCAAGGGCGTGGGTGTCCGCCTGGGCGTCAAAACCACGGGTTGCTCTGGCCTGGCCTACAAGCTCGAGTACGTGGACGACATGGAGCCCGAGGATGTCATCTTCGAAGGCCACGGTGTGAAGGTGCTGGTCGACCCCAAGAGCCTGGCCTACATTGACGGCACCGAACTGGACTTTGTGCGCGAAGGGCTCAACGAGGGGTTTCGCTTCAACAACCCCAACGAGCGCGACCGTTGCGGTTGCGGCGAGTCCTTCCGGGTCTGAGGTGAGCGCGCCCTCGCAGGCGTTGCCCGAACTGGCCGCCGACGACTTCACGCTGTTCGAGTTGCCGCGCCGCTTTGCGCAAACTGCCGCCGACATCGAATCACGCTGGAAGGACCTCCTGCGCCAAGCGCACCCGGATCGATTTGCGGCCCAGGGCGCGGCAGCCCAGCGTGTGGCCATGCAATGGTCGGTGCGCATCAACGAAGCCCATCAGCGACTCAAAGACCCGCTCAAGCGCGCGGCCTACCTGTGCGAGCTGCAGGGTGCGCCCATCCAGGCCGAGAACAACACGGCCATGCCCCCGGCATTTCTCATGCAGCAAATGGGCTGGCGCGAGGCACTGGATGAGGCCGATCGCCTGTCCGTGCTGGAAGGGCTGCACGATGAGGTGATGCAGGCCCGGCGCGAGGCCTTGCACGCCTGTGCCACCCTGCTCGACGTCCAGCAGGACGCCCTCGCTGCGGCGCAGCAAGTGCGCGGCCTGATGTTCATCGAACGGTTTTTACGCGATGTTGAAACCCGGATGGACAGTATGGACCCTCGGTAACAGCGACAATAGCGTCCATGGCGCTGTTACAGATTTCCGAACCGGGGCAAGCCCCCGATCCCCACCAGCGACGCATTGCCGTCGGCATTGACCTGGGGACCACGCATTCGCTGGTGGCCAGCGTGCGTCACGGTGTCGCCGAATGCTTGCCGGACGCGGCGGGTCGTGTCATTCTGCCTTCGGCGGTGCGTTACCTCGAGGGGGGAGGGCGTCAAATCGGCCATGACGCGCTGGCTGCCCAGTCAGAGGATCCCGCCAACACCCTGGTGTCCGTCAAGCGCTTCATGGGGCGTGGTCTGGCCGACATTGCCCATCGCGAGCAATTGCCCTACCAGTTTGTGGACAAGGCCGGCATGCTGTCGCTGCAAACCCGTGCCGGCGAGAAGTCACCGGTGGAGGTCAGCGCAGAAATCCTGGCCACCTTGCGGTACCGCGCCGAGGACACCTTCAATGACGACCTCTATGGTGCTGTCATCACGGTTCCGGCCTATTTTGACGATGCCCAGCGACAGGCCACCAAGGATGCCGCCCAGCTCGCCGGCTTGAACGTGCTGCGCCTCATCAACGAGCCCACTGCCGCTGCGATTGCCTATGGCCTGGACCATGCCAGCGAAGGCCTCTACGCCATCTACGATTTGGGTGGCGGCACGTTTGATATTTCCATCTTGCGGCTGACCCGCGGGGTGTTTGAAGTGCTCTCCACCGGGGGCGATTCCGCACTCGGTGGTGACGACTACGACCGGGCTCTGGCCGACTGGGTGCTCACCACCGCGGGGCGTCAGGCCCGTACCGCGCAAGACAAGGCAACGGTCATGGTGGCCGCGCGGGCCTGCAAGGAGGCTTTGTCGGTCCAGCCCCAGGCCCTGTTCAAGGCCGATATGTCCGACGGCGCATGGTCTCTCGCTGTGGACCGCGCTCACTTTGAAGCCGCCACGTCGGCGCTCACGCAACGCACCCTGAGTGCTGTTCGCAAGGCCTTGCGCGACGCCAGGGTCACGGCTGACGAGGTGCAAGGGGTGGTGATGGTGGGCGGTTCCACCCGCATGCCGCACGTGCAACAAGCCGTCGGTCAACTGTTTGGTCGTGAGCCCCTGACCGACCTCAACCCGGATGAGGTGGTCGCGCTCGGCGCAGCCATCCAGGCCAACCAGCTCGCCGGCAACAACCCCGACGGCGAATTGCTGCTGCTGGACGTGATTCCCTTGTCGCTGGGCATTGAGACCATGGGCGGTCTGGTCGAGCGCATCGTGCCGCGCAACCAGACCATCCCCACCGCCATGGCGCAGGATTTCACCACCTACCGCGATGGGCAGACAGCGCTGGCCTTGCACGTCGTGCAGGGCGAACGTGACCTGGTAGCCGATTGCCGCAGCCTGGCGCGCTTTGAATTGCGCGGCATTCCTCCCATGGCGGCCGGTGCGGCGCGTATTCGCGTCACCTTCACCGTGGATGCCGATGGTCTGCTGCAAGTGGGTGCGCGAGAGCAGGGCAGTGGGGTCGAGGCCAGTATCGAGGTGAAGCCCTCGTATGGCCTGAACGATGACGACATTGCCCGCATGCTGCAAGACAGTTTCAGCACGGCGGAGCAAGACATGAAGGCGCGTGCGTTGGCCGAGGCCCGGCTGGATGTCGACCGCCTGTGGCTGGCCACGCAAAGTGCACTGAAGGCGGATGGCGACTTGCTCACCGCCGATGAGCGCCGCAGCATTGACGACTTGATGGCGGCGGCGTTGCAGTCCAAAACGCTGGACGATGCCGCTTCCATAGAATCTGCCACCGATGCCCTGGCCAAAGGCACCGAGGCCTTTGCGGCCCAGCGCATGAACCGAGGCATCCAGCAAGCGCTGGCGGGCCAACACATCGAGACCCTCTGATGACTATCATCAAAATTCTGCCGCATCCCGAGTTTTGTCCACAGGGTGCAAACATCGATTCACTGCCTGGCAACACCCTGTGCGAGGCACTGCTGGACAACCAGATTCCCATCGAGCATGCCTGCGACCAAAGTTGCGCCTGCACCACCTGCCACGTCATCGTCCGCGAGGGTTTCAGCACCCTGACACCGGCCGAAGAAAATGAAGAAGACCTGCTGGACCGCGCGTGGGGCCTGGAGCCCAACTCGCGCCTGAGTTGTCAGGTCATCGTGGGCACTACCCCGCTCACCATCGAGATCCCGCGCTACACCATCAACCACGCGCGCGAAAACCATTGAGAGCGGCCATGCGACAGATCATTCTGGACACCGAAACCACTGGCCTGTCTGCCGAGAACGGCGACCGCATCATCGAAATCGGCTGCGTTGAATTGCTGCATCGCAAGCTCACCGGAAACAACAAGCACTTCTACCTCAACCCCGAACGCGACAGCCATGAAGATGCGCTGAAGGTGCACGGCATCAGCAACGAGTTCCTGCGCGACAAGCCCAAATTTGCCCAGGTGGCGGAAGAGTTGCTGGACTATCTGGCGGACGCCGAGGTCATCATCCACAACGCTGCGTTCGATGTGGGATTTTTGAACAAGGAACTCGAGTTGATCGGCCGCGGACCCATCAAGCAGGTGGTGGCCAACATTGTTGACAGCCTGCAGATGGCCAAGGAACGCTTTCCCGGCAAGCGCAACTCGCTGGATGCACTGTGTGACCGCCTCGAAGTGGACAACTCGGGTCGTACCCTGCACGGCGCCCTGCTGGATGCTGAACTGTTGGCCGATGTGTACATCAACATGACGCGCGGACAGGACGCCTTGTTGATCGACGTGATGGACGATGTTTCCCAGGGCTCTTCCCTGGAGCGTCTGGACCTGAGCCAGTTCGATTTGCCCGTCCTGAGCGCCAGTGAGCAAGAACTGACCGCGCACGACGATGTCCTGAAACAAGTGGACAAGGCGAGTGGCGGCAAAACCGTCTGGCGGGCGCTAGAAAATCCTGTGGCATAATATTTGTCTTTGCTGCAACGGCAAAGCTTGCGTGGTTAGCTCAGTGGTAGAGCATCGCCTTCACACGGCGGGGGTCGGGGGTTCGAAACCCTCACCACGCACCACTTCTTCAATTCCCCATTCCTGCCAGTCGCAGACAGTGCCTTTCGCGTTCGTATGAACGAATCGGGATATGGTCGGGTCTGGGTTCACCTTGCTCGCGCATCGTGTTCAGGGTAGCACCCGTTCATCGGAACGGGGGCTCATTGATCAATTCCATGATGCCCTGACGAGGGGCAGGTCGCAGGGCGCATGCACGGGAAGGTGACGCGAGACGCATCGGCTGCACTGAATGCGTGCAAGGGTGCCAGCCGGTGTGATGCGTGATTTCAGCGTGTCCTCGAAGAAGGCCCAGTGGGCAGGCTGAAGGCGCGAACTGCAGAACATCTGATGGTTTCTGGCTTAATGTTTGCTTACCAGGTGGGCAACTCGTGAGAGCGCTGAGGAAATCAATGAAACCCAAAAACATGTTCACGTTGAATGTTTATCGCTTGGCGTGCTTGTGGTTGCTGCTCTGGGCGGGCGCACTGGTCACTGCCCACGCGCAGTCAGCCGATTACCCCAACCGGCCCATCACCCTGATCACGCCATTTCCAGCGGCGGGATCGACGGATCTGATTGCCAGGACGATTGCGCAAAAACTCCAGGAAGTTCTCGGAAAGCCCATCGTCGTTGAAAACCATGCGGGTGCCGGTGGCAACATCGGCTCCAATCTGGTAGCTAAAGCAGCCCCGGACGGCTACACGATTCTGATCACATCATCCAGCACGCATTCCATTGGGGCCGTGTTGAATAAAAACGTGCCGTTCAACTACGACACAGACTTCACACCCATCATCTTCGGCGCTGTGGCGCCGCAAATCATGATGGTCACCAAGACGATCCCATCTGCAAGCCTGAAGGACTTGATTGCGTATGCCAAGGCCAATCCCAATATCTTGAATTTTTCTTCCGCCGGGACTGGAACGATCATGCACCTGACTGGCGAGGCATTCAAGGTTGAAGCGGGCGTTCAAATGGTCCACATTCCCTACAAGGGCTCTGGCCTGTCTATTCCAGATTTGATCTCCGGGAAAGTGCATGTTCTCTTTGACAGCATCGTGTCCGGGGTCTCCCACGTGCAGGACGGGAAGTTGGCCGCTTTGGCTGTGCTCGGGAAAAATCGATCCCCGCTGATGCCCACAACGCCGACCATGCGAGAAATCGGTTCTGCTTACGGGTTGAAGGATTTTGAATCCGTGAATTGGTGGGGGTTTTATGGCCCTAAAAATTTGCCCAAAGACATTCAGATGAAACTGAACCAGGCGCTCAATAAAACGCTGAAGTCGAAGGATGTGATCGACAAACTGGCGATCCTGGGGGCCGAGGCAGCTGGTGGCACACCAGAAGCTTTCCAGGAGATGGTGCTAAAAGACAGAGCCCAATGGCTGAAACTCATTCAGAGTCAAAAAATCACGCTGGATTAGGTGAGGCGCCACACACGCATGCAGTTATGACGTGACGTGCGAGGCGGCCCTCGTCTGCTCTCACAGCAGCACAAACAGGATACCGCTCTCGATTCCCACAATCGAATTCTGGGACGGGTGAATGACGGTCGCGGGGGGCGTGGGCATTTTCAACACCCATGGGCTTCCCCATAAAGTCAGTATCGTCATGGCCGCCAGCACCAGCGGCACGGTGCAATGGTTGAGTATGGGTTTCAGCATCCTGTAAATCTCCTGCGTATTCAGGCATCACAGTAGCAATATTGGCGCCATTTTTTCAGCGTTGAAACTTCGCCTGATGCACCAAGGCAAGGCGATACGAACAGGCATTGCCCAATCCTGGCGCAGCCCTGGAAGCATTTCCCCTGGCAGGAAGCGGCGCGCTTTTTGCATTGCACAGACAAGTTTGTTTTTTCAACTTGTTAAGGGAGCTTCAATGAAACCAGACAGCAACTCGACGGTGGAATCGTCCTCATCGGTCACTGAGTGCACGCCAAGCGTCCAGGATGCGGAATCGACGCAGTTCGCGCGTCGACGATTCCTCAAACGCGGCGTCGCTTCGGCCTCCGTGGCGGCACTGGCCGCCCCCGCGTTGGCACAGACGACGCCCACAGTCCGTTGGCGATTGGCCTCCAGCTTTCCCAAGAGCCTGGACACGATTTACGGGGGTGCCGAGGTTCTGTCCAAGCGTTTGCAGGAAATCACGTCCGGCAAGTTCCAGATTTCCGTGCACGCTGCTGGTGAATTGATGCCCGCTTTTGGGGTGGTCGACGCACTACAAAATGGCGGCATCGAATGTGCGCACACGGCGTCCTATTATTTTGTGGGCAAAAACAAGAGCTTCGGCTTTGAGACCACGCTGCCCTTTGGTCTGAATCAGCGTCAGCAAAACGCCTGGATGTACTACGGCGGTGGCTTGCAACTGGTCCGTGACTTCCTGCGTGATTACAACATCGTGAGCTTCCCCGGTGGCAACACCGGTGTTCAGATGGGGGGCTGGTTCAAGCGGGAAATCAAATCGTTGGCTGATCTCAAAGGCTTGAAGATGCGAATCCCCGGCATTGGTGGGGAGGTCATGGCCCGACTGGGGGCCGTTCCTCAGCAGATTGCGGGTGGCGAGATCTATCAGGCGCTGGAAAAGGGCACGATTGATGCGGCCGAATGGGTGGGCCCCTATGACGATGAGAAACTGGGTTTCTACAAAGTGGCCAACCACTACTATTACCCGGGCTGGTGGGAGAGCAACTCGATGTACTCCTTCTATATCAACACCAAAGCCTGGGATGCGCTGCCCAAGGACTTCCAGGCCGCCTTTGCCGCCGCGGCTGCAGAAGCCAACATCGACATGATGGCCGAGTACGATTTCAAAAACCCCACCGCGCTACGCCGTCTGGTGGGCAACGGCGTGAAGCTGCATGCCTACTCGACCGAGATCATGAAGGCTGCCCAGGATGCGGCGTTTGACCTCTATGCAGAAGAAGCAGAAAAAAATCCCTCCTTCCGCAAGATCTACGACAGCTGGCAGAAATTCCGTTCCGAGATCATGCTGTGGCATCGGTTCGCCGAGCAAACCTACGCCAACTTCGTGCTCAGCAACCCTGTGCGTCGTTGAGGCGGCGTGAGCGATTGATGTCGAGCGCTCACGCGCGGAGCCATTCGGGTTAACTGGCACACCTCTTGCACTCTGTCTTGAATACAAGATGGGATGCTCAAAAGTGGTGCAATCGACAGACTCCGGTTCAACCGAATGGATCACGCGCTGTGAGGTGCCCTTGCGGGGCGCCGGGGTGGGGCCGTTGCAAGGCCTCAGTTTCGCAGCCAAGGACAACATAGATGTGAAGGGGGTGCCCACCACAGCAGGGTGCCCATCCTTCGCTTATGTGCCTGCTGAGCATTCGACGGTGGTGCGCAAACTGCTCGAAGCCGGGGCCAGTTTGATCGGCAAAACCAACCTGGACCAATTCGCCTGTGGTTTGAACGGAACCCGCTCGCCTTACGGGGCGGTTCCCAATGCCTTTGATGCCCGGTATGTGAGCGGCGGGTCGAGTTCCGGGTCGGCGTTTGCGGTGGCCACTGGGCAGGTGGATTTTGCGCTGGGCACCGATACTGCGGGTTCGGGTCGGGTGCCTGCCGGTCTTAATAATATTGTGGGTCTCAAGCCGTCCAAGGGATTGATGAGTGCGCACGGCGTGGTGCCGGCCGCTCAGAGTGTGGATTGTGTGTCGATTCTGACCCGCGAGGTAGGTCTGGCCCTCGACGTGCTCAAGGCCGCGATGGGGGAAGACGCCCTCGACCCCTTTTCACGATCGCTCTCCTTGAGCGAGGAACCCTGGCCAGCACAGTTTCGCTTTGGTGTGCCCGATGTGCTGGAATTTTTCGGGGACGTTCAAGCGCAGGCTGCCTTTGAGCAAGCGGTGGAGCGTATGAAGACTCTTGGCGGAATGCCCGTCACCGTGGACTTTGCACCCTTCGCACAAGCGGCATCATTACTCTATGAAAGTGCGCTGGTGGCAGAACGCTACGAAGCGATCCAGCACTTCTATGATGCGCATCCCGAAGACGTGGTGGAGCCGGTTCGCACCATCATTGGGCAAGGGCGCCAATACAGTGCGGTTGACCTATTTCGAGCCCAGAACGAGTTGAAAGCGCTGGACAAGCAAACCCAGCGAGCCTGGCAGCACATGGATGTGATGCTTGTGCCCACCGCGCCGACGCACTACACCATCGAGGCGATGCGTGCCGACCCATTGGCACTGAACCGCAACCTGGGCATTTACACCAACTTTGTGAACCTGCTGGATTACGCAGCCTTGTCCGTCCCCAGCAGTTTGCGCGCAGACGGCTTGCCTTTCGGGGTCACGTTGATTGGCCGATGCGGCTCGGACCTGCGTCTGGCCGACTTGGGGCAGCGCTACCACCTGGCCACGGGCTTGTTGCAAGGACGCACGTCCATGCCGCTCTCACCGGCAAAGGTCATCTTGCCCGGGGCAGACAAGCGTTATGCCCGCGTGGCGGTGGTGGGGGCGCATCTGAGTGGCATGCCGTTGAACCATCAGTTGACCGAGCGTGGCGGGCGACTGCTGGAAGCCACACACACATCGGCGGATTACCGCCTGTTCGCCTTATCCGATGCCGTGCCTCCCAAGCCGGGTTTGTTGCGCGGAGCGCCCAATTCGGGACAACCCATTGCCATCGAGTTGTGGGAACTGCCCATGGAGCATTACGGTTCCTTCGTGTCGCTCATACCGGCACCGTTGGGCATTGGAACTCTGACCTTGCTGGATGGCCGCCAGGTCCAGGGTTTTGTCTGCGAGCCCCTGGCCTTGCAGGACGCCACGGACATCACCCAGTGGGGCGGCTGGCAAGCCTACCTGCAATCCCGTTCATAAATTTTTTTCATCACTGGAGTTCATCATGACAAACGCTTCACGTTCTCTTTCGGCTCAAAAAACCACGCGCCGCAGCTTGCTCAAGGCCGGAGTGGCCAGCAGTGTGATGGGCTTTGCTGGTTGGTCAAACGCCCAATCAGGACCGAAAATCCGCATCGGCTACTGGCCCATCGCGGCAGGCTTGCCGTTTTATGCCGCGATCGAATTGGGGTATTTCAAAGACGCTGGGTTGAACGTGGAAGTGCAACGATTCGCCGGCGCACAGCAGATCATGGAGGGCATGCTGTCGGACCGCACCGACGGTAGTGCCAACGGCACGGGATCTGCCAACATCGCCATTGGTGAACTGGCCGCACCCGGCACCTTCAAGATCATCTGCTCGAATCCCAGTAATGTGAAAAACGTGCTGGATGAAATGCTGGTGCCTGCCAACAGTACCGCTAAAACCATGGCCGACCTGAAAGGCAAGCGCGTGGGATCGGGACCCGGGATCCAGAACGTCACGCTGGCCAAGACCATTCTGGAGCGTGGTGGCGCAACTGGCGCCACGGTGGTGGAGTTGCCCATCAGCCAGCACGTCGCTGCGTTGGCGGCGGGACAGATCGACGGCTGCTACACCCTGGAACCCACTGGCACGATCGGGCGCCTGAATGGCAGCACCCGGGTATTGGAGGCCGGGGTCATCTCCCGCTATGTGCTCGGAGATGCCAACGCCCCCTGGTTCGGCGGCTCGGCTTCGCTGACGTCGGCCTTTATCAAGAAGTATCCGGAAGAGGCCAAGAAATACATTGCCGCCTATGCGAAAGGCGTGGCCTACGTCCGCAGCAAGCCCAACGAGGCGCGTCAATATCTCAAGGGCTACACCGCCATTGAAGGCCCTCTGACCAGTGAGGTTCCGCTGGCGGCCTACACCATGGCCAGCGAGTTCACGGCAGCGGACATCGCCCATTTCCAGAAGTTTTTTGATCTCTTTTCTGAGAAGGGTATTTTCAGTTCGCGCCTGATGGTTGAGACCATGATTTATCGGGGTTGATCGATGTCTGGAACCGTCAACTCGACAACGCCGTGGACGCCACCGGCCTCTGACCAGGCAGCAGGCCATCTGCCGGCCTCACGGTCGGCGTGGAGCACGCGCCTGCTGCCCTTTCTAGGGCCTCTGGCCCTGTTCGTGGTGTGGGACCTGGTGGTGCGATTCGGTCTGGTCAAACCGATTCTGTTGCCCTCGCCAGCCAACACCCTGATCACCTTGATCCAGGGGTTCTTCAATGGCACCCTGTTGGCGGATTTCGGGGTGACGGTGCTGCGAACAATTCAAGCATTCCTGATCGCGGCTGTCGTTGGCATGCCGCTTGGGATTGTGCTGGGCAGCAATGAAAAAGCCTATCGCAGCGTTGAATTCCTGATTGATTTTTTCCGCTCAACCCCATCCTCGGCGCTGATTCCCCTGTTCCTCATGGTCTTTGGTGTGTCAGATATCAACAAGGTGGCGATTGCAGCCTTTGGCGCCTTCCTGATCGTGGTGTTCAACAGCGCGTATGGTGTGATCAATGCGCGCAAACAGCGCGTCATGGCTGCGCGCGTCATGGGCGCCTCCCGATGGCAAATCTTTCGAGATGTGCTGTTCTGGGAGAGCTTGCAGCCGAGTTTTGTCGGCCTTCGCTCCGCTGTCTCGATGGCCCTGGTGATCGTGATTGTGGCGGAAATGTTCATCGGATCTGACAGTGGTTTGGGGCATCGCATCATCAACTCTCAGCAGGTCATGAACGTGCGTGACATGTACGCCTCGATCCTGTCCGCGGGTGCCCTGGGTTATGTGTTGAACATCGTTTTTTTGATGATTGAGCGCCGCGTGGTGCACTGGAGTGGTCGATGAGCACGGTATTGAATGCGCCCATGTTTGTGGACGTGCCGGCGCCGCCTTTTGTGCCCGGTCCAGCCGGCACCCATATCACCATCCGTGGTCTGACCAAGTATTTCGCGGGGTGGCCACTGTATGAGAATTTCGATCTCGACATTCCCAAAAACAAAATCGTCTCGGTGTTTGGTCCCAATGGCTGCGGCAAGAGCACGCTGATCAACATGATTGCGGGCTTGATTCCGATTGATGGGGGTGAAATTTTGTTCGATGGCAAGTCGCTCAAAGACACCAAGATCGGCTATGTCTTTCAAAATTATCGGGAGGCGATGTTTCCCTGGATGCGTACGATCGACAACATTGCTTACCCGCTGAAGCTCGAAGGCAAATCCAAAGCCG
This sequence comes from uncultured Burkholderiales bacterium, assembly GCA_937927685.1. Classification (GTDB taxonomy): domain Bacteria; phylum Pseudomonadota; class Gammaproteobacteria; order Burkholderiales; family Burkholderiaceae_C; genus Limnohabitans. The sequence goes on along the minus strand of CALBSC010000038.1, from coordinate 136,477 downwards.
AGGTCGATCGCCGAATGGCCGAACTGGTGGCCTCTTTTGACGTTAAATTCGACCTTAACCGCTACCCCTACGAACTTTCCGGCGGGCAACAGCAAACGGCATCCATCATGCGTGCCCTGGCACCACGACCCGAGGTGTTGTTTCTGGACGAGCCGTTCTCGGCGCTGGACTATGAAATGACCTTGTTCATTCGGGAAAAATTGCAGGAAGTCTTCATGCAAACCGGGACGACCATGCTGTTGGTCTCGCATGACCTGGAGGAGGCTGTCTATCTCGCGGATCAAGTCTTGTTGCTCACCAAGCGGCCCACGCGTGTGGCGGAGATACTGGACTACTCGGATGCTCGCCCTCGCACGGTGGAAACCCTGTCGGAACCTCACTTTGTGAGTATCAAAAAACGCAGCCTGGAGGTATTCCAGCGTGAGGTGCGTCGATGAGTCCGCTGGAAGTCCAGGCCTATGTCCGTGCAGCAGCGCAGGCGGTGAATCTGCCCATGACGTCCGAGCGCTGTGAGCGTGTCGCCGAGCATCTGGCAAGAACGGTTCAAATGGCACGCTTACTCGAGGAACTGCCCTTGCAGCCACACGATGAATTGGCGGAACTGTTTGTGCCGGCGCCATTTCCCAAAGACGGGGAACCGGTGTGACGATGCGCTCTTCCCCCGGCATGACGGCCATGGAGCGGGTCGAGCAAGCCATCCAGCGCATTGAGACGCTGAACCCGCAGTTCAATGCCTTTACACACTTCACCTTTGAGCGAGCTCGCCGTGAGGCTGCCGACATAGATCGACGAATTCAAGGTGGAGAGACACTGGGCCCACTGGCGGGTATTCCCTTCGCGGTGAAGAATCTGTTCGACATTCAGGGCATGACCACGGTAGCGGGTTCCATGGTGCATCGGCATGCCCCGCCAGCCAGCGAGGATGCCGTGTTGGTTGCGCGCTTGAAGGCCGCCGGCGCCGTGTTGCTCGGCGCGCTCAACATGGACGAATATGCCTACGGATTCACCACTGAAAACTCCCATGACGGTCCTACCCGCAACCCGCACGACGTGACGTGCGTGGCCGGTGGATCTTCAGGAGGATCTGGCGCGGCGGTGGCTGCCGGCATGGTGCCACTCACCCTGGGCTCCGACACCAACGGTTCCATACGCGTGCCATCGTCCCTGTGTGGTGTGTGGGGGATGAAGCCCACTTTCGGACGACTCTCTCGCCGGGGCACATTCCCTTTTGTGAACAGTTTGGACCACCTCGGGCCAATGGCGGATTCCGTCCACTTGCTGGCCGCGTCCTATGACGCCATGCAGGGCCCGGATTCGCAGGATCCCGGGTGTCACGCCACTCGCGTTCAACCCACGGTCCAGCAGATCGGCCTGGGTATCCGGGGCCTGCGCATCGGCGTCTTGTCCGGCTATTTTCAGGACTTTGCCTCCGAGTCTGCGCGTGCCAGTGTGAGCAGGGTCGCGACCGCTTTGGGCGCAACCGCCGAGGTGACCTGGCCTGATGCGGCCTATGCCCGCGCAGCCGCCTTCATTGTGACGGCCAGTGAAGGCGGTGCCTTGCACCTGGAAGACCTCAGACGCTGTCCGGAAGACTTCGAACCCTTGTCCGTCGATCGTTTCATGGCGGGTGCCTTGCAACCAGCGGCCTGGTATGTACGCGCCCAGCGATTCAGAAGCGTCTATCGCGACAAGGTTCAGGCTTTATTCCAGGATTGGGACATCTTGCTGGCCCCTGCCACGCCAGTCTGCGCTCAGCCCATCGGGACCGAATGGCTGGACATACAAGGACAGAAGCTTCCCTGTCGCGCTGCCATGGGTCTCTTGACCCAGCCGATTTCATTTGCCGGTTGTCCGGTGGTGACTGCGCCTGTCTGGCCGTCGGGTCTGAATGGCTTGCCGCTGGGGGTACAGTTGATTGCCGCTCCCTGGAGAGAAGATCTGGCGTTACGCGCCGCCCACACCCTGGAGGCCATGGGCGCGGCACAACTGAAGGAGCACACGGCATGAAAGAACTCAATTTGCCCGAGGTGGTGGCAGAGGTACAGACCGCATTCGAGCGCTATGAGTGCGCGCTGGTATCGAACGATGTCCAGGTGCTGGATGAACTGTTCTGGCGCAGCCCTCACACCATTCGGTATGGCGCGACGGAAAACTTATATGGCTATGAAGAGATCCAGGCATTTCGGGCCGCCAGGCCGTCCAAGGGCCTGGCGCGCACCCTGACGCGAACCGTCATCACCACGTATGGTCACGACGCGGCCACCGCCAACACCGAATTCTGGCGAGAGGGTTCAGATCGCGTGGGTCGGCAAAGCCAGACTTGGATCAGAACCGAAGACGGGTGGCGCGTGGTGTCAGCGCATGTGAGTCTGATGGTGCCGGCATGAAACGCGGGAGTCTGCCAGGCAGGGGCGGGCGATGATTTCGCTGGCGGCCGACCCCTTTGAATTTCGCTGCGAATGGTCCAGCACGATGCTGGTGATCATTGACATGCAGCGCGATTTCATCGAACCGGGTGGATTTGGAGAGAGCCTGGGCAACGATGTGTCACGCTTGTCCTCCATCCTCCCCGCTTGTCAGCGTGTCCTCAGCGCCTGGCGTGCGCGTGGAGGTCGTGTTTTGCACACCCGCGAGGCGCATCGTCCCGATCTGTCGGATTGCCCTGACGCCAAGCTCAACCGGGGACAACCAGCCCTGAGAATTGGTGACGCGGGCCCGATGGGGCGAATCTTGATCGCGGGGGAGCCGGGCTGCGATATCGTTCCGGCCTTGATGCCTCGGGCAGACGAATGGGTCATTGACAAACCCGGCAAGGGCATGTTTTACAACACGGGGCTCCACGAACGTCTGCAGCAGGCCGGTGTGACGTCGTTGGTCTTCATGGGCGTGACGACGGAGGTGTGTGTGCAAACCTCGATGCGGGAAGCCAATGATCGGGGGTATGAATGTCTCTTGCTCGACGATTGCACCGAGAGCTATTTCCCGCAATTTAAGCAAGCCACGCTGGACATGATTCGAGCCCAGGGGGCTTTGGTGGGTTGGACCTGCTCCAGCCATGTGTTGCTCCAGAGTTGGAATAACCGCTGATGCAGACGGTGACTTCGCCGCGGAGCCCCCTTCACAAGTCCTCGGACCGATCACGCTCCGAGGATGTGTACCACCAGCTCAAACAGGACATTGTCGAGTTCAAACTGCTACCTGGGGACCGCTTCACAGAAGTCGAGCAAAGCGAGCGTTTGGGTGTCTCGCGAACCCCCATTCGACAGGCGTTGTACCGGTTGCAGCAGGAAGGCTATGTGGAGGTTTTTTTTCGCAGTGGCTGGCGGGTGTTGCCCTTTGATTTCCGCAAGTACGAACAGTTGTATGAATTGCGTATGATCCTGGAAACGGCGGCCGTCGAATCCTTGAGTCAGCAGCCAGACACTCACCTCAAGCACGTGTTGATTGACCTGGAGTCCATCTGGTTGGTCCCCGAGGCGCTGCGGTGTCAGGACGGTCGTGTGGTGGGGCAGTGGGATGAAGCTTTTCATGCGGCTCTGGTCGCTGCCTCTGGCAATCAAGAAATGGTTCGCGTGCACCTGGAAATCACTGAAAAAATTCGAGTCATACGCCGGCTGGATTTCAACCAGTCCCAACGACTGACCGCCACATATGAAGAACACGCCCGTATCCTGAAAGCCATTCAAGGCCACGATGCGCCGACAGCCACTCAGTTACTTCGCTCCCATATTGCGGACAGCCAGTCGGAAGTTCGCAAGATCACCCTTCATCAACTTCACATGGCTCAACAGGACGGTTAACCCATGATTCACACACTCAAATCCATGGGCGGCATGGTGGTGGCGCCTCACCATCTGGCTGCACAGGCAGGTCGCGACGTTTTGCGTCAGGGCGGCAATGCGATCGAAGCCATGGTGGCGGCCGCTGCCACCATTGCGGTCGTTTACCCTCACATGAATTCCATCGGGGGAGATGGTTTCTGGTTGATCCATGAACCGGGCAAACCTCCTGTGGCCATCGATGCCTGTGGCCCGGCCGCTGCCCTGGCAACGCCCGACTTCTACAAAGGTCACGACGTATTGCCCTCGCGCGGGCCCCAGGCTGCTTTGACCGTGGCGGGAACCCTCGGGGGCTGGATGCGGGCCCTGGAGCTGTCCGCCGAATGGGGGGGACGTGCGACCCTGCCTCTGTTGCTGAGTGAAGCCATTCGCCATGCCGACCACGGCGTGGTCGTGTCCGCCAGCCAGTCAGCGCTCACGCGACAAAAACTGGACGGCTTGAAAAATTGCCCCGGCTTTGCGGACACCTATCTGGTCAACGGCCAGCCTCCCTTGCCCGGACATGTGCTGAAGCAACCTGTGTTGGCCAAAACACTCCGCCACCTGGCAGACCAGGGCCTTGACGATTTTTATCGTGGTGCCCTCGCGCGCAGCATGGCCGATGATCTGGAACGCGTGGGAAGCCCGGTGCGTTTGCAGGATTTGCAACAGTTTCAGGCCAGCCGTGTGGAACCCCTGCATGTGCGTTTGACGGACAGCACGGTGTACAACCTGCCTCCTCCGACGCAGGGCCTGTCGGCGTTGATGATCCTGGGGATTTTCGAGGAACTGCAGGTCAAGGAGGGTGAAGGTTTTGCGCATCTGCACGGACTGGTGGAGGCAACCAAGCGCGCATTCCGTGTGCGCGACCGCGTGGTCACCGATCCAAGCCGTCTGCCCGCGCCTGCGCAAGATTTTCTGGCAGGCTCCGCGCTCGCGAAGCTGGCTGGCGAGATCGATCCCCGACAGGCCTTGCCGTGGCCCGATCCCGCACAGCCTGGCGATACCATCTGGATGGGAGCGGTGGATGCGCAAGGCCGAGCGGTCAGCTTCATTCAAAGTGTGTACTGGGAATTTGGCTCGGGCACGGTCTTGAGCAACAGCGGTGTGTGCTGGCAAAACCGCGGCACCAGCTTCTCGCTGGATCCCAAGGCGTTGAATTGCCTGCGACCGGGGATGAAGCCGTTTCATACCCTCAACCCCTCGCTGGCAGTCTTTGACGATGGCCGGGTCATGCCTTATGGCACCATGGGCGGGGAGGGCCAACCGCAAACACAGGCTGCGGTGTTCACCCGTTATGCGAGGTTTGGCCAAGGCCTGCAGGCGGCGGTGACGGCTCCTCGCTGGTTGCTGGGGCGAACCTGGGGTGATGTTTCCACCTCCTTGAAACTGGAGAACCGCTTTGATCCTGCGCTGGTGAAAGCCTTGCAAGGGGCCGGGCATGTGGTTGAAGTGCTGCCCGAGGCCTTCAGTGACACGATGGGGCATGCCGGCGCACTGGTTCGGCACCCCAACGGCGTCATCGAGGCGGGAGTGGACCCGCGAAGCGATGGCGCGGTCGCTGCGCTGTGATGTCGTCCATGTGATTTGCTAGCCCCCAGTCTGGGGGGCATGGGTCTCGCGCTGCCTCAGCGAATGCGATCAGAATTTCGCACCAAGGCAGTGCGAGATGACTTGTTTTGGAGCAAATAACCCCAGGCCTCGCTCTGAAATTGAGCGGATAAAGGCAGGATCTCCCCCCAACTTGGTGCGCAGATGCGTCCAGTGTTGGGCCTTGAGATCTGGCGCGTCTATTGCGTAAGCCTCTGTAATCGCAATAGAAGGAGCTGCCCATGTCCGAATATTTTTCGCCCTATGACGCTGACCGGCCGTTACAACTGAAATGCAGTTGTGGTCGCGACCACTCAGCCGCTGAACACGCCACCGCGTTGACCGCCGAGGGGGCTGCACAAGAACTGCGCACCCGCAGCCTCAGCGCCGAATTCGAAAGCTACAGCAACGCCTTTGTTGAGGCCAGTCTGGTCAAGGCCCTGTTCCCGCAGGATGCGGTGCGTCGCAACTTCCTGCGTGCGGTGGGCAAAGGCACGGCCATGGCCGCCATCTCCAGTGTGTTGCCCATCGCCAGCCTCCAGGCCATGGCGCAGGAAAAGGGTTCACTGGAAAAGAAAGACCTGAAAGTCGGTTTCATTCCCATCACCTGCGCCACCCCGCTCATCATGGCGCATCCGTTGGGCTTTTACCGTCAGCAAGGCTTGAACGTGGAGGTCACCAAGACCGCAGGTTGGGCGCTGATTCGCGACAAGATGCTGAACAAGGAATACGACGCCACCCATTTCCTCTCGCCCATGCCGCTCGCCATCAGCATGGGGCTGGGGTCGACCCCCACGCCCATGAACGTGGCGACGATCCAGAACGTGAATGGCCAGGCCATCACGCTGGCCATGAAGCACAAGGACAACCGCGATCCCAAGAACTGGAAGGGGTTCAAACTGGCGGTGCCGTTCGATTACTCGATGCACAACTTCCTGCTGCGCTATTACCTGGCTGAAGCCGGACTGAACCCGGACACCGACGTGCAAATCCGCGTCGTGCCACCACCCGAAATGGTGGCCAACCTGCGCGCCGGCAACATCGATGGTTATCTGGGCCCGGATCCCTTCAACCAGCGTGCGGTGTATGACGAGGTGGGCTTCATCCACCTGCTGACCAAAGACCTGTGGGAGGGCCACCCCTGCTGCGCCTTTGGCACCAGCACGGAATTCATCCAGCAGAACCCCAACACCTTTGCCGCGTTGTACCGCTCGGTACTGACCGCGGCCGCCATGGCGCGTGATCCGAAAAACCGCGAGTTGATTGCGAAAGTGATCGCACCACAGGCGTATCTGAATCAGCCCGAGATCGTGCTCAGCCAGGTGTTGACCGGCAAGTTCGCCGATGGCCTGGGCAACATCAAGACCGTGCCCGATCGCGCGGACTTTGATCCCATGCCCTGGCAGAGCATGGCGGTGTGGATGCTCACGCAGATGCAGCGCTGGGGCTACATCAAGGGAGAGGTCAACTACAAGCAGATCGCCGAGAAGGTGTTCTTGCTGACCGATGCGAAAAAGCGCATGAAGGAGCTGGATCAGAAGGTGCCCGAGGGCGCGTACCCGAAGTTCAAGGTCATGGGCCGCGAATTCGATCCGGCCAAGGCCAGCGAATACGCCAAGAGCTTCCCCATTCGAAAGGCGGTCTGACGTGCCCGATTTCAGAAGCCTCTCGTTCAGGTCCGCGGTTCTGTCCGCGTTGATCCTGGTCACCCTGCTGGGTATTTGGTATGCCGCCACGGCCAGCAGCGGACCTGCTGCGTCGCTGGCGGGCTTGAGTGCCGAGCAAATCGAATACGCCAAGATGATGGGGAAGGACCCGGGTGCCAGCAAGTCTGGAGGATTTCCCACGCTGGGGCAAATGGGCAGCACGGTGTGGGGCCATCTGTCCAATCCGTTTTATGACAATGGTCCCAATGACAAAGGCATTGCCATCCAGCTGGCGCATTCGCTGGGACGGGTGGCGTTGGGCTTTGGCCTGGCGTGTCTGGCCGCGATTCCGCTGGGCTTCATGATTGGCATGTCCCCGTTGCTTCGCCGCGCGCTTGACCCGTTCATCCAGGTGCTCAAGCCGATCTCGCCCCTGGCCTGGATGCCTCTGGCGCTCTACACCATCAAGGACTCCGCCATTTCCGGCATCTTCGTCATCTTCATTTGCTCGGTCTGGCCCATGCTGGTGAACACCGCCTTCGGTGTCGCCTCGGTGAAGAAAGACTGGCTCAACGTGGCTGCCACGCTTGAAGTGAACCCGATTCGCAAGGCCTTTCTGGTGATTCTCCCCGCCGCTGCCCCGACCATCCTGACCGGTATGCGCATCAGCATGGGGATTGCCTGGCTGGTGATCGTGGCCGCTGAGATGCTGGTGGGCGGGACGGGCATTGGCTACTTTGTCTGGAACGAATGGAACAACCTGTCACTGACCAACGTGATCTTCGCCATTCTCGTGATTGGCGTGGTGGGCATGATGCTCGACCTGATGTTCGGTCAACTGCAAAAAATGGTGACGTATGTGGAATGACACCCGCTTGGACACTGATCTCGCCCCCGTCAAACAGGAACCCCGTGCCATGACCGGTTTTTTGAAAATCGAACAACTCAGCAAGGCCTACAGCGCAACGCGTCCCGTTTTTGCCGATGTTTCGTTCAGCCTGGAACGCGGCGAGTTTGTCTGCATCATCGGTCATTCGGGCTGTGGCAAAACCACCATCCTGAACGTGCTGGCTGGTCTGGACGAGGCCACATCAGGTCATGTGTTCATGGATGGGCGAGAGGTCTCAGGTCCCAGCCTCGAGCGAGGGGTGGTGTTCCAGGGCCATGCACTCATGCCCTGGCTGACAGTGCGGCAAAACATTGCTTTTGCTGTCAAGTCCCGCTGGCCTGACATGCCTACCCCAAAGCTGAATGTGCACGTGGAAAAATTTGTGAACATGGTGGGCCTGAGCCATGCCATCGACAAAAAACCCAGTCAACTCTCTGGCGGCATGAAGCAGCGTGTGGGCATTGCCCGCGCCTTCTCCATTCAACCCAAGATGCTGTTGCTCGACGAGCCCTTTGGCGCGCTGGATGCGCTCACCCGTGGCACCATCCAGGACGAATTGATGCACATCGTTCGCGAGACGCAGCAAACCGTGTTCATGATCACGCACGATGTGGACGAAGCCATTCTGCTGGCCGATCGCATTCTGCTGATGAACAACGGCGCCGACACCCCCGAAGGCTACAAGCCCGGCGGTATTGCCGAGGTGGTTCGCAACCCCTTGCCGCGCAGCCGTACCCGTTCAGGCCTGCATCACCTGGACGACTATTACCCCTTGCGCAATCACATCGTGGACTTCCTGGTCACCCGGGCCACGGCGCACTGACCCTTTATCAACCTTCAACTTCATTCACAGGAGAACACATGAATCGCATGGACGTGACCGAGAAAATCATCAGCACCAAGGTGTCCAAAGGTCTCAAATGGGAGGATGTCGCCAAAAAAGTGGGGCAATCCAAGGAGTGGACGACCGCACTGTGCATGGGGCAGATGACCGCCACCCCTGCGCAGGCCAAAGCCGTGGGCAAAATTTTCGGCTTGACGGCCGATGAGCAAAAGTGGCTGCAGGTGGTGCCTTACAAAGGCTCGCTGCCCACGCCGGTGCCCACCGACCCGCTGATTTACCGCTGGTATGAAATTGTCAGCGTGTACGGCACCACCATCAAGGAATTGATCCACGAAGAGTTTGGCGACGGCATCATGAGTGCCATTGACTTCTCGATGGACATTCAGCGTGAACCGGATCCCAAAGGCGACCGCGTCAATGTGGTGCTGTCCGGGAAATTCCTGCCCTACAAGCAGTACTGAGCAGGTAACGTCTTCCCATGGTCTGCCTTGAACCAGGCGGACATAAAAAATGGGCTGCCTCTGGTCTCCAGAGGCAGCCCATTGGCGTTCCAGGACTGGATCAGTAGTTGCGACGTCCGCCGCCGTAACCACCGGCGTTGTCACGCGGGGGGCGGGATTCCATCGGACGGGCGATGTTGACGGTCAGGTCACGGCCACCCATGTTTTTGCCATTCAGGCCGTCGATGGCGGCTTGGGCTTCTTGAGCCGTGGACATTTCGACAAAGCCAAAGCCTTTGGAGCGACCGGTATCGCGCTCCATCATCACCTTGGCAGATTGCACGTTGCCAAAGGCAGAGAAATGCTGTTGCAGATCGTCGTCGCGGACCGAGTAGGACAGATTGCCGACGTAAAGTTTGTTGTTCATGTTGAGGTCTTTCAAAAAATGCGCCCGGATTTTGTCAAGGCACGGGGTAAAAACGATGGTGGAAAAATGCAGGCGTTTCAGCGCTTGCGTTTGAAGGCCGGCTTGCCCACGCGGGGTGTCCGGTTTTCAATGTGACGGAACGTGATACGTCCCTTGGAGAGGTCGTAGGGCGACATCTCCAGTGTGACCTGGTCTCCTGTCAGGATGCGGATGCTGTGTTTGCGCATCTTGCCTCCGGTGTAGGCGATCAGTTGATGGCCATTCTCAACCGTGACGCGATAGCGCATGTCGGGTAACACCTCGTCCACTTTGCCGCGCATCTCGATGAGTTCTTCTTTGGCCATATTGATTCCTGTGTTGAATGGGGGTCAGGCAAGTGATTCAGGGTTCAAAAGCCAGTAGCGTCCTTGGGCGGCTGCATACATGAGGGCGCTGTCCTTGTTGTCGAATTCGGGCTTGAAGGTGTAAACCCGGTCGTGCGTTTGTGTGCCTTGACCGCGCCGAATGGACAGAGATGCTGTGTAAAGGCCGGTTTTGGCGGCACGGGTGATCGGTGTGATCAGATATTTGCCAACTGCAAATGGCAATGAAGTATGAAATGACATGAAAACCAAGAAAATACAGGCCATGTGAGCCTGGGGACCCGACGGTCAAATGAGCTGTACGGGGGCAATACGACGGTTTGAAGGCCGACGAGAGTGAAGCTTGCCAATTAGAAAAGTGTGACCACCAGAGGTGTCCAACATTGTGGGACTGGGGTGGAGGTGTGCGGTGTTGGGGTACCGCTGCCCATCTCAAACCTGGCTGCAGTCAAGGTAAGCAATTAGCTGCAGACCTGTGTATTGTACTACTTTTATGGGAGGCATCCCATATTCTTTGAATTTTTCTTTCAGGCGCGTGGTTTCGGCTGAATCGGCTGAACGATTGACGACAACGAAATGAATGGGTGTGTTGTAGCATCAAAAAACCTTGGACTGATACCACTTTTGTGAGTAACGCACACACGGGCACTGGATCATGAAATTTGGCGTATTCGATCACCTCGACAACAGTGGCGCGGCGCTGAGTGATTTTTATGAAGAACGCCTTCAGCTGATCGAGGCCTACGATCGTATCGGCATTCACGTCTACCTCACGGCTGAACACCACGCCACGCCTTTGGGCATGTCGCCGTCCCCTTCCGTGTTTCATTCAGCAGTGGCGCAAAGGACGCGTCGTCTACTCTTTGGCCCGCTGGTCTATACGCTGGCGCTCTACCACCCTTTGCGGCTGGCCGAGGAAATCTGCATGCTCGATCATCTCAGCCGTGGGCGTTTTCAGTTGGGGGTGGGGCGAGGCATTTCACCCTACGAGCTGGACTACTACGGCGTCAACCCGGACGAGGCGCATGAGCGCTACCTGGAATCGTACGAGGTGGTGATGAAGGCCCTGCAGGCTAGCCATTCCAAGACCCCTGAGCTGACCCACGAAGGCCGTTTCTATCAGTTTCATCAGGTGCCTCTCACGCTGTCGCCCTGGCAAAAGCCACATCCCCCCCTGTGGTACGGTATTGGAGATCCTAATGGCGTGAGTTGGTGTGTCGCCAATCGGTGCAATGTGGTGGGCAATGCCCCGCTGGAGCGTATTCGCATCATCACGGATCGCTACCGTGCCGAATGGGCGGCCGCGGGGCACAGCGCAGACTCGCTGCCTCTCATGGGTACCACGCGGCACATGGTGATTGCCCCCAGTGACGCCCAAGCGCAGGACCTGGCTCGCGAGGCGTACGCCCGCTGGCATCGAAGTTTCATGTATTTGTGGGACCGGCACGGCACCAAGCCTGGCGCCTATTTCCCCGCCACCTGGGACGAATTGGCGGGAGCTGGACGGGCACTGGCGGGTACTCCCCAGACGGTGCGGGAGCAACTGTTGCACCAAATCGAGGTGTCGGGTATCAACTTTGTACTCACCCGTTTTGCCTTTGGGGATATCCCGTTTGTCCACTCGCAACGCTCGGTGTCGCTGTTTGCCTCAGATGTGATGCCCTGGATTCTGGAGCGTTCAGCCGCCCTGCAAGCAGCCTAAGGCCCGACGATGAACCAAAAACGCGCACTGCTCCAGTCTCTGCTGTTTTTCTCCGTGATCGGGACCACGGCGACCTGTCTGGCTCAACCCACGGCTGCTTGGCCCACCAGGCCGGTGAAAATTGTCATGCCGAGTTTGCCTGCAGGCAGCCCCGATCGGGTCACGCGCATGGTGGCTGACAAGTTGGCCGTGCGATGGGGTCAACCCGTGGTGGTTGAATACAAGCCCGGGGCCACCACGGTGATTGGCACGGATTTCGTGGCACGTGCGCCGGCTGACGGCTACACGTTGTTGTCCACCTTCACATCGTTGGTGCAGGCCCCTGCGCTATTGCCCAAGGTGCCCTGGGACGCCGAGCGCGACTTCATTCCGGTGGTGCAGTTCATCCGATCGGAAGTGGTGTTGCTGGTTCGCAGCGACTCTCCTTACAAAACCCTGGGCGAATTCATTGAAGGTGCCAAGTTGGCTAAGGCACGGGGCATGCCACTCAACTACGCATCCTTTGGTAACGCCTCGTCATTTCATATCTATGGAGAAGCGCTCAAGCGGGGCGCCGGCATCGACCTGACGCACATTCCGTATAAAGGTGAATCGGCTTCGATCGTAGACTTGTTGAGTGGGCAGGTAGCGAGTTCGTTCAATTCCATTGGTACGGCCATGCCGCACCTCAAGAGCGGAAAGGTGCGTCCGTTGGCGCTGGTGGGCGCCGCCCGATCCAAAGTGTTGCCTGAAGTTCCTACCTTTGCTGAGGCAGGTGTCCCTAATTTGGACACCAGTGGATGGTTTGGCATGCTGGCACCCACTGGCACGCCCCGAGCCATTGTGGACAAGATTGCCGCCGACACAGCGCAGATTCTGGCGTTACCCGAGGTGGTCGACGTGTTGCGAGGGCAGGGGCTGGAACCCACTGGCCTGGGGCCGGAAACGTTTGCCCGCTTTTTGCGCGAGGACCTGGTACGGTGGCGAACGCTGATCCACGACCTGGGGATCAAGAGCGACAATTAATGGCTCGTGTATTTCAAGGTGACGCGCCACAATTCGCGCGGCCGTGTCAGATCGATCAGTGGCGCGCTGTGCAACAAGAGTGCGTTGTCCCACACAATGACATCCCCGTTGGTGTAGTCATAGGTGTGGCAGTACTTGTCCTGTGTGGCATGGTCTTTCAATTCATCCAGCAGGGCACGCCCCTCGTCTTCCTTCAGCCCTTCCACGCTGAATGAACTGCCACTGACTGCATACAAGGCTTTCTGACCCGTGTAGGGGTGAGGGCGCACCAGCGGGTGTTGAACCCAATCCACCTTTTTCTTTTGGCTGTCATTCAGCACGGATGCCACCGTTCGGGAGGTGGTGTCCAGGTCGTCCCGGTTGCCGTAATGATGATTGACCACCAGGTTGTCAATGCGCTCGCGCGTCGCCTGCGGTAATTCGGCATAGGCCAGCGCCTGATTCGCGAAGGTCGTGCCATTACGCCCCGGCGGCACATTGATGGCATACAGCATGGTGCAACGGGCGGCGTCGGCCAGGTAAGAGTAGTCGGTGTGGAAATACGTGCCCGCATCCACCAGTCCGACCGGCTTGCCATCCTTGTACACGTTGGACAGCATCAGGACATTGGCATCATCAGGATGATGAAACGTATCAATCACGTGAGGTTCCGGACGCCCCCAGCGCCGAGCAAACTGCACCATGGTGGCAGGGGTCAGGGACTGCGCTGGCAACACGATGAAACCATGCGTGTGCAAGGCTTCCTCCAGGCGTGAAAACTGGTCCTGGCTGAGTGCTTCGTTGAGGTCTACCCCGGTGATACGGGCGCCCAGTACTTGGGAAATTGCCGAAATATGCATAAGTCCGTCACTTGACCATATCGGGAGAGAACATCCGTGGCAGGAACAGGCAAATGTCCGGGAAGATGATCACCAGGCACAGCACCACCAGCATCGGGATCAACATGATCATGGTGTCCTTGAGGGCGAACCGCAAGGGCACCTTGGCCACGGCGCAGGAAATCATGAGGCACATGCCATACGGCGGTGTGATCAGCCCGAAGGCCAGCGAGACAATCCCCACGATGGCAAAGTGCACCGGGTGCATGCCCACCGACTCAGCCAGCGGCTGCAGCGTGGTGCCCACAATGATGATGGCGGGGATGGCGTCCAGAAAACAGCCCACCACCAAAAATGCCAAGGCGATCAGTATGCCGACACCTGTCACACCCAACCCCATGTCCTGCACATTGGACAGCAAGGCCTTGGGTATCTGGTAGTAGGCCATCAACCATCCAAACACGGATGCTGTGCCCACACAAAACAAGGCCACGGCCGAGAGTTTGCCGGTTTCGACCACCGCCTCCCAGAATTGAGCCGCATTGATTTCTCGATACACCAGCAGCGACAGCACCGCGGCGTACAACACCGCTGCGGCGGCTGATTCCGTGGCCGTGAACCATCCCATCAAGATGCCGCCCACAATGATGACGGGTGTGACCATGGCAGGGATGGCCACCCCAGCCGCTTCCAGAAACTCTGAAAACTTGGCCCGGGGATAGACCGGGTAGTTGCGCTTCTTGGCATAGGCATGGACCGTGGCCATCTGGGCCAAGCCAATCAAGAGGCCCGGCACAATACCAGCCAGGTACATAGCACCAATGGACGTGGAAATGACGCCTCCCCACACCACCATCAGAATGGACGGTGGGATGATGACGGCGAGCACCGCCGATACGGCCGTGATGGCGATGGAGAAGGACAGGTCGTAGCCCTCTTTGACTTGCGCTTCGATAAAGAGTTTGCCCTGGCTTGCTGCATCAGCGGTGGAAGAGCCCGAGATGCCTGCAAAAAACACCGACAGCAGCACATTGATCTGCGCCAGGCCGCCGGGAAAGTGACCGACCAGGGCACGCGAGAGTCGCAACATGCGATCCGTGATGCCCCCCACGTTCATCAGGTTGGCGGTGAGCAAGAAGAAGGGAACGGCCAGCAGAATGAACGAGTTGTAGGACTTGAACATCTCGTTGAACAGCACCATGGGTGACAAGCGAGGCTCAATCAACAAGACGGGCAGCGAGGCCAAACCCAGCGCAAAAGCCACGGGGACTCGCAGGATCAGCAGCAAAAAGAATGCACCAAACAGCACCAGGGCTGCGGTGCCGGGCGTCAAAACTGCAGAACTCATATATGCATTCCGTGCTGGTCGTCGCGTTCGCTGTCAACCAACATTTTTTCGATCAAAAAGGCGATCCAGAAAAAACCGGACACCGGCCAGGCAATGAAGATCATCCACATGGGCAAGTCAGCCAACTCGGACGTCTGATTCCAGCCAAACTGCGTGAACTCGATGCCCCAGTACAGCACCACCCCAGCAAAGCCCAGAATCAGCAGGCGACTGGCCCAGCGCAGAAATCGCGCCAGGCCAGGGCTGGGGTCAGCCCAGATATCCACATCAAAGTGCAAACCCTCGCGAACCCCCACGGTGGCACCGATCATCACCATCCAGATGAAGAAGAACCGGCTCATCTCTTCGGTCCACATGTAGTTGGGAATCCATTCGAAAAATCGTGAGCCGATTTGCATCGAGACCGGTACCATCAGCACCAGCACCGTGATGCCCAGCAGGGCAATCAGGAGCTGGTGCGCGAGTCGTAAAAAAATGGACATGGAGGAGGTCTAACTCACTTGAGGGTATTGATCTTGTTGAAGATGGCCTCTGCACCCACCTCTTTGGCGTAGGCGGCCATCACGGGTTCCACCAGCTTTTGCATCTGGGCACGGTCGTTGAAGGCCACCTGCTTGAGCTTGCCTTCTTTGGCGTATTTGTCCAGCTTGGCTTGATCCTCCGAGGATTCGATCTGACGGCCATAAGCCCCCGCTTCCTTGCCTGCGCGCACGATGGCGTCCTGCAGATCCTGGGGGAGTTTTTTCAGGGTTTTGACCGAGAAGCACAGCGGACGGATGGTGATGGCGTGACGGGTCATCAGGAGGTTGGGGCCGACCTCATAGAACTTCATGGCCTCTACCCCGGCTGCCTCGTTTTCACCCGCATTGATGACGTTGTTCTGGATCGCGTTGTACACCTCGTTGTAGGCGATCACCGTGGGCGACATGCCGATGGCCTGGAAGGTGCGACTCCAGATCGGGGCCCCTTGGACGCGTACTTTGAGGTTTTTCAATTCGGCCAGGTTGGTGGCCGACTTGTTCGAAAAGATGTTGCGTACCCCACCCCCCGCATAGCCAATCAGCATCACTTCGGCCTTCTGGGCGATTTCGTCGGCCACGGGCTTGAGCACGTCCTGGTCCAGCACCTTGTTCCAGTGCGCCAGATCCGAGAAGAGGAAGGGGGCATCGATGAAGGGTGCTGCCTTGGAAAAGGTGGACATGTGAGCGGGCGAAACGATGGCGTAGTCCACCGCTTTGCCTTGGTTCATGTAGGCAAAGTAGTCCTTTTCCAATCCCAGTTCACTGTTTTTGTGCAGTACGAAGTTGATGGGTTTGCCGTAATACTTCTTGACCAACTCCTCGAAGCGCACCATGGTTTTGGTGAACGCATGATCGTCGCCAAACTGGGAGGCGCCATGCAGCGTGATGGCCTGCTGGGCGTTGGCTGTCAATGAGAAGGCAGCGGCAAGCAGTCCGCCAATGAGGCTTCGGCGAAAATTGACCATGGGTGTCTCCTGTGGGGTCTTATCAATAGAGCGTTGTAGGCCTTGCCCTGACCACCTGCTCGGCAGGAAGGGCTTAATCAGGTCCAAACCCACGATAGAGGAGAGCCAGCGGGCTGTGTACTAGGGTTTTCATGCAAAGCTGTAACGTGCGGCACTGGTCCCAGCCCCCTCATTGCTTCAGCGCACTGGTGTATTCCCGAAATAGGGAAAACGCCAGACGTTCCTGACTAACTATTTGGTACTGTTCTATTGGCCTCAGACCAGTGATGTGAAGTCACTGGTGCATGAGTTCCTCCAACACTGACAGGAGTTGTTCATGAAACGCAGACAGTTGATTCAACGCGGTGGCTTGGCCGGTATATTGGCCGCGGGTGCAGCACCTGCCATGGCCCAGGGCTTGCCCGAGGTGAAATGGCGATTGAGCGCCAGCTGGCCCAAGTCACTTGATACCCTCTATGGTGTGTGTGAAAACGTTTCCAAGCGGGTGGCTGAACTCACCGGGGGTCGGTTTCAGATTTCGACCTATGCTGCCGGCGAAATTGTGGGCGGTTTGCAAATTCTTGATGCGGTCCAGAACTCAGGTGTCGAAGCCGGTCACACGGCGCCATACTACTTCTTCGGGAAGAACCCCGCGTTTGCTTTTGGCTCCTGTCTGCCCTTTGGCATGAACAGTCGGCAGCAAAATGCCTGGTGGTATTACGGTGGGGGTGAGGGGCTGTTCAATGATTTCCTCAAGCCCTACGGCATCAAGTGCATTCCGGCGGGCAACACCGGTGGGCAGATGGGCGGCTGGTACCGCAAGGAAGTCAAATCGGTGTCCGACCTCAAGAACATGAAGTTCAGGGTGGGCGGTGTCGCCGGCGTCATCCTGTCACGATTGGGGGTGGTGCCTCAGCAAATTGCGGCGGGAGACATCTACCCGTCGCTGGAAAAAGGCACCATCGATGCGGCCGAGTGGGTCGGGCCCTACGATGACGAGAAACTGGGTTTCGTCAAGGTGGCCAAGTATTACTACACCCCCGGCTGGTGGGAGCCCAATTCGCAAAACAGCATGTTTGTGAACCTCAAGTCCTGGGAGGCCTTGCCCAAGGAATACCAGGCAGCCTTCTCGGCTGCTTGCGGGGAGAGTAACGCGGTCTCCATGGCCAAGTACGACCACCTCAACCCCACAGCCCTCAAGAGCCTGATTTCCAAAGGCGCTCAACTGCGCCGCTTCCCGGATTCGGTTCTCGATGCCTGCTACAACGCGGCCCAGGACCAGTACGCCGAATGGTCCGAGAAGCATCCTGAATTCAAGGTCATGTACGACTCCTACAACAAGTACCTGAAGTCGCAGGTGGACTGGTTCCAGGTTGTCGAGGGAACCCACGACAACTACATGGCCCGCAAACTCAAAGGGCGTGGCTGATTGGCCGGGGCGGCCAGCCGGCCGCCCTGACGCTTGGGGGTGCCGCCCTTGGTTGAGCAGGGGTCGGCACTTTCAGGCCCTGGGTCGCTTGGTCGCCCGGGACGTGATGCGCCACGCAGTCTGGCGAATCATTTTCCTGCTGTCAATTTCCGTCATCCAAGATCGGGCAACTCCTCGATTTCCCGGGGGTCGTCGTCATGACGAAGGACGCCTCTGCGGTTATGATGATCCTCATAACTAGCAGGAGATCTAGATGTTATTCGTGCAAAAGCCCGGTATCAAATCCCTAATTTGTGCAATGGCGTTGGGAGCGTTGAGCGCCCAAGTGCTGGCTGCCGATCCTCCCAAGGACCCCACGGTCAAAAAGTCGGACGCCGGCATTTGTCACGATGCCAGCAGCAGTTCCTACGGCAACACCAAAAAATTCACGCCTTTCAACAGTCTGGACGAGTGCGTCAAGAGCGGCGGCAAACTGCCTGCGGGCAAAACGATGCCGGTGGTCGAGGTGGTGAAAAAGTCCGAGTCTGGAATTTGCCACGACAAAACCAGCGCGTCTTACGAGCAGACCAAAAAATTCACGGAATTCAAAAGCGTGGATGAGTGCTTGAAGAGCGGCGGTAAATTGCCCAAGAAGTGATGCCGGCCTGAGCGGCCCCTGGCGCTCGACGTGGCCCCTTTCTTGTGCGCCTGCGGCGCACGGGCTGATCTTTCACTGGATAGACCGCTGGCCTGCACCTTTGTGATGCACGCCGATGCTCTCAAGGGCTATGCCGGTCTGGCATGCAAATCGCTTGGAATCAAAAGACACTTATTCCTGTTTTTCTGGAGTTTCACCATGGTTATTTCAAAACGACGTTGGCTGTCAGCATCAATGGTTGCTTGGGGCCTGCTCTGGGGTGGTATGGCTCACGCGCAGTCGGCACTGGACAACATCCAGAAATCCCGCCTCATCAGGATTGCCATTCCCACTGATTTTCCGCCTTACGGATTTGTGGGACTGGACCTGCAACCCCAGGGGCTGGATATCGACATGGCTAATTACATCGGGGCGAAGATGGGCGTCAAGGTGGAATTGGTGATCGTGACCAGCGCCAACCGCATTCCCTATTTGCAAACCAAAAAAGCCGACCTGGTGATCTCCACGTTGGGTAAAAACCCCGAGCGAGAAAAAGTGATCGATTTCACGGCTGCCTATTCACCGTTTTTCCAGGCGGTCTATGCGGCCAAGTCATTGAACGTCAAGAGTTTTGATGACATCAAGGGCAAGAGCATCGCGGTAACACGGGGTGCCATTGAGGACCAGGAACTTACCAAGGTGGCGCCGGCTGGTTCTGACATCAAGCGCTTCGAGGACAACAACGCCACCATCTCTGCCTTTGTGTCCGGGCAAACCCAGTTGGTTGCCACCGGGGCATCTGTGGCCGGTAACATGATTCAGAAAAACCCGCAATTGAATGCCGAGTACAAACTCTTGCTGAAGGACAGTCCCAACTTCATCGGGGTGGCCAAAGGTGAGGACGCTTTACGTACTCGTGTGAATGCCATCATTGCCGAGGCTCGCAAGGCCGGAGATTTGGACAAATTGGCGCAAAAATGGCTGGGACGCACAGCGGGGCAGTTGCCTGAGTAAGTGGGGCATCTTGGATGCGGGTTGAACTCGATTTCATCGCCGTTCTGACGCAATGGCCCTTGCTGCTGATCGGGGTGATGTGGACGGTTGCCTTGACCCTTGTCTCGTCGGTGCTGGGGGTGCTGGTGGGGATCGGATGTGCCTGGACGCGTACCCAGGGGCCCGTGGTGATGAAGGTCCTGGTGGGGGCCTATGTCGAACTGATTCGCAACACACCGTTCATTGTTCAGCTCTTTTTCATTTTTTTCGGATTGCCTGCCGCCGGTGTGCGTCTGTCGCCTGAATGGGCTTCGGTGATCGCCATGGTGATCAACCTGGGGGCCTATTCAGCGGAGATTGTTCGTGCAGGCATTCAGTCCACACCCAAGGGGCAAATCGAAGCGGGTATAGGCTTGGCTCTCACCAGGCTGCAAATATTCATCCATGTGGTGCTGCCACCCGCGCTACAACGGGTGTGGCCTGCATTGGTGAGTCAGATCATCATTGTCATGTTGGGCTCTGCGGTCTGTGGCCAAATTTCCACTGAAGAACTCAGTTACGCGGCCAACCTGATCCAAAGCCGGAATTTCAGGGCTTTTGAATCGTTTATCGTTTCCACACTGCTTTACCTGTTGCTGGCCATTTCATTGCGAACTGCCCTGAATTGGATGGGTTCACGGTTTCTGTTTGGACGACGCCATGGTTGATTTTTCGCTATGGGACATCATGCGAAATCTCTTGCTGGCAGCACGCTGGACGGTGGTGCTGTCCCTGATTGCCTTTGTCGGCGGTGGTGCAGTGGGACTTCTGCTGTTGGTGGCTCGATCCGCACGATGGACCCCTGTGCACCATGCCGTATCGGCCTATGTGCAAATTTTCCAGGGCACACCGTTGCTGATGCAGTTGTTCCTGACGTATTTCGGTTTGGCCTTGTTCCAGTTTGACACCTCGGCCTGGACCGCTGCGGCCATTTCCCTCACGCTTTACAGCAGTGCGTTTCTCACTGAAATCTGGTATGGATGTGTCAAAGCCATTCCCAAGGGGCAATGGGAGGCTGCCCAAAGCCTTGCGCTCAACCTAGGGGAGCAACTGCGCTACGTCATCTTTCCACAAGCAGCCCGCATAGCCATTGCTCCCACTGTGGGGTTTCTGGTGCAAGTGGTGAAGGGCACTGCACTGGCATCGGTGATCGGCTTCGTTGAACTGACCAAGGCCGGCACCATGATCACCAACGCCACCTTCAAGCCCTTTGTGGTTTACACCTGTGTGGGGCTGTTGTACTTCCTGATCTGCTATCCGATCAGTCTGTACGCCCGGACTCTTGAAAGCAAAATCCATGTCCAGCGCTCCTGATCTCGCCACCGCCATCGATATTCAAGGGTTACACAAATCCTACGGGGCCAATGAAGTGCTCAAGGGTATTGATCTGCAGATCAAGTCAGGCGAGGTGGTGGCCATCATTGGCAAAAGCGGATCGGGTAAGAGCACCTTGCTGCGATGTGTCAATGGTCTGGAGTCATTCCAGCAGGGCCGACTGATGGTTCAGGGTGAGCCCTTGCTGCACGATGACCCTCTAGCCATGCGGGCGCTGCGGCAGCAGGTCGGCATGATTTTTCAATCCTTCAATCTGTTTCCTCACCTGAGTGTGGGGCAGAACATCATGCTAGCCCCGCGGCTGGTCAAAAAAATTCCAGATTCGCAACTGCAAGAATCCGTGTATCAGTTACTGGCGCGAGTGGGGCTGGCAGACAAATTCAACGCCTATCCCGATCAGCTGTCCGGCGGTCAACAGCAGCGTGTGGCCATTGCCCGGGCCTTGGCCATGTCCCCCAGCATTCTGCTGTGCGATGAAATCACCTCTGCCTTGGACCCTGAGTTGGTGGGTGAGGTGTTGAGCGTGGTCGAGTCGCTGGCGCGAGACGGGATGACCTTGCTCATGGTGACGCACGAGATGCAGTTTGCGCGAAAGGTGAGTGATCGCCTTATCTTCATGCACGAGGGAAAAGTTCACGAACAAGGTTCCCCGCAAGCGCTGTTCGAGCATCCGCAGACATCGGAGTTGAAACAGTTCTTGTCCGCGCTGCAATGACTTCGTGATCCCCTGAGGAGCTCGCGGCACCGTCATTCTGGTCACTCTGAATGGACTTGAGCCGCCTGGTTTTCAGGCCGATTGTGAGACGACAGATGCTGCCGAATGCATATCAGCCCGATGAACCCGGCCGCTGACACAACCACTCACCCCGTATGGACTCATACGCGGCCGCCACCTGGAGCAGGGCCAGGTCGCCTTGTGGTTTGCCAATCAGCTGAATACCCATGGGCCAGGGCCGCTGTGGGTGAAATCCCGCCGGCATGCTGAGCGCCGGCAGTCCGGCCAGCGTGGCGTAGATGGTGCACTCCATCCAGCGGTGGTAGGTGTCCATCGGTCGGTTTCCGATGCGTTGCGGCCATCGCTCAGCGAGTGGGAAGGGCCAGACTTGCGCTGCCGGCAACGCCAACACATCGCAAGTTTCAAAGCGTTGCAGCATCTGGTGGTAAAAACGGGTGCGGCGTTGACTGGCCTCCTGGAAGTCCATGTAAGTCATCTTGAGCGAGTTGTCGTGTTCCCACAGGGCTTCGGGCTTGAGCCATTCAGCGGCATGGGGCAGAGGCAGCAGGGCCGCCACCTTGGGGCCCACCAGCGCGCGGCGCCACACGAGCCAGCACTCCCACAGGGTGGACGCGTCATAACCCAGTGCAGTCGGCTCCACGACAGCGCCGGCAGCTTGCATCAACCGCAGTGCGTCTTCGCAGACATCCTGAATGCCGGGCTCCGTGGCCAGATGCCCATTGAGATCACCCAGCCAGCCAATGCGCAAGCCTTGCAAGGCCTCGGGCGTATGCTGCAGACTTGACACGTCCAGCGTGTCCCGAATGGACAAGGGTTGCCTGGCGTCATGGCCAGACTGAGTGGCCAGCAAACGGGCGAGGTCACGCACCGTGCGGGCGATCGGACCCTCGGTGCTGAGTTGGTCAACCCAAACATCAGCGCCGGGATCAAACGGAACCCGGCCTTGAGAAGGGCGCATGCCAAAGACATGGTTCCAGCCCGCCGGGTTGCGCAAGCTGCCCATGAAATCCGAGCCATCTGCCACCGGCAACATGCGCTGCGCCAGGGCCACAGCCGCTCCGCCGCTGGACCCGCCTGCGCTGACCGTGGTGTCCCAGGCATTGGCCGTGGCACCAAACAAGGTGTTGAAGGTGTGCGAGCCCAGGCCAAGTTCCGGGATATTGGTTTTGCCGATGACGATGCAGCCTGCAGCCTTCATGCGTTCGGTCATGATGCTGTCACGGCTGGGCATGTGGTTGGCCAGTACACGGCTTCCACGGGTGCTGGGGAATCCCATGGCACTGCCTGTGTCCTTGATGGCTTGTGGAATGCCATGCAACCAGCCACGCGACTGGCCCCGAGCCAGCGCCGCATCGCACTCGCGGGCCTGCGACATCAGGGTTTCAGGGGGAGCCCGGTTGACGATTGCGTTGAACGTGGGGTTGAGTTGATCAATGCGCTGCAGGTAGGCCTGCATCACTTCAACACAAGACACCTCACGGGCATGAATGCGCTCGGAGAGTGCGCTGGCATCGAGATCGGTGATGGAGCGGGTCATGGGAGTTGGGTCTGGAGGATGGAGCACCTGGGTGGCGGGTTTGCACAACGGATACCCGATCGATGGGGGGGGATGTCGCGACTCAGTTCGCCATCGCTTCCTCGATCGTATGCACGATTTTCTGAAATGTCACGGGTTTGTGCAGGACGCGGACATGCAGTTCAGCAAAAACGTGGATTTGATCGGGCGAAGTGTCCCCGGTCACGATGACTGCCGGAATTTCCCGGTTGTAGTTCTCGCGTAATTTCTCAATCAACAGGTCGCCGGTCGTGTGTTTGAGGTGGTAGTCGCTCAGGATGCAATCGATGCGGTTGATGGATTCGAGCTGGTCTTGCCACGACTGCTCCGACTCGGACAGCGCCACGATTCGGATCCCCCGGGCCGACAAGGTTTGCCGGTAGGCCTCGAGGATGGTTTCATCATCCTCGAAGATGGCGATGCATGTGCCACGCAGGCTGTCAGGGTCTTCCCCAGTGTGGTCTGCCAGTGTGGAGACAGAACTGGATTCGTTCAGCACCGGTGAGATAGGACACCGCGTGCTGATGGTGAACACCGATCCTTCGCCGGGAATTGATTGGACATCGACTTGGGCAAGGATGAGGTTGCACAGCCTTTTCACAATGGTCAGGCCGAGTCCCAGGCCATCGTGCGCGCCGCGCGTGCGGTCAGATCGGTAGAACTCGTTGAAAATGTTCTGCTGGTCTTCAAGGGAAATGCCCACGCCAGAGTCGATTACCCGAAATGCCAGCTGATCGGCCTGGGCATAAAACTCGATGGCGACTCTGCCACGCTCGGTGTATTGCACGGCATTGAGCGCCAGGTTCAGCAGGATCTGTTGCAACAGCAGCCTGTCGCCTCGTACCACCATGGGCGGGGCTTCAATGGACAACTCCAACCCCTGGTTGTCGGCCTTGGGCTGAACGATCTCCCGCACGGACTCCGCCAAATCGCGCAGCAGGAAGTCCTGCTGAACCTCCTTGGTCATGTAGGCATCCAGCTTGCTCATGTTCAACAAGCCGTCAAACATGGCATTGAGAGCGGCAATGCTGCTTTTGATACGCTGCAACAACCGGCTTTGTTGGGGGTTGAGTTGCGTGACATTGAAGAGTTCCAGGTTGATGTTGACGGCATGCAACGGTTGACGCAAATCATGGCTGGCCAGGGCGATGAACTTGGATTTCGCCACGTTGGCCGCGACTGACTGGTCACGTTCCCTGGCCAGTTCCTCGTACAGACTTTCGTTACGGAATCGAAGACGGATCGAATCTTCGAAAACCTTCGAAAAATTCTTGGCGATGCCCAACACCACCAGATACAAGGCGGCCAGACCCACCGAGAAGGGCCAGGGGAAAATGTGGGAGGGCCACAGCGACGTGCTCAGGGCCGGGATCATGATGGGCAGGGTGAATGCATAAAACGTCTGACGGTTCACGCTGTAGGCAAACATGCTGGAAATCATGGCGGCCGTGGTCATGTACACATAAATCATGCGGTTGACCAGGGACAGTTCCGGTGCCATCAGGGGCCAGCCCAGTCCCCATCCCAGCCCCACGATGCCCACGGCAAACGTCATGCGGCGGAGGTCTCGCTGGGGGTCAACAATGGCGGTGGAGTCGTTGGCTTGCGAGTAGACGATCCAGGTGCGCACGCCAACGGCGATGAACATGTAAATCAGCCAAAGCACCAGGTTCGACATCTGAACCTCGTCCTGGTACATGGGAATGCACAACAACGGAGCCAGGACGTTGGCCAGTGTGGCTGAGCGTGCGGCTTTGACAATGTGCGCCGATTTTTCGCGCTGAAGGTTCAGTTCGTTGGGGTCAATGTCGGTCATGCGGGGGAGGGCGTTCACGGTGGACATGGCGGGATGATGCAAAATGGTATTCAATGAAGCCGCTGGCTGCCTGCCTATTGTGTCGTTGAATTCGTTGTTGGGACAAACTTCACCGCCAGACGCAGGGGAGCTTTGATCATCCCTATCCACCACACACCATGACACTGGTTATTGAAAGCGTCCGCGCCCGGCAAATCCTGGACTCTCGGGGAAGACCGACGGTCGAGGCGGATGTCATCCTGACGGGCGGGCAACTGGGTCGCGCGTCGGTTCCTTCGGGGGCCTCCACGGGCAGCGCGGAGGCTCACGAACTTCGGGATGGTGACCCGAACCTCTACGCTGGATTGTCCGTGCTGCAGGCGGTCGGCCACGTCAACGGCGTGATGGCGAATGCCTTGAAGGGGCAGGACGCAATGGATCAGTTCGCGTTGGACCACACGCTGATCAGCCTGGACGGCACACCACAGTTGTCGCGCCTGGGCGCCAATGCGATTCTGGCGGTGTCGATTGCCGCTGCGCGAGCCAGCGCCGCAGCACTGGGACAGTCCCTGTTTGAGCGTGTGCAGTCCATTGCGGGACATCCTGCGCTATGCATGCCCGTGCCGATGGTGAACATCCTCAGCGGGGGGCTGCATGCGGGCCGGGGCATGGATGTCCAGGACTTTCTGGCCATGCCGGTGCGTGCCAGTTCGGTGGCGCAAGCCATTCACCTGCTGTCGCGAGTGCGCAATGCAGCCACAGAGGAAGCGCAGGCGCGCGGACTGCCCACCTTGCTCGCCGACGAAGGCGGCATCAGTCCCGGACTGGCCAGCGGACGCGATGCCCTGGACATGATGATGCGAATCATCGAACGTGCGGGCCTCAAGCCGGCCGAGGACATCGTGATTGCCATCGATGTGGCGGCCACGTCGCTGCAAGACCCGCTGGGCGGGTACGCGCTGCGGCGGGAAGGCCGGCACGCCACCTCCGCCGACATGATCGAGATGCTGGCCGACTGGGTGCACCATTACCCCGTGGTATCGATCGAGGATGGTTTGGGGGAAGAGGATTGGCCAGCCTGGGCTGAACTGACGCGCCGTGTGGGCCGTCAGGTGCAGTTGGTGGGTGATGACCTGTTCACGACCCATCCGGACCGTTTGGCGCAGGGTGTTCGCGCGCACGTGGCCAATGGCGTGCTGGTCAAAGCCAATCAGAACGGCACCTTGTCAGGCACGATTGCACTCATCGCGCAAGCCAAGGCCGCCGGCTATGCCACGATTGTGTCGGCTCGCTCTGGCGAGACGGAAGACGCCTTCATGGCTGACCTGGCCGTGGGCACGGGAGCGGGACAGATCAAGATCGGTTCGTTGCGCACCTCCAGCACAGTCGCCAAATACAACCAGCTGTTGCGCATCGAGGAGGCCTGTGGCGCACCATACGCCGGCTTGTCGGCGCTCACGGGTCAGGCATGAGCCTGCCTGAACTGGATGCCTTCCTGGACAGGGCGGGCCTGGTCAAACAGGATGTGTCCCGGCAACTGACGCCGCTGACCGGGGGGGTGTCCTCCGATATCTGGCGCGTGGACGTGGCGGATGGGCGCAGCCTGTGCGTCAAACGCGCCCTGGCCAGGTTGAAGGTGGCTGCCGACTGGCAAGCCCCGGTATCGCGCAATGCCTATGAATGGGCCTGGATACAGTTTGCCGTGGGAGTGCTGCCTCAGGCGGTGCCCCAACCCTTGGCGCACGACGAATCCATCGGCATGTTTGCCATGGGGTACCTGGACCCCGCATCGCACCCGGTCTGGAAGCAGCAACTGATGGCCGGCGAGGTGGACGCTCGGCTGGCAGGCGAGGTCGGCCGCGTGGTGGGTCAATTGCACCAGGCCAGCGCCCACAGGTCCGACCTGGCCCAGCGCTTTGACACAGGAGTCAACTTTCATGCCTTGCGCCTGGAGCCGTATCTGGTGGCCACGGCTCAGCGACATCCTGAACTGGCATCACACCTGCTCGCGCTGGTCCACCAAACAGCGCATCACCGAACCGCCTTGGTGCACGGCGATGTCAGCCCCAAAAACATTCTGGTCGGGCCACTTGGCCCCGTGCTGCTGGATGCGGAATGTGCCTGGTATGGCGACCCGGCCTTTGATGTGGCGTTTTGTCTCAACCACTTGCTCTTGAAATGCGTGGCCGTGCCTCATCGTCGGGCCGAATTGCAACGGGCCTTTGAGGCCTGGGTGACGGCTTACTTCGAGTCGGTGAGCTTTGAGCCACGTGAAGAACTGGAACTGCGTTGCGCCCAGCTCCTGCCTGCCTTGATGCTGGCGCGGGTGGACGGCAAATCGCCGGTCGAATACATCACCGCCGAACAGGACCGGGATCGCGTCAGAGCATTTGCGATCCCGCGCGTGTTGCGCTCACCTGAGAGTTTGCGGGATCTGTCGCTGGCCTGGTGAAGCAGGGACTTGGCTGCCGCGTGCGGCGGGCACGTGGTGTGGCCTGTATCAGTCCACCGCCACCTTGGCGGACCGAACCAGATTCACCCAGAATTTCCCATCCTCGACCAGGAAGCGTTCAAATGCCTCGGGAGAGGCGGACAGCGCTACCTCGGTCCCTTCCCGCGCCAATGCGGCTTTGACGGCGGGCTGCTGCATCACCAGGACGGCGGCATCAAACAACTTGCGAATCACGGGCGAAGGGGTTCCTGTGGGGACAAAGATCCCGTACCAAAATTCCAGGTGGTAGTCCGGCAGCCCGGCCTCTCGCATGCCAGGCAGGTCCGGCATCAGCGCTGAGCGCTCG
Source organism: uncultured Burkholderiales bacterium (assembly GCA_937927685.1). Classification (GTDB taxonomy): domain Bacteria; phylum Pseudomonadota; class Gammaproteobacteria; order Burkholderiales; family Burkholderiaceae_C; genus Limnohabitans. Next base: position 108,827 of record CALBSC010000038.1, on the reverse strand, counting down.
CGGGTGCTGACCGCCAGTACGCGCACGCGCCCACCCGCGGCATGTGGCAGCACCGAAGGCGCAGTGCCAAACGTGACTTGCGTGTCCCCGGCCATCAGGGATTGCAAAGCCAGGGAGCCTCCCTTGTAGGGAATGTGCGTCATGTGCGTGCCGGTGAGCTTGGTGAACAGCGCGGCACCCAGGTGGGGCGCCGAACCATTCCCGGACGAGGCGTAGTTGAGCTTGCCCGGTTCCCGGCTTGCCAGGGCGGCCAGGTCCTGCACGGACTGAATGCCTGTCGTGGGATTGACCGCCAGCACCAGGGGCGAGGTGGTGATTTTCGTGACAGGCGCCAGGTCGCCCGGCTTGGCCGACACCCGGGGGTTCAGGGCTGGATTGACCGAGATGCTGCTGGGACTGGCAATGAGCACGGTGTAGCCATCCGGCGCTGCCTTGGCCACGATATCGGCGGCCAGGCTGGAACCATTGCCCGGTTTGTTGTCCACCACCACAGGCTGCCCCAGCGCCTTGCCGAGCGCATCGCTCATGGAGCGCGCGACATAGTCGGCTGCACCGCCGGGCGAGAAGCCGATCACGAGCCGAATGGGTTTGTTGGGGTAACGGTCTTGCGCAAAACATCCCGAACTGGCCAAGCCAATGAGCGCTACAAACAGAACAGAGAGTTGTCTCATGGAGTGCAAACCAAAATGCAAAGACGGATTTGTCCGTCAGGACCAACGCCAGCTTGCACACACTGCCCTGGTGTGACTTCACCGTGGAGGCAATCACGCTGTTCGACGGCGATGGGTGTCAATGATTCAAGGTATCAAGGAACTGTCGAACAGCCTGTGCACATTGATCAGGGTGTGTGGCCGCCACGTGATAGGAGTCGCCGTCAATCACGTCCAGTCGAGAATTGGGAATGGTGGATTGCCAGCTTCTTACGGCTTCCACGCTACCGAGCATGGAGCCTGTGGTGGTCAGCACCAGGGTCGGGCATTGCACGCGCGGAAGTTCGGGGATGACATCCACCGTGGGCACCATTTGTAAAAAGGCTTCTAGGGTGGAGGCAGGTGTTCGTGACATCATGTCAACCCACCATTCAATGGCGGCGGGTGGCAAGGACGTGCCCAGTCGTCCCTCGGTGGTCTCCTTGACCCATTTTTTCACGCCCTCGTTGCGGATTTGTTGCCGCCAGGTGGGTGCACGCTCCGAGAATGAGGTCAGCGAGGCCGGTGTGCCCACAGCGGCCACAGCGAGGACGCGGTCAGGAAAGTTCGCGGCCAGGTGCAACGCCAGTGTGCCGCCAATTTTTGCGCCCACCAGGTAAGCCTGTTCAATTTTAAGTTGGTCCAAGAGCGCAATGATGTCACGTCCCAGTTGCGCGAACTGGTACTTGTAGTCGCCTGACATGGGGGTGGAACTGCCATAGCCCCGAAGGTCTGGGCGTACAACCAGGTGATGGCTGGCAAAGTAGGGGGCCCAGCGACGGAAGGTTTCACCGGATTCGGCCAAGCCATGAAGCATGACCACAGGGGGTTGAACGTCCCAGGGCAACAGATAGTCGTCAATTCGGACCGCCAGTTCGCAATCAGGACTGACACGGATTTTTTGCACAGAATGGCTCATCAGATACACCTTGTTCCACCGCCGTCGATATTAATGCAGGTGCCCGTGACGAAGGAGGCACGCTCTGAACACAAAAAAGCAACCATTCCGGAAATTTCATCGGGTCGGCCCACGCGGCCCAAAGGAACGGAACCAATGGCTGCTGCGTTCGCCTTGTGGGCGTCAGTGCCGGCGATGGCCGCTCCCTGAGATATCAGGGTGTCCCACCGTGAGGTTTGCACCGGACCGGGGTTGACCCCGGTGACCAGGACATTGTCGGGCGCACATTCCTCGGCCAGCGCCAGGGTGAAATTGAGCAGTGCCGCATTGACGGCCCCACCCGTGAGATAGGCCGCCCTGGGTTGATGACCACTTCGGCCGATGATGTTGATGATACGACCCCAGCGTCGGGCACGCATGTCAGGCAGTACGTTGCGCGCACAGCGTACATAGCCCATGAGCTTGAGTTGGAGTGATTTCTCCCAGGTGGCATCGGTGGTTTCCGCGATGCGCCCCATCGGGGAAGATCCAGCGTTGTTAACCAGAATGTCGATCGGGCCGAAATGAGACCTGGCAAAGGCCAAGGCAGCATCGATCGATTCTGGCTGTGTCATGTCGCCGGAATAAGTGGCCAGGCGACCGCTGGCGCCAACCGTGATCTCGTTGGCTGTTTGTGTCAGTTGCTCCACATGGCGGGCTACGATGACGACGTGTGCGCCCTCTTGTAACAGTTCCTGGGCAATAGCGCGACCAATGCCTTGACTGCCCCCTGTGATAACGGCGACTTTGCCTTGAAGATCCAGATTCATGCTTCAGTCTACCTTTGCGCCGGATTTGCGGATGATGCCCGACCACTTCAGTCGCTCTTCGTCCAGGAATTTTCCGAAGGCGGCGCCTGACAGCGTCATGGGTTGGGCGCCGATCTGTTCAAAACGAGCTTGGACATCGGCCTGGCCAAGGACGGTTGAGACATCGGTCGACAGTTTGTTCAGGGTGGTCATGGGCGTTTTGGCCGGGGCCACCAGTCCGAACCACGAGTTGGCTTCGAAGCCTGCAACGCCGGATTCGGCGACCGTGGGGGTATCGGGCAAGGCTTTGATGCGTTGGGTCGAGGCCATCGCCAGGATCTGGATTCGTTTGTTGCGTGCCTGCGCCAACACCGCAGGCAAGTTGTCGAACATCATGTGAATGTGACCAGATATCAAGTCGTTCATGGCGGGCGCTGCACCCTTGTATGGCACATGAACAATGTCGATGTCTGCGAGACTTTTGAACAATTCGCCGGTCAGGTGGTTGGTGGAACCATTGCCTGACGAGCCAAAGGTGAGGCTTCCAGGCTTTGCCTTGGCCAGGGCAATCAATTCCTTGACGCTCTTGACCTCCAATTGAGTGCTGACAGCGAGGGCAATAGGGACGCCGGCAATCAGGCTGACAGGCGCAAACGATTTGGCCGGATCGAAACTGATCTTCTTGTACAAAGCCTGATTGATCGTCAGGGGTGGCGGGGCTGTCAGCAACAGTGTGTGACCGTCCGGTTCTGCATTGGCAACGACCTCTGCGCCGACATTGCCGCCAGCGCCGCTGATATTGTCAATCACGAAGGGGAATGGACTTTTTTCGGAGAGTTTTTGTGCCAGTGCCCGCGCCACGATGTCGTTGGACCCCCCTGGCGGAAAAGGCACCACGATCTTGACATTCTTTGAAGGAAAAGGATCTGCGGCGTGGGCGAAACCCGTCCATCCCAAGCCACCAGCCAAAAGCAGGTGGCGCCTGTGAAGGGCAAACATAAAAAACCTCTCGTGAGCTGTTCTCAATCCACCTGACATGCGCAACGGTCAGGGCGCCTGTCGAACCATGCTAAGGGTTCTTTGAAGGCCTGGGAACTGTGGTTAACCCACCATCGGACCGAATGTGTCACACAGGTGGCTTCAATGCGATCCGCGATGACCATGAACAATCCGCGAGCGACTGCCAGAGCGCGGAGCAAGCGGGCGTTTTATCGTACATTTCAAATTTCCAACAACCCACGCTATCCACCCATGAACGGACTCCAGATTCTCAAGCGCGAACGTCAGGTACCGGCCCATCTCGTCGAAGCCTTCAAGGGCCTGCCGGTGGCCAATATCAGCGACTGCATGGCCCGAATGGCGGCGGGCGGCCCCCGTCTGCGTCCGATGCACAAGAGCGGCTATCTGGCGGGGCCTGCGCTGACCGTGAAAACGCGTCCCGGTGACAACCTCATGATTCACAAGGCCCTGACGATGGCCCAGCCTGGTGATGTGATCGTGGTGGACGCCGGGGGCGACCTCACCAATGCCTTGTTTGGCGAAATCATGATGGCCACGGCCATCAAGAATGGCGTGGCCGGCATTGTGCTCCATGGGGCCGTGCGCGATTCCGAAGAAATTGGCGAAGGGCACTTCCCCCTTTACGCGGCCGGTGTGACGCACCGGGGCCCCTACAAGGATGGCCCTGGCGAAATCAACGTCCCCATCGCCATCGACGGCATGGTGATTCGGCCCGGTGATCTGGTACTGGGTGATGCCGATGGCTTGTTGTGTGTGCCCTACGAGGACGCAGAATCCTTGCTCGCGGCCACCCACAAGAAGATGGAGATTGAAAAGCAGATGCTGGCGGACATCGCCGCCGGCCGTCTGGACACGGCCTGGATTGACGCGGCCTTGAAGCGCATCGGCTGCAACACGGAGCCCCGCTGAATGTCGCGACGCACCAAGCGCGTGGTCCGCTCTGACCTCTGGGTGGACGGCGTGTTTGAGGAGCGCCTGTCGCGCGAGCCGGACATCGAGGTGGTGAGGTTTTCCATCCAGGGCGCCGCGTCAGCGGCGCGGGAAGCGCTGTCCAGTGCCCACGTGTATCACATCTCGGCCGCCAAGGATGAGTTGCCGCGTGAGTGGTTTGCCAGTGCCGAGTTGCTGACGATGTGTCCCCACCTGCTGTGTGTGTCAGCGGGAGGGGCGGGGTATGACACCGTGGATGTGGCCGCCTGTACCGCTGCGGGCGTTGCGGTGGTGAATCAGTCCGGTGGCAATGCCGTGTCGGTGGCCGAGCACACCCTGGGCTTGATGCTGGGCGTGTCACGACGCATGCTGGAGGGCGATCGCCGCATGCGTCGCGAAGTCGGCTATGCCCGCGAAGACGTCATGGGCCACGAGTTGGCTGGCAAGACCGTGGGGCTGGTGGGCGTTGGCAACATCGGGTCCCGTGTGGCGGCACTGGCACGTGCGTTTGGCATGCAGGTGGTGGCGGTCGATCCGATGCTGTCAACGGCGGAGATCGAGCAGCGAGGTGCTCGCCCGGTGTCCTTGGAGCAACTGCTGGCTCAGTCGGATTTCGTGTCCTTGCATTGCCCGCGTGATGCGGGCACGCTCAAGATGATGAACACGGGGACGTTTGCCGCCATGAAGCGGGGTGCGATTTTCATCAGCACCGCGCGGGGTGGCATTCACGACGAGGCCGCGCTGGTGCATGCCTTGCAGTCGGGGCATCTGGCCGGTGCCGGGATTGATGTGTGGGACCAGGAACCGCCGCCACTGGATCACCCACTGCTGGCCATGGACAACGTCTTTGTCACCTTCCATGTGGCCGGTGTCACGCATGAAGCACGTCGTAATGTGGCGGCCATTTCTGCCGAACAGATTGTGGATGTGCTCGCGGGGCGGCGTCCCCCCCGATTGATCAACCCCGAGGTCTGGCCCGCATTTGAGCAGCGCAGGGACCGCGTGCTGGGTTCATCCGCGCATCCACTGAATTGATCAACAGGTCCGCCCATGTCACACACGCTTTCCCCACTTCGCCGCCTCCTGTCCCTGGGGGCTTTATGGCTCGCCATGCTGGCTCCATCCGGAACGCTGGCGGCCTACCCTGAACAACCCATCAAGATGATCGTGGCGTATTCGGCCGGTGGCGGGACAGACATCGTCGCGCGCTTGCTGGCGCAAACCATGCAGAAGTATCTGGGGCCGAACGCTTCCGTGGTGGTGGTCAACCGCCCGGGCGCCGGCGGTGCGATCGGATTTGCGGAGTTGTCTGCGGCACGGCCTGACGGCTACACCCTGGGTTTCATCAACACCCCCAATGTGCTGACCATCCCGATTGAGCGCAAGTCCAGTTTTCACTGGCAGAACTTCGACTTGCTGGGCAATATCGTGGATGACCCGGGTAATTTTTCGGTCCATGCGGACACGCCAATCCGGAACATGAGCGAGTTGCTGGCTTACGCCAAAGCCAACCCGGGGGCCGTGACGTATGGCTCCACGGGCATCGGCTCGGATGATCACCTGGCAGCGCTCCTCGTCGAGCGCGCGGCAGGGGTCAAGCTCACCCATGTCCCGTTCAAAGGTTCTGCCGAGGTGCACAACGCCATTGCCAGCAAGCAGATCCTGGTGGCCGCCATGAACATCGGTGAAGCCATGCAGTACCAGAAGGGCGGCACACCGCTTCGCCACCTGGGGCAAATGAGCGAGAAGCGCTCCACCCTGGCGCCGCAGGTACCGACGTTCAAGGAACAAGGCATCAACGTGATCATGGCGTCACTGCGCGGCCTGGCTGCGCCCAAAGGCTTGCCAGCACCGGTGCGCGAGCAACTGGTGCAAGCGGTGCAAAAGGCCGTGGCCGACCCGGAGTTTCAGTCCAAGGCGGCCAATGCCTTTGCCCCCCTTCGTTACCTGGAACCTTTGGGCTATGCGACCGAACTGAAAGACGCTGAGGACGGATTCAGGGCGTTATGGCAAATCATGCCGTGGGCCGACAAGTGAGCGCCTGGCGACGCCGACTGGCTTCTCATGCGCTGGTGTTGAACGCATAATTCTCACTTCAAGCTTGCCAGGAGATTGCTGTGCGCTTTCTGTCGTCGATGGTGTTGTGGGGGGCCTTGTGCTGCGGCGCGAGCCTGACGATCGCGCAACCCGTGGCTCCCCAGTTGCAATGGCTGGGTCAGTCCGCTTTCCGCATCACCAGTCCGGCGGGCAAGGTGATCGTCACCGACCCCTGGCTTCGAGCCAACCCCCTCACGCCGCCCCAATTCAAGAACCTGGAGGCCTTGGGGAAAATTGATGTGCTGTTGGTGACCCATGGGCACACCGACCATGTGGCGGACGCGCCTGACCTGGCCAAGCTCCATCAAGTGCCTTTATACGGCCCGGGTGACATGAACGCCAACATGGTGGCGCTGGGCATCTTGCCGCCTGTGCTGGCGCCCCGTTTTAACAAATCGGGCACGGTGGAGCCTGCGCCGGGCATCAAGGTCACGGCGGTGCGCGCGGAACATTCCTCTCCATTGGTGTGGCGCAACGCGCAAACCGGCAAGGATGAAACGCACGCCGGTGGCGAGCCCCTGGGATTCATCATCGAGTTGGAAAACGGATTCAGGATCTGGCACATGGGCGATACCGGGTTGTTCGGCGACATGAAATTCATTGCCGAGTACTACAAGCCCAACCTCGTGCTGATGCCCATCGGCGGCAACTTCACCATGGGTCCCCAGGAAGCCGCCTATGCTGCACGTGAGTTGATCAAGGTGCCGCAGGTCGTGCCCATGCATTACGGCGCCAACCCGCTGGCCAAAGGCACGCCGGACCAGTTTCTCGGGTACATGAAAGACTCCGGTATTCAGGTGCATGTCTTGAAGCCTGGCGAACCATTCCCCCTGACTTCCCGGTGAAGACCATGAGTCCGTTGCTCAGGTTACTGACGGGAGCCCTGCTGGCCATCGGCGTGGCGACGGCTGTTCATGCCGACTTTCCCATCAAGCCCGTGAAGATTGTGGTGTCTTCAGCCCCGGGCAGTTCGCCGGACCTCACCGCACGTGTGGTGGCGCAACAGTTGTCGGCACAATGGAAGCAGCCGGTGGTGGTGGAAGACGTGCCTGGCGCCGGAGGCAACCTGGCGGCCGAAAAGGTGGCCAAGTCGCCGCCAGATGGTTACACCGTCCTGTTCTCGTCAGCGGCCGTGCTCTATTTCAACAAGGCGTTATATCCCAAGCTGTCCTACGACCTGGACAAGGATCTGGTGGCGGTGTCGCGTGTCTCCAAGACGCCCAACCTCCTGGTTGTTCCTGCCAACTCGTCGTACAAATCTATCCACGACCTGGTGCAGGCAGCCAAAGCCAAACCGGGTGAAATCCGCTTTGGCTCCGGTGGCAGTGGATCGTCCATGCATGTGATTGCAGAGGTCTTGTCGCAACAGGCCAAGGTGAAGTTCGAGCACATCCCGTACAAGTCCAGCACGCAAATGGTGCAGGAACTGCTGGCGGGACAAATCGATTTCACTTTTCAGAACATCGCCGTGGTCATGCCCTTTGTGAAGGCCGGAAAACTCCGTGCTTTGGCCGTCACGTCGGACAAGCGTTTTTTTTTGGATCCCAGTATTCCCACCGTGAAGGAATCGGGATGGCCCATTGTGTGGGAAGGGGGGTCAGGCCTCCTGCTGCCCGCTGGGACACCTGCCGCCGTGGTGAACAAGATGGCGCTGGATGTGGAGACGGCCTTGAGCAAGTCAGAGGTGAAACTCGCCTTGCAACAAAATGGCGTGGAGGCCGCGCCGTTGAAGACCCTCGAATTTGCCCAGTCCGTTCGCGACATCAGTGCGCAGTGGGCCGGCGTGATTCGAAACTCGGGGGCCAGGGTGGATTGAACTTCCGGCGCGATTCAAGCCGGCGTCAATCCTTTTGAAGCGGGGCCACGCTGACCCCTTCAATGCCGTGCCGAATCAGGGCTTGCTTCACAAATCCCGATGCCTTGAGTTCTTCCACAAACTGGCGCAGGTAACGCACGTTGTCTGGGTATCCGGCCGTCGTGGCCATCGCTTGATGAATCTGCATGAAGCTCGGTTGCAACAGGCGAAGTCCCGACACGCGTTGCATGTCACGCTCCAGTTGCTGCTTGACACCCGCTGCCACTTCCAGGCGTTGAGCCATCATCAGATCGATCACCTGGTCTGAGCGCGAGGTGCGTATCAGGGTTGCGTGCTGGATACTCCGGGTGAGAAAAAGGTCATAGGCGCTTCGAGTCGCCACCGCCACCCGTACGCCAGGCTTGTCCACGTCGGCAGCCGACAGCAGGGGGGACGCCAGTGGCACCGCATAGGCGCCTTCAATGACCACATAGGGTGAGGTGAACAGCAATCCATCGCTGCGCAAAGGATCTATCGCAAAGAATCCGACATCGGCTTGCCCGTTCCGAACGGCCAGGACAGACTGGTTGGCTGCATCAAAAGGAACCAGTTGCACCTGCACCTGAAGTTGCCGGCCCAGTTCGCGCGCCATATCCACGGACACCCCGCTGAGTTCACCCGAGTCTGCATGCCGTCTGGCCAGAACGGCATTGCCGTGATTGATGGCCACCCGCAGTGTGCCGTTCTGGATCCAGGTCGGGCGTGGGCTGTCCGTGTCTGTCAGAGGTGTGGCACAACCCGACGCGACGGCAGACGCGCCGATCAGCAAAGCCTGTCTACGTTGCATGGACCGCATGGTTTCAGGTGTTGGGGGTGTCTGGCCACGCTTGATGTCAGACCCCGGGAGAGCCTCTGGAGTGCCCCAGGTGACTGGATCGGACTATTTTCAAGGCATTGTCGGCGCAATTCAAGGGGTTTTACCAATGCAGGATGTGTGCGCCCGGCATAGATTCACTACCACTCGATTGCGCAGCGATCGAGCACCGGGAGGCGCACTCGTTGAAATCCGGCTGTCGGGGGATGCCCCTGGATCGAGCGCAGCCTGTTGCCACCGACGCTGCAGACCGCTGCTGAATGAATAAGGGATGAACATGGATTTACCCAGCCATCCCCATGTGCACACGGTGCGCGTGGGTGAGGTGCTGCATGTCACGCTGGACCGGGCGGACCAGGACAACCGCATGAGCAACGGCATGCTGGAGGCACTCACCGCCAGTGTGCAGGTCGCCTCCCGCTCAAGTCGCTTGCTGGTCCTGCGCGCCAGGGGCCCCGACTTCTGCCTGGGTCGTGACATGCCGCCCCCCCCCGTGGGCTCGAAAACCACCCCCGAGCAAGTGCTGCGCGATGACGCAGCGCCTGTGCTGGCGTTGATCGATGCCATCCTGGCATGTCCGGTGCCGCTGCTGTGTGCCGTGCAGGGGCGAACCTGGGGCATTGGCCTGGTGCTGGCTGCCGTGGCGGATGTGGCCGTGGCCGCTGAGGACAGCCGTTTCCGGTTGCGCGAACTCGAACGCGGTATTCCGCCTTGCCTGGCCATGGCCCCCTTGCTTGACCGAATGCCCGCGCAGGCGTTGTCGCATCTGGTGTTGACGGCGGGTGAACTGGATGTGGCGCGTGCCATGTCCTGGGGGCTGGTGGGCGAGTCTTGTCCGGCCGCGCAAGTCGACACCGTGGTGCAGGCACTCGTGGACAAGATGTTGGGCTTTCCGGACCCGGCCGTTCGGGCGGTCAAGCGCTATCTGGCCCAAGCCCCCCGCCATGACATGGGCGCTGCGGCCCGCGAAGGGGCGCAGAGTCTGGCACAAGTTCTGGCTGCACGCTGATGTTCTACAACTCACGACACAACATGGCATGGCGCCGATGGCTGGTGGGACTGTGTTTGCTGGCCGGTCTGTCCGTGGCCTCGGCGGCATTTCCTGAACGCCCCGTCCGTATCCTGATCGGTTTCACGCCGGGCACCACGGGCGATGTGCTGCTGCGACTGCTGGCGCCCAAACTGAGCGAGCGCTGGGGCCAGCCGGTGGTGGTGGACAACCGTCCCGGCGCTGGAAGCAGTCTGGCTGCCGAAGCGGTGGCCAAGGCCCCCGCAGATGGCTACACCTTGCTGTTGAGTACCAGCGCGAATGTCATCAACGCGAGTTTGCCGACGCCGCAGAAAGTCGACTTTCTGGGCGACCTCATGCCCCTGACCCTGCTGGCCGACAACCCGGTGGTGCTGGTGACCTCCGGCAGCTCCAGTTCACGCCAGCTGGCTGATTTGATCAGTGCCGCCAGGTCAGCGCCCGCACGCATGTCCTTCGCTTCGTCGGGTAATGGCACCTTCACCCATTTGTATGGCGAGTTGTTCAACCAGTCGGCCGGCGTGAAATTGATCCATGTGCCCTACAAGGGCAGCACCCAAGCCTTGAGCGACGTGATGTCATCCACCGTGGACGTGGCGTTTTCGCCCGTGACCCCTGTGCTGGGGCTGGTCAAGAGTGGCAAGCTGCGGGCACTGGGGGTGATTGGCCGCGCACGGCTGACCGATTGGCCCGATGTGCCCACCCTGGCCCAGGCCGGTATTGCCGGCTTTGATTCCGCGTTGTGGTTTGGCCTGAATGCGCCCGCGGGAACCCCGACTGACGTGGCCCAGCGCATTACCCAGGACTTTCAATGGGCCTTGTCGCAACCGGATATTCAGGCCCAGTTGGTGGCCAAGGGCATCCACCCCATGCCCACGGGAGCCGGGGCGTTTCGTGAGCTGATCCAGCGCGAGCAGGCACAGTGGGTGCGGCTCGTCCGGCAGGCCAACATCCAGGCCGATTGACTTGAACACGAGGAGAGACAGCATGGTGGCACACGACATCAAGGGAACGGGAGACCATCACGTGGTGGTCCTGCATGGCTGGTTCGGGGACCATCAGGTGTGGCAGCCCACGTATCCCTTGCTCGATGTGCAGCACTTCACGTATGCATTTTTGGATTACCGCGGATACGGAGCCTCCCGGGACCTCCCGGGTGATCACAGCATGGACGAGATGGCGCAGGATGCCATTGCCCTGGCCGATCATCTGGGGTGGGCACAATTCTCGGTGGTAGGCCATTCCATGGGCGGCATGGCGGCACAGAAGGTGGCGATTGAGGTTCCAGATCGTGTGCGCTCCGTGGTGGGGGTGACGCCTGTGCCTGCCACCGGTGCGCCGTTGCCACCGGATGTGCTGGCGTTTTTCGAGGCGGCAGCCCACAACGACGAAGCGGCCTGCGGTGTGATTGCCACCTCATTGGGTCAGCGTCTCACGCCCACGATGACGTTGCGCGTGCTGCAACACATGCGATCCACCGTGTCCCCGGACGTGTTTGGCCACTACCTCAAGGCCTTCACCGCGACCGATTTTTCGAGCCGCGCTGGCGAACTCAAGGCCCCGCTGCTGGTGTTGGTGGGAGAGCATGATGGTGGCGTGAGCGAAGACATGGTCCGGGCCGTGTATCCCCAGTTGTATCCGCATGTACACATCGAGTTGCTGCCCAATTCAGGCCATTACCCCATGGTGGAAACGCCTGCATTCCTGGTGACGCTGATGGAGCAGTTCATGCGGGACCCCGTGGGCTCGGTCGCATAATTCGACATCGATTCCTCAGGAGATATTCATGTCCGATTGCCGATTGATACGCCGCGTCGCACTGGCCAGCCTGTTGGGCCTGTTGGCCACGGTCTCACTGGCGCAGACCTGGCCTGCCAAGCCCATCCGGGTGGTGGTCAACTTCCCACCGGGTGGCGCGGCGGATCAGATTGCCAGGGTCATCGGGCAACCCCTGTCCGAGTCCCTGGGTCAACCGGTTGTCATTGAAAACCGCGCCGGCGCCAATGGCAATCTGGGCGGAGAGGTGGTGGCCAAGTCTGCGGCCGATGGCTACACCCTGCTCATGAGTTCAGGGGGCATGGTGTCCGTCAATCCGCACATCTATGCCCGCATGTCCTTTGATCCGGCCAAGGATCTGACGCCGGTGGCGGCAGCCGCGCGCGTGCTGGTGTTCCTGGTGGTCAAGCCCTCACTGCCCGTGGACAACGTGCAGCAGTTTCTGGCTTATGCCAAAGCCAACCCGGGCCAGCTCACCTTTGGGTCGGCGGGTAACGGCAGCTCTCCTCACCTGGCCGCCGAGATGATGAAGAGCCAGGCGGGTCTGTTTGCCGTGCATGTGCCTTACCGCGGCGCGGCGCCCGCATTGCAGGATTTGCTGGCGGGGCAGCTGGATTTTTATTTTGATCCGGGCATTGGCCTGAACCAGGTCCGCGCGGGCAAGTTGAAGCTGTTGGCGGTGGGCAGCCCCAAACGTTCGCCCCTGTTCCCGCAAGTGCCCACCCTGGACGAGGCCGGTCTCAAAGGCTTTGATGCCGACACCGTGTTTGGCTTCTACGCCCCTGCGGGCACGCCGGCCGACGTGGTGAGCCGGCTGAACCGGGAAATCAACCGCACGCTGGGTTTGCCGGCGGTGCGCGAACGCATCCAGGCCCTGGGTGGTGAATCGCTGGCGATCAGTGCGGCCGAATTTGCCGCCAAAGCCAGCGAGGACTCGGCACGTTTTGGTGCCATCATCCGTGAGCGCAAGATCGTCGGGGATTGACGCCGGGTGGCGCCAGGTGATGCCGCGCGAATCAACTTGGCGACGCCTTCTGTCGATTGTGTGTTGACGGTCTCCAGGTCCACACCTACGATGCCCCGATGAGCCTGATCAACCCGACCCATAACCCCGCCCTGCGCAGCTGGGTGGCGAGCGCCAACCGAGCCGACACCGAGTTTCCCATTCAGAACCTGCCCCTGGGCGTGGGGATCCATGGCACAACGGGCCCACGTCGGGTGCTCACGGCCATTGGTGACCACGTGCTGGATATCTGTCATGTGCTGGACCTGGGCCTGTTCCAAGGGCTGTCCGCCGAGGCGGCCGAATCGTGTCGCAGCGGACGTTTGAACGACTTGATGGGGTTGGGAGCGCCGCATGCCTCGGCCTTGCGTCACGCCTTGTCAGCCTTGCTGAGTTCGGACTCGCCGCATCAGGACAAACTGGCGCAGTGCCTCGCGCCCTTGACACAAATGACCATGACCTTGCCCGCACAGGTGGGTGACTTCAGCGACTTTTTCACCTCGATCCACCACGCCACCAACTCAGGGCGGCTGTCGCGTCCCGACAATCCGCTGCTGCCCAACTTCAAGCATTTGCCTGTCGCTTATCACAGCCGGGTGTCATCCCTGGTGGTGAGTGACACGCCGTGTATCCGTCCTTCGGGTCAAATCAAGCCCGCTGGTGAATCGCTTCCGCGTTATGAACCCAGCCAGTGCCTGGACTTTGAGTGCGAGGTGGGTTTTTATGTGGGGCAGGGAAGTTCACTGGGGAGCACCGTGGCGCTTGAAAACGCGGCGCAACATGTTTTTGGCCTGTCCTTGCTGAACGACTGGTCGGCGCGTGACATGCAAACCTGGGAGAGCCTGCCGCTGGGGCCGTTCCTGGCCAAAAGCTTCATGAGCACCTTGTCGCCCTGGGTGGTGACCCTCGAGGCGCTGGCGCCATTCCGGGTGCCGGCGGCTTCCCGTGGCGATGATGCACCCGCACTCCTGCCGTACTTGAACCACGAGACAGATCGGCGTTGGGGCGGCATTGACCTGAAACTGGACATCAGCCTGCTGAGTCCGGCCATGCGCGAGCAGGGTCTGGCTCCCCACGTCATCAGTCGTCCGCGATTCAAAGACCAGTACTGGACCATTTTCCAAATGCTGGCGCACCAGACGAGCAATGGTTGCAACATCGTGCCCGGCGATTTGTTCGGCAGTGGCACGGTGTCAGGCCCCGTTCAGGACGAGTTGGGCTGCATGAAAGAAATCACCCTGGATGGTCGGCAACCCGTTGAACTGCCCACCGGTGAACAACGTCAGTATCTGCACGCCGGGGACGAGGTGTGCTTTCAGGCCCGATGCGAGGCCCCTGGCTTTGTGTCCATCGGATTCGGCAGTTGCCGTGGTCGTGTGGTGAATTGAGGTGATCATGAAATTCTTGCGCCGCGTGATGATGTGCGTGCTGGCCGCCCTGATCGGCACGTCCGTGGGGGCCCAGTCCTTTCCCGACAAACCGGTGCGGTTCGTGGTGCCCTATGCGCCCGGGGGGCCGACCGACATCATTGCGCGTTTGCTCAGCGAAAAGCTCTCGGACCTGTGGAAACAACCCGTGGTGGTGGAGAACCGGGCAGGAGCGAGTGGGAATGTGGGCAGTGCGCAAGTGGCCAAGTCTGCGCCGGACGGCTACACCGTCCTCATCAACACCAGCTCGATGGCCGTTAACGCCAGCCTGTACCCCACGGCCGGCTACAACCTCGAAAAAGACCTGGTGGGCGTGGTCAACGTGGCCAACAGCCCCAACATCATTGTTGCGGGGACCTCCCTGCAGGCCAAAAACCTGCGCGAAGCGCTGGAGGCGGCCAAGTCGGGGAAGATGAGTTACGGCTCACCGGGTGCCGGGACCACCCCGCACCTGTCGGCCGAGTACTTGTTCAAGGTGCTGGCCAGGACGCCCATCCTGCATGCCCCTTACAAGGGCGCAGGCCCGGCATTGAATGGAGCGCTGACCGGTGAGATTCAGTTTGCCAGCGTGGCCATGCCCGCAGCGGTGTCGCTGATCAAAGGGGGCAAGCTGCAGGGCCTGGCGGTGACCAGCGTCAAACGCACCGGTGCCCTGCCTGAAGTGCCCACGGTGGCTGAGTCAGGCTTTGCCGGGTTTGAGGACTACACCTGGGTGGGGGTGTTTGTGCCGACCGGCACGCCCAAAGCCGTGGTGACCCGCATCCATGCCGACATTGAATCGCTGTTGCAGCAGTCCGCTGTGCGCGAGCAGTTGGCCGCCCTGGGGTTTGACCCGGTGGGAGGTAGCCCCGAGTCCTTTGCGCGCTACATCAAGCAGGAAATTACCAAGTGGGGCACGGTGGTGCGTGAAACCGGCGTCAAAGCCGAATGAGTCCCCGATTCAACCCGGTTCTGAGCAGGAGACCTGAAGATGAGTGAATTGTTTCCGCCCGTGCGGCGCGTGGTGACCGGTGAAGATGCGCAAGGCCGGGCCATTTTCGTGGAGGATGCGCCGTCTCCCGCTGTCAAGGTGGTCCCGGCTCGCCCGGGGTACCGCGTGACCAACGTCTGGCGAACGGGTGCTTCACCATCGGGCATCCATGCCCCCGACAGCATCCTCGACCAACAAGGTGTGTTGCCGCCCACTCGGGGCACTGTGGTGCGCGTCATTGACTATCCGCCCGAGCCGACCAACCCGGAAGAAGTGCAGCGCATGCAGGCTGCCACCTTTGCGAGTCTGTTTCCGGATGCGGACCACACCCTCAAGCCGCATGACCATCCCGGCATGCACAAAACAGACACCATTGATTACGCCATCATGCTGGCCGGGGAGATCACCGCGATCATGGAGGGTGAGGAGACCATTCTGCGTGCCGGCGACATCCTGATCCAGCGCGGCACCAACCACGCCTGGGCCAACCGCTCTGGCAAGCCTGCCCGGATTGCATTTGTGCTCATCGACGCTGCGCGTGATCACGAGTCGTGACTGAGTCCTTCACGACGGGTGGAGCCTGCTTCCTCGATCTGCATAGCTGACCTTCCTGCTGGAACAATTTCGACTTTGATCACAGCGTGATGACCATGAAACATACCTTGATGAGTTTGCTGATCCTGTGCGGCGTCACGGGCGTGACGGCGCAGGACAAGCGCAACGTGGAAGTCATCCTGCCGTATGCTGCTGGTGGCGGAGTGGATGCCATCGGCCGCGCCTTTGCACGTGAGGCTTCGCAGATCACCGGACAAAATTGGGTGGTGGTCAACCGTGATGGTGGCGCCGGCACGATTGGCTTCACCGCCTTGACGCGTGCCGCCCCGGATGGACAGACCCTGGTGTTCTCCCCGGCATCGGCCTTGACCAATTCCCCGTTCCTGATGAAGACCATGCCGTTTCGCCACGACCAGGTCGAGCCGGTGTGTCAGGTGTTTGAAAACGTCTTCACCCTGGCGGTCCGACCGGAATCCCCCATCAAGACGATGCAGGAACTGGTGGCCCGTGCCAAGGCAGCACCGGGGACGATCTCTTACGGCCATGCCGGCAACGGATCGGTGCCGCACCTGGGTGTGGCCGCGGTCGAAAAAGAGCTCGGCATCGAACTCAACGGGATTCCCTTCAAGGGTGATGGTCCGATGCTGCCTCAACTCCTGGGCGGGCAGCTCGACGCTGCGGCCCCGGCGCTGTCCTCCATCAAGGGCAAAGGCCTGCGCGTGTTGGCCGTGCTCTCGGACAAACGGCATCCTGCCATGCCCGAGGTGCCTTCACTCACCGAGCTGGGTTACCCCTCGGTCATTCCCGGGCTGAATGGGGTGTATGCGCCAGCGGGCACACCGCCCGAGACACTCGCTCGACTGCAAACCCTGTGTCAGAAGGTGCTGGAGTCTGAGGGGTTCAAGCAATCTGCACAGTCCTTGCAACAGGTACCGGCCTTCCTGACCGCTGCACAGTTCAAGGAGCGCATTCAAAAGACCTATCGGCTGCACGCCGATCTGATCCCCCGCCTGAATCTGGAAAAAAACTGACATGAACCTCCCGCCCATTCGACGCGTGCTCACGGGTGACGACGCCTCGGGCCAGTCCTCCATCATCCAGGACGGCCCCTCTCCGGCCATCCGAGTGGTGCCTGAGCGTCCCGGCTATCGGGTCAGCAATTTGTGGCGTACCGGAGCCACCCCCTCGTCAGTGAGTGCACCGGACCAGATCGCACAACACCAGGGGGTTTCGCCACCGGCGGGTGGCACGGTGCTGCGCATCATCGACTTTCCCCCGGAGCCCCAGGATCCTCAAGCACTCGCCCGCATGCTGGAGGCCACGTTCGGCAGCATGTACCGGGACGCGCATCATGCCCCCCAACCGGGTCAACACCCGGGCATGCACCGCACGGCCACGGTGGACTACGCCATTGTGCTGGAGGGCGAGATCGTGGCCATCATGGACAAGGATGAAACCGTGCTGCGTGCCAGCGATGTGCTGATTCAGCGGGGCACGAACCACGCCTGGGCCAACCGCTCGGGCAAGCCGGCGCGGGTGGCGTTTATCCTGGTGGATGCCAAGGCGCCGTGACGCGCCGACGGGCTCAGCCACGGTGATGCCGTTCAGCACGGCGTAGGAAGAACCGCTTACAGGGTGAACCCTGATTTTCCTGGACTTGCATTAAGTAACCAGTTGGTTAGGATCTACCGGGTTCTGTGAATGAAAGGGGACGTTCCCGTGTCCATCCAAACCCCCGGTCTGCAAGCCCTGCATGCTTCCCTGGCCTCGCTGTCCTCCCGCTATGTCCAGGTGGACGATCTGCCCTGGCAGGACACCCGGTTTCCCGGCATTCGCATCAAGGTGCTGATGGAAGATCCCGACTCGGGCCTGCACACCGTGTTGACGGAGATGGCGCCCGGTGCGGTCCTGACCGACCATGAGCACACCCAGCTCGAGCAGAGTTGGGTGCTCCAGGGCAGTCTGGTGGACCATGAAGGTGAAGTCACCGCTGGTAACTATGTCTGGCGGCCTGCCGGCAGTCGGCACACCGCGCATGCCCCCCACGGCGCCCTGGTCCTGGGCTTCTTTCTCAAGCCCAACCAGTTTTTCTGAGTCCAGACGTCCTATGTGCTTGCCTCAGAGCCTGCCCGTGCTGATGTCACCCACCAGGTCAGTCCGGTGAACGCTTCACTTCCTTCATCCTTTGCAGACGAATCCGATCTGGAAGAGGTGATGTCGCGCCCCTCGACCGTGCTGATCAACACGCTGCGGCAACTGCCCGGCGATTTGATCATTCTGGGCGTGGGTGGCAAGATGGGACCGACCCTGGCGCGCATGGCCAAGCGCGCAGCCCCGGACAAGCGCGTGATGGGGGTGGCTCGATTCAGTGAGCAGAGTCTGCGCGCTTCGCTCGAGTCCTGTGGTGTGGAATGCCTCGAAGCGGATTTGTTGTCACCCGACGCCGTCGCCGCTTTGCCGGATGCGCCGCTGGTGGTCTTCATGGCGGGACGCAAGTTTGGTTCATCCGGCAGCGAGTGGTTGACCTGGGCCATGAACGCCCATGTGCCGGCGCTGGTGGCCGAGCGCTATCGCCGCTCACGCATCGTGGCTTTTTCCACCGCATGTGTGTACCCGTTTGCCCCGGTGGACGGCCCGGGCGCGCCCGAGACCTGGCCGCTCACCCCTGTGGGCGAATACGCCAATTCCTGTGTGGCACGCGAGCGCATGTTTGAACACTTCTCGCATCTGCATGCAACCCCGGGGTGCTTGCTGCGTTTGTCCTATGCCATTGACATGCGCTATGGGGTGTTGCACGACCTGGCACAAACCATCTGGAACCGACAGCCTGTTCCGCTCGCGATGGGCCATGCCAACCTGATCTGGCAGGGCGAGGCGAATGAGCGCGCCTTGCTGGCCTTGGCCCACTGCACGGCGCCAGCATCGGCCTTGAACCTCAGTGGCCCGATGGTGGATATTCGCGAAGCGGCGCTGGGCCTGGGACAACGACTGGATCGAGCGGTGTCGTTCACCGGAGCGCCTGCGGCCACGGCATGGCTGGTGGACTGTGCCAAGGCGGACGCCTGGTGGGGCACGCCGCAAGTGTCCTTGGCGCAGATGCTGGACTGGACCGCCGCCTGGGTGTCACAGGGACACCGCAGCCTGGGCAAACCGACCCATTTTGAAGTGCGTGATGGCCACTACTGAAACCTCACTCGACGTGTTGCGTCAAGGCGCCGTGATCCCTGCGCACTTGCTGGCGCTGGACGCGAATCGCCAACTCGATGAGCGTCGTCAGCGCGCCTTGAGCCGCTACTACCTGGACGCGGGTGCCGGTGGTCTGGCGGTGGGGGTTCACTCCACACAATTTGCCATTCGCGAGTGCGGGTTGTATCCCCGTGTGCTCGAGCTGGCCATGGACACCGCGCGCAACTGGGTGCCTTTGGGGGGGCAGCGACCCATTGCCATGGTGGCCGGCCTGGCCGGAGGCACCGCGCAAGCGTGTGCCGAAGCCCGTCTGGCACGCAGCCTGGGGTATGACGCGGGACTGCTCAGTCTGGGGGCCTTGCGCTCGGCCAGTACCGACGAGTTGTTGGCGCATTGCCGCTCGGTGGCGAGTGAGATTCCGCTGGTGGGTTTTTACCTGCAGCCCGCCGTGGGGGGGCGCGTGCTGGATGCCGGGTTCTGGGAAGCCTTTGCCCGAATCGAGCAGGTGGTGGCGATCAAGATGGCGCCGTTCAACCGTTATCGCACGCTGGATGTGGTGCGCGGTGTGGTCGCGGCACAGGCTGAGCATCGCATCACCCTCTACACGGGCAACGATGACCACATTGTGCTGGATTTGCTCACGCCGTATGTGGTGCAGCGACAGGGACAGCCCGTCACGGTTCGCGTCCGCGGAGGCTTGCTGGGTCACTGGAGTGTCTGGACGCAGCAGGCGGTTCGCGTTTTTCAGCAATGCCGGGATGCGGCGACCTTGCCCACCGTTTCATCTGACATGCTGGCACTTGATGCGGCGGTCACGGACTGCAACAGTGCGCTGTTCGATGTGGACCATGACTTCGCGGGGTGCATCGCCGGCTGCCATGAAATATTGCGCCGACAAGGCCTGTTCGACGGCATCTGGTGCCTGGATCCACAAGAGGGTTTGAGCCCGGGCCAGGCCGAGGCGCTTGACCGGGTCACGCGCGATCATCCCGAATTGACCGACGACAACTTTGTTCGGGAACACCTGGCACGGTGGCTGAATTGACCTGCCCAGCGTCCATCCAACCGGATGCCCCTTGGCGACACCCCATTTCACGAGTTTCAATCACGATTCACACACAAGGAGACTGACATGCAAAAACGACACCTCATTCAAGCGCTGGCCTTGGCGTTGGGCATCGGTTCTCTGGGCGGCGTTCAAGCCCAGAACTGGAAGCCCACGCGGCCGATCACCATCATCGTGCCCTGGGCAGCGGGTGGTTCAACCGACCAGGTCACGCGGGTCACCGCCGCCGAGGTGGAGAAGGCCCTGGGACAGAAAGTGGTGATCGTGAATCAGCCCGGTGCATCGGGATCCATCGGCACCAAGAGCGCACTCGATGCCCCCAAGGACGGGTACACCTGGACCGCAGGGGCCGCCCAGGATCTGGGCAGTTACGAAACGCTGGGCATGCTCAAGACCCGGATCAGTGACTGGCATCTGTTCCTCAACGTGGCCAACGTGCAGGTCGTGGGTGTGAACCCCAACACCTCCTACAAAAACGCCAAGGATCTGCTGGACGCCATGAAGGCCAAGCCAGGGCAGGTGACGGTAGCGACCGCAGGCGTGACCTCGGCCGGGCACAACGCCATGGAGTTGATCGCCAAGAACACGGGGGTGAAGTACCGCCATGTGACCTACGACGGAGGCAACCCTGCGGTGGTCGCCACGGTGGCCGGTGAAACCGAAGTCACCACCCAACTGGCGGTGGAACAAGCGGACATGATCCGCGGCAAGCGGATCCGCCCGCTGGCCACGGTATCGGACAAGGCCCTGGACCTGGAAGGATTTGGCACCATCGAGCCCTTGAGCATCACGCTGCCAGGCTTCAAGGCGCCGGCCAACCACTTCGGTATTTTTGTGCCCAACGGCGTACCGGATGACGTGGTGAAGACCCTGGAAAAAATCTGGACGGAGCAGATCAGCAAGAGCGATGCGCTGAAAAAATATGCCACCAGCCGGGGTGCCTTGTTCGCGCCTTACCAGGGAACCCAGGCCGCGCAGGCCGTGATGCCGGCGGTGCAGGCCAATGCCTGGTTGCTGTTTGACAGTGGCAAAGCCAAGGTGTCTCCTGACACGGTAGGTGTGGCACGTCCTTGATCCCGGGGGCAGGACATGACGCAACACACATCAGGGACTGAGCTCCAGGGGGAGGAGGCCTCGCTGCTGCCGCATGCGCCGGCCAGGGTGTTCTCCCCCCGGCAGGACATGCGCCATGCCGTGTTCTGGATGCTGTTGGGCGGGGGAACGCTCATTGAATCCTGGCGCATGGACAGGCTGGAAAACCAGGGCGCCAACCCCTTCACGGTGCCCGGTTTGTTACCGGGTTTGCTGGGCGTGGCCCTGATATTTTTCGGGGCCCTGCTGATGTTGCGTTCCTGGGGCCGGATGCGCGAAGCCGTGGCCGTCACACCCCCGGACCCCGAGGCCCAGTCGTCCAGCGCCCAGCTGCGCATTGGCTTGGTGTTGGCCTTGTGTGTGGGGTTCACCGGTGGGCTGGTCGGACGGGGGCTGCCCTTTTGGGCAGCTGCGGCCATTTTCCTCACGGTGACCATCGGGTTGTTGCATCCCAAGACCGAACTCAGTGTGCCCCGCGTGTTGATCAAGGCGTTGCTGATTGGGGTCATCGCCGGTTGGGTCATCACCCTGGTGTTCCAGGAATTTTTCCTGGTGCGCCTGCCTTGAACAGAAAGAGAACCGCACATGCTTGACGGCTTGGCCTTGCTGGGACAGTCCTATCTCAGCTTTCTCAATCCTGCGTCACTGATGTATGGACTGGGCGGCGCATTTCTGGGCATTCTGGTGGGCTGCATGCCGGGCTTGTCCGCCACGCTGTGCATTGCCTTGCTGACCACGCTCACCATCAAGATGGCGCCCAACGACGCCATCCTGATCCTGATTTGTGCTTACGTGGGCACGCTGTATGGCGGCAGCCGCAGTGCCATCTTGCTCAACATCCCGGGCACGGCGGCCAATGCGGCCTCCTGTGCCGATGGTTATGCCTTGGCTCTGCAAGGGCAGGCGGGCCGGGCCATTGGCATTGCCACCTCGGGGGCCTTCACCGGCACCCTGTTCGGGGTGTTGTGCCTGGCGGCCTTCACACCGGCACTGGCTGAAATTGCGCTGTCCTTCGGCGCCTTCGAGTTTTTCTGGCTGGCCCTCTTTGGCGTGGCCATGTCCGGCAGCATCGTCGGCGAAGATCCCATCAAGGGTTGGATCATGGGTTGCCTGGGCTTGCTCGTGGCCCAAATCGGTCAGGAAGGTCTGTACGCCTACGACCGCTTCACCTGGGGCTGGGACGAGTTGTCGGGGGGTATCGCGCTGATCCCGGCGCTGATTGGCGCCTTCGGCTTTGCCGAAGTGCTCAGCACCTTGTCTGATCCGGTCGAACGCAGCCTGGTGCAGATGCGCGACTCCATCCTGCCGCGCTTCAAGGAAGTGTTCCAGTACTGGCGCACGGTGATCCGCTCGGGCGTGATCGGTGTGGTGACCGGCATCCTGCCGGGCATTGGCGAAGATTCCGGTGCCTGGATGTCCTACGCCGCGGCCAAAGCGGTCAGCCCTGAAAAAGAGAAATTCGGCAAAGGCTCGATCGATGGCTTGATGGCCGCTGAAACCGGCGACATGTCAGCCATTCCGGGGGGCATCATCCCCGCGCTGGCCCTGGGCATCCCGGGCTCTGCGCCAGCGGCCGTGCTGATGGCGGCCATGATCATCCACGGCATCCAGCCGGGTCCCATGCTGATGATCAAGACGCCGCAGTTTGTGTATGACGTGGTGGCCATGACCACCATGGCCACGTTCAGCATTCTGTTGTTCGGCCTGTTTGGGGTGCGCCCCCTGCTGCATGTGCTGCGCATCCGCCGCACCGTGCTCATGCCCATCATCTTTGTGCTGTGCACGGTGGGCTCATTCGCCATTGCCTCGCGCCTGTTTGATGTGTATTGCATGGTGGTCATCGGTATCGGTGCCTTCTTCCTCAAGCGCCGCGGCTATGAAATGGCCCCCTTCGTGCTGGGACTGGTGCTCGGCGAATTGCTGGATAAAAGTCTTCGACGCGGCCTGGTGTTGTCCGACGGCAGCCTCGAGCCGTTCTTCACACGACCCATCTGCGCCATGCTGGCTGCGGTCACCGTCATCACCATGCTGATGTATGTGCCGGCCATCAACCAGCGCCTGACGCGTTGGTGGCGAGTCAGCATGGGTTGGTTGAGCTTCAGCAAGAAGTCTTCAGCATAGGAGCGATGCCTTGAAACTGGCTTTGTGCAACGAAGTGCTGGCGCCCCTGCCGTTCGAACAGCAGTGCGTGCTGGCGCGTCTACTGGGCTATGACGGGCTGGAGCTGGCCCCATTCACCGTGTGCGATGCGCCGCAGTCGATGACGCCAGCGCAAGCCCGTGCTGTGCGTGCCACGGCGCAGCAGCATGACATGGCTATCACCGGACTGCACTGGCTGCTGGTGAAGCCGGAGGGCTTGTCCATCACGTCACCGGATGCCGGGGTGTGGCAACGCACGGTGGATCTGATGCAGCATCTGTGCGAGGTGTGCGCCGACGTGGGCGGGACCTATCTGGTGCATGGCTCGCCCGGGCAGCGTCAGCTGTGGCCCGGGCAATCACCGGCGGATGCGCTGCAGCGCGCCACGCAGGCCTGGGCGCTGGCGGCAGAAGCGGCGGGCCGCTGTGGGGTGACCTACTGCATTGAACCCCTGTCATCAGACCAAACCCCGCTGATCAACACCCTGGAGCAGGCCGCCGCGGTGGTACGCGACGTGGGCCATCCGGCGCTCAAGACCATGCTGGACACCAGTTCGGCCGGACGTGCCGAGCCGGACGACATCGCCACCCTGATTGCGCGTTGGATGCCCACCGGTCTTCTGGCCCATGTGCAACTCAATGACCCCAACCGCCGTGCACCCGGGCAGGGCGACATGCGGTTTGCGCCCATCCTGCAGGCCTTGCAGTCCCAGGGCTACAGCGGCGTGGTGGCCATGGAGCCCTTCGTCTATGTCCCCGATGGGCCGGGTTGTGCCGCCTGGTCCGTCGGCTATGTGCGTGGCTTGCTGGAAGCGCTGACATGAGACCCGTCTTCAAGATTGCCGAGGTGGAATTGCTGGAGCACCCGGTGGTGTTGCGCATGCCGTTTCGCTTTGGCGTGGTGACCCTGAGGCGCTGTCACCAGGCCACGGTCCGGGTCCGCATTGAAACCCCCGACGGTCATTCCAGCTGGGGTGCCAGCGCGGAAATGATCGTGCCCAAATGGTTCGATAAGAATACATCCCTGAGCGACGAAGACAACTTCAACCAGGAGCGTGATGTCCTGCACCTGGCCAGACAAGCGTATCTCTCGGAACCCGGTGCCACCACGGCGTTTGGACACTTTGCGCGGCACCATCACGCCCATCTGAAGGTGTGCGCCAAGCGCGGACATAACCCCTTGCTCGCCAACTACGGACCCGCCCTGGTCGACCGGGCCGTGATGGATGCCTTGTGCCGCCTGCAACAGACCTCCTTTTACCGGGCGGTGCAGACCAACCTCTTCGGTCTGGATGCCTCGATGGCCGAATTTGCGGGGATCGACTGGAACCACTTTCTGGCCACGCTTCACCCGGCCGAGCACCTGCATGCCCGTCACACGGTGGGCATGGTCGATGCCATTCGAACCGATGAGCTCACCGAACCCGTGGGCGATGGTCTGCCGGAATCGCTGGAGCAGGTGGTGCAACACTACGGCCACCACTATTTCAAGCTCAAGGTGGGGGGGCAGTTGCAGGCCGATGTCCAGCGGTTGACCCGCATTGCCGAGGTGCTGGATACCTTGCCGCACCCCTACCAGGTATCGCTGGACGGCAATGAGCAATACCCCGACGCGCCTGCATTGCTGGAATTGTTGCAAGCCATGCGCGCCACGCCAGCGCTGCAACGGCTCAATGCGAGCATTCTCTTCATTGAGCAACCGGTGACCCGGCAAAACGCACTGAACACCGACCTTCGCCACACGGATCTGGGTTGGCCGGTGATCATCGACGAATCCGATGGCGAACTCGACGCCTTCGTTCGTGCCCGAGCATGCGGCTACAGCGGCATCTCCAGTAAGACCTGCAAGGGGGTGTACCGGTCGCTCCTGAATGCAGGCCGCTGTGCCGCCTGGAACCAGGAAGGCACTCACCGCTATTTCATGTCGGGCGAGGACCTCACCGTGCAGGCGGGTTTGTCGGTGCAGCAGGACCTGGCCTTGGTCAATATCCTTGGCATCACCCATGTGGAGCGCAACGGGCACCATTATGTGAATGGCATGGCCAGTCGGCCTGCCCATGAGCAGCAGGCATTTTTGCAGGCCCACCCGGATGTGTACGAGCACAGCCACGGCGCCACACGGTTGCGCATTCGTGATGGGCGACTGGAGATCGCCAGCCTTGATCAGGTGGGCTTCGCCAGCAGCGCCATGCCGGATTTTTCCGCCATGACGCCCTTGATTCAACCTCAAATGGAGAAATGACCATGCCCCAGCCTTCCTTCGGCCGCTTGATGCAATGGATGGGGGGTGCTGCCCTGGCGCTGGCTGTGGGGTGGGGGCAGGCGCAAGCCCAGGCGTTTCCCTCCAAGCCCGTGCGCATCGTGGTGCCGTTTCCGGCCGGCGGTTCCGCCGATACCCTGGTGCGTGTCATCAGCCAAAGCCTGTCCAAGCGTTGGGGGCAGTCCATCGTGGTGGACAACCGCCCGGGGGGCGGTACGGTGATTGCCGGGGCCCTGGTGGCCAAGGCCCCTGCAGACGGCTACACCTTGCTGGTGGTGGCCAACAGTCTGCCCATCAATGCGAAATTACGCACCAACTTGCCGTATGACGGTCTGCGTGCTTTTGATCCGGTGGCCCAACTGGCGCATTCGCCGCAAATCATTGCCGTCAACAGCGCCAGTTCCTATCGCACCCTCAATGAACTGTTGACCGATGCCAAATCCAGACCCGGCGTGTTGTCCTATTCCACGGTGGGACCTGCCACGACACAGCACATTGCCGGCGAAGCCTTGAAGCGCCAGACGGGCACCGACTTCACCTACGCGGCCTTCACGGGCGGCGGATTGGCCGCCAACGCCGTGCTGGGCAACCATGTGACCATGGTGCTGACCAACCTCAACGAGGTGGCGTCCATGCTGGAGTCGGGCAAGCTGCGCCCCCTGGCGATCACCACCCGGGAGCGACTGGATAGCCTGCCCCAACTCCCCACGGTGATTGAGCAGGGTGTCAAGGACTACGAGGCGGTGGTCTGGTTTGGATTGGCGGCACCCGCGGGCACCCCCCACGATGTCGTGAACAAAATTGCTGAGGATTTGCGTGCGAGTCTCGCCGAGGCCGAGGTGCGCAGCAAACTGGTGGGCGGCGGCATGTTCCCTGCCTTCCTGGGGCCGCAGGCTTTTGGGACGCACATCCAGCAGGAGTACAACCGGTATAGCCGGGTGATTGACGAGTCGCGCATCAAGCTGGATTGAGCCCGGCCCCGTCGCTTCAAGCCCTGTGCCCCCAGCAGGGCTATATGGGCTTAACTTATTTGGAAATATCAAAACAGTCGTTTGAGTTTTAAAGACTCGGCGACAGAATCCGCTCCTTCAACGCTTGTTTGCGTTCGTTCAGGAGAGATGGATGTTGAAGTTTGATCGACTTGTGCGGGGCTGGCTGATCGCGGCCATCGTGTCGACCACGTTGGGGGCCGGGGCTCAAACCAGCTTGCTCAATGTTTCCTATGACCCCACGCGGGAGTTGTACGCCGAGTTCAACCAGGCCTTCGCCAAGCACTGGAAAGTCAAGACCGGGCAGGACATCAGCATCAAGCAGTCCCATGGCGGGTCCGGCAAGCAAGCGCGCTCCATCATTGACGGGCTGGATGCCGATGTGGCGACGCTGGCACTGGCTGGTGACACCGATGCCTTGTTTGAGCAAGGCAACCTGGTTGCCAAAGACTGGCAAAAGCGTTTGACCCACAACAGTTCGCCCTACACCTCGACCATCGTGCTGGTGGTGCGAGAGGGCAATCCCAAAGGCATTCGCGACTGGGATGATTTGATCAAGCCTGGCGTGAAGGTCATCACCCCGAACCCCAAAACCTCAGGAGGTGCGCGCTGGAATTACCTGGCGGCCTGGGAGTTCGCCAAAAGAAAATACGGTGGGGACGCCAAAGCCCGTGAGTTTGTGAAGAAACTCTTCGAGAACGTGCCGGTGCTGGACACCGGGGCGCGTGGCTCCACCATCACCTTTGCACAGCGGGCCCAGGGGGATGTGCTGATCGCCTGGGAAAACGAGGCCTACTTGCTGGAAAAAGAGTTTTCCGCCAAGTTTGACGTGGTCTATCCCTCCTTGTCCATTCTGGCCGAGCCAGCGGTCACGGTGGTTGACAAGAACGTCGACAAAAAAGGCACGCGAGCCCTGGCCACCGCTTATCTGGAATACCTCTACAGTGACGAAGGGCAGGACATCGCCGGCAAGAATTTCTACCGGCCGGTCTCAGCCAAGGCGCAGGCGAAATATGCCAAGCAATTTCCGGCACTGAAACTGGTCACCATCGATCAGGCCTTTGGCGGATGGAGCAAAGCCACGCCCGCGCACTTTGCGGATGGCGGTAGCTTCGATCAGATTTACTTGAAAAAATAGCCCTTGCAGGTGTGGACTGCGGGCTCCATAGACATTTTGCGCATAAGCAAACAATGGAATATTCGTTTGCTTCTGAAGCCTGACTCCGCACAATCCCTCCCATGCATTTCCCGTCACTTTCCACGGCGACTTCGGGTCGTGTCAGGCCGCACCGCGTCCTGCCAGGATTCAATTTGGCCCTCGGCATCACCGTGCTGTACCTCAGCCTGATTGTGCTGATCCCCCTGTCCGCCCTGTTGTTCAAGACGTTCACCTTGACCTGGCCCCAGTTCTGGGACGCCGTGACGGGAGAGCGGGTGATGGCCTCCTACCGGCTCACCTTTGGTGCGTCGTTCCTGGCCGCGCTGGTGAATGTGGTCTTCGGGTTGCTGGTGGCCTGGGTGCTGGTCCGCTATGAATTTGTCGGCAAGAAAGTGGTGGATGCCCTGGTGGATTTGCCGTTTGCATTGCCCACGGCGGTGGCAGGCATCTCGCTCACGGCCTTGCTGGCCGGTAACGGCTGGGTGGGGCAGGTCCTGGAGCCGCTGGGCATTCAGCTGGCCTTCAACCCCAACGGTGTGGTGATCGCCCTCATTTTCATCGGCTTGCCCTTTGTGGTGCGAACGGTGCAGCCCGTGCTCGAGGACACTGAGCAGGAACTGGAAGAAGCGGCAACTTGCCTGGGCGCAACCCGTTGGCAGACTTTCAGCCGGGTGATTCTCCCCGCCATTTTCCCGGCCTTGCTCACGGGCTTTGCCATGGCCTTTGCCCGTGCGGTGGGTGAGTATGGCTCGGTGATCTTCATTGCCGGGAACATGCCCATGGTCTCGGAGATCACGCCGCTCATCATCATCGGGAAACTGGAGCAATACGACTATGCGGGGGCCACGGCAGTGGCGGTGGTGATGCTGGGGATTTCCTTTGTCTTGCTGCTGTTCATCAATGCACTACAGGCCTGGCAGCGTCAGCGCTCGGGAGCTCCCGTATGAGTGGCGCACTTCCCTCCCAGCGGTCGGCGCCCAGACGGGTGCATGCCGGCACCACCGAGCCGGCCTGGGTGCGCTGGGTGTTGCTCAGCCTGGCGCTCGGCTTCATGTTCCTGTTCTTGGTGTTGCCGCTGGCGGTCGTGTTCACGGAAGGTTTGCGCAAGGGGGTTGACGCCTACCTGGAAGCCTTAAACGAACCCGATGCGTGGGCGGCCATTCGCTTGACCCTCCTCACCGCCGCCATCGCCGTTCCGCTGAATCTGGTGTTCGGCATTGCCGCGGCCTGGGCCATCGCCAAATTCGACTTCAGGGGAAAGGCGCTTCTCACCACGTTGGTGGATTTGCCTTTTTCAGTGTCCCCTGTGGTGGCAGGTCTGATTTATGTGTTGATCTTTGGCGCACAAGGCTGGCTGGGTCCCTGGCTCGCCGCACACGACATCAAGGTCATCTTTGCCGTGCCGGGCATTGTGCTGGCCACGGTGTTCGTGACCTTTCCGTTCATTGCGCGCGAGTTGATTCCCTTGATGCAGGCGCAAGGCACCGAAGAGGAGCAGGCCGCCATCGTGCTGGGCGCAACCGGCTGGCAGACCTTCTGGTACGTCACGTTGCCCAACATCAAGTGGGGCTTGATGTACGGGGTCATCCTGTGCAATGCACGCGCCATGGGTGAGTTTGGGGCGGTCTCCGTGGTGTCGGGACACATTCGGGGGTACACCAACACCATGCCCTTGCATGTGGAAATTCTTTACAACGAATACCAGTCGGTCGCAGCCTTTGCCGTGGCGTCCCTGTTGACCCTCCTGGCCTTGCTGACCCTGTTGGTCAAATCCCTCATTGAATGGATGGAGACGAGAGAACCCCAACCTGCCGCTGAACGAGCCACCGACCCCGCCTATTTGCATGGACTGCTGACATGAGCATCGCAATTCAACACATTCACAAACAGTTCGGCAGTTTCACGGCCCTGAACGACATCAACCTGAACATCGAGTCCGGCGAGCTCGTGGCCTTGCTGGGGCCCTCGGGCTGTGGCAAGACCACCTTGTTGCGCATCATCGCGGGACTGGAGTCGGCGGACGCGGGCCAGATCCTGTTCAGCGGCGAGGACACCACCCACGTCCATGTGCGTGAACGTCAGGTGGGATTCGTGTTCCAGCACTACGCCTTGTTCAGGCACATGACCGTCTTTGAAAACGTGGCTTTTGGCCTGCGCGTGAAGCCCCGCTCCGAGCGACCGAGCGAGCCAGAGATTCACCGCAAGGTTCATGAACTGCTCGGTCTGGTGCAGCTGGACTGGCTGTCAGACCGCTACCCCTCGCAGCTGTCAGGCGGACAGCGTCAGCGCATCGCCCTGGCGCGGGCACTGGCGGTGGAGCCCAAGGTGCTGTTGCTGGATGAGCCCTTTGGGGCGCTGGATGCCAAGGTGCGCAAGGAATTGCGTCGTTGGCTGCGTCGTTTGCATGATGAGTTGCATGTCACCAGTATTTTCGTTACCCATGACCAGGAAGAAGCCCTGGAAGTGGCCGATCGGGTGGTGCTGATGAACAAGGGCCAGGTGGAGCAAGTGGGTTCGCCACAGGCGGTGTGGGATCACCCGGCCAGCCCCTTTGTCTATGGATTCCTGGGCGATGTGAATCTCTTTCATGGCCGCGCCCACGACGGAGAAATGCAGATCGGTGCTGACCATCAGGCGGTTCGTTTGCAAACGCCCGAGCACACCCATGTGCAGGACGCCAAGGCCTTTGCCTATGTGCGCCCCCATGACCTGGATGTGCAACGCTATGTGCCGGGGCAGCAGGGGGGGATCGTGGCTCGGCTGGCCCGCTCCATCTCGGTGGGCCCCATTGCCCGTCTGGAACTCCAGCCCACCGAAGACAGCGGTCTGGATCCCAACACCGTGATCGAGGCGCAAATTGCAGCCCGATCATTCGCCGATCAGCAGTTCAAGGAAGGCGAACTGCTGGTGGTGACACCCCGGCAAGCCCGGGTGTTTGTCGAGGCCTGAGCTGGGTCTGTTCAACAGAATGTGAACGTCCTGGTTGGAGCATGGTCGGGGGATCGGGTCTGATCCGGTCGTCTTTGGCGTACAGTCGTGCACTGACAGAACCCGGAGACGCCACATGAATGAACTTGGCCGACTTGAAGACCTGCCCCAAGACTACCGAGACGAACTCAAAAGCCTGAACTTGGTGCCGTTGTGGCCCAGCCTGCGGGGCGTGTTGCCGCCCAAGGTGCCCACCCGCCAGACCCAGCCCACCCACTGGGCCTACCAGACCCTGCGCCCCTTGTTGCTGAAGGCGGGCGAACTCACCCCCATCGAGAAAGCCGAGCGGCGTGTGCTGGTGTTGGCCAACCCGGGCCATGGTCTGGACAAGATGCAGGCCAGCGCGGCCATTTACCTGGGCATGCAACTGTTGTTGCCCGGTGAGTGGGCGCCCAGCCATCGCCATACGCCCAACGCCGTGCGCATGATTGTGGAAGGTGAGGGCGCCACCACCACGGTGGATGGCGAGAAGTGCCCGATGAGCCGGGGTGACCTGATCCTCACGCCCACTGGCTTGTGGCATGAGCACGGCCACGAGGGGACCGAACCTGTGGTGTGGCTGGATGTGCTGGATTTGCCGCTGGTCTATTACATGGAGGCGAGTTACCACATCAATGGCCCGCGTCAGGCGGTGATGCCTGGCCGTGGTGACCGGCAATACACCCGTGCTGGCGTGGTACCGACCTATGTCTTCGAGCGCAGCAAGAAAGCGTATCCGATGCTGCGCTATGCCTGGACGGATGCCAAGGCTGCGCTGGAATCTCTGGCCGAAGACGATCCCTTGCTGGAGCACGTCCAGGTGACCTACACCAACCCGGAAACCGGGGGCGATGCAGAAAATATCCTCGGGTTTTATGCGCTCATGTTGCGCCCCGGCCAAACCTTGCGACTGCCTGCGCGCTCGCCTGCGCAAGTGTTTCACGTGATCGAAGGGCAGATGCAGGCGCAGATCGTCAACAGCACCTTCACCCTGGTGGAGGCTGACACCTGCTGTGCGCCGGGCTATGAAGCCGTGACGCTGCGCAATCTCAAGTCAGACCGTCCCACCTTTGTTTTTGTGGCGGATGAATCCCCGTTGCATCGCAAGTTGGGGCTGTATGAAAATTGGGGCTGAGCCACACCGGACCGGGTCAACGGTGATAGGGCCTGGCATGCTGCAAGCTCGGTAGCCGTCTTCTCGCCTGGGTCACCTCGGACAGATCCAGTTCGCACATCAGCAAGCCCGCCGCCTCGGCGCGTTCGGACAGCACCTCGCCCCAGGGGTTGATGACCACCGAGTGCCCATAGGTTTCGCGACCGTCTTCATGCACGCCGTGCTGCGCGGGCGCCAGGACAAAACAACCTGTTTCAATGGCGCGCGCGCGCAGCAGCACGTGCCAGTGTGCCTGGCCCGTGGGCACGGTGAACGAGGAGGGCACGCTGAGGATGTCGGCGCCGGCCAGGGCCAGGTCCCGGTACAGCGCGGGAAAGCGCATGTCGTAGCACACCGTCATGCCCACCTTGTAGCCGGTGCGTTGCACCAGGACAGCTTGTTCACCGGCCACAAAGCGGGCTGACTCCTCGTACCGCTGGCCCTCACCCAAGTCCGCATCAAAGAGGTGAATCTTGTCGTATTGAGCGATCACCTCGCCCGCGGCGCTGAGGTACAGGCTGCGGTTGGCCAACCGGTCCTCAGCCACCTTGATGGCCATTGACCCAATGAGCAGATCCACCCGGCATTCGCGGGCGAGGGCACACAAGGCCTTCACGCTGTCGTCTTCCTGCTGCAAGCGGGCACGCGACAGCAGCATGCCGGGCCGGCGATCGAGTGACGTGGTCATTTCAGGGGTGACCACCAGTTGCGCCCCCAGGCGGGCTGCTTCACGCACCTGCTCGCACACAAACGCCACATTGGCTTCGGGTTCGGTGCCCGAGCGCATTTGCAGCAAGGCGACGGGTAATCGAGGGGAGGTCATGGGGGGTGAGCGGAGGTTGCCGGAGCACGCACCGGATGGTGGGTGGCCGGATTTTAGTGAGTACGGGGCATGGCATGGCGGGTAAATACCTATGCGTAAATTCGAAATAATGCACAAAATTGTTTTCATGCAATCAAATACATCCGTCGGCCTGGACGCCACCGTGCCCCTGACCGAACAGGCGTTGCTCAGTCTGCGTCGGGATGTCACCTTCGGGGTGTTCGAGCCCGGGCAAAAGCTCAAGCTGGAAGCCTTGCAAACGCGCTATGGACTCTCCAGCAGCCCCTTGCGAGAAGCGCTCAGCAAACTGAGCCAGGAGGGGTTGGTCCGCGCCGACGAGCGCAAAGGCTTTCGTGTCGCCGACATTTCCCGCGCCGACTTGCAAGACATCACGCGCATGCGCCTCATGCTGGATGTGCAGGCCCTGCAAAGTGCCATGCAGGCTGGTGATGCCGAGTGGGAAGCGACGGTGGTGGCGGCCCATTACAAACTCGACAAACTGGAGCGCACCTTGCCTGATGGACCGGTGGTGCTCGACGAGGTCTGGGTGTCGACCCACCGGGCATTCCACCTGGCCATGCTGGGGGCGTGCCAGTCGCCGCGCCTGCTGCAATGGTGTGCCAATCTGTTCGATCAGGCGGAGCGTTACCGCCAGTTTTCAGCCCGGCACCGCAAGACCAACCGCCGCAAAGCTGCCGAACACCGGCGCCTGATGGAGACGGTGATCAAACGTGACATCCCCACCGCCTGCCAATTGCTGGAGGATCACATTTCAAGTACGCAGCACAACGTGCTGACGGCATTAAACCTTTAATCAACCTCAAGGGAGTTAACCATGAAACTGTTGTCTTTTATGAATGAGGGTCGTGAGACCTGGGGTGCCGTGGTGGGCGATGGAGTGGTGGACCTGGGCAAACGCATGCCGCAATACCCCACGCTGGCGGACTACATTGGCAGTGGTGCCTATTTGCAGGCGGCCCATGATGTCCAGGGTCTGTCTGCGGATGCCCGGCTGGACGCGATTACCTATTTGCCGGTGATCCCGCGTCCGGAAAAAATCATCTGCGCGGTGCGCAATTACATGGACCACCACCAGGAGGTGCTGGCTGCTGGCATGCACCGTGAGTTGTCCGAAGAGCCGCCCATCTTCCTGCGTGTGTGGCGTTCGCAAACGGCACACAACCAGCCGATCGTGCGCCCGCATGTGTCCGAGTCGCTGGATTGGGAGGGCGAACTGGCGGTCATCATTGGCGAAGGGGGTCGCAACATTGCCGAAGCGGACGCGTTCAAGCATGTGGCCGGCTACTCCATCTACAACGATGGCAGCGTTCGCGAGTGGCAGTTCCATGCCAAGCAAATCGCGTCGGGTAAAAATTTTGAATCCACCGGTGGCTTTGGCCCCTGGATGGTCACGGCCGATGAAATTGCGCCCAACCGACAACTCAAGCTGGAGACCCGCCTGAATGGCAAGGTCGAGCAGTCCAGCCACACGGGGCACATGATTTTCAGCATCCCCAGGCTGATCAGCTATGCCTCCGCCATCTTCACCTTGAGCCCGGGCGATGTGATTGCCACCGGTACACCGGCTGGCGTGGGCTGGAGCCGCAAGCCGCCCCTGTTCATGAAGCCCGGCGATGTGTGCGAGGTGGAAATCGAGGGCATTGGTGTGTTGCGCAATCCCATCGTGCAACAGGCCTGATAGAACGCACCCTCCGTCGCACGCCGGTTCCACCTGGCCGGCGCGCGATCGGTCACTTTTACAAGGAGACATCATGCAGCGCAGACACTTGCTGGGAGCCGCGTGCGCCCTGCCGTGGGTGGCAGGCGTCGGAACCACCTGGGCACAAGCCTATCCGGAGCGACCCATCAAAATCCTGCAGGGTTTTGCGCCGGGTGGCAATGCCGACAACATTGCCCGCACACTGGGGACCGAAATGGCCAAAGGTCTGGGTCAATCGATGGTGGTGGAGGCCCAGACGGGAGCCGGCGGGACGATTGCCTCCGCTGCCGTGGCCAGAGCGAAGCCAGATGGTTACACCCTGTTGCTCGCGACCGGGGGACACGTGGTGGCTGGCGCGCTGTATGCCAACCTGCCCTACAAGACCGTGGCGGATTTCGACATGGTTTCCACCATCACCTTCTTTCCGTTTTTGGTGGTGACCTCGGCGGAATCCAAATACAAATCATGTGCAGACCTGATTGCAGCCGCGCAGAAGGATCCCCAGGCGCTGACCTATGGGACCGCAGGCATTGGGTCGACGCATCACCTGGCCGGTGAGTTGCTTGCCAAGATGGCCAAGGTCAGCATGCTGCACGTGCCGTATCGCGGGGATGCGGCCTCCATCACCGCCATGCTGGCCAACGATGTGAGCTTCATCATTGCGCCCCCGACGGCGGTGATGGCCAATATCAAGGCGGGCAAGCTGCGGGCGCTGGCCACCACCGGGTCGCAGCGGTGGTCAGGCTTGCCCGATCTGCCCACGGTGGCCGAGCAAGGCGTGGCCGGGTATGACGTGCGTTCCTGGGCCGGACTGATGGCGCCCGTGGGCACGCCGCGCCCGGTCATCGATCGTCTCCACCAGGAGGTTCAAAAGGCCCTGCAAGTCAGCGCCGTGAAAACCCGCCTGGAAGACATGGGCGGAGAAGCCAAGGGCAGCACCCCGGAGGAGATGAAAGCCATGGTCAGCGCCGAGTTGCAAAAATGGACCCAGGTGGTCGCTGACGCCAAGATTCCCAAGCAGTAAGAAAGATCCCCATGAGTTTGATCAAGATTCGCAAGCGCAGCCTCACCATTGAAAGCATTTTTCATGAGGGTGGGCCGGTCGCTGACCATCCCCTCAAACTGGCATCGGCTTGTGCGGTCATCGAGAACCCCTACGCGGGACGCTACGAGCCGGACCTGCTGCCGTTCATGGCCGAGTTGCGCTCACTGGGTACCTTGCTCGCGCAAGAACTGGTCGATACCCTGGGCAAGGACCGCGTCGAGGTGTACAGCAAGGCCGCCATTGTGGGGGTCAACGGCGAACTGGAACATGCGGCGGTGTGGCACGAGGCTGGCGGATGGGCCATGCGCGCGGTGCTGGGTGAGCCCAAGGCCATGGTGCCGGCGAACAAGGCGGTGGCGGCAACCGGTTATCGGCTCATGGTGCCCTTGCATTATGTCCACGCCAGCTATGTGCGCAGTCATTACAACAGCGTCGAAATCGGCATTCAGGACGCGCCGCGTCCCAACGAAATCCTGTTTGCCTTGGTGATGGGCACCGGTGGACGCATCCACTCGCGCCTGGGCGGCCTGACCCAGGACAAGGTCTCGGTCCACGACGGCCAGCGCTGAGATGCGTGCCATCCAGATCGCCCAGCCCGGCGGGCCGGAAGTACTCACCGAGGTGGAGATTCCCACCCCGCATCCAGGGGCCGGCGAAATTCGCATCCGAGCAGAAGCGATTGGGTTGGGGCGCCCCGATGTGCTGGTGCGAAAGGGGATTTACAAATGGATGCCGCCGTTGCCAGCCATCCCGGGCAGTGAGATGGTGGGCGTGGTCGATGCCGTGGGCCCTGGCGCATCGCCCGCGCTCACAGGTCAGCGGGTGCTGGTGAGCGCGCGTGAGTTGCCCGTTCGCGGCGGGTGTTATGCCGAGTACATCTGTGTGCCCGAGGCGGCGGTGTTTGTGTTGCCCGAGACCATCGATCCGGTGGACGCTGTCAGCCTGCCCAATTTGCAACTGGTGAATGCCTTGTGGTCATGCCAGGCCGGACGACCGGTTCAGGCCATACTCATTCCCGGTGTGTCGGGGGGCGTGGGGTCGACCCTGGCACAGTTCGCCCGCATGCAGGGTGCACAGGTCATCGGCACCACGGCCCCGGCGAAAGAGGCCTTCGCACGACAAAACGGGGTGGATTCGTTGGTGAGGGGCGACTCGACCTCGTTGCCTGCGCAGGTGATGGAGGCCACGCACGGCAGGGGGGTGGATCTGGCCATTGACCAACTGGGGGGCGACATGCTGATCGCCTGCTTGCGCAGTCTGGCGCCGATGGGGCAGGTGGTGTCCATCAACGTGATGACCGGCATGCCGACCCAGGACGTGTTCAAGGAAATGCGTGCACTGCTGGCACGCAGCCCCGGCTTGCGGACCTTCTCGATGCACACCCTGGATGAGGATCCCGTCGTGCGTCGGTCCCTGATGCAAGATGCCATCAATCAGATGGCCCAGGGGCGCGTCAAGGCGCCACCGGCTCAGGTGTTGAACCTGTCGCAAATCCAGGAGGCGCACGCCCTCCTGGACGCCGGTGCCAGCCGGGGCAAACTGGTGATCAAACTGTAATTCAACGGGAGGACCTTTCATGGCCGCAAATTTCTCGCCCCGGCTTGCCCACATGGGCATCGCCTGCATCGACATCGACAAGATGATCGATTTCTACACCTCGGTGTTCAACCTGGTGCTCACCGACAAAGGGCCGGGCAACACGTTCCCCTACATGCTGGCATTTCTCAGCGCCAATCCCAGCCAGCACCACCAATTGGCCATGGCGCAAAGCCGCCCGGCTGGCACGCCCAGCACGGTCATGCAGTTGTCCTTCAAGGTGGACACGCTGGATGATTTGCGCGAAGCGCGTCGTCGGGCCCTGGACCAGGGCGCCACCAAAATGCGCGGCCTCAACCACGGCAATGCCATTTCCATTTACTTCATGGACCCGGAGGACAACACGGTCGAGGTGTACCTGGACACCCCTTGGTATGTGGCGCAACCCCATGGGGATCCGCTTGACCTGGACCATGCCGATGCGGACATCTGGCGCGAGACCGAGGCCATCGTGCGGGCCGATCCCACCTTCAAACCCGTGGATCAATGGTCCCGTGAGGTGTTTGGCTGAACCCCCGGGTGAGCCAGACATCCGCGACCTCGCTGTGGCGGACCTGCTGGCACGAACTTCCCGTTAGGATCGGGGTTAATGGCCCCTTTTTTCCATCACTGAACCCCTCAGGAGTCTCCCCATGCTGTGCAAGAAACTTCATCATGCTGCCTTCCGTTGCCAGGACGCAGCACAGACCGTCAAGTTCTACACCGAGGTGCTGGGTCTGAAATTCACCCATGCGATGGGGGAAGACCATGTGCCGTCCACGGGCAAGTACAGCCCGCATGTCCACATCTTTTTCGAGATGGAAGACGGCAGCAACATCGCGTTCTTTGAGTGTCCGCTGGACCCCGGCGAAACCTCGGGCCGTGATCCCCAGACCCCTGACTGGATCCAGCACTTCGCCTTCGAGGTGGCTGACATGGACACCCTGGTGCAGGCCAAGGCAGATCTGGAGGCCAAAGGACTGAAGGTGGTGGGGCCCACCAACCACGACGATTTCATCACCTCGATCTATTTCTTTGACCCCTCCGGCCATCGGCTCGAACTCACCACCCGGACCTGTCTGGACCCGGTCCGTTTGAAAGCCTTCGAAGACGAAGCACCGATGGTGCTGGATCTGTGGAACCAGACGCACGACTGGTCACAGCGCGAAAAGGTGTTCGGCGCCAAGGACGGGTATGCACGTTGAGCGGGTGTCGTGTGCGTCTGCGGGTGTGGTGGCATGAGGTTGAGCTGGCGAGGCGTTTGTCCCCATGGCGGTGAATGATTCCCCCGAGGTGGTGGACCTGACCGCCGACGTGCTCATCGTGGGCTATGGCCCGTCGGGGGCCACACTGGCCAACTTGCTGGGGTGTCGTGGATACCGTGTGGTGGTCATGGACCAGGCCCTGCAGATTTACGACAAGCCCCGTGCCATCACCGCGGACCAGGAGGCCTTGCGCGTCTTCCAGGAGATCGGCCTGGCCGACGAGATCACCGCGACCACCTCGCCGCATCCGGGCACCGATTTCGTGGGCATCCAGGGGCAGGTGATCAAGCGTTTCTACCCGGCGGACCCGCCCAACCCGCTGGCCTGGGATCCGTCGTTCATGTTTGTGCAACCTGAACTCGAAGCCACGCTGCGGCAAGGTGTGCGGCGGTTCTCGCAGGTGACGGCGCTGACCGGCCATGCGTATCTGGACCTGGTGCAACACGACGACCATGTGCGGGTTCGCATCAAGCGTTTGTCCGATGGGCAGGTCATGACGGTGCAAGCGCGTTATGTGGTCGCCGCTGACGGGGCCACGAGTACGGTGC
The DNA here is from genome assembly GCA_937927685.1 of uncultured Burkholderiales bacterium. Classification (GTDB taxonomy): domain Bacteria; phylum Pseudomonadota; class Gammaproteobacteria; order Burkholderiales; family Burkholderiaceae_C; genus Limnohabitans. Next base: position 69,992 of record CALBSC010000038.1, on the reverse strand, counting down.
GCAAGCAACTCGGTTCCCCCATCGAAGACCTGGCGTTTGATGAATGGTGGATCGTGGTGGATGCCTGGATTCGCGGGCCCATCCAGCTGCCCGAGCGCTGTGTGCAGTTCTGCCGGCCCTCGCGGCCCGGCACGTATATCGTGGGGCCGGCCAACCTGCGCCGCTGGGAAATCAAACTCATGCCGGGCGAAACGCCGCAAGACTTTGCAGACCATGATGCGGTGTGGCGGGTGCTGGGCGACTTTGTGGACACGCAGCACCTCGAACACTGCCGCACGGCGGTGTACCGCTTTCACGCCCTGGTGGTGGAGCAGTGGCGCCAGGGTCGCGTGTTCCTCATGGGTGACGCCGCCCACCAGATGCCGCCTTTCCTGGGGCAGGGCCTGGGTGCCGGTGTCCGCGACGCGGTCAACCTGGCCTGGAAACTCGACGCGGTGATGCGCGGACAAGCGAACGATGCGCTGCTGGATACCTACGGCGAGGAACGCAAGCCGCACGTCCGCACGGTGGTGGCCCACGCCAAGACCTTTGGTTTGATCATCGGTGAATTGGACCTGGAACGGGCACGCACCAGAGACCAGGCGCTGGAGGCCGAACTGAAGTCCGGCCAGGCCGTGACGGTGCGCCAAAAATTCATCCCGTCCCTGAACAGCGGCTTGATTCATCATGCGTCAGACGGCGCACCGGGCGCCGGGGCGGGGGCCTTGTGCATCCAGCCGTGGGCCCGAACCTCGGTGGCGGATACGTGGCGTCGCCTGGACGATCTGACGGGCGCCCGCTTCACCTTGATCACGACCACAGCATCGTGGCTCGCCGCCTTGTCTGCCCAGGATCTGACGGCCTGGCAGCGTCTGGGCGGTGTCGTGCTCGTCCTGGGGGCGTCACCTGCCCCCGAGTTGCCCGCCCATGTGTTGTGCGTGGAAGAACGCGATGGGCTGATGGCGGGCTGGTTGCGCGAACATGCCGCCCATGCCTTGCTGGCTCGTCCGGATCACTATGTGTATGGGACGGCGCAAACGCCACAGGACTTGAGTCGATTGATACAAGAACTGGCGCGCGCACTCTCGCCCCCTTCGCCGGTTGTCGCCTGAGAGGCGGCACCCCTGTGTATTTTTTAAAGAAAGACCTCCATGCTCAACAATCAAGTGGTTCTCGTGACGGGTGGCAGCAACGGCATTGGTGCCGACTGTGTCCGACAATTTGCGCAGCAAGGCGCGCGGGTGGTGATCGGCTTCAATCGTGGCCGTGATCGGGCCGAGGCCTTGATGCGGGAGTTGCCCGGCGCGGGGCATGCCGTCATGCACGTGCCCCTCGAGGACAGTGCTGCCCATGTCGCTGTGGCCCAGTCGGTGGAGCAGTCGTTCGGACGCCTGGATATTCTGGTGAACTCGGCGGGCTACACCAAACGCATTGCCCACAATGATCTGGACACGCTCACGCCGGAATTGTTCAACCAGTTGCTCACGGCCAACGCGGGCGGCACGTACTCGCTGACGCGTGCGCTGATGCCACTCTTGAAGCAGTCCGGCGCTGGACTGGTGGTCAACGTTTCCTCAGTGGCCGCATTCGCGGGTTCGGGCAGCAACATCGCCTACTGTGCGGCCAAGGCGGCCATGGACACCATGACCATTGCACTGGCCCGTGCCTTTGGACCGGCGGTGCGGTTTGTCTGTGTGTCCCCCGCGTCGGTCGACACCGGGTTTGTCGAAGGGCGCAGCCGCGAAGAAATTGAAAAAAAGGCCGCCAAATCGCCGCTCGGTCGACTGGTGGTACCGAACGATGTGGCGCTGGCGGTGCTGGCTTGCGCGACACACCTCAAAACCGCCACCGGCACCCGCATCGTCATTGATGGTGGCGCTTCGCTGTAAACCATTCACTGGACACCAGACACCATGAACCTGAACCGTCGCACCGTATTGACTTCCGTGGCAGCGCTGGCCACACCAGTCGCTTACGCACAAACCTGGCCCAGCAAGCCCATCCAACTCGTTCACGGTTTTGGTGCGGGCGGCAATGCCGATGTGATTGCCCGTCTGGTCGCACAAAAACTGCAAGACCAACTGGGCAAGCCGGTGGTGGTGGAGATCAAAAGCGGCGCGGGCGGCATGATTGCCACCAACGCCGTTGCCAAGTCCGAGCCGGATGGGCACACCCTGGTCATGCTGACCGGTGCGCACACCGTGTCTGCGGCCATGCGCAAGACCTTGCCCTATGACCCGGTGAACGATTTTTCGTTCATCTCCACGGTGACGGCATTTCCTTTTGTGGTGGCGGTACGCGCCGAGCATCCCGCAAGGAACCTGGCGGACCTGGTGCAGATGGCCAAGGCGGCCGCCGGCAAAATTAGCTTCAGTTCGGTCGGGGTGGGATCGACGCAGCACCTGGTGGGAGAACTGCTGGGGGGGACAGCCGGGGTGCAACTGTTGCACGTCCCGTACCGTGGCGGTGGTGCGCCGGTGCAATCCGTCCTGGCGGGCGAGGTGGACCTCCTGATCGACACGCCCACCGTGGCGCTGCCGCATTTGCAGGCCGGCAAATTGCGGGCGCTGGGGGTGACCAGTGCCACGCCCTGGCCCACGTTGCCGGGGGTGCTGCCGGTGGCACAGACGTTGCCGCAGTTTGAGGTGCGTTCCTGGTTGGGCCTGGCGGCACCGGCGGGAGTGCCCGCCGCCGTCGTGCAGCGCCTGAACGCTGAAGTCCAGAAATTGTTGCAACGCCCCGATGTGATTCAAACCCTCACCCTGGCGGGCAGCGCCGCGTCTTACAGCACGCCCCAGAGCATGCAGGACATGGTGCAGAACGACATTGCACGCTGGCGCAGTGTGATTGCCCGACGGAATATTCAGATGGAAAACTGACAAGCACGCGTTGTTCTTGGGCTTGAGCTGTCCTTTCTGATGAGATCTGGTGACGGGGTCTTTTCCCTCGCCGGTGTAGGGGTGTCGCCAAATTGAATCAAGTGATTGAATCGGTTGATATAATTTTCAGTGACGCAGATGCCATGGCTCTATTCGCCTGAGGCTAAGCCAACCGATTCCAGGAGCCTGACCCATGAATTTCGGCCTGACCAGCGACCAAGAAGCGATTCGTGACCACGTGCGAGCCTTGCTCGACGAAGTCTGCTCCATGGCGTATGTCGAACAGTGCGACGCCAACGCCAAGCCTCCTCGCGAAGCCTTTCAGGCGCTGGCCAAGCATGGCTGGCTAGGCTTGATTGCTCCCAATGAGTACGGGGGGGCTAGTGGCAGCCCCACCGACCTGGCGGTCTTGCTGGAAGAGACGGGCAACCATTTTGAGGAATTGGGCTTGTGGCTATTTCGTAGCTACACCTTTGGGTGTTACGCCATTTTGAAAAACGGCACAGAAGCGCAAAAGCAGTTTTTTGTGCCCAAAACCGTCAGTGGTGAATTCACCTACGCCTTTGCCTTGACCGAGCCAGATTCAGGCTCGGATGCTGCGTCGTTGCGCACCCGCGCCGATCCGGACGGCGATGATCACTTCATCGTCAATGGGCGCAAGCAATTCATCTCGGGCATGGACATTGCCGACTACGCTCTGGTGGCACTGCGCACCAATCAGCAAGCCAAGAAGCAACTGGGTATCAGCACCTTCCTGGTCGATACCAAGTTGCCTGGCATCGAGGTGCGTCGAATCAAGACACTGGGTCAGCATTCCATCGGTACCACCGAAGTCACGTTCACCGATGTGCGTGTGCCCCGAAGCGCCTTGCTGGGTGAGCTCGACAAAGGCTGGTCGATTTGTGAGGACACCTTGCGCTATGAGCGTCTGTGTCTGTCCGCAGCACGCATTGGTGCAGCCCGCCGCGCATTCGAGTTTGCGCTGGACTACGCCAAAAATCGCACCCAGTTCGGTAAACCCATTGGATCTTTTCAGGTCATTCAACACAAGTTTGCCGACATGAAGATCATGCTGGACACGGCGCAAACGATGGTGCGCCGCTATGCCTGGCTGATGGAAAACGGTCAGGCCGAGCGAGCCGATACAGCCGTGCTCAAGTACTGCGTCGGGGAAACTTTCAAGTCCATCTCCGACACGTGCCTGCAAGTCCTGGGTGGATATGGTTACTGCAACGAGTATCCCATCCAACGCTTTTTTCGCGACTCACGGCTGGCCACCATTGGTGGCGGCACCTCCGAGATTCAGAAAAACATCATTGCGGCGTCGCTGGGTTTGTAACCCAGTCGTGCGCCAACTGCAGCGCATGGTCCAGCGGGTTGTGCTCCACCACCGCGCTGACCAGGCCCCACTGTCTAGCCCGCTCGGCGTTGATCAGACGACCCGTCAGGGCGAGGTACGACAGGGCCCGGTGTGTGGCCATGCGGCCCACTGATTTGACGATTTGTCCCCCTGGCACAAAGCCAAAGTTGATTTCCGGCATGCCCAAGCGTGCGTCACGGTGAGCCGTGACCTCTTGAGAGCATTGCAGGATGGGCAAGGCGCCGCCCAGGCAATAGCCCTCGACGGCCGTGAAGATGCGTTGCGGCATCTGGCGCAGCAGGTGGCAGCGCCAGTTTTCGGTGGCCGCTCGGGCGCGACGTAACTCCTCGGGGGGGCGGGTCGAACTGTCAAAAAAGTCCTTCAGGTCCATGCCGGCACAAAAGTGTCCCCCCACGCCGTGGAACACCAGTGCGCGAATATCTTCGCGGTATCGGGTATCCAGCAGCACCTGCTCCAGAGCCAAGGTGAGCTCTACGCCAATGGCGTTGCGTTTGTCTGCACGATCGAGTCCGATCATGCGAATGCCACTGCTCAGGTCTTCAATTTTCAGCATGGTTCAACCGCCCAGTCCCGGTTTGGATTTGCCGGCCAGAAAGTTCTGCACACCCGAGGCGCGAGCCGACGCGCCACCGGCTTGGCGTGACTTGAGTTCTGCAAATTTGGCTGCAGTGAAATTGACCGCTGCGTCCCAACTCATGCTGTCTACGTGGGCCACCGTCTCCTTGGTGAATTGCAGGGCCAGGGGATCTTTCTCCACCAGGGAGCGCGCCAGATCGTGGACGTCTTGCTCCAGGGTGTCAGGGCTGCACGCCAGCGTGATCAGGCCGTTGGACTCGGCCTGAGCGCCTGAGAACGTGAGCCCCGGCATCTCCAACTCAGCCCATGCGCTGGCTTGCATCCAGGCCGGGCCAGGGACGCAGGGGGGATGGCAAGCCAGCAAAGCGGCATCTGCGGCGGTCAGCATGAACTCGGCATTTTCTGCGGCCAGCACCAGGTCGCAACCTTCCATCAACTTCACAGCGGCCCCATGGCACGCGCCGACCACCAACCCAATGATGGGTTGAGGTTGAATCTTGAAGAGACGGCTTCTCCACTGGTGCAGACAGTCCAGGGCGGTACGCGCACGGGGCAGGTCTTGGCTGACGAGGCGCGAGAAGTCCTCCACATCAAGGCCCGTGGAAAACTGCGTGCCCGTGCCGCGAAGCACCACCACGCGAACATCCTCGCGCCACGTTAGTCGCTTGAACAATTCGTCGAGTGAGAACAGCATGTCTGGGCTGAGGGCATTACCGTGATTCGGCGCGTGCAGACTGATGGTGAGAATGCCATCGGTCAGCTGGGTGTGCAAGGCCTGGTGGGTGGCAACCGGGGTGTCTGGCATAAGGTTCAGAGATTCAAGGGGTAGCACGAAAGCCCGCAGCCGCATAGGTCACGAGTTGATCCAGCGCCACTTGCCAATTGCGTGTGTCCAACTTCTCATCGGTCAAGGATTCGATGCGTCCGGGTAACGCCATGGTGTAGACCATGGAGCCTAACAAAAAGTGAAAGCGCCAGTTCAACTCATCAGCGGGCAGTTGAGGAAGGGCTTTGCGCAAGGCCTCCAGAGTGAGCCGGCTGGATTCATTGAAAGTTTTGTCCAGCACGTGCCGACGCACTTCTTCGTTTTCAAAAGACAGGCGAGCACGCAGTCGGGTGAAGGCGATTCCTTCGGGGGTGCTGAGGGCTTCCAGTGCCGGCTGAAGAAAGGCGCGCAGCACGTCCTCCAGCGCCGGTCGCCCTTGCCGGTTGGTACGCAGCGCAGACAGCAGGGCCATTCGCTGCTGGGCAATGGGTTTGGCACGCAATTCGAACAATTGTTCCAGCACGGCGAGCTTGGAGCCAAAGTGGTAGTGCGCGGCTGCACTGTTGACCCCCGAGGTGGAGGTTATTTCCCGCAGACTCACCCCATCAACCCCACGCTCGCTGAACAACTGCTCGGCAGCGAGCAGTATGCGTTCGGGCGTGCTCAGGGTGGCGCGGACAACGGCCGGTGCAGAGGAGGGTGAGCGCTTGGTCATGGTGGCGTTTGGCGGAGCGCAGGGTCGCGTTGACTTCAATTAAATCATATGATTTAATCGTTTGGAACAATTATTTCCATGCACGGGCTGCATGATTTCACGGCAGTCACGTTCAATCTACCGATAACTCACGACAGGTCGCGATGGGTGAAAACCACTACGAAACGATAGTCCTGGAGCAGCGCTCGGCCGTGGCCGTGGTGACTCTCAACCGTCCCCAGTCCATGAACGCCATCAACCTGCAGATGCGGCGTGAACTCCATGAAGCCATGGGCATGCTTCGGCGTGACGAGACCGTGGGGGCAGTGGTACTGACCGCAGCCGGCGACAAGGCGTTTTCGGCGGGGATGGATTTGCGCGAGTTCTCACAGTTGCTGGCTCAAACCCCCTTGCCTGAACTGCGCCGCTTTCGCTGGGAGCCGGGCGAAGGCATCGCTGACTTTGATAAACCCATCATCGCCGCCATCAACGGTCTGGCCATTGGGGGTGGCGTTGAATTGAGTTTGATGTGCGACATCAGCTTTGCTGCGCATTCGGCCAGTTTTGCTTTTGCCGAAGTCACCCGTGGATTGATGCCGGGTAACGGAGGTACTCAGCGCCTCACGCGCCGGGTCGGACGTTCAAAAGCGCTCGAGATGATTTTGTCAGGCCGAACCGTGCTGGCAGATGAAGCGCTGACCATGGGTCTGGTGGACCATGTGGTCGCTGCGGATCAATTGTTGGAGCGTGCGGTGGGTCTGGCCCAGCAAATAGCGGCTCATGCGCCTGTGGCAGTCCGTGCTGCCAAGTCTGCCATTGTGCGAGGCGAAAACCTGTCGTTGCAAGACGGCCTGAATCTAGAACGCGATCTGGCCACCTTTTTGTACACCACCGATGATGCCCAAGAAGGTCCTCGTGCCTTTGTCGAGAAACGACCGCCTCGTTGGCAAGGGCGTTGAGGAATTCCAAATGAAGCTGTTTCGAACCCTGCTGTTTGCGCCGGGCGTCCGCCTGGAGTTGTTGACCAAGTCACAGGGGGGGCAATCCGATGCGCTGATCTTTGATCTGGAGGATTCCGTGCCGCACAACGCCAAGGACGAGGCGCGGCGCAATGTGGGGCAGGTACTCCAAGAAGGGCTGCGCAAGCCCATGTTCTTGCGCATCAACAACCCCAGGGCGGGTGACTATCAGGCCGATCTGGCTGTGCTCGCGAGCCAGGCTTCGCGGGTCAATGTCATGGGGGTCATTCTGCCCAAGGCGGAGATCACCAGCGACATCGAGTTGGTGGGACACGCGTTGACCGACATTGAGTCACGCTTTGGATTGCCTTTGGAGTCCTTGAAAATCCTTCCCTTGGTGGAAACTTGCATGGGCTTGCGCAACACCTACGACCTGGCCTCGGTTTCACAGCGGGTGTGCGGCATGTCGTTGGCCAGTGCCGAGCAGGGTGATTTCATGGTGGATCTGGGGGGGCGCTGGACGCCGCAGAGCCTGGCCCTGTCCTATCCCCGCAGCAAGATGGTGGTGGACGCGCGTGCTGCCGGCCTTCAATGGCTGGTGGATGGTGTGTTCATGAATCTTCAGGACCTTGACGCTTTGCGCACCGAATGTCAGATAGCCCGTGAATTGGGTTTTGTGGGGAAGATGGCCATTCATCCATCGCAGGTGGAGGTGATGCAACACGTGTTTTCACCCAGCGAATCGGAGCTGGCGTACGCGCGCGGCCTGCTGGAAGCATTTGCCGAAGCTGAGGCACGTGGTCTCGGCGCCGTGCGTTACCAGGGCATGATGGTGGACTACGCCAACGTGCGCCTGGCCCAGCGCACCCTGTCTCTGGTGGAGGCTCCGTGAGCCGCAGTTCGAGCACTGCACAGGCTTCGTCGCCTTTCCCCTTGACGAGCGAGATGATTCGCTGGGACTATTCCCCGCTCAGATCGCTGGCCGATATCGAGGCCATTGAAAAAATTCCGCTGGAGCAGCGCATCACCCGCTGGGACTTTGCGCAAAATCTGCTGGATGGTTGTCGCTTGCAGCCGCAACGAGCCGCCATTCATGCCACCCATCTGGGAGATATCGACGGGCCTGTTCAAACGTGGACTTTTGCGGACCTGGAGCGCCATGCGATCCAGATCGCCAACCTGCTCAGAGCCCGCGGTATCGGTGCAAACGATGCGGTGGCCATCATTGGTCCTACCGTGCCCGCCATGTTTGCCTTGCTCATGGGGAGCATGCTCGCCGCACGCCCGTTCCCTATCAACTGGATGCTGGACGCCCAGGCCTTGCACGACCTGATCGTTCAGTCCGGTGCCAAAGCCGTGGTGGCCCTGGGCCCCACGCCTTGCTTTGAAGTGTGGGAGCATGTGCAACACGCCGTGGAGCCATTACAGGGACGGCTGCCGGTGCTGACGGTGCATGACCCGTTTGGCCCAGCGCACCCCAACGATCTCCTCAGTGCTGCGAGCGAACACCCTGGTGACCGGTTGACTTTTGAGCGACCCACTGCGCAACGCAACAGTGTGGCGTGCTATGTGCATTCCGGAGGTACCACGGGGCATCCCAAGATTGTCAAGATCTTGCACGGCGGACTGGTGTTTCGGCAATGGGCGGCCAGCCTGGGCCTGGCCTTCACGCCGCACGACGTGGTGCTCTCGGACACGCCACTGTTTCATATCGGGGGGCTGCTGGTGCGCGGATTGGTCAGCACGGCTGATGGACACACCACCATTATTCCCAGCATGCATGGGGCGCGCGACAAAACCTATATCGCCAACTACTGGCGGTATGTGGAACATTTTGGTATCACGCAAGTTTCGGGGGTGCCCACCACCTTGTCAGTGCTGGCCAAGAACCCGCCCACCACCGAAAATATTTCATCACTGCGTCCTTTCTTCGCGACCGGTTCCACGGCCATGGCTCCGTCGATTCAGGATCGCATCGAAGAAATCACCGGTGCTCGGACGCTGCAAAGTTACGGGTTGACTGAAAACACCAGCCATGCCACCCTGGATCTGCGTGATGGCGAGATTCGGCGGGGTTGTTCCGGCGTTCGGGTGCCTTACGTGCAAGTGCGTATTGTCAGCATGTCCGAGCAGGGTGACATCGAGCGCGATTGCGCCTTGAATGAGATCGGCATGGTGGTGTTGCGAGGGCCGGGCATCGCGGGGGGCTATCTGAATGACGATCACAACCAGGGAGTGTTTTTGTCGGATGGCTCGCTGGTCACCGGCGATCTGGGTAGCCTGGACGGCGAAGGGTATATCCGTATCAGCGGACGCAAAAAGGATTTGATCATCCGAGGCGGGCACAACATCGAGCCCCGTCTGATCGAAGACGCCTTGCTGCAATGTCCTGCCGTGGCCTTGGCGGCTGCGGTGGGCAAGCCCGATGCACACGCGGGCGAATTGCCGGTGGCTTACGTGCAATTGCATCCGGGTGCCAGCATCACCGAACAGGCCTTGCTGGAATTTGCTGCAGCCCATATACCCGAGCGTCCAGCGGTGCCCAAGGACATCGTGTTTCTGGATCGTCTGCCGCTCACGGCCGTGGGCAAGCCCCAAAAGCATCTGCTACAGATCGATGCAGCCGAGCGCGTGTTCCGTCAGGTGTTGCAACCCTTGACGTCGGCGTGGGCGCTCAAGGTGGAGACATTCGGCGGTGGGTTGCTTCTCACTGTGAGTGTGAAGGGGGGCGGGCCGCAGGCGCGCCGCCAAGTGGATAGTATCCTCAGCGCCTTTGCGGTGCGCTACAACGTGGACGTGTCGTGAAAATCCTGGACATTCGTGAAGTCAGTGTGCCGTTGCGCTCGAGCATGCGCAACGCTGTGTTTGACTTCAGTGAGATGACCACCTCGGTGGTGGCGGTCATCACGGACCGTCAACGTGACGGTCAACCTGTGGTGGGCTTTGCATTCAATTCCACCGGTCGATATGCCTGTGGTGCTGTCATGCGGGCGCGGATGATTCCGCGGTTATTGACGGCGGATCCGGACAGTTTGCTCGATCCTGTCACGGGCCTCATCGATCCTGCACGGGCCCTGGCTTGCATGATGCAACGGGAAAAGCCAGGGGGTCACACCGAGCGATCGATCGCCGTGGGGACGATTGAAATGGCCATTTGGGATGCGGTGGCCAAAGCGCAAGGACTGCCCTTGCACGTGCTGCTGGCGCAGCAATTCAATGAGGGCCATTACCCAGACAAAGTGCCGTGCTACGTGGGGGGCGGTTGGTACGCTCCCGGCAAAGGCTTGCCCGAGTTGTGTGACGAGATTCGCCAGCGTCTGGATCAGGGCTACACCACCATGAAAATCAAGGTGGGTGGAGCCAGCTTGTCTGAAGACTTGCAGCGCGTGGAAGCGGCCATTGGGGTGGTGGGGGCGGCTGATCGTCTGGCGGTTGACGCCAACGCAGGTTTTACACCGCAACGTACCTGGGAATACGCCCGGGCGCTTGCCCCTTATGGATTGCGCTGGTTTGAGGAGCCGACCGATCCGCTGGACTATCAACTCTTGTCCGAACTCGCCGCCGAGTATCCCGGCACATTGGCCACGGGAGAAAACCTGTTTTCCACCCAGGATGTGCGCAACTTGTTGCGCTTTGGCGGATTGCGGGCTGGGCGCGATATCTTGCAAGTCGACATTCCCCAGTCGTATGGCGTGGTGCAATTCACCCGCACACTGGAGGTACTGCAACACCACGGCTGGTTGGCGTCCCAGGTGTTTCCCCATGCAGGCAACCTGATGACATTGGCAGCGGTCGCAGGATTGGGGTTGGGCGGATGCGAAGCCTACCCGGGTGTGTTTGGTGTCTTCGCGGGATTTGCCGACGATGCGCGCGTGGAGGACGGCTTCATCACCCTCTCGCAGCGACCTGGTATTGGCTTCGAGGGTCAGCAGGCCTTGCATGATGTCATGCGATCGCTGCTATGACCCGTGAAGTTTCAGGGTGATGTCATGAACCGTATTGCAAGTGACAGCGAGTAAGGGCATGCTGGACGTCGAGTTTGGAAGCAACTGACACAGTGAGTAACCGTCAGCTAATGAATAAAAGGAGACCCATCTTGGCACATTCATCAGACAAGCCAACCGTACATCTCAAGCGCCGCCCTATGCTGGCCTTGATGGCAGCCAGCCTGGCAACCCCGCTGAAGGCTCAAACGGCATGGCCCGACAAGCCCTTGCGTATCGTGGTGCCTTTTGTGCCCGGTGGTCCACCGGATACCGTGTCACGACTCATCCTGCCCAAACTGTCGGAACTGCTGGGCCAGCCCATCATCGTGGACAACCGCGGAGGGGCGGGTGGCAACATCGGCAGCCAGATCGTGGCCAAAGCCGCACCGGATGGCAACACCATTCTCATCACCTCGGCGGCCTTCGCGGTCAACACGAATTTTCCGGAATCCGGGTACAACGCCGAGCGCGATTTCATTCCCGTCACCATTGTGGCCAATCAACCCAATGTGATTGTTTCGCATCCGAGCCTGCCGGTTCGCACGATACCCGAACTCCTGGCGGCTGCACGGGCCACCCCCATGGCCTTTGCTACACCAGGCAGCGGCACCACGCCTCATCTGACGGCCGAGAATCTGTTCAACCTGACGGCCAAGCTCAACATGACGCCCATCCACTACCGAGGCGCAGGCCAGGCGGTGGGTGCGGTGGTAGCGGGTGAGCCCAAGGTGGGGTGTCTGGCCATGACGGCCCCCATGCAAAACATCAAGTCCGGCAAACTGAATGCATTGGCCGTCACCAGCGCCAAACGACTGGCGGTGTTGCCCGATGTGCCCACCCTGGTTGAATTAGGCTACACCGACATGCTGGATTACACCTGGGTGGGGGCCTTTTTGCCCGCGGGCACCCCGGCCGCCATTCAGAATAAGTGGTACGACGCGTTGTCCAAAGCGCTGGCACAACCGGAGGTAAGGGAAAAAATTCAAGCCCTGGCTTTCGAGGCAATTGCCGATACCCCGGCTCGCACCGGTGAGTATGTCAAATCTGAAGTTCAACGATGGGGTCAGGTTGTACGCCGCACCAACATCAAGCCCGAGTAACCATGACCACACCCCGCATCACCCGCTTACCCGATGACTTTCGCTGGCCTGGCGGTCGCCGCCTGGCGGTTATTTTCAACATCGCCTATGAGGCATGGTCTGATGGACAAGCCCCCGGCATCGGTCCCATGGGCAATGTGCTCAAGCCGGGTTTCTTTGACACCAATGCCCACTCATGGGCTTCGTTCGGCTTGGTACGCGGCATTCACCGTTTACTGGACATCGTCGAAAAGCATGGCGTCAAAACCAGCGTCATGGTCAATGGCGTGATTGGCGAGCGCGACCCGCAGACCATTCGCCGACTGGCTGACCTGGGGCACGAGATCGTCAACCATTCCTGGGGGATGGATGTCATTCCGGTGTATTTCGATGAGGCGGGCGAGCGTGCCAACTTCACGCGCAACCACGACATCCTCACGCGCACCGCTGGCGTGGCACCCCTGGGATGGATCAGTCCGCGTGGAACAGGCAGTCCGATCAGTTCACGCCTGCTGGCTGAAGCGGGCTACCTGCATCATGGTGACGTGAACGACGATGACCGACCCTACATCATGGAGTTCGAGGGTCGGCGCATCGTGGGCATTCCCCTGACGATGGACGTGAACGATCTGCCTATCTGTGTGCGCTACGGGCAAGGTGCCCGGCACATGCTTGACGTCTTCCAGGACACCATCGCCGCCATGCGTGCCGAGCAGGTCCCGCTGCAACTCGACGTCACGGCCCACACCCACGTGATGGGCCGCCCCTCCGGGGCCTGGGTGTATGGCGAGATCATGGCCCGCGTCAAAGCCAGCGATGACATTTGGGTGTGCACGCGCGAGCAGATGGCCCGGTATCTGCTGGAGCAACTGCCGGCCTGACGCGGGACCGGTTCAAGCCGGCCGGCGATCGAGCCGGGGCGTCAGCCCTTTTTCATCATCCCCAGCTTTTCAATCAAGGCCCGCTCGGCGTAAAAGCTGTCGTGGGCAAACTTGGTGTATTGCTCGGTGTTGAGGTAAATGACGCTCTGATCGTACTTGTCAAAGGTGGCGATGACCGCCGGGTCGTCCAGCGCGCTCTTGAACGCATCGTGAATCGTCTTCACCACTGCAGGGTCCATGCCCTTGGGGCCGCACACGCCGAACGGGGAGTCTGACACGGTTTGATAACCCAGTTCGTTCAGCGTGGGGATATTCGACCAGCGCTTGGTGCGCTTGCTGCCGTAGGTGGCCAAGAGTCGCAGTCGTCCACCATCCACGTGGGGGCCCCAGCCGGTGGCATCGCTGGCCGCCATGACGTGACCGCCCAGCACAGCCTGCATATTTTCAGCATTGCCTTTGTAGGGAATGTGATTGAGCTGGATGCCGGCCTTTTGAGCAAACTCTTCCACCGCCAGGTGCGGGCTGGTGCCGGTTCCGGTGGAACCATAGGTGAGGGCTCCCGGGTTTGCCTTGGCGTAGTCCACGAAGTCCCTGATGGTTTTGAACGGGGAGTTCATGGGCACGACCAGGCCAAAGGTGTAGCCGGTCAGGCAGGCAATCCAGGTGAAGTCCTTCAGGGTGTCGAAGGCGGTTTTTTGCATGTGGGGGATGCGGAAAGCCCCTTGAGGGATCTGGCACAGGGTGTAGCCGTCGGGCTTCGCGGTGAGCATGTCCACCGCGCCGAGCATGCCACCGGCCCCCGGTTTGTTTTCAACGATGACACTTTGCCCCAAGGCCTTGCTGGCACTCTCCGCCAGGCTGCGCATGACGATGTCGGTGGAGCCACCGGCCGGCCACGGACAGATGTATTTGATGGTGCGGCTCGGATAGGTGCCGGATTGCGACAGGGCTGGCAACGCAACCGCGGCGGCCAGCGCGGATCCGGCCTGGATAAAACTGCGACGTCGGGTCATGGGGTATCAACGCTCCAATGGAAATTCGTTGAACAGTAGCGGGAAACGCAAGGGGCGTCATCAAGGTTTACGCTAAGGCCAGCGGCGTCGCTGCCCGTGGGCATTGATCGGACCGTCCCTCGCGGCGCTGGAGCACCTGCTCCATGGGCGAATGGCGGGTCAGTTGACGCGCAAGCGCAGGCCCTGACCCGCATCCGGGTCGATCTGGCCAATCTCTGCAGCCTGCGCAAAACCGTGGCGCGCAAATACAGCCAGGACCGCCGGAACCGCGTCGGCCGCGCAGGCCACCAGCAAGCCACCACTGGTTTGCGGGTCGGTCAGAAGATCGCGATCCAGGGCTTGCAGACCGCTGGCCAGCTGCACCTCGTGACCGTAGGCCGCCCAGTTGCGACCACTCGCGCCGGTGATCATGCCTCGTGAAGCCAGCTGACGCGCGTCCTCAATCAAGGGAATGTGCGACATCTCCAGCGAGATGGTGGTGCCAGAGCCTCGGGCCATCTCCAGCGCATGGCCTGCCAGGCCAAACCCGGTCACATCCGTCAGCGCGTGAACGCCCGACAGCGCAGCCAACTCCGGGCCGGGGGTGTTCAGGCGTGTGGTGTGGTCGATCATGCGTGCGTAGCCCTCGGGCCCGAGGGCATCCTTCTTGAGGGCGGCAGATAAGACCCCCACGCCCAAGGGCTTGCCCAGCACCAGCCGGTCTCCCGCCCGGGCATCGGCATTGCGCTTGACGCGCTGGGGATGCACCAGGCCCAGGGCCACCAGGCCATAGATGGGTTCAACCGAGTCGATGGTGTGGCCGCCGGCGATGGGAATGCCGGCGGCACGGCAGACCTCCTGGCCACCCGCCAGGATCTGACCGATGGTGTCGGTGGACAGCACGCTGATGGGCATGCCCACCAGCGCCAGCGCCATGATCGGGGTGCCGCCCATGGCATACACATCGCTGATGGCATTGGTGGCAGCGATGCGTCCAAAGTCCCGTGGGTCATCGACGATGGGCATGAAAAAATCGGTGGTGGCAATCAGGGCCTGCTCGTCATTGAGCTGGTACACCGCGGCGTCATCCGAGGTTTCAATGCCCACCAGCAGTTGGGGCGGCACCGGAAAGGCCGTGGAATTCTTGAGAATTTCCGACAACACACCCGGTGCGATCTTGCAGCCGCAACCACCACCATGGGACAGGCTGGTGAGTCGGGGCTGGACAGAAGAGGGGACGCTCATGATCAGACAACAACCATAACAGGACAGATGACGCGACTGCCTGATGCAGGCAGGAGGGGGGATCGCTCCATCAGCGAGCCCACAGCCGTGAAACGCTCAGGATACCACCCAGCCCGGCGGTGATGGCGCCCAGCACGATGGCCTGGCCGGCGCCCACCGGGGCAAACAGGTTGAAGCACAGGGCCACCAGCGCGGCCCCACTGGCCTGACCGATCAGCCGGGCCAGGGCCACCATGCCACTCGCGCCACTGCTGCGCTCAGGCGGTGAGCTCGACATGATGGCGCGCAGGTTGGGCGATTGAAACAAGCCAAACCCGATGCCGCATATCGCCATCCCGATGCCAATGGTGGAGGTGGCCGTGCCAGGCGTGATCTGGCTGATCCACCCCATGCCCACACAAAGAATGCACAAGCCCACGCCCCCCAGGATGGCCGGCGAATAACGGTCCGACAGCCGCCCGGCCAGGGGCGCTGCCAACGCGACAACCCCCGCCCACACCGTCATGAGCGTGCCGCAGGCCACCGCACTGAGCTGGAGTTCATTCAAAAAGAAAAAAGGCAGGGCAACAAAGGCCAGGCCCTGCGTGGTGAATGAGCAGATCGAGGTGAACACCGACAGACTGAACAAGGGCCGACGCAGCAAGTCCACGGGCAACATGGGGGCGGTGTGTCCATGCTGACGTTTCAGCAAAGCATAGCCGCTCAGGAGCATCGCCCCGAACGAAGTGCCGAGCACCGCCAGGCTTTTTTGCTGGGCCACTGCACTCAGGCAGAAAATCAGCGACGCGAAGCACACGGCGGACAGCAGGGCCAGCAAGAGGTCGTAGGCTTGCTGTCGGGGGGCGACGGCGGTCTGCGGCAAAAAACGCCAACCCAGCAACCCGCCCAGCAGACCCATGGGCACCAGGCAGCCAAAGAGCCAGGGCCAGGGCGCCACCGACAGCAACAAGGACGCCACCACCGGACCCAGGCTGTAACCGGAACCCACTATGAACGCATTCAGGCCGACCCCCTGGCCCAGCCGGTGATGGGGAAAAATTTGTCGTACCAGGGCCAGGTTCACGCTCATCAGGCCCGAGGCACCGATGCCCTGTACCGCCCGGGAAACCGCCAGCCACTCCAGGCTGGGTGC
This sequence comes from uncultured Burkholderiales bacterium, assembly GCA_937927685.1. GTDB lineage: Bacteria > Pseudomonadota > Gammaproteobacteria > Burkholderiales > Burkholderiaceae_C > Limnohabitans. Next base: position 53,443 of record CALBSC010000038.1, on the reverse strand, counting down.
CAGGGCGCTGGAAATGGCGGCCAAGTTGAACAGCGCAACCCCTGCCAGGAACACCCGCCGTGCACCCCACCGGTCTCCCAGTGCCGCAAAGGGCAGCAAGGTGGCCACCACGGCGAGCTGGTAAGCGTGCAGGATCCAGACCGATTCAGCGGGGGTGTGTTGCAATGCGGCCGCAATGGCGGGCAGGGCGGTGTTGGCAATTGACTGGTCGAGCGCGCCCAGCCAGACCGCTGTCATCAAAGACAGAACAGCCAGCCATCCGGGGGGAGGTGAGGCGTCGTCGGGGCGGGCAGCAGTCATGCCCGATTATCGGATGAGGCGAACCGGCCCGTTGGGGGCCTTACTTGTGGTGAGGGCGAGCGCCTGTTTGCTCGTCCATGTGGTGTGACACCTCTTGCACTGCGGTCTGAACGAGTCGAATCATCTCGTGCAGGGCTTCGCGGCGGTTGTCGAACACCTGGTGCAAGGTGAAGCTGTCAGGAGGCAATTGCTCAAACTCCTGGGCAGTGACGACCCGGTGCAGCTTGTCGCGTTCAATCAGATACCAGAGCGTTCCAATGTCCATGGTGCGAGTTCCGAGGATGGAAATGAGGTCAGGGCTTGCCGCCGCTGGGGAAATACTTTTTGAAATCCTTGAGCAGTCCTTCCTGGGACTGCGGCAACAACTCGGACAGGGGGGGGCGAACCCGCAGCCAGTCGGCGTCGTGGTACTGAACGGACATCAGGTACTTGAGGGCCGGCACTTCGGGCAGGCCCAACAGAATGCGGGCCAGATGCAACAGCGGACCATCGTCCGTTCCGATGGCATTGCCTGCCACCGACAGCTTGGCGGCAGAGGGGGGGGAGACCAAGCCCGTGATCACGGTGGGAATCAAGTTGGCCCAACTGGACACGCTGGTGTGCAAACCCAGCTTCGACATCGCCACGGCCTGCAGTTCATCGTTGGTGTAAATGGGGAGTTGGGCGGAATACAAGCGAAGCCAGTCCTGCATGTGCGAGGCGTTGCGCGTCTGGTCGAGCATGCCAACGAAGGCGCCTGGGTGCTGGCTGACCACCTCATTGACCACATAGGGCTTGAGGTCCGGCGCACCGGCGCGGTAAGGCGATGCCAAATACAGATGCGTCGAGATGCCTTTCGTCAGACCGGCCACCTGGCTGAAGAAATGTGCGAGCCCCTCTTGGGTGGGTTCGTCCTCGGATCGGGGCGGGCGCACGATGCAGCCGCGCAGGCCCAGGGCATTGGCCTGTCGGATGACCTCCACGGTTTCGGCCACGCTGGAGAATCCGGCATGCAGAACGATGTCGCGCCCCGAGATGCCATGGGTGGTGAGTTGCTTGACCGCCTCCAGGCGTTCCTTGGCGCTGAAGGACAAGCCTTCGCCTGCCGGTCCGAAGAGCACCACGCCCTGGATGCCTTTGACAGCCAGGGTGCGGATGTGCGTGATCAGTTTGCCGTGATGGAGGGTGAGGTCCGGTTGCAGGGGCATCAGGACATCCACCCACACCCCTTGAAGACTGCTCGTACCTGTTGTCATGTCAGTTGCTTCTCCTGCTTGAAGCGCGTCAGCGAAAGACACCCCACATGGGCCCTCGGGGCGGTGTGCAAATCCCGGCGCATGATCACATGAAAGGCCCGTGCGTGTCAACGCAGGCGAACCACGGCCGGGCATGCTGGCGGCGGGTAAGTACCGATACGAGACCGCACGACTCGTATCAAGATGGGCACACTGTCATTGCCAAGGAGTTGTCAGATGGCCGAATCCAAGGAGCCTGTCGCAGCGAAGTCGCTTCATGTCACGCCCCACGAGATGCAGTCGCGTGTCTCACGCTTTGGTGACCTCAAGCCCTTGCCCGTGCAATCCGCGCATGATGTGCCCCAGGCGGCCCGTGACGTGGTGTATGCCCGCGAGTTGTTGTCCGTGATCGGGCTCGATGGGCATCGCAAAACGGCCATCAACACCGCCGCGCCGATCGTCGGCGCGGGAGGCATGACCATGACCATCGCCCGCTGCCCCCCCGGGCAGGGTCCGGGGCTGCACATCCACAAGGACACCTATGAAACTTTCACGGTGCTGGAAGGCCGCTTTGAGGTGTTCTGGAACGAGGGGGGCGAGCACTCGATGGTGCTGGAGCGCTTTGACACCATTTCACTGCCTCCCCAGGTTTATCGTGCCTTCAGAAACGTGGGGTCTTCCGATGGTTTGCTGCAAGTCATCATCACCGGTGGGGTGCATGACATGAACGACATTGCGTTCGCCTCCCAGGAAGCCGAGCGGCTGGATGCCATTGCACCGCAGGCGCGTCAAACTTTTGAGGCGTTGGGGTTCAGGTTTCAGGGCGGGGGGCTTTGATGTCATGAGGGCGGCGAGAGGTCGCCTTTGAATGGATGCCGCCCGTGAAGTGTCCGAGTGGCGGTTCCTATAATGAAACCAACGATGTTTAGCTGATTGAAAAGCCGCCTTCTCTGAAAGTTCACATGCCGGACAGCCAACAAACACTGTTAGAAGTGGTGAGCCATATTGTCAGAGAGCATCCGATGCTGGCACCCCAGGTCGAGCAGCTGGCTGCTTACATTCAAGGCAAAGGGTATGGCGCCGCTACTGTCGAGCATGAGTGCCAGTTGGTTCAGCAACTCTTGAATCGGGAGCCGCTACTGGTCATTGATATAGGCGGCAACGTGGGCGATTACACGGCGGAAATTCGGCGTAAGTATCCGCTGACCCATGTGCATGTCTTCGAGCCTTCCGCCATCAATGTGGAAAAACTGAATCAGCGCTTCAACCTTGATTCGCGCATCAAAATAGTTCCTTCTGCTGTATCTGATAAAGGCGGAACCGCAACGCTTTTTGCCAACGATCAAGGATCTGCGTTAGGCAGTTTGACTCAACGACGATTGGATCATTTCAATATTGATTTCAATGTGAAAGAAACCGTCAACACAATCCGTTTTGAAGATTATTGGGCACAGGAACTGGGCGGCCAAGTTATCGATATTGCGAAGATCGACGTTGAAGGCCATGAACTGTCGGTCTTGAAGGGGTTTGGCCTTGCAGTCCGATCTTCAAGGCTTATTCAGTTCGAGTTTGGGGGAACCAATATCGACACCAGAGTTTTTTTCCAGGACTTCTGGTATTTCTTCAAGGAGCATGGCTTTGACCTGTTCAGGATTTCTCCCGTTGGACTCCAGAAAATGACGGGCTATCACGAGTCCGACGAAAGTTTCCTGGTTACCAATTACATCGCTCTCAACACGGCCATGGTTTAGGTGCCTTGAGGGCGTTTTTTTGACGCCCAGTCAGTTGGAATTCCTGACAACAGCAGGCAGGTGCGGTCTACGCCCGGAGTCAGTTCACGACTTGGACAGGGACTGGGCCGCCTGAATGGCCGACTTGGCGTCCTGGGCCGAACTGGCTGCCTGTGCATTCTGAACCAGGGTGCCCAAAATGCGAGCGCCGTGTTCCACCGCGATCGAGCCATAGCTGATATCGCCCATCACCACGCAATCCTTTTGCAGCTCTGCTCGTTCAGAGGCTTCGATGTTGCCCTGTACCCGGCCAGCCACGATGACGCGGTTGGCCCGGATGTCGCCGGTCACTTCGCCAGTGGGGCCAATGGCCACGGTGATGTTGCGATCTGCCTGGGCCTCGATGCTGCCGTGGACCTTGCCGTCCACCCGAACGCTGTCCTGCAGAACCAGACGACCCACGATCTCGGTGCTGCGGCCAATCAGGGTCTCAAAGCGCTCCTGAAGCGAGGAGAGGGATTTGTCTTTGGAATTTCCGAACATAGTTAGCCTGGGTGTGTTTCAGGGTTTGAGGTAGGTCATGACCTTCAGCGGGTCCACCACGCGGTCATGACGAAAAATTTCCAGATGCAAATGGGGTCCGGTGGAGCGCCCGGTGCTGCCGACATTCCCCAGCAACTCCCCTCGCTGGACCTGCTGATGAAGCACGACATGGCGCCGTTGCAAATGTCCATAGCGGGTGAGAAACCCATCGGCGTGCTCGATTTCAATCACTTGGCCATAGGTGGAGTCCTGGCCAGAGCGAACCACACGGCCTTCAGCGGCCGCCAGCACCGGTGTGCCGGGTTCGGCTGAAAAATCGATGCCCTCATGCAGCGCCAAACTCCCGGTGAAGGGGTCGTTGCGTAAGCCATAGCCACTGCTGAGATGAAACGCCCCGCCAACCGGCAAGCCTGTGGGTAAGCGCTCGAGCCAATCCAGTCGAGCTTGCCATTCCTCGTGGCTGTCCTTGACGGCGCGATCCAGCTGTTCCAGATCCAGGGCAGTCTGGCCCATGGCCTGGTGCAGCGGAACCCTGAAAAAGGGCAACTCGAATCGGGGCGACAGCAACGGACCCCCTCGACCCGAGGGTGGGCTGGGTGACTTCTGCTGCATGAGTTGGGGTGTCGCCAGATGCATCAGGCGCGATTTCAAGGTCTCGAGTTGTTGCAGATCCTGGGCCGTACGGTGCAGTTGCTCCCGCAGTTCGGCCAGTCGGGCCCGGTAGTCGGACTCCATGCGCTGGTGTTGCGCTTCGGTGGTCACGCCGCCCATGCTGCGAGCCAACTCGGGGCTGTATTCCACGGCAAAACGCAGACCCACCCAGTTCAGGACAAAGCCGAGCAACACCAGGACCAGGGTCACCACCCCAGCAGCCCGCAACATCGTGCGGGCCGTGATGGAAATGGTTCGGACATGTCCGGTCGGGCCGGATAGCCACATCAATTGCATAAGTCTGGGGTGCTGTGCTGTAGCGACTGGAAATAGGGGCCGGACGGCTCGGGTAGGGGAGCGGCAGGCGTATGGCAGAGGGAAAGAATCTATCAGTAAATGTTGTGTTCAACAATCGGGAGTAACGGGGGAGCAGGACTACATCTATTCGTTATTGACGTTGAAATGACGGCTTTGTAATTACATTTCCTTTGTGGTGGGCCATGGATGAGGTGAATAACTGCTCATTGAATAAGGTCAGTGAAGATGATTGAACACTGCTCCGCGAGACACTTGCGTGGGGGGTGTTGGTGGGCAAGATACACAGCAGTGTCGTTTCACAGGACACCTGAGCAGTTGTATTACTTTACCCCCCCCTCACCAAACCAAGCGGCAGCGTGGCATTGGCTGTTGTCATCCATGTAGAATTTGATCCGTCGGGGGGGTAGCTCAGCTGGGAGAGCGTCGCGTTCGCAATGCGAAGGTCGGGAGTTCGATCCTCCTCCTCTCCACCACATACCAATAGGCGGCGCTCGTCTGCCTGTCAGTTGCGTCAGTCCAGTTCCAGGGCTGCTCGCAAATCATGCAGTGCATGCTGCAACAGCCACTCCAACGGAAAATACAGGAAGTTCGCGCCCAGTGACTGGAAGTAGGGCAGCTGGTTCCAGTGGGCAGGCAAACCAAATGGCCGCTTGTCCCGGTGCAACCGTTGCGCCACGAGCTGGATCGTCTCCATCACTTCCGGGGTTTGCGCCCCTCGCTGCCCGGTCATGTCGTAAGCCAGATCGTTGGGCCCGATCAGATAGCCGTCGACCCCCGGCACCGACAGGATGGCTTCCAGGTTCTCTACCGCAGATACCGTTTCAATCTGAACGATCAGTGTTTTTTCCGGAGTCTGCGCGCCGCAGGCGTAGCGAACCAGTTCCACCGCTTGGCGAACGTCGTCCACCGTTTTGATGTGGGGCACGATCAAACCACTGGCTTGACGGTCCAGGTAGCGCACCAGCACTTTGGGCTCCTTGGACCAGCTGCGCACCATGGGGCACAAACCCGCGGCATGCGACGCCCGGATGAGCTCGGTGGCGGCATCCAGTCCCAGCCCGGTGCGCTCGCAGTCGATGAAGGCGATGTGAGCCCCCGACTGGGCGAGAGGCTTGATCACATCGGGGTTTCGACCGGCCAGGTTGACGGCGATGACGGTTTGGCCGTCGCGTAAACGTTGCTGCGCTGGGTACAGTGCCATGGTTTCAGAATCCGTAAAGTTGTGCCGGGTGCCGGACCAAAATATCTTCCATCAGGTCACGCCCACCCAGCCAGCCCAGAAACAGGTTGAACAAGTCGCCGTCGTTGGGCATGGCACTCTTGATGAAGACATGCGGCCAGTCACTGCCCCACAGCAATCGATGGGGCACTTCGCGCACCAGCAGGTCGGCACAAGAGTCCGTGCTGGGGTAGGGGAAGGCTTCCCGGGTCAACCGGTAAGGAGCGGTCAACTTGATCCAGGCTTTGCCGGCGTGGGACAGCTCCAGCAAGCCTTCAAATCCTGGCGTGCTGCCCAGCTCTGCCGGGACATAGCCCAAATGACCGAAGACCAGTGGCACACCCAGATCACTCAACTGGCTCGACAAGTGGTCAAACTCGTTCACGTGCATCAGGAATTCGATGTGCCACCCGAACGGCTGAATGGTGTGCGCGAGTTGCCGCAATCCATCGAGTGGCAATTGTCCTTTCCCGTCCTTGAGGTCCACGATATTGCACCGTACCCCCCGAACGCCCAGCGCGTGCAGGGTTTGCACATCGTCCCGTGACACATCAAAGGGCAGCACCGCCACGGCGCGCAGTCGCTGAGGGTCCTGCTTCAGGGCGTCCAGCATGGCACGGTTGTCGGTGCCATACACGCTGGGCTGCACCAGCACCGCCCGCTCGATGCCCAGGGTGTCGAGCATGTGCCGGTAGTCGGCCAGAGAAGCCTCCGGCGGGTTGTAGAGCCGGTTGGGTACCAGGGGATAGATCGCGGTGGGGCCACAGACGTGGGCATGCGTGTCGCACGCGCCCGCGGGCAGTTTCACGGCCAGTGCGCGCGGGTGTGGGTCATGTGACGCGCATTCGGCGTATTGAAAAGGCGTGGACGAATGGGTCAAAGGTCTCTCCGGCAGATGTATCGGTCCGCCCCCATTGGGACATCACCTCGCGTGCTTCGTCGCTAGGGTTTACGCCCACACTGTCCTTGACGGGACAAACGCCTGAGCTACCTCAGCCGCGTCAAGGCTGAGGTGCACGCGCATTGGCGGGATGCAGGCGATCAGGTATCCGCGGTGAAGCCGATCGACTTGACGATGGGCGCCCATTTGGCCGTGTCTTTCTTCAACAGGTCGGCCAGTTCGGCGGGGGTGCTGGAGAGAGATTCCAGGCCAAAGGTGGCCAGGCCGTCAATCACCTCCTTGGAAGCCAGGGCCGTCTTCAGGGCCGCGTTCACCTTGGTGACGGTGTCCGCCGACGCCTTGGGCGGCAGGAAGAAGGCAAACCACTCGCTGTGGGTGAGGTCGCGAAAGCCCTGCTCGGCGAACGTGGGCGCGTCGGGCATGAAGCGGTTGCGCTTGGCGCCCGAGGTGGCGAGCACGCGCACCTTGCCGGTGGTGAGGTGTTGGGTGATGTCGCCGATCGGGCCGCTGACGGCGGCGATCTGCCCCCCCATCATGTCCTGCAAGGCCGGTTGCGTCCCGCGGTATGCCGCGTGCTTGAGGTCGATGCTGGCCTTCAAGCCCAGCAAGGCGCCCACGAAGTGCGGGGTGGATCCGGCGGCCGGCGAGCCGAAGTTGGCCTGGCCGGGGTTGGCCTTGGCCCAGGCCACGAAATCGTTGATGTTCTTCACGCTGGCGGGCACCAGGGGGCCGACGGCAAAGCCGAAATCAAACACACAGCCCAGCGAGACCGGCGTGACATCGGTCACGGGGTCGTAGGGCAGTTTGCTGAAGATGTGCGGGTAAATGGAGAACATCGAGGTGGGTGACTGCAGCAGCACCGACCCGTCGGCGGGCTGGGTCTTCACGAACTGGATGGCGATTTGACCGCCCGCGCCGGTCTTGTTTTCCACCACGGCATTGGTGGCGAACGACCCGGTGAGCCGGGTGGCGATGCGACGGCACAGGTTGTCGGAGGTGCCGCCCGGGGGAAAACCGGTGACCACCTTCAGGTTTTCCATGGCCACTTGCGCCAGGGCGGCATTGCCGATCGAGGCCAGCAGGCCAGCGGCGGAGGTGGCTTGAACGAATCGACGGCGGTTGATGCGCATGGGGTCTCCTGTGAACGGGTCGAGTGATGTTGAGGGCAAGTTTAGCGCTGGCCGCTGCCGTGACATCGGGGGAAACGCGAGCCCTTGTAAGATGAGCCTTGGCTTTTCCCGCACACCCGACCACACCGCTCATGCAACACGCGCCCACGCTCGAGATTCACGGCCCTGTCGCCACGCTCTGCCTGCAACGCCCGGCGTCGGCCAACAAGATCACACCGGAAGACCTGGCTGTGTTGAGGCAACATGTTGACACCGTGAACCGGACCGAGTCGGTGCTGCTGCTGGTGCTGCGCAGCACCGGCAAGCATTTTTGTGCCGGCTACGACATCACCCAGGTCAGTGGCAGTCAAACCGAGGGACAGGGCTTTGGCGACATGGTCGATGCCATTGAAAACTGCCGCGCGGTGACGCTGGCTGTGGTGCAGGGGGGCGTGTATGGTGGTGCCACCGACATGGTGCTGGCGTGCGACTTCCGCATGGGGTCGCACACCATCGAGATGTTCATGCCGGCCGCGCGTCTGGGCCTGCATTACTACCTGAGCGGCCTGGAGCGCTATGTGTCTCGGCTGGGGGTGGACATGGCCAAGCGTCTCTTCCTGACCGCGGAGAAGCTCGACGCCCGGCAAATGATGGACTGCGGATTCCTGACCCACCTGGTGGCACCCGAGGACTTGCAGGCCCGGTCCGAGGCGTTGTGCGGGCAGCTCGCCAGCATGGCACCGTTGGCGCTCCTGGGCATGAAACACCACCTCAACCGGATTGCTCGCGGCACGGTCGATGCACAGGCTGTGCGCGCCAGTGTGCTGCAAACGCTGGCCTCCGACGACCTGAAAGAGGGCGGACTGGCCTGGAAAGAAAAACGCCCCCCCCGCTTCACGGGACGCTGACCGCCCGCTGCACCACTGACCGGAGCCCGCCATGAAAATCGTTGACCTCAAGCTGCATGTGCTCAAGAGCCCGCTGACCGAGCCCTTCGCGTTTTCGCAAGGGTGGGTGCACCAGCGCAGTGCCACGCTGGTGGAAATCATCACCGATGAAGGGCTGTCCGGCTGGGGTGAAGCGTTCGCCCAGGGCCTGGAGCCGCCGGAGATCGCCGCTGCTGTCATCCAGCACGCCCTCAAACCGCTGCTGGTGGGCGCCGATCCGCTGGACACCGAGGTGCTGTGGCACACCTGCTACCACCGCACCCGTGACTATGGCCGCAAGGGCTCTGTGGTGGCGGGCATCAGCGCGGTGGACATGGCCCTGTGGGACATCGCCGGCCAGGCCCGTGGGGTGCCGGTCTGGAAGCTGTTGGGGGGACGTTTCCGAGACCGGGTGCAACCCTATGCCACCGGTTTTTATCGGATTCAGGGACAAGGCGAGGCCGCGCGCCTGGCCGAGGAGGCCTTGCGTCATCACGAGGCCGGCTTCTCCCTCATGAAAGTCAAACTCGGTTTTGGTGTCGATGACGACATTGCCTGCATGCACGCCATCGGCAAAGCGATTCAGGGCAAGCCCATCCGCCTGATGATCGACACCAACCACGCCTATGGACGCGCCGAAGCGCTGCGTCTGGGCCGTGCGCTGGCCGAGTTTGATTTGCTGTGGTACGAGGAGCCGGTGGTGCCCGAGGACATCGGGGGCTATGTGGAGATGCGTCAGCACCTGACCATGCCGATTGCCGGCGGCGAGAACGAGCACACCCTGTTCGGGTTTCAGCAGTTGCTGGCAGCCGGGGCGCTCGATATCGCCCAGCCCGACATGGGCTCCTGTGGCGGGATCACGGCGGCGCGCCACATCATCGCGTTGGCGCAGTCCATGGGTGTGCGGGTCAATCCGCATGTCTGGGGGTCGGCCATTGCCCAGGCTGCCTCGCTGCACGTCATCGCGGCGGTGCCGGTGGCGCACCACTCGCTGTTTGCCAGCCAGCCGGTGCTGGAGTACGACCGCTCGTCGCATCCGTTCCGCCAATTGCTGGTCAAGCATCCGCTGTCCATGCACGACGGGTGGGTGGATATTCCGGACCGCCCGGGTCTTGGCATCGAGGTCAACCGAGAGGTGATCCGGCAGTACGACACCTTGAACTGACCCCGCCGAACCGTGCCTGCCACCGCCTCGTCCGATCGTCCCGACCGCGAGCCCTCTCCGCGAGCCCTGTCCGTGCCCCCCCGCCCGGTAGCCCCCGGGCCCCGCTGGGATCGGTTCGGTTAAAATCGTGGGATGAAAGGAAGATTGAATGCCTAAAGAAGATTTGATCGAAATGCAGGGTGTGGTGGACGAGGTCCTCCCAGATACCCGCTATCGGGTCACCCTTCAAAACGGTCATACTGTCACGGCCTATTCGGGCGGCAAGATGCGCAAGCACAGTATCCGTATTCTGGCGGGCGACAAGGTCACCCTGGAGATGTCCCCCTACGACCTCACCAAGGGCCGCATCACCTTCCGCCACCTCGAACCCCGCACGGGCGCGCCGTCTTCGCGCCCCCCGATGCGCCGCTCCTGAGCGGGCAGCGCCTCAGGGCGTTGCCGCTGACCGTCCGGACAGGCCCGGCGTCTGACGGCCGAGTCAGTGTGCGCCTGACAGCACCGGCATGAGGTGCGTCATGATGTTGATCACGGCGGGCCCCAGCAGCACCGTCAGCAATCCCGGAAACAGACAAAACACCAGCGGTATCAGCAGTTTGATCGGCAGCTTGGCGGCGGCTTCCTGTGCCGCCAGCTTGCGTTTGTTGCGCAAGGCCAGCGCATACACCTGCAGCGATTCCGAAATGCTGGTGCCAAAGCGGTCGGACTGGATCAGCGTGTTGACCCAGGCCTCCACATCCACGAGGCCCACGCGTTCGGCCAGATGGCGCAAAGCCTGTGCCCGTGACGCCCCCGCGCGCAATTCGTAGCCGGTCATGGCCAGCTCCTGGGAGAGGGGCGGACAGGACAGGCGGATTTCCCGTCCCACCCGCTCCAGCGTTGCATCCAACCCCAGCCCGGCCTGGATACACATGCGCATCAAATCCAGCGCGTCTGGAAAGCCCCGGAACAAGACCGCCTGACGCTGGCGGATGCGCCGGTGCAGCACCGCCACCGGCAGGTAATAACCGACCATGCCCGCCAGTACCAGCACGATCAGCATGCTGGCCCGTTGCAGGTTGGGCGGGTGCCACCACCACAGCAGCAGGCCGCACAACGGCAGCAGCAATGCCAACAGCACTTGTATGACCTGCACCACCACCACCGCCTGGGGCGAAGCAATGCCGGCATTGAGCAGTTGCAACCTCAACGCCTGGGCCGTGGTGGATGGGTTGCCGGCAGGGTCGGCGCCAGACGCCTGGGGCTCACGCACAAGCCAGGGGCTCAGTCGCATCAGGACCTCGGTGAGTCGGCGAGTCCAGCGCACCCAGGACGAGGTGACAGGGGGCTGTGGTCGGGGTGGCCCGCGCGACGGTGTCGGTTGGAACAAGTCACGCAGACGCCGGTGGGCGCGCTGTGGCCACCACGTCATCAGGAACGCGTAGCTGGCCAGCACGATCACCACAAACAACAACCCGGTCAACAGATGGATAGGCATGGCGTTTTCCTGGCGGCGTCACACCGCAATGTCGATCATGCGCCACATCCAGACCACGCCCAGGAGCATCAGCGACATGGCGATCAGCAGCAACTTCAGCCCCAGCGGGTCGGTCCACAACACGGCCACAAAACCCGGGTTGATCAGGGTGAGCAACGCGCCCAGTGCAAATGGCAGGGTAGACAGAATCACGGCGGACACGCGGCCCTCGGCCGACAGCACCTTGACCGAGGCCTGCAGTTGCTGGCGCTCCCGGATCAGGTTCGCGGTGTTGTGCAAAATCTCCGCCATGTTGCCGCCGGTTTCCATCTGAATCATCGTCGACACCACAAACAGCCGCACGTACTCGCTGTCTACCTGCTCGGAAAAATCTTCGATGGCCAGGCGTGTGGGGATGCCGAAATTGATTTCGTCAAAGATGCTGCGCCATCGGTCGGCCAGGGGCTGTGGACCCTCGTTGGCCGCCATCAGGATGGCGCTGCTGAGTGCATGCCCGGCCTGCATGGCCCGTGCAATCAGGTCCAACGCATCCGGCAACTGCGCCTCGATGGCACGCTGACGCCGTTTGACGCGCCACCGAAGCACGACCCAGCCCATCAGCCAGCAGGTCAGGGTCAACGCGGGCGCCCAGGTCCAGGGCAAGCCCGGGAGCAGCACCAGCAGCAAGATGATCAGCCCCGAGGTCAGCATGCCGGCCAGCACGTGCTCCACACCGAGGCGCCAACCGGTCTGCTGCAGCAACCGGTCAAGTTGACCCGCCGGCGGCCAATCCCGCAAAAACTCATTCAACCAGGCCACCCGGCTCAGCGGCCGGTGTTTGAGCAACTGCCAGTCCACCGTTGGCAGGGGGGCGGCTTGCAAATCTGCGAGGCGTTGCGCCACGTCGCGCCCTTTGGGGTGCAGCAGGTCAGCGCCCAGCCACCACACCGAATACACAATCCCTGACGCGCTGACGGCCGCCAGGAGAAACAGGCTCCATCCCATCAAGTCCATCATGTCTCCTCGGTCCGGGGGCGAGCGAACACCTCGTTTCGCAGGTTCACCCCCCGGGCCTTGAGTTTGTCCATCACCCGGGGGCGGATGCCGGTGGCGACAAAGCGGCCCTGAACCTGACCATTGGCACCCAATCCGGTTTGCTCGAATTTGAAGATTTCCTGCATGGTCAGCATGTCCCCCTCCAGCCCCAGAATTTCTTGCACGCTCATGACCTTGCGGCGCCCATCCGACAAGCGCGAAACCTGGATGACCACGGACAGGGCGGCACTGATTTGCTGGCGTATGGTGCGTACATCGGCGGTTACACCCGCCATGCCCAGCATGTGTTCGATGCGGGTCATGGCATCCCGTGGGGAGTTGGCGTGGATGGTGGTCATCGAGCCCTCGTGACCGGTGTTCATGGCCTGCAGCATGTCGAGCACCTCGGCCCCGCGCACCTCGCCCACGATGATGCGGTCCGGGCGCATGCGCAGGCTGTTGCGCAGCAAGGCGCGTTGCGTGATTTCGCCCTTGCCCTCGATGTTGGGCGGGCGTGATTCCATGCGCACCACATGACGTTGCTGGAGTTGAAGCTCGGCGGCATCCTCGATGGTGACGATGCGTTCGTCTTCGGGCACTGACGCCGAGATCACATTGAGGAAGGTGGTCTTGCCACTGCCCGTGCCACCCGACACCATCAGATTCACCCGGGCCTTGACCAGGCCCTGGATGAGTTCGGCCATCTCGGCGGTCAGGGTGTCAAACGCCAGCAGGTCGGTCAAGGTGTACGGGACGACCGAAAAGCGGCGGATGGACAATTGCGGCCCATCAATCGCCAGCGGCGGAATGACCGCATTCACGCGCGAGCCGTCAGGCAGCCGGGCGTCCACCATGGGGGTGGTTTCGTCGATGCGCCGTCCCACCCGTGAGACGATGCGCTCGATCACCCGCATGAGGTGCGTGTCGTCGTCAAATCGGATGGCAGAGGGTTCAATACGCCCGCGTCGTTCGACGTAAATTTGATGCGAGCCATTGACCAGGATGTCCGACACGCTGGGATCCGACAGTAGCGGTTCAATCGGCCCGAGCCCCAGCATCTCGTTTTGGATGCCCTGCACGATCTGGTGCAACTCGGCCTCGTTGACCGGTACATTTCTCGCACTGATGAGCCGCTCTGCCATGGCCTTGAGCTCACGCTTGAGGACCTCGATCGGGATGCCTTCCAGCTTGCGAAGGTCCATCTCGGTGAGCATCTCGCGATGAATCTGCGAACGGATTTGATCAAAGCGCCAGGTGCTGGCCGGTAGCTGCTTGGCGTCGATGCTGGCGTCGGTGCTGGGCTCGGGGGGCAGCAGGTCCCGCTCCAGCCATTGTCGAAAATTCAGGGCCACAGTCTCAGACTTTCTAGATCAGTCAGTTGCTCGATTCAGAACCAGCGTTCCAGCCAGCCCTTGCGCTTGGGGGCACTCAAATGCCAGGCTTGCGCGATGAACTCGCGCAGTGCCTGCACCAGTGGGCCGTGGCCGTTGAGGCTCATCAGGGGCAGCCCCTGGTTGATGGCCTGCAAGGCCGGTGCCGGGTCGTGGGGCAGGATGTGGGACACGGCAATCCCCAGAGCGCCTTCAATCAGCGCGGTGTCCACCTCGCTGCCGGCATGCGTCTTGTTGAGGACCACCCGTAATTTGGCGTCGGCATACCCCAGCGAACGCAGCATCACCAGCCAGCGCTTGGCGTTGCGGACATGGGCCACGGTATTGCCCATGACCAGCACCACCTCATCCGCCAGATCCAGGGCCTTCACGGTGACCGCATCCAGGGTGTCGGGCATGTCCAGCAGCACCATCCCATATTGCCGACGCGCCAGTTGCAGGACCTGCTCGAGTTGAGGGGCCGTCAGCGGGGAGGTCAGTTCATTGACATTCGGGGCCGCCAACAGATACAGATGGGGGATGACCGAATGCAGGCTGCTGTGCAGCAAATGGGCATCGAGCCGGTCGGTGTGGCGGGTCAGGTCAAGCAGGCTGTTGCGGTGCTCGTCACTGGACAGGTAATACGAGGCATCGGCACCGTGCAAATCCAGATCGATCAGCACGGTATCGCACGCCATCTCCTGGGCGAGCAGGTGGGCAATGTTGGTGACCATGAAGGTGGCGCCACTGCCCCCCTTGGTCGGCACAAAGGCCACCATCCGCCCAGGGCGAGAGGTCTCGGCAGGGTCCTCCCGGCCCGATGGGGCGAAGGATTGGGCGTGTCGGCGCAGTCGATTCAAGGCCTGGCCGAACTCGGCCGGGTCGGGATGCAGGGGCAGCACCTCGCGTACCCCGCTGCGCATGGCTTGCAGCAAGAAGGCCGGATCCATCTCAGGCGTCAGCCACAGCACCCCCAGCAGCGGGTGGCGGGTGACACATTGACCCAGCCAGGCGAGGTCCCGGTCCCGCTCTGGCGCAGTGGACGGCACGGGGCTGTCCAGAATCAGGATGTCCAGGGACTCCGCCCGCACCTCGCGCAAGCTGTCCGGGTGGTGTTCGCGCACCTGGGTGCTCAGCGTCATGCCCTCCAGCGGGCCGATCATCGACACCAATTCGTCACATCGGGCCTGTGTGGAGGCCAGCAATTCCATTCGCATGGGGCCTCTCACTTGGCAGCCGGTGCCATGAGGGGGGTGCCCACGCCAATGTTGAGCACATTGCCCGGTGGCGGAGGGGACTCATAACTCTTGTAATACCGCTCGATGGCGGCTTTGCCGCTCACGGCGTCGGAGACCAGGGGCGGGTAGGCTGGAGGGACGTCGCGGGGGTACATGGCTTGCGCGTCCTGCGCGCGTTGAACGGATTTGCCAAAGTCCCGGTCGACGGCGGTGGGTTGCTCGGCGCAGCCCAGCACCAGGCTCACGCCCGTGCACAGGGCCAGGCGGGTCAGCAGGATGAAGCGCGAGCGGGGCAGGTGGTGTGCAGCAGTCATTGGGATTCTCCCGGTGTGGGGGTGTCGCGGGATTCCAGACGGCCCTCCATCACGCGCTCGATGCGCGAAGGGGGTTTGTAGGCGTCGGTAGGCAGGGCTTGCACGGTGTTCATGGGTTTGGCCAAGCGTGGCGTGACCACGAACAGCAATTCGGATTTCTCGGTTTGGAAGGCGGTGCTTCGGAACAGGGGGCCGAGGATGGGGATATCGCCCAGCAGGGGCACGGATTTCACGGTTTGCGAGACATTGCTCTTGATCAGTCCCCCGATGGCAAAGCTTTCGCCGTCGCGCAACTGCACCGTGGTGGACGCACGTCGCGTGGTGATGGAGGGCAGCAGACTGGTTTGCCCGGTGAGGCCGGTGATCGTGGTGCCCACCTGGGAGAGTTCCGACACTTCCGGGGTGACGCGCAGGTTGATCACGCCGTCCTCCAGCACGGTGGGGAAAAACCGCAAGCCGACACCGAACTCCTTTTCTTCCAGCGTGATCACCGTGCCGCCCGAGGTGCTGCTTTGTGGCACCGGAATGAAAATCTTGCCGCCTGCCAGAAACGAACCCTCCTGGCCGCTGATGGCGGTGATGGTGGGTTCGGCCAGTACCTTGACCAGACCGCGTTTCATGTCGGCGGTGACGGTGACGTTGGTGCGTCCGTCCGGTCGTGTGAAGTTCAGCGAACTCGATCCCGGTAACAGCAATTGAGACAGCAACTGAATCGACGTGCCACCCGCTGTGCGCGTCACGTCCATGTTCACGCCCAACTGCTCGAGCAGGGTCTTGGAGACCTCGGCCACCTTGACTTCAAGCATCACTTGCTGCCCCCCCATCACGCGCAGCAGGTTGACCACCTTGCGGCCCCCGTTGAAGGCCTCGCTCAGTTGCACCAGCCGCTGGGCTTTCAAGGCGTCGCCGACCTGACCGCTCAGCACCACATGGTCGGCCAGGGCCTGGACCTGCACCGCCTCGGCATCGGGCACCAGATGGCGCAGGCGCTGGTGCAGGTTCTCCACATCCACCTGCACCTCGACGTCGCGAAGGGTGGTCTTGCCGTGGGCCGTCCAGACAAACAGATTGGTGGTGCCCGGTTTTTTGCCCAGGAGGTACACCTCACGCGGGTTGATCAGCAGCACATCGGCTACCTCGGGGTTGCCAATGGAGAGGCGGGTGGCGGTTTCGGACAGGGCGAGCACCTGCGACTTGCCCAGCGTGAGCTGTACGCCGGGTGCGGTGATGATCTCGCTGTCGGGTGTGGAAGCCGTTGCGCGGACTGCGTGGGGCAGGGGTGCGGGCGCCTTGGTGGCACTGAGTTGCACGTCCTGCGCATGGCCGGCATCGCTGATCAACAGGGCCAGCGGCAGGAGCAAGGTGGGTGAAAGGCCCCAGGATCGGGTCGCCCAGGCTGCTGGGCCATGGGGAGCCGGTGATGCGGTGTTGTGAGGTCTGTCTGCGGAGGTTCTGGGGAATGTCCGGGTGCGGGCACTGGGCCGCAGACGGGAGAGGGCGCGGGCGCACGTCAGGGCGAGCGTCAGGATGAACGTGCGGGAGGTTGACAAGGGCATGTCTGTCTTTCTCGGAGAAAACAACCGGGTTATTGCGCTGATACGGCAAGACCGCGGATCACGGGGGCGAATGCAGGGGCAGGCGTTGCCGAAGGGGTTGAATTGGGGGCGCGCGGCGTGCGGGACGGAACGTCTGGTCGGCCACTTGGCGAATTCGGGGTGAGCGCAGTGCGCCACAAGTCGTTCTTTCGAGCGCCGGTGGTGTGGATGCCCGCAGGGTCGCGCTGATTGCGCAGCACCAGGGAGAGCGTGCCAATGCTGCGCGCCAGGTCGATGGTTTCGGCTTGTGCGGGCGTCACTTCCAGGGTGACCGCATTGACCACCTTGGGCTTGCCCTCGGGCGTGGCCACGTCCTGTGCCACGGCCAGCACCTGGATGCGTTCCAGCACAATCTTGGAGACCGGGTGGTTGTCCTGGTCGGTGGCGTTGACCATCACGTCCACGTAGTTGCCGGGCAAGGCAAACCCGGCGACGCCGATCACCTCATTGACCTTGACGGTGACGGCGCGCTGGCCGTCGCCCAGTTGTGCGGACAGGCCACCTTTTTCGCCCGTCGGGGCCAGCTTGATGGCCAGCAGGGGTTCGTCCTGGAAAATGCCCACGTTGACCACGCGTCCCTCGGCCGCCTCCACCGAGGTGAGGGCATCCCGCAAGGGCGTGGAACCTGGCCAGCGCACCGTCTTGAGCATGGACGCCTGCAGTCGTGTGCCGATGGGAATGTCCTGTGCGGCCACCACCACCTCCAGGCTGCCTGCGGCCACTTGCTGTTGCATCCACCGCGAGAGCAAGCCCACGGCACCCAGCCCGAGCAGCAGGGACACCAGCAACGCCATGAGCGATCGGTATTTGTTCATCCAGATGATTTCCCGTTCATAAACCGGCTTGACGCCAGACTTGCCACGACGTGCCCAATGCAATGGCCACCCCGTAAGGGACAGGCAGGGGATGGGAGGCGCGGGATTTGAATCGCCACATCAATGCCACCACGCCACCCGCGATGAAAATCGTCAGGCAAAGGTTGAGTGCGCTTGATGGACCGAAGTACAGACCGGTGGCGCCGGCGAGCTTGACATCGCCAGCGCCCATCCAGCCCAATCCGTGCAAAACCAGGAACGTGAGAAAAGCCACCCCACCACCCAGCAAGGACATCCACAGGCCAGGTCCGGCTGGACTGAGCGTCCATGCCAGGCTGGCCAGTGCGCCCAATCCCACGATGGGGTTGGGAATGCGTCGGGTCCTCACATCGAACCAGGTTGCACCCAGCAGCATCAGGCCCAAGGCCGTGATGCCCAGCGCATCCCAGTTCAAAGCAGACAAGGCAGTCATCCACACGTCCGGTCTTGCGGCGGATCATGCCGGCTTGTAGGTCAGCAACTTGGTTCCAATCGACGTGAAGATCGTGTTCAAGTCAGTGCCCAGTGCGCCAGCGCCCGTCACGATGGCCAGGGCCACCAGCGCTGCGAGCAGGCCGTATTCGATGGCGGAGACGCCGGATTCGTCGTTCCAGAAGCGACGAAGGGAGTGAATCAAAGTTGCAGTCATGAATTACCTCTTGAGAGAGTTGATGGTGTGTGGCTGTTGCGCAAACAACCCTGAGGCCGTATTGCGGCAACAACCGCCATGCCTGTTCAGCGCGAGCTGCACAAGCACGGGAGCGACCTTAAAGCGAGAGGCCATGGCAGACCGTCCGGCTGCGCACATTGGATGGCCCCTCATCCCTCTTGAAGGGCTGTGTGCTTCTGCGAACGGTGTGCAGCCGGTCATGCCCCTTAAAGTGCCCGGTGCCATATCCACCGAGAGCATTGACATGAGCATGGAGTCGCCCAATGGCACACAGCCTGATGCTGGCCAGCCATCCCCAACGCGCCGAGCCCGGATCCGGGGTTCCGAGCGAGGTACCACCAGCGTGGAGTTGGCGTTGGTGTTGCCCGTGTTTTTGCTGCTGGTGTTCGGTCTGGTCGAGCTCAGTGTGGCCCTGTACGACCAGGCGGTGCTGGTCAATGCCAGCCGTGAAGGGGCTCGTGCCGGCATTGTGCTGCGCAACCCCAAGCTGACAACGGCCGACATCCAGCAGGTGGTGCTCAATTACACCAATGGCAGTCTCATCACCTTTGGAGCCACCGCGACGCCGGTGGTGACGGTCACGCAGTCGTCACCGGCGGTGTTTCCCAATCCGCTCAAGGTGCAAGTGGACTACACCTACACGGGTCTGGGCTTGGGCAGCATGATGAGCGCCGTGACGCAGCCGCTGGTGCTCAGTGCCACGGCATCCATGATCAACGAGTAGGATTTGTCAGACAATGACCGCATGGCAAGGCCCAAGTCCCCCGATTTTGCCCAGCGGCAGCAACTGATATTGCGATCGGCGGCCGAGTTGTTTGCCGCCCACGGCTACAACGAAACCCTGCTGGACGACATCGCCCGCCATTGCAGCATCAAGCGTTCATCGCTCTACCACTACCACGCCTCCAAGCACGCCCTCTTGCACAGCCTGCTGACCTGGAAAATCCAGGATCTGTCCGACAAGGTGGACCAGGCGGTGGCCAGCGTGCAAGGGCCCAGACCGCAACTGCAGGCGCTCATTGCCACGCTGGTCCAGGACTACGTGACGTCGCCGCACGAGATCCATATTCTCAACACCCAGTCGCATCACCTGGACGCGGCTGCCCAGGCGTCCATCGCGGGTCTGCAGGAACGCTTGATCAGCCACGCGCGCACGGCCATTGTGCAGTTGTGTCCCGATCAGCGCTGGGGGGCAAAATCGGATCGCGTGCTGACCATGCTGCTCTTTGGCATGCTGAACTGGATCCCGGTCTGGTACAAGCCGCAAGGCGGCATGTCCCCCGAGCAGTTGGTGGACCTGATTGCGAACCAGTTCATCGGTGGCTTGGAGCGACTCGCCGAGTCCTGAGGGCTGTGGCGAGTGCCTGGACCCGTCGCATTCAGCTGGCGTTCAGGCCGCGTTCAGACCGCGTTCAGACCGCGTTCAGACCGCGTCGTCGCGGGGTTCCCCCTCGTTGTAGAGCAGACCCTTGCCCAGACGGTCCAGACAGATCTCGGCTGTCCAGGGCAACATCAAGGCACCACAGCGGCTGTCGCGGAACATCCGCTCGAGGGCAAAGGTCTTGAGCATGGCCTGTCCGCCACACACCTTCACGGCCGCGGAACAAATCTCGGCGCAATACTCCATCACCGTGAACTGACAGGCCAGGGCGCGCATGCGCTCGCTGCGTGACGGGTCCAGCTTGAACTCGGAGGTGGTGCGATGAAACAGGGACCAGGCCTGTTGCAGCTTGATGTACATCTCGGCAATGGCGATCTGCTTGGTGGGATACATGCGACGCTTGACGTTCACGCCCGGCATGTCGGCACGCAAATAGGCCACGGCAAAGTCATAGGCGGCCTGCGCCACCCCCATGTACGTGGGGGTGAGGGTCATGAACATGTGGGGGTAGCGGCTGGCGGCCTGGGCGTACACCCCGCGTGGCATGAGTGCAGACTCGTCGCTCAGGTGCACGTCGTTCAGCAGCAGGGTGCGCGATACCGTGCCCCGCATGCCCAGCGGGTCCCAGTCGCCCATAATGCTCAACCCCGGGGCATCGGCCGGAATGGCCATGAACATCGTGTGGGCCATGCTGGGGTTGGGCACGTCCTCGGTGCACAGCACGCCGTAGTAATGCGCTGAACCCGAGAGGGAGGCAAATATTTTCTTGCCATTGAGCACCCATCCGCCATCACGACGAACCGCAGAGGTGCCAAACGGATGACGTCCGGCTGCGGCACCGCTGCCTTCTGAAAATGGTTGCGCGTAAATCGAGCCCGCCAGCATGCGGGCGTAGTGCAGCGAGCGGTTGTGTTCGTGTTGCTCACGTTGCTCGGGCGTCATGTCCAGCGCATCCACCATGCCCGATGTCCACAAGGCATTGGCGTTGTGCATGTTGAAGGTGTTGGCGGTGGTGCCGCAGTAGTAGCCGATACGTGTGGCCACCAGCATGTAGGTGCGGTAATCGGCGCCGATGCCGCCCAGCCGCTCGGGCACGCACAGTCCGAAGAACCCCATGCGGTGCAGGTCGTTGAAGTTTTCTTGCGGAAAGCTGGCCTCGCGGTCGTGGGTAAACGCGCGCTCGGCCCATTGCACCCCCACCTCGTCCACCAGGCTGATGAGTTTCTTTTGCAACGGGGTCAGCGGCAGGCCATCGGCCAGGGCGTTGGCGTCGGCCGAAGCAGCGTAGTGGCGCAGGTAATCACTGTTCATGGCTTCTTCTGTTGTCGAATGGGTGGCCAGGCGCTGTGGCCGATCAGGCAAACGCCTCGTTACACAGTTGCCCCTCGTTCACCACCACCAAGTCATCGAGCTGAACCGTGCAGTGGCGCATGGGCAGATCAAAGTGACCCAGGGTGTGACGCCCCGCGTTCTCGTTGGCGCCGGTGGAATAGAGGAAGTTGCCGGCAAAGGCGCGCAGTTCCGTGCCGTTCACCTCGTTCTTGTCAAACAGCTGCAAGGCATCCCAGCGTGCGTGGGGGTTCATGCCCCAGCCCAGGTGGCTGACCGCATAAGCTTCGCGATCCCCCCAGGCCGCCATGTAGCTGCGCATGAGTTCGGCGTCCAGCCCATGGCCCTCGATGGCCACCACATAGTCGTTTTCAATGCGCAGTGTGACGGGCGTTTCCAGATAGCGCTTGAAGGTCAGGTTGACGTCACCCACGTTCATCACCAAGGTGCCGTTCACGGATCCCGCGGGCGGGAACGCCAGACACAGCCCCCCCGGCCAGTGTTGTACCAGTCCGGGTTTGTCGGCGCCGCCCCAGACCGCCCCGAGCTTGGCACCGGTCAGATGGGCCGTCAGGTCGGTGCCAGCGGCTGAGGTCACCCGCATGGTGCGGGTTTTGGCCAGACGGCGAACGCCTTGCTTGACGGCCGCCGTGAGATCCACGTCCACGGTCAGGCGCTCCAGAATGTCCGGGTGCTCGTTGCTGATCATCATGACCCGCGCGCCCGTGCCCAGGATCTGTGCCAGTTCGGGGGCATGGAGCAGGCCTTCCACCGTCAGGTCCACGACCAGGCCGGGACCGGAGAGGGCGCTCATGACCGGCGCCATGTGCTGGATGACATGCGATGCGCCGGTGGAGCGCACGGGCACGGGTGTGTGGATGCGCAAGGTGGGGACGACGATGTGGACCGGGACAGCGCCCATGCGTGCCAACGCCAGTTCGGCGAGCTTGACGTTGACACCGCGGCTGTCGGTTTCAGACAGCAGCCGGACGACTTCGCCGGCTTGAACGGCGCAGCGCTGAAAGATGCGCACAAAGGTCTCAATCCAGCGTTCTTGGAGTTGCATGGCAATGGGCTGCTCGGCGGTGCAGCGAGTTATTCGACTGATGATTCGAATTATGTGGCAAGCCACCACCCTGTCAATGCGAGGGGGCGTATCGGCTGGCGGGTTGTCTTAAAGGGCGTCCAGGGTGTGGCTTCACACATAGTTGTAATTAAATAGGGTTAAATTATCCCGATTGATGGTTTCAATAGATACATTAAACGTGTCTTTCCAAAGACAGGCTTTGTGCGCCATGCAGGCCATGATGCGCCCACTTTTTATCCGGAACCGCCCACTTCCCATGAACGACTCTGGTCATTCGTCCAACCATTACCTTCGCTTTCTTCATCAAATGCATCGACTGACGAAGATGGGGCGACTGTCGGACCTGGAGCCGGTGTGCAGCCGGCTGCTGGATGAAATTGCCATCGAGGACCAGCGCGCATCGCCCCTGACCGTCACCGCCCTGATGGGTTTGTCGCATATCGCCTCACCGGCGACCCTGCATCGCAAGATGCAGCGGCTGGCCCAGGACGGATTGATTCAACTCACCATCGACGCGGACAACAAGCGCTCGAAGTTTGTGGTCCTCTCCAAAAAGGGCCATCGGCATTACCAGACGCTGTCGAACCTGATGGCCGACGCCACCTCGACCTGACCCCGCGTGACCCGCGGCAAGTGCCCAGCGCGTGCTGGACATGACGCCCGCAGGACAGCAAGGGTATCCGTCCATGAACGCATGGAGTAGTATTGCCGCGCATAACTACACAGGAGACTCGCATGCGTTTTTCTCGCCTGATGGGCGCACTGGCAGCCACGGCCCTGAGCCTGTCTGCTGCCTGGGCCCAGGACATCAAGATCGGTGCCAACCTGCCCATGAGCGGGCCCAACGCCGAGTACGGTGAACTCTTCTCCAGCGCCGCCGCCATTGCGGTGGAACATGCCAATGCGGACAAGATGCTGTCGCGCAAGCTGGTCATGTTGATCGAGGACAGCCAGGCCACCCCGCAACAAGGCCTGGTGGCCATGAACAAGCTGGTCAATGTCGAGAAGGTGCCTTATGTGCTCTCTGCCTTCACCGGCGTGTCCAAGGCCATCGCGCCCCTGGGGGACAAGGCCAAGGTGGTGTCGATCAATGGTGGCGGTATCGGCCCGGACCTGGCCGAGTTGGGCGACTACTTCTGGAATGTGATCCCGCTGGTCAACTTCGAGATCCAGGCGTTCGTGCCCTACATCGTCAAAGAGCGTGCCTGGAAAAAAATTGCGCTGGTGTATGTGGATGACCCCGCTGGCGAGGCCATCAAGAAAGAACTGGAAATCCATCTGCCCAAGCATGGTGGCAGCCTGGTGACTGCGCTGCAAATTCCCCGTGCATCCCAGCAGTTCTCAGGCGTGGCCGCCAAGGTGCGTGAGTCGCAACCCGACCTGGTGTTCATCGCCTCCTTTGGGGCCCAGCAGGCCCAGATCGTGAAGCAGCTGCGTGACAACGGCGTCAAGCAGCAAATGGCCAGCTACTCGGCGTTCTCGGTCCCTGGTGTCATGCAATTGCCTGAAGCCAAGGGCGCGTTGTTTCCCACCCAGTCGATCAACTGGAACGCCGAAGGTGCCTCCAAGCGCCTGGCGGCTGACTGGCGTGCCAAGAAGGGCAAGGAGCCCAATGCCTATGTGGCCAACTATTACAACGCCGTGATGGTGTTCGTGAAACTGGCCCAAGCCCTGGAAAAAGCCGGACAGCCCATCACGGGCGAGAACCTGCTCAAGATGCGCAAGCAGATGGTGAGCTTTGACGTGGCCGGTGGACGCATGGAGTTCCTGCCCAACGGCACCGTGGCCATGCCGCTGCAACTCAATGAGGTGGACAGCGGCAACTCCAAGATGGTCAAAGCCCAACTGCAACCCTGATCGTCACCGGCCCTTCTGAGGGCCGGTTTTCCTTCCATGCTGCTCGTTCAATTGCTGATCAATGGCCTCCAGCTGGGGGCCATTTACGCGCTCACCGCAGTGGGCTTTGCGCTGATCTTTGGTTCCACCAAAGTTTTCCACGTGGCCCACGGGGCGTCCTTCACCCTGGCCGGTTACCTGGTGTGGTGGGCCATGAGTGCGTTGCAGTGGCACTGGCTGGCCGCCATGGGACTGGCTACCCTGGTGGTTGTGCTCTTTGGGCTCTTCATGGAGCGGTGTGTGTACCGCCCCATCCAACGCCACGAGGGGGCGTTTTTCACGGTCTTCATCGCCGCCTTTGGCATGCAGATCATCGTGCAGAACCTGGTCGGGACCGTGTTTGGTCGCAACTTCGAAACTGTGACAGTGCCCTTGTCGCAAGCCACCGAGGTCTTGCCCGATGTGTTCGTGGCTCCCCTGGCGGGCGTGGCCGTGGTGGTTGCACTGGCGTTTTTTATCGCGCTCACCGTGTTTCTTGCTCGCACACAGGTGGGCACGGGCTTGCGCGCCCTGGCCGACAACCCTGACCTGGTGCGTATCTTCGGGCTGGAGCCCACGCGACTGGCCCAGGTGGCGTTTGCGCTGGGGTCTGCGCTGGTGGTGCCGGCGGCCGCGCTCACGGCCATGTCGCAGGGCATCAACCCCGGCATCGGTGCGCACATCATGCTGATCAGTCTGGCCGCCACCATCGTGGGCGGCATCGGCTCACTCAAAGGCGCGGCACTCGGTGGCTTGCTGCTGGGGTTGGCGGAGAGCCTGGCGGTGTGGAAACTCGATCCGCAGTGGAGCGAGGCGGTGACCTTTGTCATCCTGTTCGTGTTCATCATCTTCCGTCCGGCCGGCTTCATGGGTCGGCCGCACGGTGCCAAGTAAGCGAGGCGCAACAGCATGTGGGCTTACCTCAACAACCTGGCGGTGCTCATGAGCATCAATGCCATCCTGGCGGTGACGTTGAACTTCGTGCTCGGCTATGCGGGCATCTTCTCCATGGCGCATGCGGTGTTCTTTGGCGTTGGCGCCTACACCGCTGCGCTGGTGGCCATCAAGTTCGGTGGCGGCTTTCTGCTGGCCACGGGGGCGGGCATGGCGGTGGCTGTGCTGATCTCCCTGGCGCTGGCGCTGCCCGCCTTGCGGGTGCGTGGCGAATACTTCGTGGCAGCTTCGCTGGGGTTGCAGATGCTGGCGATGACGGTCTTTGCCGAATGGAAGTCGGTGACCGGTGGCATTGGTGGCATCACCAATATTCCGCCAGCACGCCTGCCGGGCTGGGAGATTGATTCGCCCGAGCAGTACCTGTTGCTGACGCTCGCGTGTCTGGCCCTCATCATGTTCATCCTCGCGCGACTGGTGCGATCGAGTTTCGGTCGCAGCCTCAAGGCCATCCGGGACGATGAAACCGCAGCGGCCGCGTTTGGCAAGCAGGTGGCCGTGATCAAGACGCTGGCGGTGGCGGTGTCCTCGGCGCTGGCGGCCGTGGCCGGTTCGTTGTATGCGTTTTATCTCAGCTTCATCAACGTCGAGAGCTTTACCCTGGACACGTCGGTGTACCTGATGGCCATGGTGATCATCGGGGGCACGGCCACGCTCTGGGGGCCGGTGGTGGGCACGGTGCTGATCCTGATGCTGCCGGCGGCGCTGTCGTATCTGCCTGGCTTGCCGCAAACCGAAATCGGGTCGATCCAGCAAATGGTGTATGGCCTGGCCATGGTGCTGTTGATGATTTTCCGACCCGGCGGCTTGTGGGGCTTTCGTGATCAACACAAGGACGCCGCGTGAGCACCGAGACCCGAATTCTGCTGGAAACCCGCGGCGTCTCGATCACCTTCGGGGGCTTGAAGGCGGTGCAGGAGGTGTCGCTTGCCCTGCGTGAGGGCATCGTCACCACGCTGGTGGGGCCTAACGGAGCAGGCAAGACCACCCTGTTCAACCTGATCACCGGTCAGCTGCAGGCCCAGTCCGGTGATGTGCGCTGGCTCGATGCGTCGATTCTGGGGCAACCGCAGTGGAAGATTGCCCAGTCGGGCATTGGGCGCACCTTCCAGGATCTCAAACTGTTCGATCAGATGACGGTGCTGGAAAACGTGCTGTCGGTGACCGAGCGTGATCCCTGGTTGTGGCAGACGGGCGGCGCTGCCGGTGCCCGTGAGCGGCGTGAGCGCGCCGAGTCGGCACTGCAGCAAGTGGGCTTGATCGATCAGCGCAACACCCGAGCGCTCGACCTCGCTTACGCCGAACGCAAGTTCTTGTCGATCGCCCGAATCCTCGGGGCAGGGGCTCGGCTGTGGTTGCTGGATGAGCCGGCCTCGGGGCTGGATCCGCGCTCCTACGACCGCTTTCTGAATCTGCTGCGCGACCAGGTCCGGCGTGGCATCACCATTTGCATCATCGAGCACAACCTTGATATCGTCAAAGGCATCTCGGACCGCATCGCCTTCCTGGACCAGGGGCGCTTGCTGGCGGAGGGGGATCCGCAATCGATTCTCTCGGACCCGGCACTGGCCGCTATCTATTTCGGGGAGCGAGCGGAATGAACCGTGTGAACGAAACGCCCGTGATCCAGGCCTCGTCCCTGCAAGTGGGCTATGGTGGCAAGCAGGTGTTGTTTGATGTGTCAATCACCTTGCGCCCGCGTGAGGTGTTGTGCCTGATCGGGCACAACGGCGCGGGCAAGTCCACCCTGATGCGCACACTCTTCGGGTTGATCAAACCCACGGCGGGTCAGTTGCTGGTGGATGGCCAGGTGCTGACGCAGCACACACCGCGAGCCCTGGCCGACCTGGGGATTGCCATGATGCCCGAGGGGCGGGGTATTTTTCCGAGCCTGTCGGTGCAGGACATCTGGAGTCTGGGCCTGGGGTCGGCCAAGGTTTCGCCCGGGGAACGCAGCGCGCGCATCGACTGGGTGTTGTCGGTGTTGCCGCCGGTGAAACAGTTTTACACCAAGCGATCGGGTCTGCTCTCGGGCGGGCAGCAGCAAATGGTGTCGATTGGCCGCGCCCTGCTGGGCAAGCCCCGTTGCCTGATCATGGATGAGCCCTCCATCGGGTTGGCACCCAAACTGTTCCAGGACTTGATGCACCCGATCCGTGAGTTGCAACAGTCCGAGGGCATGAGCATTTTGCTGGTCGAGCAAAATGTGCGCGAGGCACTCAAGGTGTCAGACCGAGTGGTGGTGATGAAAGCGGGGCGGATGGTGCATGAAGCCTTGCCCGCTGAACTCGCGGACAACGCACGCCTCATGGCGTTGTACTGAGGGGCGCTGCGGCAGTGGCCACACCCATCCCATCGGGTCTTCGACCCCAAGTGGATTCAACCCAGCGGTGACCCACCCGGGTGGTGCGTCAAAGAGCCGGATTCAACAAAGCAGCCCGGATGCTGTCCGGCACCGGGGTGGGTTTGCGTGTGGCCAGGTCCAGTAGCACACACGTGGCTTCGGCTCGCGCCACTTCGTGCTCGCCCGAGCGCAGGGTCTGCTCGAATTTGAAGGAGGTACGGCCAATGTCGGGGACCCGTGAGCCAACCCGCACCACACCCGGATAAAACAGTTCGCGCTTGTAGTCGATCACCACACGCACAATCACGAACAGGCTGCTGGCCCGGATCGGATCCAGTGCCGGCTGGGCGAAGACCTCCATGCGCCCGGCCTCGAAGAACGAGGCGATGACGGCGTTGTTGATATGCCCTTGCTGATCGGTGTCGGCGTTGCGCAGCTTTTCCTCGCACCAGAAGGGGTAGTCGTGAACCGGGGGCAGGGTGCTGCTCATGAGGAAACTCCTAACAACTCACGTGCCCATTCGCGCAGCACGCGTTTCTGAATCTTGCCCCCGTTGGGTCCGTTGACGATGGGGAAGTCGTCCACCACCACCACACGGTGGGGAATTTTGTAGTTGGCCAGTTGCGCCTTGCAATGGGCCTGCAGCGCGGCTTCGCCCGGGTCACTGGCGTGCAGGGTCACATAGGCCACCGCCACATCCCCCTGACCGGGAACCTTGAGTCCGACCACCTGGGCTCCGCTCACCGCCGGATGACGCATCAACTCGTTTTCGATCTCGCTCGGGTTGACCAGGTAGCCGCGCAGTCGCAGGCTGTCCCCCATGCGGGCCAGGTAGGTGAAACCGGTGCCGTGCCGGGTGGCCAGGTCGCCGGTGCGAAACCAGCCATCGGCGGTGAACGCCTGGGCCGTGGCGTCCGGGTTGTTCAGGTAGCACGCCAGTTGGTTGGGGCCGCGTACCTGCAGTTCGCCGGCCTCGCCCTCGGCAAGTTCATGACCGTTTTCCGGGTCCACCACGCGCACGTGAATCTCCGGGTCGAGGGGCGTGCCGCCTGCCAGGGCGCGTTCGGCCACCGGCGCATTCCACGGATGCAAGGACATCAGGGCGTAGAGTTCGGAAGACCCATAGGTGCCCGAGCATGCAATGCCCAACTCGTGCCCGCGCTGCGTCACCGTCGCGGCCAGGCCGACAAAATCCGCCAGGATGATGTGCCGCAACGAACTCCAGTCTGTCCCGGTTTGTTCCAGCATGGGCATGAACATGGAGTCCGAGCCGATGGCGTGGGTGATGCGGTGCTGCGCCACCAGATGGGCTGCTTGACCTGCATCGAACACGGGTTGCATCACACAGGCACCGCCGCCGGCCAGGGTGGACAGCACCGTCATGAATCCGAACACACCATACAGCGGCAGGGCGCACAGCATGGCGTCACCCGGGCGAATGCCAAATGCCTGCGCGACGTGCCAGGCATGGCGGGCGATGCTGTGGTGACCGTGGGCGGCGAGTTTGGGAAATCCGGTGGTGCCCGAGGTGCTGAAGCAACAAAGCAGGTCCTGCAGATCGCCGCGGACGCTCAGATCCACGTCAGCCGCAGGACAGGCCACCACACGAGCTGGATCGTCAACGATCAGGACCTGCTCCAGCGTGTCAATGCTGTGTTGGAGTTCGGCGGCCATGGCCGCGTAGTCCTGGTCCAGGAACACACGGGGCACGACCAACAGGCGTGCGCGTGACACCTCCAGCAGGTGCCGAACCTCGGCAGTCTTGTAGCGCGTGCTGATGGGCACCACCAGCACCCCCAGTTCGGCGCAGGCAAAGAGCCATTGCAACCAGGCGACCCCATTGGGCAGCCACAAGGCCAATGTGTCGCCCCGGCGCAGTCCCCGTTGATGCAGATGCCGGGCGGCTTGTTGGGCGGCCAGCCTGAGTTGCGCACGGGTGGTGCGAACGGGGCCATCGATCAGGGCGGGCGCGTCATCATGCCCGTCCAGCAGATCGAGCCAACGCAAGCGGGAGAGTTCGGGCATGGGAAGCGCGCGTGAGTGAAACGACCAACCGGGGTTCAGCAAGCCACCTCAGTAGCCCATCGGGTAGCCGTCCTTGCGATGGTCGGAGGCGGCCAGATAGCCGTTCTCCATCACCTGGGCCATTTGGGCACTGCCGAACTCGAGGTCCATGCGCGGCGCCACTTTCACCGGGTGGCCGCGCTGCTTCAAGCCCTCGATCGTGTCGGGCGGGCAGTTGTGTTCGACGGCCACGCCCACGTTATCGTCCATGACGCGCCAGCGGGGGGCATCGCTCGCCGTTTGCGGGTTTTGTCCGAAATCGGCCAGTCGGCTGGTGACCTGTGTGTGGCCTTGCGCCTGCATCGATCCGCCCATCAGACCAAAGCTCATGAGGGGTTGGCCGCCGCGGGTGAGGAAGCCCGGGATGATGGTGTGGAAAGGACGCTTGCCCGGTGCCACCTGGTTGGGGTGCCCCGCCTGGAGGGAGAAACCTGCGCCGCGATTTTGCAGCGCAATGCCGGTGTTGGGCACCACCACGCCTGAGCCAAAGCCCTTGTAGTTGGACTGGATGAGCGAAATCATCATGCCGTTTTCATCGGCTGCAGTGAGGTACACCGTGCCCCCGCTGTGCGGCTGGCCCGCGGTGGGCGTGCTGGCGCGGTTGGGGTCGATGAGTTTGGCGCGCGAAGCCAGGTAGGCGCGGTCGAGCAAGTCGTCCGCGGTGACCTTCTTCATGTGGGCCGGGTCTGCCACGTAGGCGGCCAGATCGCTGAAGGCCAGCTTCATGGCCTCGATTTGCAGGTGCCAGGTGAGGGCGGTGTCGCAACCACTGCCAGCAATGTCAAAGTGCTCGAGCATGCCCAGTGCCATCAGCGCACCAATGCCCTGTCCGTTGGGGCCGATTTCATGCAACTCGAGATCGCGGTAACGCATGGAGATGGGGTCGACCCAGTCGGCCTGGTGGGCCGCCAGATCTTGCTCGGTGAGTGCGCCGCCCGTGTTGCGTGCGTGCTGGGCGATGGCTGCGGCCAGTTGCCCGTGATAGAAGTCGTCGCCCTTGCTGGTCGCGATGCGCTCGAGGGTGGCGGCCTGGCCCGGGCAGACAAATCGTTCACCCACTGCCGGGGCACGGCCGTTTGGGGCAAAGGCTTCGCGGTAGCCGGGTTGTGGCAAGAGCTCCGAGACTTGCGAGGCCCATTGACGCTGCACGGTGGGGGACACCATGTAGCCATCGCGTGCATAGCGCAGCGCCGGCTCGAACAAATCGCCAAACGGCAATTTGCCGTAACGGTCCGAGAGGGCCCGCCAGGCTGACACGGCCCCCGGCACGGTGACCGTGTCCCAGCCGCGGTTGGGCATCGTGCTGTGCTTGGCGAAGTAGTCGGGCGTCCAGGCCTGGGGTGCCCGTCCGCTGGCATTCAGGCCTTGCAACTGCTTGCCGTCCCACAGAATGGCAAAAGCGTCAGCGCCAATCCCGTTCATGCAGGGCTCGACCACCGTGAGCGTGATGGCGGTGGCCAGGGCCGCGTCCACGGCGTTGCCGCCACGGGCGAACATCTGCAGGCCGGCGGCGCTGGCCAGGGGTTGGGAGGTGCTGACCACGTTGCGGGCCAGCAGGGGCATGCGCTGAGAGGGGTAGGGGAAATCCCAGAAGTTGGAGGTGTTCATGCCGGGCAGTCTACCCGGGACGCTTTGCCCGACTGTTTCGCATGGGACATCCCCTTTCCGAGGGGGATGCCCTACAATCCGTCCTGCTCCGGGGTGTTAGGCCGCCTGTACAGGCGGACAGCTGAGATGGACGTACCGAACCCGCGAACTTGAATCGGATCATGCCGACGTAAGGAGAGCTGCCAGGCCACCACCTGGCTCACTTTTCGGAGCCCTGTTGCCTGCCACCCGAAAAGGTTTTCTGTGACCCACGATCCTGCTGCCGATGTCCTGGCCTTCATGGCCCGTTCCGACGCCGACGAGGCTGCATTTGATGCACTCGCGCTGCGGCTTTTTGCGCATCAGGTCGAGTACAACGCCCCTTACCGCCGCTTTTGCCAGGACCGGGGCCGACTGCCCCGCACGGTTCGCAGCTGGCGCGATATTCCTGCCGTGCCCATCCAGGCGTTCAAGGACCTCACCCTGAGTTGTGTGCCCACCGATCAGTGCGAGCGAGTATTCATGACCAGCGGCACCACGCGTGGCGATGTGCGCGGCCGGCATTACCACCCGGCCCTCGCGGTGTATGACGACTCGATGCGGCGTGGCTTTCAGCAGTTCTTCATGCGCGAGCATGCACGCCTGCCCATGCTCGTGCTGTTTCCCACCGAAACCATGATGCCCCATTCGTCGCTGGCGCATTACCTGGCGCTGGCCTTGCAAACCTTTGGTGGGCCGGGGAGTGACGTTGGCATTGACGAGAGCGGCCTGCGACTCGAGGCCGTGGTGAATTGGTTGCAACACGCACAGGCCGGCGGCCAGCCGGTGGCCATTGTCGGGGCTTCCTACAGCTGGGTTCACCTGATGGATGCCTTGCAGGCGCGCGGCCAGTCCTTCGCCTTGCCGGCCGGTAGCCGTTTGCTCGACACCGGCGGTTTCAAGGGCCAGTCGCGCGACATTCCCATGCGCGAGTTTTATGACTTGCTGGCCACCACGTTCGGTGTGCCCGCGCAGGCGTGCATCAACATGTACGGCATGACCGAGCTCAGCACGCAGTGGTATGACGCGGGCAATGCGGAGCTGCCCGCCATCAAGCGGGGCCCCCACTGGATCCGCTGGCGCCTGATCGATCCCATCACGGGACACGACGTGCCGCCAGGGCAAGAGGGCATCGTGGTGCATTGCGACCTGGCCAACTACAACGCCGTGACCACCATCCTGACCGAAGACGTGGGCCTGGCGGCCGGCGACGGCTTCAAGCTCCTGGGCCGTGCGCAAGGCTCGCAGGCCAAGGGGTGCTCGATCGCGATCGATCAGTTTCTGAAAGCCACCCAGTCGTGAGCGACGTGCCATTGCGCGTGGGCTACCTGCCGGGTCTGTCCGGGCAGGCGGTGAATTGGGAAACCCTGCCGATGGGCAGTGCAACACACCCGTTGCAGGTTCAAATGCCGCGTTTGCACGCCGCGCAATGGACGATGCTGGCGCAGCGCGTGCGACGGGCGGCGCGTGAGCAGCTCAAGACGATGCCGGTCTCAGACATCATCCAGGCGATTGACCGTGCGGTGACGCGTTGGCTGGACCCTCACGATCCGGTGCGTCAACGGGCGGACCTGGTCATGGCCCGCCTCACGGGCTGGGACGCCGAGATGGTGCGTCAGGGGCTCAACGCCACCTTCAGGACGTACCGGGCGATGCAGCTCCAACGCTTTGTGGCCGAGGACCTGGACAACCCCAAGATGCTGGATGAATTCCAGCCCCGCCCGAGTGGCGGGTGGGCCAGGGCCCTGGGCCCGGACCTGGTGGTGCATGTGTGGGCGGGCAACGTGCCAGGGCTGCCGCTGTGGAGTCTGATCAGCAGCTTGCTGGTGAAGGCCGGCAGTGTGGGCAAGGTGGCGCGTGCCGAACCGCTGATGGCCGGCTGGTTTGCCCAGACCCTGGCCGAGGTGGAACCCCGTTTGAAAGATTGCATGGCCGTGGTGTGGTGGCCCGGCGGTGAAGTGGCGACCGAGCAGCTGGTGCTGGGCCTCGCCGATCAGGTGGTGGCGTATGGGTCGGATGCGACCATGGCCGATTTGCGCACCCGAGTGCCCGTGGGAACGCCCTTGCAACTGCACGGGCACAAGCTCAGCCTGGGTCTGGTGTCGCGTCAGGCCCTGGGGGTGCGGGAGGCCGCGCACTGTGCG
The DNA here is from genome assembly GCA_937927685.1 of uncultured Burkholderiales bacterium. Classification (GTDB taxonomy): domain Bacteria; phylum Pseudomonadota; class Gammaproteobacteria; order Burkholderiales; family Burkholderiaceae_C; genus Limnohabitans. Next base: position 20,037 of record CALBSC010000038.1, on the reverse strand, counting down.
CGGCTGGCCGCCCTGGATGTGGTGCGCCACGAGCAACTGGGTTGCTACTCGCCTCAGGCGTTTTATGTGGAGCGGGGCGGCCGGGTGAGTCCGCGGGAGTGGTCCGATCTGTTGGCGGTGGAGTTGTCTGCCCTGCAACAACGTCACCCCCGCCCGCCCCCCGAGCTGTCCGAAGCCATGGACCTGTCAGCCTGGATTCAATCACGCGCCTGGTCAGATGCGACCCGGGACACCACCGTGCTGGGCAACGAAGCAGACGATTGGCGCGTGCTCCACACCGAGCAGGCGCGTGAACTGTTTCCCAGCGCCTTGCTGCGCAGCGTGGAAGTGATGGCGGTAGACGACCTGCAGCAGGTGCCTGCGCTCATCGAGCCTCGACGCCAATGGCTGCAAACAGTTGGGGTGGCCACATCCCCGGAGCGTCTGCTGGATCTGGCGGCCTCGCTGGGGCAAGTGGGTGTGACCCGTGTCTGCGCCCTGGGCAGCATGACGGCGCCCCAGGCGGGATGGCACCATGACGGGCGGTTCAGTCTGCTTGACCTGGTGCGCATGGTGGACGTGGACGCAACGGCCGTGCTGCAAAGCGATGCGTTTGCGCCGTATCGGGATTGAAGTGATGGCATTCCTCGAACTGCGCCATGTGGCGTACACCTACCCGGGCTGGCTCCCGGTGATGCAGGGCGTGGACTGGATCCTGCCCGAGGGCGAGTTCCATTGCCTGGTGGGCCGCAGCGGCTGCGGCAAGACCACCTGGCTCAAGCTGGCGGCCGGCTTGCTGCGGCCCGATGCCGGTGAACTTCGGCTGCAGGGACAGTTGCTCACCGGGCCCACCTCGTCCATGGGGTTTGTTTTTCAGTCCCCCACCTTGCTCAACTGGCTGAGTGTGCAAGACAACGTGTTGTTGCCCATTCGCCTGCATCGCCCTGTGCAAGACGCGGATGTGCAGCGTGCGCAGACCTTGCTTGCGCAGATGGGCCTGACGCCCTGGTTGGCGCAATCGCCGGCCCGCCTGTCGGGCGGGCAGCAAAGCCGTGTGGCCATCGCACGGGCCTTGGTCACCGAACCCAGCTTGCTGCTGATGGACGAACCCTTTGCGGCGCTGGATGCCATCACCCGTGAAGAGTTGCAGGACGAACTGGTGCAGTTGTGCCAGGCCCGTCGCACCACGGTGCTGTTTGTCACCCACGACATGGCCGAGGCCGTGATGCTGGCCGACCGCATTGCCGTGATGTCGCAGGGGCGGGTGGTGGCCGATGTGCCCGTGCCCCTGGAGCGCCCACGCCGGCGGGAGGTGCGCTACGGCGCGCAGTTCAACGCCTTGTGCGCGCAGGTGCGCGCTGCCATGCCATGATGAAGTCCACCCGTTTGTGGTCGTGGCTCCTTGCCGCGATGCTGCTGGTGCTGTGGGAGGTGCTGGCTGCGGTGCAGGGATGGTCGCTGCTGGTGTTGCCGCCTCCTTCGCGCATTGCACAGTCACTGGTTCAAGGGTTGGTCAGCGGTTTTTTGTGGCCCCACGTGGGGGTGACGTTGTTCGAGATGTTGGCCGGTCTGGCCCTGGGTTGTGTGCTGGGTCTGGTGGGTGGCGTCGTGTTGGGCGAGTTTCCGCGCTGGCGCGCTGTGCTGATGCCGTATGTGGTGGTGAGCCAGGTGGTGCCCAAACTGGCGCTCGTGCCCTTGTTCATCATGTGGCTGGGATTTGGCTGGTGGCCGACGGTGGTGGTCACCGCCCTGATCTGTTTCTTCCCCTTGCTGGAAAACACCATCACCGCGTTGCAGCAGGTCGATGCCCAGCAGCAGGACCTGTTTCGTCTGTTGCGAGCCTCACGCTGGCAGACCTTGTGGCGACTCAAGTTGCCCGCGGGGCTGCCCACGATACTGGCGGGCTTTCGGGTGGCCGTGGTGCTGTCGCTGGTGGGTGCTGTGGTGGGTGAATTCATGGGGGCTGGTCAAGGACTGGGGGCGCTCATCATCGCGGCGCAAGGCTCGATGGACACACCGCTGATGTTTGCGGTGTTGGGGCTGATCACGCTCATGGGGTGGGGGGTGTACATGGCAGCGGTGCAGGTGGAAGCCTGGTTGCTGAGACGCCTGTCGCTCCCGGTACGCTTGGCGTCACACGATTTCCCGCTGTGATGGGCTCGAATGAACAGTTGAAAGGACTGAAGATGCAACGACGACATTGGCTATGGCGAACCGGCACGGCGGCGCTGTCGTGGTGGGGCCTGGACGTGGCCGCGCAGCCCGCGTTGGACAAATGCGTGGTGGCGGGCTGGAGCAAGCCCATCACGGAAATCACCAACCTCCTGGTCGATGAGCACAAAGGCTTTTTCAAGTCCCGTGGCATTGCCCTCGGGTATGTGCCGGGCGCCGGCGGTGGCGACGCGCTGCGCAACCTGTTGAGCGGTCAGGCCGATGTGGCCTTCACTGACCCCGGCTCCTTGTTTGCGGCGCTCGACAAAGGCGAGAAGCTGCGGGTGATTTACGACATCTATCCGCAGAACGTCTTCAACGTGGTGTCGCTGGCGTCCAGCCCCATCCGGCAACCCGCAGACCTGAAGGGCAAGCGCATCGGGGTGTACAGCTTGTCCAGCGGTACGCGTCAGAACCTGCAGGTGTTGTTGCACCAGGCCGGTTTGAAAGAGACGGACGTGACCGTGGTGGTGACCGGACTGCTCAATTTCGCGCCCCTGATGCAAGGGCAGGTGGACGCCACGGCCGCCACGGACACCGGGCTGGCGGTGGGCCGACAGCGCGGACTCGGTGCGGTGCATGTGATGGAAGTGCGCCAGCACCTGAATATCTCCAGCGATGTGTTTGTGGTGCGTGAAGACACGTTCCATCAGCGCAAGGACATGCTGCGCCGCTTTCTGCAGGCCTACCGCGACAGCATGCAGTGGATGATCCAGTCACCCCAGGAGGCGGCGCAACTGGCGACTCAGGTCGCGATTGACGGACAAAATCCGGCGATCAACCTGGAGATCATCAAGCTGCGTAACGCTTCCAGTGTGTCGCCCCTCACGCAGCAGCGTGGCCTGGGGGCCATCGATATCGACACCTTGCAAAAGGGCGCGCAGGTGTACCGGCAACTGGGTTTGATCACACGCGACTTGCGCATGACCGATGTGGTCAGCCAGGACCTGCTGCCGGGGCGATCATGAGCGAACGACAGGGCGCCCTGGCCGGGCAAGTGGTGCTGGTGACCGGCGCAGGACGTGGCATCGGTGCGGCCATCGCAAGGGGCTGCGCGCGTGAAGGCGCGCTGGTGGTGGTCAACTATCTGAGCAACCAGGCCACGGCCGAGGCGGTCGCGAAGGAGTGTCAGGCCCTGGGAGGCGATGGATGGGCCTTGCCGTGTGACGTGGGCGACGTCGAGGCTGTACAAGCCATGATGCAGCGCATCGAGCGCGAAGCGGGCCGGCTGGACGTGGTGATCAACAACGCCTTGCGTCCCTACCGCTTTGACCCGGAACACCGCGACCGGTTCTGGGAGTTGCAGTGGTCCCACTACCAGTCTCAACTGGACGGCGCCGTGCGCAGTTGCTTTGAGGTGTGCCAGGCGGCTTTGCCGCTGATGCGCAAACGGTCACGGGGTTCCATCATCAACCTCACCAGCGACCTGGTGGCTCGCCCCTCGGTGCCCTACCACGACTACACCACCGCCAAGTCGGCCCTGGTCGGGTTCAGCCGCAATCTCGCGGCAGAACTCGGGCCCCTGGGGATACGGGTGAACTGTGTGGCGCCGGGCTTGGTGTTCCCGACCGAGAACGCGCGCGCCACGCGGGAAGAGGTGCGCGAACTGATTGCGTCACAAACCCCGTTACGTCGGCTGGCCACGCCCGAGGATGTGGTGGGTCCGGTGTTGTTCCTGGCCAGTGATTGGGGGCGGTTTGTGACAGGGCAGGTGGTGGTGGTGGATGGGGGATGGGTGATGAGCTAGGGCCTCATGGCGTTCAGACTCAGTCATGAACGCCACAGCACTTGAGGGGGTAACTTAGGTACTAGTTCTGTGGAGATGGAGGCCATGCTGTTTGGTTCTGCTGGTTATGAGTTATTAAGAATTCTTTTTTTCGTTTCCATCAGTCCTAATTGATTGGTTATTTTCGTGCGCCTGATCGTTGGCGACCCCTTTGAAAATTTATGTCAAGCCAGTCGCCATCGATACTGAAATTTTTTAATAGATTATTAGAACAAGAAATTTTTATCTCTCCATATCGGCGATATGCTTCCTGCCTTCAACAGGCAATTACACCCGTGTCGAATTGGTCTATCACGGGTGAAGAGAGATCAAGATGCAGGCACTCAAGCAACGACAACGGCTCAACATTTCCCCCTTGTTATTGAAGCCCCTGGAGTCGCTGCAGCGTCTGCTTTCAAGCCCCCGACAGCCGGATCACCCACAACGTCTCGTGGCGGTGCTCGCGGTGGCTGCGTTGGTGGATTCACTCGCGCAAGCAGCGCCGGTGCCGACCGGTTCGGACGAATCTGCAGACGACACCCAGCGACAGCCATTGCAGGCGGACCTGTCGCGGTTGATCGAGCAGCTCAACAGCCTGGAGTTGCAGCGTTGGGTGGATCACCTGGCCGCTGCGCAGAACGCTCTTGCGGGTGAATCGGCCCAGGGCGCGCTCGTTGACCTGCCGCTCAGCCCCAGCCCGCTGACAACGGCCCCGACCCCTGCGCAGGAAGCCAGAGTTCCCCTGCAAGCGGAACTTCCTTTTGATGACCCCGAGACCTCCCCTCAGGTGGCAGGAGCGGAGGGCACGGGCTTTGAGGCAGCAGACGCCTGGGTGGCGCACAACACGCACCCGGTCGATGCCAGCGATGACATGCTGCTGGCGGCCAATGCCAACAAGCCACCCGCGCCCAACAAGGGCCCGGGCACGAAAACTGAGAACACCAAAACAGCCCAGGCCAGTGGTGAAGGCGCCGGGTCCGACGAGACCGCTGATTCCGGCAACACGACCGAGGAGGCTGAGGCGGCCAGCGACGCCGACTCTTCCTCCAGCACGGGCGTGAAGTCTGCGCCCGCCGGGTTGCTGGCCGGCGGTGCGGGTGGGGGTGGCGGTGCCAGCTCCGCTGCGGGCATGGGCGCTTCGGTGCCGTCCGGGGGGTCGGTGATCAAGGGTTACCTGGACCAGGCCATCGTGTGGCGTGACTCGAATGGCGATGGACAACTCAGCTACATCGACAGCAACCACAACGGCGAGTTCGACCGGGCGGAGTATTACACCGACGCCAACAAGAACAACCGGTTCGATGCCGGCGAGACATTCACCGATGCCAACAGCGATGGCGTCTGGAGTGCGGGCGACACCATCACCGATCAGTTCGTCTACACCGACAGCTCGGGCAACTACACCGGCCTGGGAGGCAGTGGTGCCGTTCATGTCATGGGCGGTGTTGACCGCTATGGCACGGGCCTGATCTACAACGGCGTGCTGCTGGCACCTGAATCGGCGCAGGTGGTGACGTCCCTCACCACCCTGATCGAAGGTATCCGTCAGGGCTCGAACCTGAGTCTGGACGAATCGGTGGCGGCGGCCAAGACCTTGTTGGGCTTGTCGGCCTCTGTGAGTGCGGCGGATCTGCTGAGTCTCGATCCTGTGAGCCAGGCGTATGCAAGCGGCTCCAACGCCGACAAGGCGAAATACCTGGAGATTTATGCCAAGTCGGCTCAGGTGGCCAACTTGCTGGTGGTGGGGGGGGCGGCCATCCAGGTCGCCAATGCCAGCGCCGGGATGACATCGGCCGATGCCTCGCTGGCGATGCTGCGTGCCCTGGCCGACACCTATGCCGATTCCCGGGCCTCGGGCACGGTGGCCGAAGTCCGTCTGGATAACGCCAGCTTCATTTCCACGGTGTTCGGTAATGTGCAGAGTGCCCAACCGATCGACAACGTGGCGGATGTGTCCACTGCGCTGTCCAATGTGAACGGCGTGGTGGTGCAGACCGTCAATGAACTGAAGCAGAACGTCAGCGCCCTCAATTCCAAATCGGCATTGAACACCCTGGTGGCCACCGAATACGCGTCCCAGTATTCGTTGACCAATGACGTGACCAGCAGGAACCTGGACGCCACCCAGTACACCGATCAGCAACTGTCCAGCAAGCTGGCGGACATTTCTGGTGTGGTGGGGACCCTGTCCATTCCCGTGGCCGGCGGGCGCGCGCAACCGACGCAACCCGCCTTGGTCCTGGTGGACGCCACGACACATGTGGCCACTTCCCTGAACGTCATCAACCAGGCCAAACTGGCGACGGCATTCACCTACTCGCTCAAGCAGGACTTGAACAAGGATGTCGTTGCCGGCGATGTCCTGCGCGTGCTGGTCAATGGCGTGGATTCGGGCGTCTCCCATGTGGTGACGGCCGCGGAAGTGACCGCAGGCAAGCTGACCCTCAACGGCCTGAGCTCCTCCATCTGGGGCCTGGCCGCTGATGCAAAGGTCGACAACAAGCTGTTTGGCATCACCACCCGAGTGGACACGGCCGACGGCAAGCAGGGCGCGGAGTCCTATCGCTTTCCGGTCAAGGTGGACACGGCAGCTTCATCCCCCACGGTGGTCTGGCAAAGCGACACGGGGATCGCGGCAGACGGCATCACCAAGGACGGTGGCTTTGTGAACATCATGGGCGCGGAGATTGGTGCCAATGTACATGTCGAAGTCACCAAGACCGGTTCAACCCAACAGACTTTCGACTTTGCCAATACGGGGGGAAGTCCGATCCAGCTGGCGGCCAGTTCGCTCGGCATCCAGGGTGACGGCGAGTACAGTATTCGACTGAGCCAGACCGATGCGGCGGGCAACGCCTCGGCGCTTACGCCCGCATCTTCACCCCTGACGCTCAAGCTCGACACAGTGTCCCCGGGTCTGAGCTTCCAAGCGGGCTCACGCACGGTGAGCAATGGCGCAGCGGTGGTGTCCATGACCGAGCAACCGGCGGCCAGCTTGCAATTTCTGGCCACTGAGGCCATGCAAAACACCATGACGGTGGAGTTGCTCAAGGGGTCGACGAATTACGCCAACCTGCTGTCCTACTCCCTCAATGCCAGCAAGACGACGTTCACCCTGGCCGGCAACCTCAGCTCGCTGGAGCGCGGCGCTTACAGCCTGAAGGTGACCACCTCCGACCTGGCCGGCAACCCGGTCGTGACCACGCAGGCGTTGTTTGTCGAGAAAGTGTCTTTTCTCAACACCTTCCCGGGATACATCAATGCGAGCAATGTGGCCAATGGCTGGACGCTGACGGGTTCGACCAGTGGGGTTGAAAGCGGGCGATCTGTCAACCTGAGCTTGGCTGCCACCGGCATGACCGCCATCAACAAATCGGCCACCATTGGAGACGACGGCTCGTTCTCTGTCTCTTTCAATGCCTCCGAACTGGCCGCGCTCGCCGAAAAAAGCTACTCGCTCACCTACAGTGTGTCAGACGTGGCCGGGCACACGGCATCGGGCACACAGTCGGAAGTGCTGGACAAGACCGCACCCACGGTCACGCTCTCGTTGTTGGGGCCTGATGGCACCGCAGTCACCTCCATCGACCAGTCCCTGGTGACCGATGGGTTTTCCTTTGCGGGCCAGGTGCAGGGCGTGGACAACGGCAAACCCGTCTCGATCACGTTCAGCCGAACGGGCGCCACAGACATCGTGTTGACGGGGACCGTCAGCAACGGGGCGTTTCAGATTCCTGCGGACGGAGCCACCCTGACCAAGCTCACCACGGGCTATTACGACATCACGGCCCGGGTGCAGGACAACGCGCTCAACGCATCGACGGCAACCCTGTCGCAAGTGGCGGCAGCCCTGGGGTCGGCTCGCATGACCTTGGGTGCGCTGGCTGACAACCAACTCAGCGATGCAGAAGTCACGCAAGGATTTTCCCAGTCATTGAGTGTGTCGGACCCCACCGCGACGGTCACCATCCGTCTGCTCGATGCCACCGGAACGGCTGTACAGAACCCACTGACCTATGCCAACAATGTGTTGAGCGGCAATCTGTCGGCGCTGCCGGAGGGTCAGTACCGCATTGAATTCAAGGTGTTCGCCCAAAGCGATACGGATAAGACGGTTCCCCTGCAGACGCTGAACCAACTGCTGGTCATTGACAAGACCGCTCCCACGGGATTCACCCTGACCCCCACCAACGCGGTCCTCAATGCCGCCACGATTCAAAACGGCTTGTTGCTGACGGGCGCTGTGACCGGTGTCGAAGCCGGCCAGTTTGTGGACCTGTTCAACAGCCAGAATGTCAAGATCGGCTCGGCCCCGGTGGATGCCACTGGTGCATTTGCCCTGAGCGTGTCACGCCAGGTGCTGTCCACCGTCCTGAACGGCGATGGGACTTACCAGCTGACCGCCAAGGTGCAGGACGCTGCGGGCAACACACCGTCGAACGCCCCCCTGGCCGTCAGCCTGCTGATCGATACGGCGGTGCCCACCAAGCCGACCAACTTCATGCTGACGGAAGACCTGGGGATTTCCGCTTCGGATGGCATCACCAGAACATCCACCAACGGCCTCAAGTTGGCCGCCAAAGCCTCTGCGGCAGACGCTGGCGTGGAGGTTCAGTTGCTGGACGGTGGCGTGGCCATCACCGGCGCCACCACGACGATCACAGCCCGAGGCGACATTGTGTTCAACAATGTCAAGTTGGGCGGAGGCTTGCACAACCTGTCGTTGATGGCCGTGGATACGGCGGGCAACGCCAGCCCCGTCAGTTCGTCGGTCCAGGTGATGGTCGACGACGTGGCACCGACCGTCACGCGTGTGGATGTGCCCGGTGCGGCGGTGTACGACCGCGGCCAGGTCTTGAATTTTGTCGTGCAGTTCAGTGAACCGGTGTATCTGGACTCGACCAACGGCGCACCGCGCCTGAGCCTGGCGCTGGACAGTCCCACGCCTCGCTATGCCACTTACCAGTCGGGCAGCGGCACCAACAAATTTGTCTTCACCTACGCGGTTCAATCCGGCGACCTGGACACCAACGGCATTGCCTTCAGAACCATCAGCAACGCGCTGCAACTGAACCTGGCTGGCTCCGGGAACTCCACGATTGCCGTCACCGATGCGGCGGGCAACGCGGTCAACCCCCTGCTGAACCTGGTGGGCAACCTCGAGGGCGTGAAGATCAACGGCACGGTGGTGGGCTCGGCCGTGGATGGTTACCTGGTCAACACCACCATCTTCTCGGACGCCAACAACAACAACACCATTGATGCCGGTGAAGCGGTCGGCGGATCGATCGGCGCAGGGGTGTTCTCGATCCCGGGCGGATCCGGCCACCTGATCATGCGCGGTGGCGAGGATATTTCCACCGGCCACAGCTTCTCGGTGCAGTATGAGGCACCCGAAGGCTATACCGTGATCAACCCGGTCTCGTCGCTGATTGCCAGTTTCCAGACACTGGGTGGGGCGACCTACTACACCCTGGATGACAGCGGTGTGCGGACCAATCTCACTGCAGCGCAACTCGCTTCGAACAACCGTTCGGGCGCCTTGACCGATTATGTCCTCAGCACCTCGGCGTCAGAGGCCAAGGTCCTGTCCGCCGGGTTGTTTGGGAGTCTCACGCCTGCGACCTCGGTCGACCTGTCCAGCTACGACGCCTTCCGAGAAGCGGGCAGGCCGGTGACCGACTTTGCCTCCACCACCGTCGCCAAAGACGCCAAACTGGCTGCCATCGCCTATCAGAAGTCGGCGGCCATGTTGGCAACGTTGTCGGATGTGGGGGGTGCTGTGCTGGCGGTACTGGATGACACCTCGGTCTCGTCACCCCGAGGGGTATTGTCGACCGACAGCAGCATGGCCCTGATGCATGCGGTGGCCCAGCAGTTGAATTCAACCGCTAGCCTGAAGCTGCAGACGGCTTTGGCTGACGCCACCCAGATCAAGTCTGCCCTGACTGGGGCGGCTACCGAGCTGGGGCTGACGCTGACCACTGCTCAGGCCGCCAAGCTGGACCAAGTGGCCGCGGTGATCGCCAAGGCCAACTCGCTGATCTCGGCGAGCGCGACCACCACGATTGATGGGTCGGGCAATGACGCCAAGGATGCCATCCAGATTCTGCGTGGCATCGTGGCCGTGCAACAGGTGGTGCAGGGCGATTCGGCGGATGTGCTGGTTCGCTACGTGATGGGTGACACCTCGAATGCGACAGATCCCACGCCCAGCTCGCTGGTGTCCGGCATGGAAGCGCGTGTGGCCGGGGTGATCGTCGGACCTATCGTCCCGTCGGTGTTCAAGGTGGGCATCGTGTCGGGGAGCGCAACCGCCTCCAACGTCACGGTGTTCGAGGGCGGCGATCAGGGCGATGGTGCCACCGTGACCTTCAAGGTCATGCGTTCAGGCGGGCTGGATGGCACCGTGGTGCTCAAATACGATTTGACCGGCTCGTCCTCGCTCACAGCCGACCGCTTTGAAGGCGGTCAAATTCCCGTGGGCACACTCACGTTTGCGCCGGATGTGACGGAGCAGACGTTCACCGTCAAACTGGCCAACAACACGCTTCGCAACCCGACGGAGCTCCTGACCCTCCAGCTCGAAGATGCCTATGGCAACTCGCAGTTCACGGACCTGACGGGGCGACTCACCGCCAGCGCCAAAGCGTCTGTGCTTGTGCGGGACGATGACCCGAACGTGCCGGTGATCACGGTGCCGACCAAGGTGGATGTGGCGGCGGGTGTGAGCACGAAATTGTCAGGCGTGTCGGTTGACTATTTTGATTCGGACGCTCAACTCACCGTCACGCTGAAAGCCGCCAGTGGCAATCTGCAGATCGACCGGCTGCCGCAAGCCGGTGCACTCAATGCGTTCGCGTCGACAACGTCGGGCACTTACACGCTGGCAGGGACGCTGGACCAGGTGAACAGTGCCCTGGCTCGCCTGACCTACACCGGGTCGGTGGGGCAAACCGATACCGGGCTGCGTGTATCGGTCACGCCCGCTGGGCGAACGGTCAGTGGTAGCGCCGACGTTTCGGTCCAGATTCACAATGCGGCACAAGTGACCGTGCCCGCGTCGGCGGGTAACGTAGTGGCGGGGACCGCCAGCCGTTTGCCGGGTATCGATATCCAGGACATCGATTCCTCCAAGGTCACGGTGAATCTCAGCAGTGCGCAGGGCAAGATGTCGGCAGACGCCGCCAATGCGGCGGTGTTCACCAGTGTGGCGGCCGATGGTTCGCTCAGCCTGTCCGGGTCAGTGGCCGATGTGCGCTCTGCCTTGTCGGCCGTGATGTTCACCGCCTCGGCCGGGGCCACGCAGGCCGTGGTCCGCGTGCAGGTCAGTGACAACGACCCGCTCAATGCCCCCGCACAGGCACAGATGGTGCTGGGTGTGTCCAAGGCCCCACCGGTCGTGCTGGCGCCGGCCACCGCCAGTTTCAAGGCGGGTGTGGCGGTCGGCCTGGCCAACATCACGGTGCTGGATGCTGACAGCCCGCAGGTGACCCTCACGATACAGGCTTCCAGGGGCGGACTGACGCTGGGCGACTTGCCCGCTGGCGTGAGCGTGGTCAGTCAGACCGCCAATCAGATGGCGTTGCGCGGTGCGCCTGACCTCCTGAACAAGGCCGTCAACGCCGTGAAATACACGGCACCCACCTCGGGAACGCCGTCGCTGACCTTCACGGTGAATGACGGCGACAACACCGCGGTCAGCAAATCGCTGTCGGTTGCCATCATTGACAATGCGCCGCCATCGCCTGGTGGGGATTTGACCCTCTCGGGCGTGGTCGAGGATACCCAGCAATCCTTGACGATCTCCCCCACGTTGCTGATCGACAGCGACTCCCCAACCGGCACCTTGCCCACCAAGATCCGGATCCTGTCCGTCGAGGGGGGAAGCCTGACTCTGGACAATGGCTCCGCCATCGTCATTGGGGATACGTCGACGCCGCTCGCCTTGAATGAATCGGGCCGCCTGCAGGTCAAGTTCACACCGGACGCCAATCGAAACGCGGATGCCGTCATCCGCTATGTGGTGGTGGACCCGGTGCTCGATACCTTGAACTCTGCGCCCTCGTTCATCACGCTGCCGATCCAGGCGGTGAATGACAAACCCGTGTTGAGCATTGCGCAGGGCACCCTGACCTTCACCGAGAACAGCGCCCCGTTGTCGGTGTTGCCCCTCGTGGGCATCACGGATGTGGACAGCAAAGCGTTGTCCCAGGCGGTGGTGCAAATCGCGGCACCGCAAATCGGCGATGTCCTGTCGTTCACAACGCTCAATGGCATCGCGATCACGGGTGCATTCAATGCCGCAACGGGCACCATGACCCTCACGGGTCTGGCTACGGGTACGCCTGCCACCTACCCGACGCTGGATCAATTCCGGCAAGCCCTCCAGTCCGTGAGGTATTCCAATGCCCGGGAAGATTTGAACACGGCGACACGTCAGATTGCGGTGACGCTGTACGACGTGGACAGTTCAACGTCCGGCTCGAATGTACAGATGAGCCAGGCGGTCAACATCACGCTGAATGTGGTGGGTGTCAACGATGCGTCAACCGTGACGGTTCCCACCGGTGCGAGCGTGCAGTTCACCGAATCGGCAACGGCCGACAAAGGCTCCGTGACGGCCGCCTTGCCCACGGTGGCACTGGCTGACCCCGACTCGCCCGGTGACACCGCGAACATGCGAGATGTGGCGATGGCCAAAGTGTTCTTCGCGGCCGGATACCGGCCGGGTGAAGATGTGCTGGTCGCGTCGACAGCCGCCTTGCCCTCGGGCATCAAGGCGGTGTTTGATGCCACCACAGCCACGCTGACCCTGAGTGGCAATGCCACGCTGGGCGCCTACCAGACAGCGCTGGCGCAGGTGGCCTACAAGAACAATTCAGCCAATCCCAACACGGCCGATCGAACACTCAAAATCACCCTGACAGACGACCTGGGTGCGGCGTCAGAGTCGTCGGCCATCACGGTGAGGGTAGCGGCCACGGACGACGTGGCCAGCCTGGACCTGTCAGGACCGGATGTCAGCGGACTCGACGCGGTCGCCCTGTATTCCGGCGGGGTGGGTGCCACGCCGGTCCCGGTGGCCCCTTTGGCGACGCTGAAAGACCTGGACGGCTCACGCTTCAAATCGCTGACCGTTCAAATCAGGGGCGCTGACGCCCAGGACGGATTTGAGTTGTCGCCGGCCGCGTTGAATGCCCTGGTGGCGTCAGGTCTGGTGGCTGAGCCGGCCGTGTTGTCCGGTGGCAATTTGACACTCACCATCCGGACGGCATCCGTGGGCGGCACAGGTGATATTGCAGCCTTTGAATCCGTGATCCGGGGGATTTTGTACAAACGGACCGAGGTGGTACAAGCAGACACGACGACGCCTAAAACGATCACTATCAGTGGTCTTGATGCGGTTGGCAATTCCATCACGCCTGCCGCGGTGTCCATGTCGCTGGCCCTGGCCCCCCTGGCCAGCGTCAACTCTGTCACCAGCGCTGGTGTGTCGACTTTTGTGGTGAACCTCAACGGCGCGCCGGGCACCAACAGCCTGGTCGTGGACTTGTCGTCCTCCTTGGTGCTCAATGGCAGCAACCGCCTCTCGGTCAAGGACTTGTTCAAGGCCCAGGACATCAATGCGACCGGCTTGCTGGCTGGGGCCGATGTCAGCGTGACGCTGACCGGCAATGCCCAGGCCAACACCATCACGGGCTCCAGCGCCAACGATGTCATCGTGGGGGGTGGCGGAGCTGACAAGCTGGACGGCAAGGAGGGTGACGACACCTATGTGATGAAACTGGCCGACCTGGCCACCGCGACCATCACCGATACCGGGGCGGCCAGTGCCGGCTCGCGAGGCGATTTGCTGGTGCTCACCGGCGCCGGTGGCACCCTGGATGCCACCGCCATGGGCAAGGTCAGCGGCATCGAGGGCTTGGTGCTGGCGGGGACCTCCAGCTATGACATCACACTGCCGGCATCGTCTGGCGTGCGGGGGATGGATGCCAGCCAGGTTCAGTCCGGGTCTGTGTCCATCAATGCATCGTCCCTGACGTCCGCATCGCCCATCTCCCTGGTGGGCTCATCGGGCAATGACACCTTGCGCGGTGGGGCCGGCAATGACAGCCTGGCGGGCGGCGCAGGCGACGACACGCTGCAAGGCGGCGCAGGCAAGGATCTGTTGACAGGTGGGGCTGGGGCAGACACGTTCGTGTTTGATGCCACATCGGGCTCGACCACCGCGAGTTCGTACGACGTCATCACCGACCTCACGGTGGGTGACAGGATCGTGTTGAATGTGCCCAAACTCGTGTGGACACCAGACGGCATTCCGGCCACACGCGCCTCGGGCGCTCTGTATGCCTGGCTGCAAAAGCCGGTCAACCCCAACGACAAGCCCATCCTGTTTTACGAAACCAGCGCAGGTGCAGCGCCGGTGGGGGTGTCCATCGAGTCGAACATTCGTTTGGCGGGATGGGTGCCCAGCACCAACACGGACGGCGGACTCACGCTGAGCATCCCGGCTAACGACCCATCCACGGTGGTGGTGCCAGATGCCTCGCAGCAACTTCCCAAACTGGCCAGCGGCGTGAATGTGCAGACGGCCCTGAGCGGCTTCTCGGTCGTGGATGCCGCCACTGACGTGCAGACCCTGCAACTGACCGCTGTGGGGGGCAAGCTCAATGTCAGCACCTCGGGGGTGACCAGCGGGGTGACCTCCGTGACGGGGGCCGATACGGGCTCTCTCACCCTGGTGGGGACCACCCAGGCCCTGAACCAGGTGTTGACCACGCTCAGCTACACCGCGACCAGTCGCCCTGCAGCGGGCGAACTGTCCAGTGTGAGCGCGGCGGTCAAGGACAGCCTGAGTGAGTCATTCAGTGCGCCCAAGACCATCTATCTGAAAGTGCCCAACACCGCCCCAACGCTGCAACTGGCAACAACGTCAAGCACCTCTGTGGCCGTGGGGGGATCGGTATCGCTGAACGGCGTCACGCTGGCTGACCCTGATGGCGGCCAGCTCAGCCTCAACATTACACAACAGAACCTGCTGGGCAACTGGGTGCTGGACCTCGCCACGCTGCCCCGCGGTGTCACAGCACAATCCGGCACCACCTCGGTGACCCTGAAGGGAACGGCGGCTGATCTCAATGCGCTGATCAGTTCAGGCAAGTTGAGCTATCAACCCACCTCGCTGGGCGCCAACCAGCTGACTCTGACCCTGACTGATGATGTCGGGGCCTCTGCGACTGCGCTGAGCCTGAACCTGATCGGGCGACCGGGTGTCCCCGGTACGCCGGATCTGCTGACCTCCAGCGACACCGGTTCATCCAATACCGACAACAAGACCAGTGTGGCGGCCATGAGCTTTTCCGTCTCGCTGGAAGGTACCGGATCGACGCCAGGCACCGTGCTGGAACTGTGGGCACAGAACCGCGTGATCGCCAGCAAGATCCTGACGACCACAGACCTGTTGTTGCCAGCCGTGGTCATCACACTCGATCCCACCGTGTCCAAACTGGTGGACGGAGCGGTGGCCATTGCGTCCAAGGTGAGTTTCCCGGTGTCGAGCACGCAGGCGCTCAGTTCCGACCTGTCCACCCCCCTGCAGGTGACCCTGGACTCGGCGATCACGACGCCCACACTGAGCTTTGACACGACGGATGACACGGGCGTTTCAACTTCGGACGGTGTGACCAGCAAGACCACTGGACTCACGCTGAATGTGAAAGCCGATCCCAATGTCGTGGTGACGTTGAGCGAGGGCACCACCCAAATTGAGAGTCGCGTTGCCAATGCCAATGGGGATGTGAGTTTTGAGGTCAACTATGCAAGTGGCCCCCACACGCTGGTTGCCAAGGCATCAGACCCTGTGTTTGGGCTGACCAGTGCCAGTTCCGCCGCCGTCACCATCACGGTCGACGGGGTGGCACCAGCCGTGAACGGGAGCACCAGTCAAGTTCCCATGGCCTCGGTCTACAACCCCGGTGCCAAACTCAGCTTCACCCTCAATTTCACAGAAAAAGTCTACGCTGCGACCACCTCGCAACTGGTGTTGACGTGGGATGGACTGGCCTCACCCGTGGGTGCCACGCTGGTCAGCACCACCACCAGTGCGGTGTCCGGTGTGAACACCCTGACCTATGCCTATACCGTCAAGGATACAGACAAGGCGACGGGCTTCACGGTCTCCAGTTTGCAGGGCGTGACGGATCTGGCGGGCAATGCCGTGGTGCCCTACACCATGGCCTTCCCCGCGATTGTGCTGGGGACACCCACGATTTACGAAGGGGGTCGCACCAGTGGAGTACTGGGCAGCGCCATGGACCAGGTGTTCATCCGGGACACGGCCGCTGACGACGTGGCCGATCTGAACATGACGCAGGGCTTGCGGGTGATTGGCAAGGATGCCAGTGGTCGCACGTATGTGCTGAACTGGAACTCGACCGACAACAACGGGACGGCAGGTGCCAACGTGACCACCTCGGCGACGGGGTACATGCAGGTGCACCGCATGCTCAGCACGGGCGCGCTGGACCTGAGCTACGAGGTGACGCTGCCGACGGACACGGGTGAACTGAGCTTCACCTCCGGCATTGGGACGAGCAACTACAAGATCCGTGGGATCTCGGACACGGGCGCGGTCTATGTTCAGCATTTCAACGGGGCAGCCAGCACCAATGGTGCGGCATTTGCCAATACGCTGGAGCGGTATCTCAGCAGCACGACGGGGATCCAGTCGGGATCGAACAGCACGCCGGTGGTGAACAAGGATGCGACCTACAACGGCAATACTGGTCAGGTGTTGCTGGGCAGCGATGTCAGCGCCTCAGCGATTCAAGGCATCGGCGGTGACGGCAAGGTGTATGTTCGTACCTCGGTGTGGACAACCAGCAGCGGCACCGCTGTCAACAACGTCGAGATCAAGCGCTACAACGGCGACGGCACGCTGGACACCACCTGGGCGCCCACCAGTGGCAACAAGCTGGTGCTGACGAACGTGGACCAGACCAACGGGCTGGGCATCGGTCGAGGCGTATTGACTGACGACAAGGTGTATGTGAAGGCGTGGGATGCCACGGCAGGCACAACGCTGATCACGCGGTACACGAACACGGGTGTTCTGGACACGACCTATGCCATCAAGTTGCCCAGTGGGGTGTTGCCCAGCGATATCCGTGGGCAGGACACTGCAGGCAAACAATATGTGGAGCGCCAGTTGAGCGACGGCACCTGGGTGCTGGAGCGTTACACGCCCACGGTGACGACGACTGGTGCGGCCACCCAAGCGGCGAGTTTGCTCGACACGAGTTTCGCAACAGCTGGCAGGATCACGGTCCCCGCGAATGCGACCATTCTGATCTACGGCAAGCTGGACGAGATCCTGGTGTTTGCCCATGGCAGCAATGGCAGCGGCATACCCGACAAGATCTACAGCATGAGCACGGGTGCTTCGGTGGTGGTCCGTGATGGCTGGAGCCTGGATGTGGACGGCAACTACGTGCTGGACGCCACAAACAGTGCGTACGATGCGCTGGCGAAAGATGCCGTGTCGACCGCGACACTCAGCTACAAGACGATCAGCCTGACCAGTGGGTCGACCGGGACTGCCACGACCGCTTCCCTGAACCTCAAAATGATCGGGACGAACGACTGGCCGGTGGCGCAGGATGCGAAGTTGGGGGCGACGACGGGGTTGAGCTCGAGTGTGGTGGTGAGTGCAAGCGATGTGGACGCGGGTGCGACGCTCACCTACGCTTTGGGATCTCGCATTGAGTCCTTTTCGCCGGTTTACCAGGCAACAGGGTTGAAGTCCTCGTCTGGCAATGCCAGCACCTGGATTGAATCCAGTCAGATGCAGACCCGTGACGGGTTGGCCTTTGGCACGCTCAACAGCGATAGCCAGGGCCGGCTGTATGTGTGGAAGGAATCGTCGACTTCGCCCGGTGTGGCAGAGGTGGTTCGTTACTCCAGTGCAGGTGTTTTGGACACCACCTACAAGGTGACTATTCCGGCGTCAGCGGGTTTGTACAACGTGGTTGGCGTGACGGGCGACGGTGCCGTGTATGTGCGAGACACCAGCAATGGCACTTCCGTGGCGACCGGGGTGTCCAAATACGTCCAGAGCGGAAATGCGACGGTGCTGGACACCAGCTTTGGCACCAGTGGACATCTGGTGCTGGGCTCAAGTGCTGGCGTCAGTGTCATGGGCGGGGTCACCACCAATGGCTCCCTCTACGTTCGTGAGTTGGGGAGTTCAGGAAGCGATGAGGTGCATCGCTACTCCTCCACGGGGCAACTTGACAGCACGTTCAAGGTGGTGCTCCCCACGGGCGTCACCATGGTGAAGGTCACACGCGGGGTCTATGGTGACGACAGCATCTATGTGTCGCATGAATTCAGTTCCTGGGTGACGAATCCCGACAACACGCAGACCTGGCAACCCACATTGCAGGTCCAACGCTACACAGCCAGCGGCGCATTGGACAGCCACTACAACGTGATGATTGATGGTGTGGGGATGTCCAGCCTTCGCGCGGCCAACGGTGGCGGGGTGTTGATCGAGACGAATGTCTGGGATGGCGCCTCGTTGTCGACCAAGGCCTTGCAACATTACAAGGCAGACGGCAGCCTGGACACGAACTATGGTGTTGGCGGGACGTTGGTGGTTCCGTCGGGAAGCCAGTACACGCTGGTGCCTGCGGGGCTGGAGATGGTGAATGCGACGGGCCAGGTGACGGTGTACGGGCCTGAGGGTCATGTGGTGACGTCGGGTGCGGTGGCTGGTTTGACGTTCAATGCGTCGACCAAGACGTTCACGCTGGATGCGAGTGATGCGGCGTACAACACGCTGACGGGCGGGCAGACGAAGACGATCAGCACGCACTACACGGTGACGGACCAAAACGGGACTTGGGACGAGGGTGAGGTCCAGATCACGGTGAGTGGGGACCGGATCTATGAGGGATCAAGCGCGAAGGGCACGCTCAACAGTTCAGGACTCGATCAGGTCTTTATACGAGACACGTCTGCAGACAACGTGGTGGATGTGAACATGACGCAGGGACTGCGTGCAGTGGGCACGGACTCGTTGGGCCGCACGTACGTGGTGAACTGGAATGAGGTGTACGAATCTGCTACGTCAGGGACGTACCCTGCTGGCTCAACAGCGGGCACGGGGTTTGTGCAGGTGCATCGTTTCCTGAGCACGGGTGCGCTGGACACGACGTATGAGGTGAACTTGCCGACCACCTATGGGACGCTGACGTACACGTCCGGTTGGGGGACGGATTCCTACAAGATCCGGGGGATTGACGGCAACGGTGCTGTGTATGTGGAGAACTACAGTGCCACGATCACGGTGGACAACGGCGCGGGGACTGCCAGTACGCATGCGCTGGAGAAGTATCTCAGCAGCAGCGCGGGACTTCAGTCAGACGCTAAGAGCGTGCCGCAGTTCAACAAGGATGCTGGCTACGGTATCGGACTGGAAGGTAACAGTTCGGTGCTGATGGGGACGACGGATGGCAAGTTCTACGTTCGCACCAATGTGGGAACAGATGCGGAGATTGCGCGATACAACGCCAATGGGACGCAGGACCAGACCTTTGGCAGTGCGGCCAGTCACTACAAGCTGATGCTTACTGGGGTCAATCCGACCACGTATGACCTGTTCAGTCCGGTTTTCCCATACAGCGGGGGTACAGGTATTCAGCGAGGTCTGCCCGGCTTGGACGACAAGTTGTATGTCAAGGCGTGGAATGAGGCGGTTGGTACGACGATGATCACCCGTTATACCAATGCTGGTGTATTGGATACGACGTATGCGATCAAGTTGCCCGCGGGCATTGAGCCCATCTACATCCGAGGCCAAGACAAGGATGGGAATCAGTATGTGCAGCGTCAGTTGAGTGACGGCACTTGGGTGCTTGAGCGGTATAAGCCCGCAGTGGTGAGCACCGGGGTGGCGACGCAAACGAGTAGCAGCCTGGACACGACGTTTGGCACGAGCGGTCAGATTGTGTTGCCTGCGAAAGCGACGGTGCTGGTGTATGGCCTGCTGGGCGAGATTCTGGTGTTCACGAACACGA
>CALBSC010000037.1 GCA_937927685.1 uncultured Burkholderiales bacterium | reverse complement strand
TGTAGTCAATGCCGTACTCGGTGTTGTCGTAGCCAATGCGCTTGATGGTGTCGCGAGCCACCTGGATGTAGTCCACATGGGCGTTGGTGGTGATTTCACCGGCCAACACCACCAGACCGGTGTTGCACAGGGTCTCGGCCGCCACGCGGCTGCGCGGGTCTTGCGCGAAGATGGCGTCCAGAATGGCGTCGGAAATCTGGTCGGCGACCTTGTCGGGGTGACCTTCCGAGACCGATTCGGAGGTGAAGAGGTAGTCGTTAGACATAAAAAAACTCCAGTCAGTGGTGGATGGGCGCGTTGCCTGTCCCTGAGTGGAGCTTCGGCGAACGCTTTAGCAGTGAGGACTGGCACCAGACCAGTCCGCGCGGGTTGCCCCACGGTGTCGCCCTGCAAGTTGCTTCATTAACTCGGCGACAATGTCTATTGTATCGAACTCAAGGGAGCTCCCGGCGTCTCATGGGGCCCTGTGGGCCAGTCCGCATGGGCGACCTGCGCCGGGTTCGCTGGTTAATTGCACCGATGCTTGTCTCTTACATTTTTCGCATCCTGGCTCGCTTGCCGCTGCGCTTCATGCAGGCGGTGGGGGCTGCCTTGGGTTGGGGGGTGTGGCTGCTCTCGCCCCGCTACCGCCGCCAGATACGCGAGAACCTGCTGGCCGCAGGCGTACCGCTGTCTGTCGAGCGTGAGGCCATCGCCTCGGCGGGGCGCATGGTGGCCGAATTGCCCTGGTTGTGGATGCGACCGCGCCACCAGGGCGTGCTTGACCGGATGGCGTGGGACGGAGCCGAACACTTCGAGGCCGGCATGCGGGCCGGGCGCGGGGTCATCATCACCTCCCCCCACCTGGGTTGCTGGGAAATGGGTGCCCAGGCCATTGCCGAGCGTTTTGGCCCCCAGTACGGCCCCTTGGTGGCCATGTTCCGACCTCCGCGCAAGCCCTGGCTGGTGCCGTTGGTGACGCATTCGCGCGGTCGGGCCGGCCTGGAAACCGCCCCCACCTCGATGGCCGGCATCCGCTTGCTGGTGCGCACGCTGCGCGCCGGCGGCTATACCGCCGTGCTGCCGGATCAAGTGCCGCCCGAAGGGCAGGGCGTGTGGGCCCCCTGGATGGGGCGCGACGCTTACACCATGACCTTGCTGCCCCGCCTGGTGCAACAGACCGGCGCCCTGGTGCTGATGACCTGGTGCGAGCGGGGGCCTGACGGACGGTTCACGTTGCACATGAAGCCGATGGACCCTCCCATGCCCGTGGGATCCTCGGTGTCCCTGGAGGCGGCAGCCACCGCCATGAACCAGGCGGTGGAGTCGCTGGTGCGCGCCCATCCCGGACAGTACTTGTGGAGCTATGCGCGCCACAAGCGACCGCGACAGGATGATTGATGGCCTTGGACACACCAGTTCAGATGGATGCGGCGATGGCTGCCCAGCTACGGAGATCCGACGTGCGTGACGCGTGGCATGAGCGACCGAGCCGCGCACACCATGGAGCGGGCGCATGACATCGCTGGTCTTGTGGCTGATGCGGCTCTTGCGCTGGGTGCCCTTGCCCGTGCTGCGTGCCCTGGGTGCGGCGCTCGGTTGGCTGCTCTACGCCAGTGTGCCGAACCGACGACAGGTGGCCCGCACCAACCTGGCCTTGTGTTTTCCGCAGTGGACCGAGGCGCAGCGTGCGCAGGCCGTGAGGGATCACTTCCGCATGTTTGCCCAGGCCTGGCTGGACCGCAGCTGGCTGTGGCATGGCAACCCCGAATTGGTTCGGCGTCGTGTGCGCCTGTGTGGTGAGGTGTCATTCTTGAGCAACCCGCAGCAACCCGTGGTGATCTTTGCACCGCACTTTGTGGGACTCGATGTCGGCTGGACCATGCTCGCCTTGTCGGTCGATCGGGCCTTCACCACCATTTACACCCAACAGTCCAACGAACAGGTGGACCGATGGGTGGCACATGGCCGCAGCCGCTGGGGTCGCGTGCGTTTGTTTCGCCGCGAAGCGGGCGTGAAGCCCATCATCAGCGCCTTGCGCGATGGCGAGGCGCTCTACTTGCTGCCAGACATGAACTTTGGTGTCGAGGATTCCGTGTTTGTGCCGTTTTACGGTGTGCCGGCGGCCACCGTCCCCTCGCTCTCGCGCTTTGCCCAACTGGGTCGTGCCACCGTGGTTCCCGTGGTCACCCGCCTCACCCCAGACGGCTACGACGTGGAGGTGCTGCCCGCCTGGGACGACTACCCCACAGGGGATGCCCTGGCAGACACGGCCACCATGAACCGGCGCCTCGAGCAGATGATCGACACCATGCCCAGCCAATACTACTGGGTGCACCAGCGCTTCAAGTCGCGACCGCCCGGCGTGGCTGGGGTGTATCGCTGACCCGCTGCCAGCGCGACGGGCGCCGGCAGGCCCGCTATCACCTAGGTGGCAGGGCACGCGTGAAACCCACCTTGACAGACCCCGGGTCGGCTCTGATCATGGCTTTACCCCTGCAGCGAGGCGAAGGCCCGGTTGTCCTTCGACGCCCTTGCTGTGGCTTTCCCCTCAGCATGATCCGCCACCATGAGCATCCACTTCAACTTGAACGGGCAGCCTGTGCAGACGCCCACCGACCCCAACACCTCCTTGCTGGCGGTGTTGACGCAAGACTTTTCCGTCAACGGCACCAAATACGGTTGCGGCAAAGCGCAGTGCGGCAGTTGTACCGTGCTGATCAACGGCGAGCCGGTGCGCTCGTGTGTGACGCCCGCTTCCAGTGCGGTGGGGCGATCAGTCACCACCCTGGCCGGTTTGTCGCGTGATGGGCAGCCCAATCGACTGCAGCAGGCCTTCATCGATGAGCAAGCGGCCCAATGCGGTTACTGCACCTCGGGCATGATCCTGCAAGCCCAGGCCTTGCTGGACCGAAACCCGTCGCCCAGCGAGGCCCAGGTGCGCTCAGCCCTCGATGGCAATCTGTGCCGCTGTGGCATCCACAACCGTATCGTCAAAGCCGTGATGCGCGCGGCGAAGGGAGGCTGACATGAACGCACCCCTGTCCCGTCGCCGACTCTTGCAGGCCGCCGGTTTTCTGAGCCTGTCGTTTGGGATCCCCCTGGAAACCGCCCTGTCCCAGCAACCGGCCCGCTTGCCGGGCGACCTCAACTCCACGCGTGTGTTGCGCGCCTGGTTGCGCATTGAAGCCGATCACCGGGTCACCTTGCTGGTGGGCAAGGTCGAGTTGGGCCAGGGCATCCTCACCGCCGTGCAGCAGATTTGCGCCGATGAAATGGACGTGGCCTTTGAGCAGGTCCAGGTCATTTCCGGTGACACGGCGCTGGTGCCCAATGAAGGCGTGACGGCGGGTTCTTTCTCGATGCCCAACTGCGCGACGGCGGTTCGCTACGCCAGCGCGGAGGTGCGCAGCATTTTGCTCGGACTGGCCGCCGGCAAGCTGGGCCACCCGGTGTCGAGCTTGCAGGTGTCGCAAGGCGTGATCAAGGCGCCCGGTGGGGCGCAATTGCGCTACGGCGACATTCTGGTAGGACAAGCCCTGGAGCGGGAAGCCACCGGTCAAGTGCCGCTCAAGCCCGCGTCCGAACACCGTTACATTGGCCGTCCGGTGCAGCGCCCGGACATCCGCGACAAGGTGATGGGCAAGTCCATCTTCGTGCAGGAAATGCGCGTGCCCGGCATGGTGTACGGACAGGTGGTGCGTCCGCCCACCTACGGCGCCAAACTCAAGACCTTGCCTACCTCCACCATCGAGCGGTTGCCCGGTGTGATCAAGGTGGTGCGTAACGGCAGCTTTGTGGGCGTGGTGGCCCAACGCATCGAGCAGGCGCAAGCGGCGGCCCAAGCCCTGGCGCAGGTGGCCACCTGGGATGTCCCCCGGGCCTTGCCCCAGCAAGCCAACCTGGCCACGTGGTTGCGCCAGGCGCCGAGCCGCCTGATCGAAACCAAGCGGCAACCGAGAACCGGGGGTGAGCCTGCTACCAAGACGCTCAAGGCCACGTATTTCAGGCCCTACCAGATGCATGCCTCCATCGGGACATCAGCGGCCATTGCCACGCTGCGTGATGGCGAGTTGGTGGTTCAAACGCACAGCCAATCGGTGTTTGAGACCCGACAGGCCATTGCCGGCATGTTGCGCATGCCGCTGGACAAGGTGCGCTTGCAGCATGTGCAAGGCTCAGGCTGTTATGGGCACAACATGGCGGACGATGCCGCTGCCGATGCGGCCTTGTTGGCGGTGGCCGTGCCCGGTCGCCCCGTCCAGTTGCAGTACACACGTGAGCAGGAGCACCGCTGGGAGCCCTATGGCTCGGCCATGCTGATCGATGTCCAGGCCGGATTGGACAGCCAGGGCAATGTGCTGGACTGGGATTTCCAGATTCGCTCGACACCGCACGGCACCCGCCCGCAAGGCATGCCGGGCAATTTGCAATCGGCCTTGTACATCGATGCACCGTTCCAGCAACCGGTGCCTGACAACGCGGGTGGTCCCAATTACGCGGCAGACCGCAACGGCATTGCCCTGTACGACTTTCCTGGCCATCAGGTGCTGACCCATTTCATCACGCAAATGCCTTTGCGGGTGTCCTCGCATCGCGGGCTGGGTGCGTATGCCAATGTGTTTGCCATCGAGTCCTTCATGGATGAACTCGCACATGCGGGTGGGGTGGATCCGCTGGCTTACCGACTGCGCTTCCTGAAAGACCCACGCGGTCGAGATGCCTTGACCGAAGCCGCCAAGGCGTTTGGGTGGGAGCGCTGGCAACGTCGCCCGGGCCATGGCCGCGGCATTGCATTTGCACGCTACAAAAACATCGCCGGCTATTGCGCAGTGGCGCTGGAGGTGGAGGTCAACCCCGCCAGCGGTCATGTGCGCGTGGTGCGCGCGGTGGCCAGCGCGGACAGCGGGCATCTGGTCAACCCGGACGGCGTGTCCAACCAGATCGAGGGCGGTCTGATTCAGTCCCTCAGTTGGACCCTGAAGGAGCAGGTGCACTTTGATGAGACACAAGTCCTGTCCACCGACTGGGCCAGCTACCCGATCCTGGGGTTCAGTGAGGCGCCGCCCATCGAGGTGGTGCTGATCAATCGCCCGGGTGCGCCGTTTCTGGGTACGGGTGAGGCTTCTCAAGGCCCAACCGGCGCAGCCCTGGCCAACGCCATCTTTGACGCCACCGGGGTGCGCTATCGCGAGTTGCCGCTCACGCCGCAACGCATTCTGGATGGGTTGAAGAAGACGTTCTGAGCTTGATTGAACAGGAGCATGTCATGGATTTGACCAGCAAAACGTTGACAGGTATGACCATGCAGAGGTGTTGGTACTTGGGCTGGTGGTGCCTGGCGCTTTGCGCACCCTTGACCGCTTGGTGTCAGGCCGCTTATCCGCAACGTCCGGTCAAGCTGGTGGCGCCCTTTCCACCGGGAGGCACCAGCGATGTATTGGCCCGCGTGATTGCCCAAAAGCTGGGGGAGGGGCTGGGTCAACCCGTGACGGTGGATAACAAGCCCGGCGCAGGTGGCAATATTGGCCACGAGCTCGTGGCCAAGGCACCGCCTGATGGGTACACCCTGGTGTTGTCCAACAGCAGTACCTTGTTGAACAACCCTTACTTGTACAAACGCATGGGCTTTGATCCGTTGACGGACTTTGCACCCATTTCCACCGTGGCCTCGGCTGGGCAGGTGCTGGTGGTCCATCCTTCTTTGCCCGTGCGAACGGTCGCGGAATTGACTGCCCTGGCCAAGTCTCAACCTGGCACGCTCAATTTCGGATCGGGTGGTAAAGGGATCCAGTCGCACATCAGCGGTGAGATGTACATCACTGCAGTGGGCGTCAACATGGTTCATGTGCCTTACAAGGGCACCATTCAAGCGGTGACAGACCTGGTGGCTGGCCAGGTGCAGGTGGTGTTTTCAGACATGGTGCCTGCCATGCCGCAGATCAAGGCCGGCAAGGTGCGGGCCCTGGCGGTGACATCACCTGAGCGGTCTGTCGCGCTCCCCGAGTTGCCCACCATGATCGAGTCCGGTTTGCCCGGATTCAATGCAGGAGTGTGGTGGTCGGTGCTGGCCCCCAAGGGCACGCCATTGGACATCATCGCTCGGCTCAATGCGGAGTTGGCCAAGGTGGTCAAGCACACGGACGTGATCGACACCTATAAACGTCTGGGCGTTAACACCGAGCACAGCACACCGCCGCAGGTGCTAGAGCGCGTGCGCGCTGAAGGCCCCATGATGATCAAGATTCTCAAGGATGCCGGTGTTGAGTCGGAGTGAGCGAGGTCACCTCAGGTCAGATGCGCGTGCTCGTCATCATTGATGGTGGTACGTCGCATTTCACGCCGCTCTGAAATGTCATAGCGGCGGCCGCGGTGCAGGGTGCTGCGGTTGTCCCAGATCACCGTGTCACCCGGTTGCCATTCATGCACGTACACGTTGTCGCGTTGGGTGGCGTGCTCCAGCAGATCCTGCAGGAACATGCGACTCTCGGCGGTGGGCCAGCCGACGATTTGCCGGGCATGTGCGCCCACAAACAACAGTTTGCGGCCTGAGCCTGCGTGGGTGTTCACCAAAGGCCAGACCACCGGCGCCAACGCCTTTTTCTGCTCGTCGGTGTAAGCCTCGTCGCCCAGCAACAAGCGGGTGTGCAGGGCATAGTGTTCGGCCTGCAAGCCTTCTGCATCCCGGCGAGTGCGTTCATCCAGCGTGTCGTAGGCACGGCGCAGATCGGCAAACTCGGTGTTGCCCCCCCAGCTCGGGGTGATGAGGCAATGCAACATCGAGTAGGCGGCCCGGGGTTTCATGAATGAGCTGTCGCTGTGCCACAGCTGGTTGGCAAAATTCGACAGGTTCTTGGGCGAGTCGCGGCGATCCACCTCGCCCTGGGCGTTCACATTGGAGATGTCGATCAGACGCTCGTCACCGAGCCGCTCGGGGCGTTTGAAGACGCGCTTGAGGCCAATATCGATCTCGCCAAAGTGACTCATCAGATCGATTTGCTTTTGTGCGGTGAGCGCTTGTCCGCGGAACACCAGCACCGCGTACTGGTTCATGGCGGCGTTGAGCGCACTGACCTGCTGGGACGACAGCGGTTGGGTCAGGTCGATGCCGCTGGCTTGGGCACCCAAGACGGGGTGAAGCGGGGTGCAGGTCAGGCTCATGGCGAATTCCAGTCACTCTTGTTCAATGTTGGCTTCCTTGATGATGCGCGCCCAGCGGCGCATCTCGGCAGCGATGAAGGCGTCGAATTCCTCCGGCCTGGAGGCCACGATTTGCATGCCAAAGTCCTGGGCACGTTGCTGCACATCAGGGGCGCTCAGGGCGCGCGCGGTATCGGTCTGGATTTTCTGCAACACGCCTTTCGGCGTGCCGGCCGGTGCAATGAAACCCAGCAAGGCACCCACGCTGAAGCCTGGCACCGACTCGGCAATCGTGGGGTAAGCGTGGCCGGCGACCCGTTTGTCCCCCAGGGTGGCGATGACCTTCATCTTGCCGGCCTGCACATGCGGATACACCGACAGGAAGGGATCGATCACCAGATCGAGTCGCCCGCCCAGGAGTTCGGTGTGCGCAGGTGCGCTGCCTTTCATGCCGATGTGCTGCATCACAAAGCCGGCTTCCCGCTGCAGCAGTTCGCCTCCCAGGTGGGTGGTGCTGCCGGGACCCGGCGTGCCGTAATTCAGGCCGCCGGTTTTTTTGCGGGCGTACTCAGTCAACTCCTTGAGGTTGTTGAAGGGCGCGTCGGGACGCGCCACCATCGCCAGTTGCATGTTGAAGAGTTGCGTCACCCCCACCAGATCGCGTTGGGTGTCGTAGGGCAGTTTTTTGCGCAAGCTGGGGTTGACGGCGAACGAGGAGTTGACCATGCCAAGGGTGGTGCCGTCCGGGGTGGACTTGGCGACAAAGTCGGCTCCGATGGCGGTGCCGGCGCCGGGCTTGTAGTCCAGCACCACGGGCTGGCCCCAGATGTCCTGCAGCTTTTGCGCCAGCAGTCGGCCCACCGTGTCGGTGGGGCCGCCAGGCGGGAAGGGCACAATGATCTTGACGGGCCCCTTGGGAAAGTCTTGCGACCAGGCGGGTGGATTGACGCTCAGACATCCGGCCACCAGCGTCAACACCACGACAATCATGCGTTTCAAGAGGCATCTCCTAGCAAGTGCGTTGGAGCGTATCACAGGGCTTTCCGGGCGAGGAGGGGCTGCCTGTCCCGCGTGCAACGCCAGATGTCCCTGGTGGCGCCCCTTGCCTGGACAATCGGACGCGTACACCCGATTGACCGTATCAGGAGATTCGATGAAGCTCAGCCAGTTGCTGCGACGTGTATTGCCTGTATTGGCCGTGACCGCCGGTGACCCCGGATGGACACAGCCCGCCCCCACGCCACAGCGGGCGTCCTGGGGCGTCAAGGATTTCAGATTTCACACGGGAGACGTGCTGCCGGAACTGCGCTTGCACTACACCACGCTGGGGGACCCGAAGAACCAGGCCGTCTTGATCCTGCATGGCACCAACGGGACAGGTGAGGGCATGTTGAACCCGTCCTTTGGGGGCGAGCTGTTTGGACCGGGCCAGCCCCTGGACGCCAGCCGCTATTTTGTGATCCTGCCAGATGCCATTGGCACAGGCCAGTCAAGCAAGCCTTCGGACGGGCTGCGCACCCGGTTCCCCGCCTACAACTACGCTGACATGGTGTCAGCGCAATACCGGTTGGTCACCGAACACCTGGGCATCCCGCACCTGCGCATGGTGTTGGGCAATTCCATGGGCGGGATGCAGACCTGGCTCTGGGCCACCCGGTATCCGGGCATGATGGACATTGCTGTGCCGATGGCCTCAATGCCAACGCCGATGTCGGGGCGTAACTGGATGCTTCGCCGCTTGCTGGTGGAGTCCATCCGTCGGGATCCGTTGTGGATGAACGGACAGTACACCCAGCAACCCCCGAGCCTGCAACTGGCGTCGGTGTTTTTTGTGGCGGCTTTCAATGGTGGTGACCAGGGTCTGCAGAAACTGGTACCCAACAGCAGCCTGGGTGACGCCTGGGTGCACAAGCGTTTGAACGAGCCCTTTGCCGGCGACGCCAATGACCACCTCTACCAATGGGAGTCGTCGAAAGACTATGACGCGTCGGCCACGCTGGAGAATATCCAGGCCAGGGTGCTGGTCATCAACTCGGCGGATGATGAGCGCAACCGCCCGGAGCTGGGTGTGTGGGAGGCTGTCAAAGCAAAGGTCAAGGACATCAGGGTCCACCTGATTCCCGCCAGCGCCAACACCCTGGGGCACGGAACCACGGGTCAGGCACGCTTTTGGGCATCAGAGGTGGAGGCGGTGCTGAAGTCGACCCCCTCGCGCCAGACCCGCTAACCCCGGGGTCCTGACCCGCGTGACCAGGCAGGCTGTTGACTGCCAGCACGCCCGGTCCGGCCATGCCATTCAGGTGTAGGATTGTTGCCGGCCATGTGCTGTTGACTCACCACCTACACCCATTTCAGCGAGGGATCATGTCCAAGATCAAAAAACAACTGCTCAAGCATCTGCGCGACGGGGTGTACTGCCACCTGGGCGTTTCCAAGGTGCACGGCATTGGCGTGTTTGCCATTCGGCCCATTCCCAAGGGGGTTGAGCCCTTGCGCTCCCTGGTGAAGGTGGATGACGTCAAGTTCACCCACGAGGAGATCAAGTCACTGGCCCCGGGCGTGCGCCGTGAGATCAAGATGTTTTGTTACTACGACGACAAGCATGTCCATATCCCCCGCATCGGGCTGAACGGGGCCAACTTGTCGGTGTATCTCAACCACTCCAAGAAGCCCAATGTCAAATTCAAGAAGAGTGGCGAACTGGTGAGCCTGCGCGCCATCAAAAAGGGCGAGGAATTGTTCATGGACTACGACATCACCTTTGATGCGGTCCACTCGTTCGACTGAATGCGGCGCAACGCCGCGCCGCTTCAGGCGGTGACGGGTCGATAGATCTGATTCCACACTTCGGGCGTGAAATCGGTATGCAGGGGTGAGGTGGTGTCCAGCGCCAGCGGATGGTCCGGATCGGTCAGCGCAATGGCGTAGATGGGTTCAAAGTCCGTCACAAACAGCATTTTGTAACTGTAGTCACCCACCGGCCCGAGGTTGTAGTAGCGGTACCCGTTGCGGGCCGTCCAGCGAGACACCAGCAAGCAGGCATAAATACCGGGTGAGCGGTTTTTGTAGGCGAGATTCCATTGGCAGAAACTGCCATACACCTGCTGGCGCTCGGGTAGCAGGACAGACACATCGGTGAGCACCAGGTCGCCGTTCTCGGCGTGGACCTGAATAATCAGGATATCCAGGTCCTGGATGTAGTCAATGAACCCGGCCACTTCCTGGTCATGAATTTCGTAGGCACTGAAGTGTTCGCCACCCAAAGCGAACAACTCTTCCACGGTGAGTTCTTTTCCGGGGATGACCCGCTCGGTGGTCTGAAAGCGCTTGAAGGCGTTGTCCAGTTTTTTGAACTTGTGCACCCGCAAAGGTTCGGTCCAGAAATCCGGGGCCTGCACGTCCACGAGCCCGTAACGGTCGCTGATGGGAACGCCATAAGGGCCGTCCGGGGGCACTGCATAGACGATGAACGGCTTTTTGACCATCGCCAGCATGTCTGGGTTGACATCAATGTAAGGGCACAAGGCGTCCCAGCGACAGGTGTAGTACCGGATGTGTTCGTGAAAACTCTCCACGCACAGGTTGTCAGGTGTCCAGCTTTGATAGGACAGCCGATGCACAGTCTCAACAGTCATGGCCTGGTTTTTTTCTTGGCTTGAGCGGGCCGCAGGGGTTGGATGTCAAAGTAGTCGGAATCCACTTGAAAGTTCTTGCGCAGATAAGCGGGCTCATCGGCCTGGAGTTTCTGGATCACTGTTGTCATCCGGGACAGATGACGAGAAGCTTCACTGTCAGCATCGTCAAGTTGCTGGCGGTACACCGGCATCAGCGGACAGGCTGCGTCGAAAAAGAAATCCTGCGTCTTGGGATTGTAGGACAGGGGGTAGAGCTGACAACCAAACGGTTTGTCGTCTCCCAGTGTGCAGCCTTGCGCACCCAGATGTTCACACGAGGTGGTGATGCACAAGCGGCCCATGTGGTGTTTCTCGGCCTTGCTCAAGGTGATTTCCAACGGCGGAAATCCGGCATCGACACGACAACACAACTGGCACTCAGCGCAATGATCAAAAAGCATAAAACTTTCCAGAGGCCCCGCGTAGGGTTGGCCCGACGGGTGACATCATATTCACTTTCATGAAGGGTATCCGGGCTTTTTCAAAGCGGTGGGGATGGCAAACCCATGGACATTCACATCATGTCGGTCCGGGTTTGGGTACAAAAGCGCTCACATTGTGGACGGAAGGGGCGGTGCAACCCCTGGCCATATCGCAGTGAAACAAGGCTGGCTGAATGCATATCATGTGCCGGGGAACGGGGCCAGGTTTCACGCGGTGTAGTGCCCCCAAGCCTTGAACATCATGGAGAGGGACAAGGCCAGCAGCAACAAGGAAAATCCCAACTGCACCTGCTTGGGATTCAGCCGCCGCGAAAGGTGACGACCCGTGAACATGCCGGTCACCATGGCTGCCACAAACGTTGATGTTTCAAACCAGGGCAGAGCGGCACCCGCCAGCACCGCGTTGATCACGCCACCGGTGCTCACCATGAAAATCAGGAATAACGAGGTGGCGACAATGCTGGGCAGTGCCAGGTTGGTGAATCGCCGCATCAACGGTACGATCAGAAAGCCACCGCCCACGCCCAGCAAGCCCGTCATCAAGCCGGTGAACAGGCCAATGCCGCCCAGCACCAGCGCGGTGAGGGGCGTCCAGATGAACTTGCCGGTTGCATCGCTGATGAAGGCCAGCGTGAGCACATCGTCCGAGGCGTGCGATGCGAGCCGAGCCTGCTGGTAGAAACGCCAGGCCACCATCAGCATGAGGGCAGCAAAGCCCCCCATCAGCACAGGCTGCGGCAGCGCGTGGGCCCATTGCTGTCCTTGGTGCGTCATGGGAATCCCGCAGGTGGCCATCAGGATGGCAGCCTTGTAGCGAACCAGACGATGCTTGAAGCCATCCACCGTGCCCACCAGCGCGCCAGCGGCCACTGCGACCAGGGCGACCGGTGCGGCTTGCTGCATGCTCCAGTGCAGGCCCTGCACCAGCACAGGCACCGCCAAAATGCCGCCGCCGGCCCCCATGATGCCCATGATGGCACCTATCAATACCCCAAGCGCGACGACGATTCCCATGGCGGGATTTTAGTCAGCCCCTGTCAGACCGTCATCCTGCCCGAGCCCCGCACTTGCGGGCGGGAACACGCAACCGGTTCAACCTGCGTGCCGGAACGCGCAACCGGCTCAACCTGCTTTGGCAAGACGCTCGTTCTGCGGGTACAGGAACTTGCGGGCTTCGGCATCCAGTTCTGTCTTGAACACATGCCGGCTTTTGAGCGACTCTGCGCGTTGTGCGGCAGGCCTGGCATTGATGTGATCGAGCAGTCGCTTCACGTGGGGATACCGGGTCCAGGTCGCGTCCCCAGTGCCCAGTACATACGGCACCATGCGAGCCCACCCCCAGAAGGCCATGTCCACAATGCTGTAGCGCTCCCCCACCATGTATTCGTGCTGGGCCAGATGTTGTTCAATCACCCCCCAGTGACGGTTGGCCTCAAAGTCATACCGGTTGAGTGCATAGTCCTTGGGCTCTGGCGCCACATGGCGGAAGTGAACCGACTGGCCGGAGAACGGGCCAATGCCGGTGGCAATGAACATCAGCCATGACAGCGTGTCTGCTCGTTCGGGGCTTCGGACATCGGTGGCCACAAATTGTTGTTCGCGGTCAGCCAGAAACAGCAGGATGGCATTGCTGTCAAACAGGGTGACGCCACCCTCGACCACGGCGGGCACCTTGGCATTGGGGTTGATGGCCAAAAACTCGGGGGCAAATTGCTCGCCCTTTCGCGTGTCCACCGGGATGGCTTCATAGGCCAGGCCCAACTCCTCCAGCAGGAGGGCAATTTTCATGGGATTGGGGGCGGCGTTGTAAAAGAACTTGAGCATGGGGTCTCCGAAGGGTTGGGGGTCTCAATGAAGCAACTTCATTCTAGGAAATACCGCTATGCTGTGCTGGCTGAGCTCCATCCACCGTGGATGGTCAATCCCGCAACGAAACATGACGACTCCCATGAACAGCCCTTCTCGCAAAACCATTGTCCTGGTGGGACTGGTGGGTTGCCTGCTGACGTCTGTGGCGGGCGTCACGGGTTCCATGCTGTTATCCGGGTGGGGTGCAGCCGGAGGCTGGATGGAGTGGGCCAAGCGCTTGGCCTGGGGATACCCGTGTGCCTGTCTGGTGGTGTTGCTGGTCTTTCCCGTTTTGGTGCCGCGACTGACGCAGCACCTTGAGGGGGGAAACCGTCAAGCCACCCAACCGTCAGCATGACGGTCAGTGACCTGTAGACAGGCATTGGGTCCAATAAAAAAAGCCCACTGACTTGAATAAATCAATGGGCTCATCGGGTGACCTGAATGGTCGGGGTGAGAGGATTCGAACCTCCGGCCTCCACGTCCCGAACGTGGCGCTCTACCAGGCTAAGCTACACCCCGATGTGTACAACCCATGATTATAGCCTTCGGAAATTTTCACCGGGCCACCCCGGATATTGGCTGACAATCGTGGCAGTGGCCGGCAGATGGACAGGTGTCGATCCGGCTACCGGACCGATCGTTCCCGTCACTGCCATCACGCCCATGAACTTCTCCTCGCTCATCAAGGCCCGCACCAGCATCCGTGGCTATCTGCCCAAACCCGTCCCCCGCGAACTGATTGACGACATCATCGAGGTGGCCAAGTGGGCGCCCTCGTCCATGAACACCCAGCCGTGGCATGTTCATGTGGTCACGGGGGAGCCGCTGGAGCGCATTCGGCAGGGCAATTCCGAGAACATGATGAAGGGCGTTCCGGCCCAGCGTGACTTCCCGATGAAAGAGGCCTACGAGGGCGACCACCGCCAACGCCAGGTGGCGATTGCGGTGCAATTGTTCGAGGCCATGGGCATTGAACGGGACGACAAGGCCCGTCGCACCGACTGGGTGATGCGCGGGTTTCGACAATTTGATGCCCCGGTGTCCTTGGTGCTGACCTACGACAAAAAACTCGAACCTGCGGCGATCAGCCAGTTTGATCTGGGGGCTTTTTCTCACGCCATTGTGCTGGCGGCCTGGGAGCGTGGGCTGGGCTGCGTGATCAATGGCCAGGGCATCATGCAGTCGAGCGTGGTGCGCGAGCACGCAGGCATCCCCGACGATCAAAACATCATGATCTGCATTGCCATGGGGTACCCCGATACGTCGTTTGTGGCCAACCAGGTGAAGTCTGTGCGCGAGGACAACGAACAATTTGTTCGATACGTGGGCTTCTAGTTGGGGGGCTCACAGGGCGGGTTCAGCGTGCGTCCACTTCCACAGTTGCAACGCCAGGGTGTCCACCCCCTGCTTCTTGAGCGACGAAAACAACTGAACCGTGCCACCACCGGCTTGCAGGCGGGCGATGGACAAGGCCTTGTTGGCCTCGGTCTTGTTGAGTTTGTCGGCCTTGGTCAGCAACATGGTGAACTTCAATCCTTCCTCGACCCGGGGCCGGATGACTTCGAGCAGGATCTCGTCGAGTTCGGTGAGACCGTGGCGTGGATCGCAGAGCAAGACCACCCCCACCAGGTTGGGCCGACTCACCAGATAGTTAGCCATCACTTGCTGCCAGCGCAGCTTGTCCTGTTTGGGCACAGCGGCGTAACCATAGCCCGGCAGGTCGGCCAGCACGGTATCGGTCTGGCCCTGTCGCCCCAGGGCAAAAAGGTTGATGTGTTGTGTGCGCCCCGGGGTTTTGGAGGCAAAGGCCAGACGTTTCTGTTGGGTCAGGACATTGATGCAGGTCGATTTACCCGCGTTGGATCGCCCGACAAAGGCGATTTCGGGCAGGTCGTAGGCGGGCAGGTGGTGCAGTTGTGCCGCCGTGGTGAGAAAGCGGGCGGTGTGCATCCAGCCCAGGGCCTGCTTGGCGGGGTCAGCAGCGGGCTTGGCGGACGCCTGCGTGGGCGACGCAGCAGGCGCGTGCGCAGGGGATACGGACGGCGCGCTCCCCCCGGAATTCGGCTGGGCTGAGGCGTCGGAATCGGGCGACTGACCAGCGACGGGATCGGAAGGGGAGGGCATGGGGCAAGGACTGTTGGGTTGGCGTCAGGGAGACCCCAGACCCATCATTGTAGAATCTCGGGGTTTTGCGCACCAACTTATTCATTGCCATGAAGCTGTTCGCCTCCTTGCTGATTGCCGCCTCCCTGGCCGTTCCCGTCCTGAACGCGCAGGCCAATGCCCCTCAGGCTGCCGCCAAGCCTGACCTCGCCAAAGGCGAAGCCAGCTTTGGTGCGGTGTGCGCCTCGTGTCACGGTGCTGATGGCAATTCCGGTTCGCCTGCCAATCCCAAGCTGGCCCAGCAACACCCTGAGTACATCGTCAAGCAGTTGCAGGAATTCAAATCAGGCAAGCGTGCCAACGCCATCATGAGTGGCATGGCGGCCACCTTGTCCGACCAGGACATGAAGAACATCGGTGCCTGGTTGGGCACCCAGAAAGCCAAGCCTGGCTTTGCCAAGGACAAGGAACTGGTGGCCCTGGGCGAGCGCATTTACCGCGGTGGCCTGGCCGATCGCAACATCGCGGCCTGCGCGGGTTGCCACAGCCCCAACGGTGCGGGTATTCCGTCCCAGTACCCCCGACTCTCTGGCCAGCACGCCGACTACACCGCCTCGCAGCTGGTGTCTTTCCGTGATGGCGTACGCAAGAACAGCCTGCAGATGAGCCAGGTGGCTGCCAAGCTGAACGACCGGGAAATCCGCGCCGTGGCCGACTACATCGCCGGCCTGCGCTGATCACACGTTTCCCTGCTCAAAACACCCGGCTGGTCCGGGTGTTTTGTTTTGTGCCCCACTCATTCCCCTGTGTTGCGCTCACAATGGGCGTCAGGTCGCATGCCCTCAACAACCAGGAGCTTTCATGATTGTGCAAACCCACGACGATGGCCGACAACACCGGGTGCCCAGCGAGATCACGCCTGAGCGGGTGTACCGGGAGCGTCGTCAACTGCTGCAAACACTGGCCAGTGGCGTGGCAGGGGCCGCACTCGCGTCCTGGGCCGCGCGCGATGCTCGCGCCGAAATGGGGACGCGCCCCAACAAACTGGCTGCACTGCCAGGGGTCAAATCCAGCGTGAGTGGCGCCTCGGTGATGGAAAAAATCACCGCGTATGAAGACGCCAGCACCTACAACAACTATTACGAATTTGGCACGGACAAGTCCGACCCCGCGAAAAACGCCCACACGCTCAAAACACAACCCTGGACGGTGGAGATCGAAGGCCTGGTCAAGAAGCCGGGTCGATGGGGCCTGGAGGATTTGCTCAAGGTAAGCGCCATGGAAGAGCGCATTTACCGCATGCGTTGTGTGGAAGGCTGGTCAATGGTGATTCCCTGGGTGGGGTACTCGCTGTCCGAGTTGATTCGTCGCGTGGAGCCCCTGGGCAATGCCAGGTTTGTCGAGTTCGTCACCCTGGCCGATCCCAAGGTGATGCCCTATGTGCGCTCCCCCATTCTCGACTGGCCGTATGTGGAGGGCTTGCGCATGGACGAGGCCATGCACCCCCTCACCCTCCTGACCTTTGGCATGTATGGGGAAGTCCTGCCCCATCAGAATGGCGCACCGGTTCGGTTGGTGGTGCCCTGGAAGTACGGCTTCAAGAATGCCAAGAGTCTGGTGAAAATCCGCTTCACCGAGAAGCAGCCCGCCACGGCCTGGAACAAGGCAGCAGCCAACGAATACGGCTTCTATTCAAATGTGAACCCGCTGGTGGATCACCCGCGCTGGAGCCAGGCCACCGAGCGACGCCTGGGTGAGGATGGCCTGCTGAGCAAGAAGCGCAAGACACTCATGTTCAATGGCTACGAAGCCCAGGTGGGACAGCTCTACGCGGGCCTGGATCTACGCAAGAATTACTGATCACCCATGGCCGGGATCTGGTTGTTGCATCGCGCGGTTCGGCCCTGCCTGGTGGTGGTGTGCAGCTTGCCGGCGCTGCACCTGTTGTTCAAGGCCCTGTTCGATCAACTGGGCCCCAATCCTGCCGAGGCCTTGATTCGCGGCACGGGCGACTGGACCTTGCGTGGGTTGTGCGTGGTGCTGGCGGTGACGCCGGTGCGCATCGTGTTCCAGCTGCCGGCGTTGGCCCGGTTGCGCCGAACGCTCGGGCTGACGGTGTTTGCTTACGCCATGTTGCACCTCTTGTGCTACGCCTGGCTTGACATGGGGCTGGAGTGGGCGGACCTGGTTCAGGACATCGCCAAGCGGCCGTTCATCCTGGTGGGATTTGTGTCCTGGCTGGTGTTGCTGGCCTTGGCGGCCACGTCATTCAACGCGGCGGTGCGGTGGCTGGGCGGGCGTCGCTGGCAGTGGCTGCACCGGGCGGTGTACCTGGTGGCACCATTGGCGATCCTGCATTTCTACTGGATGCGCGCGGGCAAGCAAAACTTCAATGATGTGGTCATGTACGCGCTGGTGCTGGCCGTGCTGCTGGGTTGGCGAATGCGGCGTGCCTGGCGACATTCGCACAATCAGCGCGGCGTTTGATTCAACTGGCGATGTTGGCGTTGCCCACGCG
This sequence comes from uncultured Burkholderiales bacterium, assembly GCA_937927685.1. Classification (GTDB taxonomy): domain Bacteria; phylum Pseudomonadota; class Gammaproteobacteria; order Burkholderiales; family Burkholderiaceae_C; genus Limnohabitans. Next base: position 18,806 of record CALBSC010000037.1, on the reverse strand, counting down.
GAACACCGGCACAACAGGTTGATTGCCGGGTCAGGTGGGTAGCAAGCGTTCGTGTCGCATCTGGTCCGCTGCGTTTTCACGCGAGCGGATCACATGGGCGCGAGCACCATCCACCAGGATTTCAGCGGGTCGACCTCGTGTGTTGTAGTTGCTGGCCATGCTCATGCAATAAGCGCCGGTCGAGAGCACGGCGAGCAGGTCGCCGGGCTGGGCATGCAGGCTGCGGTCCCGCCCCAGCCAGTCGCCGCTTTCACACACCGGGCCCACCACATCACAGACCAGGGCGGGCGCCTGCGTCGAGCGGGCGGTGTTGAGTTCGATGATGTGGTGATAGGCCTCGTACATCGCAGGACGAGGCAAATCGTTCATGGCCGCATCGACGATGCAGAAGTTTTTTTGTTCACCCGGCTTGAGGTATTGCACCTCGGTCACGCAGACGCCGGCATTGCCGACCAGTGAGCGGCCGGGCTCGAGCATCAGGGGGCGGTGACCATGGCCCCGCTCGTCCAGGCGTTGCAGCAACCGGGCCCACAACGCGTCCGCCGCCGGCGGTGTGTCGCCCTGGTAGTTGATGCCCAGGCCGCCGCCAAAGTCGATGTGCTGCAAGGTAATACCCGCCTTCTCGATGGCCTCGACCAGATCGAGCACACGGTCCAGCGCATCCAGGTAAGGCCCCATGCTGGTGATTTGCGAGCCAATGTGGCAATCGATGCCGATGACCTTCAACCCGCTCAGGCGAGCCGCACGCTGGTACACCTCGACCGCGCGCTCATGGGCAATGCCAAACTTGTTGCCCTTCAAGCCGGTGGAGATATAGGGGTGCGTTTGCGCGTCCACGTTGGGATTGACGCGCAGACTGACGGGCGCCAGCACGCCCACTTCACGAGCCACCGCGTCCAGCACCTCGAGTTCGGCCTCGCTCTCCACGTTGAAACACTCAATGCCTGCCAGCAAGGCGGTGCGCATCTCGGCGCGGGTTTTGCCCACACCTGAAAAAATCACCTGGGACGGATGGCCCCCGGCGGCGATCACCCGCTCGAGTTCACCGCCTGAGACGATGTCAAAGCCGCAGCCGGCCTGGGCAAACACCTGCAACACAGCCAGCGAGCTGTTGGCTTTCATGGCGTAGTGCACATGGGCCTGGCGCCCCTGCAAACCCCGGCGGTAAGCGTTGAGGGCCGCCAGCATCGAGGCTTTGGAATACACGAACAGGGGTGTGCCGTGTTCGCGGGCCAGATCCGACAGGCGCACGTCTTCCAGAAACAACTCGCCCTCGCGGTAGGCCAGAAACGGGGCACCGGGCAACAGGGATGAGGTCATGGCGTGTCGGATGGCTTGCGCGAAGGCAGGGAGGGTGTCAGGATTTGAGGCAAGGTGGCGCGGTCTTGTGCGGCCGGTTCGGTGGGCAGGTACAACGCGCCGCGTTGTCCGCAACCGATCAGACCCGAAGCCATGCCGCCCGCAAGGGCAAGGGCCGTGACTAGAATGCGCGCGTTCATCCGGAAATTGTATCCAGACCCCCGGGTCTGCATTTTGTTGTCAATTCTTTACGGGGCACGCCGTGTGCCTGCCACCACGCATGACTGATCTCGAATTTCTCGACCGTGCCGAATCGCTCCTGCGTGCCCTGGAGCAACAATGCGATCGCCTCAATGACGACACCGATGCGGACATCGACAACCAGCGCGTGGGTGGCATGATCACGCTCACCTTCAGCAACCGCAGCCAGATCATTGTCAACCTGCAAAAGCCCCTGCATGAAGTGTGGCTGGCGGCGCGTTCGGGGGGCTATCACTACCGCTTTGACGGGCAGCAGTGGATGGACACCAAGGGACAGGGCGAGTTCTGGGCGCAGTTGAGCCGTGATATCAGCGCGCAGTCCGGACTGCCCCTGGTCTTCAGTTCTTGAACAGGTCGAGGATCTTGCGTTTTTCTTCAGCCGCTGGCACCTCGCCGGCGCCCTTGCCGTCCAGTCCCAGGTTGGTCACACCGGTGGTGCGCGGAAACTCGCGGAAAAACCATTCGCCGCCTTCATTCACCACGCCAGCGGGCACCGGCATTTCCTGAACCGGTACGCCCTTGAGCGCGTGATGCATGTAACTGATCCACACGGGCAGGCTCAGGCCACCGCCCGTCTCACGTTCACCCAGTTTGCGCGGCGTGTCGTAGCCAATCCAGGTGATGGCGGTGAGGGTGGGCTGGTAACCGGCAAACCACGCGTCCATCGAATCATTGGTGGTGCCGGTCTTGCCATACACGTCCGGTCGCTTGAGCGTGGCTTGCGCCTTGGCGGCCGTGCCCGAACGTGTCACTTCCTGCAGCAGGCTGGTCATCAGGAAGGCATTGCGGGGTTCGATGGCGCGGGCCGACTCTTCCTGCTCGATGGGCGTGTACTGCGACAGCACCTTGCCCATGGCATCCGTCACCTTGGTGATGAGATAGGGGTTGACGCGGAAACCGCCATTGGCAAACACCGAATAGCCCACGGCCATTTGCAGCGGGGTGACCGACCCGGCCCCGAGTGCCATGGTGAGGTAGGGGGGGTGCCGTTCGGCTTCGAAACCAAAGCGGGTCACCCACTGCTGGGCATAGGGCGCACCAATGGATTGCAGCACCCGAATCGAGACCATGTTCTTGGACTTGGCCAGACCGGTGCGCAATGACATGGCGCCTTCAAACTTGCCGTCGTAGTTTTTCGGTTCCCAGGCCTGACTGCCGGTGACGCTGGCATCGAAGAACAAGGGCGCATCGTTCACCACGGTGGACGGGGTGAAGCCTTTTTCCAGCGCTGCCGAGTAGATGAAGGGTTTGAAACTCGAGCCCGGCTGGCGCCAGGCCTGGGTCACGTGGTTGAACTTGTTTTTCTCGAAGTCGAAGCCACCCACCAGCGAGCGGATGGCGCCATCGCGTGGGTCGATCGCCACGAAGGCCCCTTCCACCTCGGGCAACTGCGTGATTTCCCAGCCTTTCGCGCCTTTGGCAATGCGCACCAGCGCACCAGGGCGCAGCTTGAGGTTGGGCGGCGCCTTGTCGCTCAGACCCGACTGCACCGGTTTCAAGCCATCCCCGGTGATGTCAATGAACTCGCTGTTGTGGCGCGCCACGCGCACTTTTTTCGCGTTGGCGTCCACCACGACGGCGGCCAGCAGATCGCCCTTGTCGCCAGCATCGATCAGGGTGTCATCGATCAGATCCTCGGCCTCGGCGGGTGTGGCGGGCAGGTTGATGAACTTTTCAGGACCCCGGTAGTGCTGGCGCAGTTCGTAGTCCAGGATGCCGCGGCGCAGCGCCTGATAGGCCACTTCCTGGTCCTCGGCCTTGATGGTGGTGTGCACATGCAGGCCGCGCGTGTAGATCTCGGGGCCGTACTGGGCAAACATCAGTTGACGCGCCATCTCGGCCACGTATTCGGCGTGGGTGTGTTGCACCGTCGCGGCGGTGCGGATCTTGAGTTCCTCGCGCTTGGCCGCTTCGGCCTGCTCCTTGGTGATGAAGTTGTTGTCGAGCATGCGCTCGATGATGTAGAGCTGACGTGAGCGGGCCCGCTTGGGGTTGTTGATGGGGTTATACGCAGACGGGGCCTTGGGCAGGCCCGCCAGCATGGCCGCCTCGGCGATGCTGATCTGCTGCAGCGGCTTGCCGAAATAGGTTTCGCTGGCGGCGGCAAATCCGTAGGCGCGTTGACCGAGGTAGATCTGGTTGAGGTAAATCTCCAGAATCTGGTCCTTGCTCAGCAGATGTTCCAGCTTGAAGGTGAGCAGGATTTCGTAGATCTTGCGGGTGAAGGTTTTCTCGGACGACAGGTACACATTGCGCGCCACCTGCATGGTGATGGTGGACGCGCCCTGGCTTTTGGCACGCCCCAGGTTGGCCAGGCTGGCACGCAGCAGGCCGATGTAGTCCAGCCCGCCGTGCTGGTAAAAGCGCGCATCCTCGATGGCCAGCACCGCGTTCACCATGACCGGAGGAATGTCCTTGAACGGGGTGAGGTTACGGCGCTCCTCGCCGAACTCGCCAATCTGCTTGCCCTCGATCGAGAACACACGCATGGACAGCTTGGGTTTGTAGTCCGCCAGATCGGAGACATCGGGCAGCTGGGGGTAGGCCATGGCCAGCGCCACGGCCACGACCAGCAAGCCCGCCAGCAGACCCGCAGCCAGCAGTCCCAGGCTCCAGCTGAAAAACCCGATCAACAGACCTGCCAGGGGCGAACGCGTGCGCGGGGTCTCAGGCGAGTGAGGACTGGGTGATTCGGGGGGTAAGCGGGTGGCCATAGCGTGCACTGCGCGTGGCAGTGCTCAGTGTGTGATGCGTGATTGTAAAAAATTACCAGGCTTGGACATCCGAAAAAGGGACGATCGCTGCAGCCGTCCATAGTATCAAAGCATTCGTTTGACGATCGGACTGGTCATGTTTCAATCCATCTCCTTGTTGACGCGCTGGGTGCGCAGGGGCGTCGAATCCTGCCAGCGGCGCCGGGTCAGTTTCAGGCTGAGCCGCCTGTGGCAGGCCCTGGGTGGCCCCTTGCAGGTCGGCGTGTCGCTGCAACCAGGGGCCTGGCACGTGGTGCTGCACGAACCGGGCGTGCCGGGGCTGCAGGCCGCCCGCGGACCCTCTGCTGCGCCTGCAAGGACCGTGGAGCAGTCCCGGGTGTGGTCACCCGGCACCCTGCCGGAGCTCTGGGCCTTGCTGCCTGGCCGGCCCCCGGGGTCTGTGCCGGCTGACCACCAGGCGGCGTGGCGCATGGCTGTGCAGACCTTGCGAGAACTTGTGCCCACCGGCACCTGCCACCTGACACTGGCCTGGCCTGACGACCTGCTGTGGTCCGGCGCGGTCACCTTGTCGGGGCCGCTGTCGAAGGCGGAGTTGCCCGCCTTGCTGGCACAGGAGTTATCCCTGGTGCTGCCAGTGCCTATCGACCAGGTATCGTGGGATGCCCGTCCCCTGGGTCTGTCGGCAGAGGCGCCCTCGGTTCGGGGGGGATGGCGCGCCATGCTGTCCTGGCTGCGGGCGGGGCACCCCTGGGCGTCCATTGAGCGCAGTGACCACGAGGTCGCCTGGCAGTGCTGGGCCATGCCGCGAGCGCTGGCCCAGCACATTCGCACCGTGGGGTGGCAAGTGGGTTGGGCCAGCGTGAGCATTGAGCCGCGCTCGCTGGCTGAGCAACGGGTCACGGAACGGTGGCCCGTCACCGCCGACACGTTGATCCCCGATCCCTCGATGCGTGTGAACCCGTCCCCCGAGGCGCTGGCGGCCCGGGGAGCTGCGCTTCGTGAGTCACAAGACAGGCCGGATTTGCTGCGAGGCCTGTCAGGGGGCGGGTGGGGGCGTTACGCGCAGCGCGCGCGGGGCGGGTGGCCCTGGTGGCTGGCGTGGGGGCTGATCGCCGGGGCTGGCTACGCGCTGGGCGGGTTGCACCAGCAACGTTGGGCGCAAGAGCATGAGGCGTGGACGCAGCGCCTGAAGCAATTACAGGCCACCCTGCGGGACCACCAGGAAAGGCGTCAGGCGAATCAGCAAGTTCGGCGACGACAGCAAGAGCAAGAGGAGCGCGAGGCTTACAACCAGCGCTTTGCGCAGGTGTTGCAAGCCTGGGCGTCCACTGTCCCTGCAGGCGTGCGGTGGCAGCAACTCAGCATGCGGCCACAGCTCATCGAATTGCAGGCGCAGGCGATGGGGGCGGAGGGGTTCACCCGCTGGATGGATCAGTGGCCACAGGCCTTGCCCGCCGGAGGACAACATCACCTCCACTGGCAACCGCAAGCCCCCAGCGCCCCATCCGTGCCGTCTCCACCGCTCCTGGGTGTGCGTGTGCAGGTGTCGTGGAATCCCTCGCAGAAAGCACTCGAATGAGCCAGTTGCCGCGTGTCCTCTCGAGCGAGCGAATGCACAGGACCTTGACCGCACCTCGCCAACACCTGGTGCGCGTGTTGGTGTGCTGGGGTGGCTTGTGCTCACTGGCGGTTGCGACGGGTTGGTGGGGTCGAGTGGCGTCGGTGCACGCAACACTGGTGGAGACGCGGGACGCCGCCTTGTCACTCGAGCAGCAGGTCAGCGCGCACCGGCCCGAGGACCTGCTCCCGTCACCGTCGAGCTTGAGGGCTGAGGTGCAGGGCCGCCGCCTCGACGTGGCTGAGGACGATGTGTCTGCCCTCGTGCGCTGGCACGCGTTGTTGCAAGCACAGGGACTGCGTGATTGGCAAGGCCGATCGGTGACTGCTGCGACCCCCTTGTCCGGCGATGGTTCGATCCGTGGCGCGGAGGGTGTCGCAGGTGGGGGTTTGGTGTGGCGTCTCGAGGGCTTGGCCACCTATGAGCAAGGTGTGTCCCTGTTGCAAGCCATGGTGCGTCAATTTCCTCGGCTGGTGTTCTTGCAAGTGCAGGTGCATCTCCCCGGACAAGGCCAACAGCAACAACAGCAACAACAGCAACACATCGCCGACGCTGAGTGGTTGCAATGGCATCTGGAGCTGCGCTGGTCGGCCCCTTTGCCAGCATTGGCCCAGCGGTGGCCAGCAGGCACCCAACCAGCCTCCGATCGGTTGGTCAACCCATTTGCGGTGAACCGCCTGCCGTCGGGCTCGCGTTCCCCGGTTGCCCTTGACGTCAGCCCCCGCCAGGCCGATGCCAGCCACGTGCTGCCCCGGGCAGCGCTGAGCGACATTCGACTGGTCGGTGTGTTGGCTCAGGGCGAGGACCGCATGGCACTCGTGACGTGGGCCGCCGCGCCCACAGACCCCGGCTCAGTGGCAGGACGAGCAGCAGCGCCCACCTCACCGCATCGGTTGCGGTTGGGACAGGTCCTGGGGGTGGAGCAGGCCCAGGTGGTGGCAATTCAACCGCAGGCCGTTGTACTGGAAGCCATGCGCCAGGCAAGTTCAGGTCAGAAATCAGGTCGACGTGCGGTCCTGGCCTGGACCGACACGTCTCCAACGCACGCAGCGGGTGAGGGCAGTGGGCCATGACCGGTGTTGATGAAACCCAACGACGATGCACAGCGCGCGGGTGTTTTCGGGCTCGTCGCGCCCTGGTTGTGTGGTTCTTGGCTGTCTCACGGGCGGGCCTCTTGGGGGCGCCAGCATGGGCCGCGGAGGACACCCCGGGTGCCGGGGATGTTCCGCGCCGACTGTCCATGCAATTTCAGGCGGTGGACGTGCGTGCCGCTTTGGCGACGGTGGCGGAATTTGCCGGGGTGAACATCGTGGCCTCGGACAGTGTCAGCGGTTACATCACCTTGCGCTTGCAAAGTGTAACCTGGCCTGTGGCGCTGGAAACCATTTTGCAGGCCAAAGGGTTGGCGCAGCGGCGCCAGGACGATGTGATCTGGGTGGCGCCGCGCGCCGAGATCACGGCACGTGAGCGGCAGGACCATGAGCACCGCGCGGCCATCCAGCAACTCGAGCCCCTGCAAACCCGCTCGTTTCAACTCAGTTATGCCAAGGCGGTGGATGTGATGACCCATTTGCTCTCGCCGTCGGCGGGTGGTGGATGGGGGGGTGGCGCGTTGGGAGGGTCGTCTGGTGGCTGGGGCTCAGGCTGGGGTGCCCTGGGAGGGCATCCCTACGGTGCGGGCGCTGCGATGGTGGGTCTGGGTCCGGCAGTCAGTCTGGGTCTGCCGTCGGTTGCCGGCGCTGTGTCTGCGGCTGGCACGTCAGGTCAGGAGGTCGGGGGAACGGCGTCGTACCCTCCCGGCACGGCGGGCCCCACGGCCATGCCGCCCTGGTCCCTGGTCAGCCCTCGGCTGGCCATGGGGGGTGGCGCGCTGTCGCATGGGCATCCCCGGTTTCTCAGTTCGCGTGGCGTGGCGCTGGCCGAACCCCGGACCAACCAGCTGTTTGTGACCGACGTGCCATCCCGTTTGGAGGCGGTACAGCGCATGCTGGCCCAGGTGGACGTGCCGTTGCGGCAGGTGATGATCGAGGCGCGCATTGTCGAGGCCGGGGACAGCTTTGCGCGCACCCTGGGTGTTCGGTTGGCGGCCGTGGATGTGGCTGGTCAGCGCAGCCAGGCGGGCAACAGCGTCACCACGGCCACCGCCAACACCCGCCTGGAGGGGCAAGGCGACAAGTCCCCTGACCTCAGCGGGCAGATGCTCAATTTGTCAGCGGTTTCGCTCGCAGGACAGGACCCGGGAGCGCTGGCGTTTTCGTTTTTCAATGCCGCGCGCACGCGCTTGCTGGCCGTGGAGTTGTCGGCGCTGGAAACCGAGGGTCAGGGCCGGGTGGTGTCCAACCCGCGCGTGGTCACCGCGGATCAGGTCAAGGCGGTGATTGAGCAGGGAACCGAGCTGCCCTACCAGGCCACGACGGGCAATGGCGCACACTCGATCTCGTTTCGCAAAGCCAACCTGCGGCTTGAGGTCACGCCGCAAATTACCCCGGAGGGCGGCATCATCCTGGAGGTGGACCTGAGCAAGGACAGCGTGGGCCAACTGACGCCGGCCGGATTTGCGATTGACACCAAACACCTGAGCACCCAGGTGCTGGTCGATGACGGTGGCACGGTGGTCATTGGCGGCATTTACGAAACCAGCGACAGTGGACTGAATGCACGGGTACCCTGGCTCGGCAGCCTGCCGCTGGTGGGGGCGCTCTTCGGCAATCGGCAGCACAAGCGCCAGAAGCAGGAGCTGCTGGTGTTCCTAACCCCTAAAATGCTTTCCCAGCGTGCATCAGCACCTTAGGAAGGTTTTGGAGTGTTGGTTTTGGTCGGGTTGCCCGGTAGTGGCAAGTCCACCGTGGGGCGTCAACTCGCCCGACGGCTGAATATCCCCTTCGTGGATTCGGATCACGCCGTCGAGGAGCGTCTGGGCTGCTCGATTCGCGAGTACTTCGAGCGCGAGGGGGAGGACCGTTTTCGTGACATCGAGTCCGACGTGCTCGACGACCTCACCCGCCATCACCACGGGGTGCTTGCCACCGGTGGGGGTTCGGTGTTGCGTGAAATCAACCGCGAACGCCTGCACGAACGCGGCCGCGTGTTCTACCTGCGTTCCTTGCCCGAGGATGTCTACCGCCGGCTGCGTCACGATCGCACCCGACCCTTGTTGCAGGTGTCCGACCCTCTCAAGCGTTTACGGGATTTGTTTGAGGTACGCGACCCGTTGTACCGCGAAACCGCCCATCATGTGATTGAAACCGGGCGACCCACCGTCGGGTCGCTGGTGCAACTCATTCTGTCGCACCTGGAGTTGTCATCCGAGCCTGATGCATCCGGTGCTTCGGGTCAAGCCTGAACCCATCGACCGATGACGTTCACCCGCTCCTGGCAGCACATTCCCCCTGTCACCCGCCCCTCCACCTTGATTGCCACCGGTTTGGATTTGTCATGACGCCTTCCCCTGCCACTCCTTGCGCCCACGTTGACATCCAGCTGGGGGAGCGCAGCTACCCCATCCTGATCGGGGCCGGCTTGATCGACCAAGCGTCCACCTGGGAGGGTCTGCCAAGCGCCGCCAGCGCGCTCATTGTCACCAACGATGTCGTGGGGCCGCTGTACCTCGAGCGCTTGCAACGTGCCCTGCAGCCGCATTACCCGCGCGTGCTGCACATCGTGCTGCCGGACGGCGAGGCACACAAAACCTGGGAAACCCTCAACCGCATCTTCGATGTGCTGCTGGACCAGGCCTGTGATCGCAAGACCGTGCTGTTCGCGCTGGGGGGCGGTGTGATCGGTGACATGACCGGTTTTGCCGCCGCTTGCTACATGCGTGGCGTACCCTTTGTGCAGGTGCCCACCACTTTGCTCGCACAGGTCGATTCATCAGTCGGCGGTAAAACGGCAGTGAACCACCCGCTGGGCAAGAACATGATCGGCGCGTTCTACCAACCGGTACGCGTGGTGTGCGATCTCGACACGTTGCAGACATTGCCCTCGCGTGAACTCAGCGCGGGGCTGGCCGAGGTGATCAAGTACGGTCCGATCCACGACATGGCGTTTCTCGACTGGATCGAAGCCAATCTGGACTTGTTGATGGCGCGCAATGCCCCGGCGCTCGCCTGGGCCGTGCGGCGTAGCTGCGAAATCAAGGCCGAGGTGGTGGGGCAGGATGAGCGTGAATCCGGTCTGCGTGCCATCCTGAACTTCGGCCATACCTTTGGTCATGCGATCGAGGCGGGGCTGGGCTTTGGCGCCTGGTTGCACGGCGAGGCGGTGGGTTGCGGCATGCTGATGGCGGCGCGTTTGTCGCAGCAGCTCGGCTATGTGGACGCCGCCTTTGTGCAGCGTTTGACCACCCTGGCGCAACGTGCCGGTTTACCCACGGTGGGACCGGCGCTGGGTGCCCAGAGCTACCTGGAGCACATGCGGGTCGACAAGAAGGCACAGGCCGGTGACATCCGGTTCGTGCTGATCCAGCGTCCGGGCCAGGCCGTGGTGCAGGGCGCCCCGGATGCCCTGGTGGCCGAGGTGATCGAACAAAGCTGCCGAAACTGACGACCCGATGGCAGACGCTGGCAGTCCTTGGACATCGAAGATCCCCGCCTTGACGGGCGCGGGCCACCCATGACGCGCGCTGCCACGGCCCTGGCGGGACTGGCCGCTTATGCGTGCGACCCCGCGCACACGCGTGGGCGCCGCCATGACGAGCCCGAAGCGCCCACCCGCAGCGCTTTCCAGCGCGACCGAGACCGCATCGTGCATTCCACCGCGTTTCGCCGCCTGGTCTACAAGACGCAGGTGTTTTTGAACCATGAGGGTGATCTCTTTCGCACACGGCTGACGCACTCGCTCGAGGTGGCGCAGCTGGGTCGTTCCATGGCCCGTGCCCTGGGGTTGAACGAGGATCTGGTGGAGGCCATTGCCCTGGCGCACGACCTGGGCCACACGCCCTTCGGTCACGCCGGGCAGGATGCGCTCAATGAATGCATGGCTGAGCACGGGGGCTTTGAGCACAACCTGCAAAGCTTGCGCGTGGTCGATGAACTCGAAGAACGCTATCCGGCCTTCAACGGACTCAACCTGAGCTTTGAGACACGCGAGGGCATTCTCAAGCACTGCTCACGTCGCAACGCCGAACGGTTGAGTGCCAGTGAACCCCAGGGGGTGGCCCAGAGATTCCTGGACAACACGCGACCCAGTCTGGAGGCCCAGCTGTGCAACCTGGCTGACGAAATCGCCTACAACGCGCACGACATCGATGACGGCGTGCGCTCGGGTTTGCTGTCCCTGTCGCAATTGCAAGAACTGGAACTGGTCGAGCGGTATCGCCATCAGACGGTGAATGAATACCCGGCCTTGCAGGGTCGGCGACTGCTGTATGAAACCATCCGTCGCATGCTGAGTGACCAGGTGTACGACGTGATTGACGCCACCCGCCTGGCGATTGCGCAAGCCGGGGTGAATTCGCTCGAGGGGGTGCGCACGGCGCCTGCGCTGGTGCGCTTCAGCGACCGCATGCACGAACAGTCGCGTGAACTCAAGCGCTTTTTGTTTGCCAATCTGTACCGTCACCCACAGGTGATGCAGACCACCGAGCAGGCACGGCACGTGGTGCGTGAGTTGTTCGAGGCCTACGTCAACCGCCCACAGGAGATGCAGTCCGATTTCGCCCGCCGGACCGATGCCCACCAGGCGGTGGCCGATTACATCGCAGGCATGACCGATCGGTTCGCGGTGCGTGAGCACGAACGCCTGACCGGGCGACAGGTGCTGACATGACCCCCGCTCGTGGGTCGGCCTGGCTCGTCATCTGGGTGGGGGTGAGCGCGGCGATGCATGTGGGCAAATTGCCGCCCACCCTGCCCCTGCTGCGCGAGCAACTGGACATGTCACTCCTGCAGGCGGGTTTTTTGCTCTCCATGGTGCAAACCGCGGGCATGTTGCTGGGCGTGCTGGTGGGGTTGGGGGCGGACCGGCTGGGCCTGCGCCGCTGCATGCTGCTGGGCGTGGGCTTGCTCAGCGTGAGCAGTCTGGTGGGGGGCGCCATCAACGAGGTACCGGCCCTGCTGATGTTGCGGGCGCTGGAAGGACTGGGTTTTTTGATGGCCATCATGCCGGCACCGGCGCTGATTCGCCGACTGGTGGAGCCGTCTCAGTTGCAGCGCATGATGGGCTACTGGGGCGCCTACATGCCCTTGGGGACGGCGCTGGCGCTGCTGCTGGCGCCCTGGGTCATCGGGCTCAGTGGCTGGCCCGAATTGTGGTGGGGCCTGGGTGGTTGGCTGTTGCTCAGCGGGGCGATGGTGTGGTGGTGGGTCCCGGCGGATGACACCACGGCAGCCCTTGGCGCTGCGATGAGTCCCTGGCACCAACGGCTGGCCAGCGTGCTCACCCACCGGGGGCCGTGGCTGGTGGTGTTGTCGTTTGCGGTGTACTCGGCGCAGTGGCTGGCCATCATCGGCTTCCTGCCTTCCGTCTATGCGCAGATGGGGCTGAGCATGACGATGGGCGGTGCACTCACTGCGGTGGTGGCGCTGGCCAACATGGGTGGCAACATCCTGTCGGGCCGCCTCTTGGGTCGGGGCATCACACCGCCCGCGTTGTTGCGCGTGGGTTTTGCCGCCATGGGGGTGGGCGCGTTGCTGGCCTTTGCACAGTGGCAGGATTCACATCTGCCGGCAGCGCTGCAATTTCTCTGCGTGGTGTGTTTCTCGGCCATGGGCGGGGTCATTCCCGGCACCTTGTTTTCATTGGCCGTGCGGTTGGCCCCCAGTGATGACACCGTGGCCACCACCGTCGGGTGGGTGCAGCAGTGGTCGTCAATCGGTCAGTTCGCCGGGCCACCGCTGGTGGCCTGGATGGCCGCAGCCACCGGTGGCTGGCAGTGGACCTGGGTGGTCACCGGCAGCTGCTGTGTGATGGGGTGGTGGCTGGCCGGGCACCTTCGCGCCTTGTTGAATCCACCCCCCGAGGTGTCTGCATGAGTGATATGCCGGCTTCACGTGTCTGGTCTGCGCAATCGGAAACGCAAGTCCGAGAGGACGTGCAGCATTGGCTGGAGCGGGCCGTGATTGGTTTGAACCTGTGCCCCTTCGCCAAGGCCGTGGTGGCGCATGATCGCTTGCGTGTACGCGTGAGTGCGACGCGCGACACGACGACGTTGTTGCAGACGCTGGAAGAAGAATTGAAGTGGCTGATGGCAACGCCCCTGGAGCACACCGAAACCACCTTGCTGGTGGCCCCCTTCATCTGTCCGGATTTTTTGGACTTCAATGACCTCGTGGGCCAGGCGCAAGACGTGTTGGATTCCCTCGGGCTGGAGGGTGACATGCAGATCGCCGACTTCCATCCGCGTTACCAGTTTGCGGGGACGACAGCAGAGGACCCCGGCAACTTCACCAACCGCGCGCCGTACCCCATCCTGCATTTGTTGCGTGAGGACAGCATCGACCGTGCGGTGGCCGCCACCCCCGACGCGGCCACGATCTATGAGCGCAACATGGCGTTGCTTGAACGACTGGGGCCGGCTGGATGGGATCAATTGGGCATCCGCACGCGGTGTCCGTTTCACGGTGCATCGGAGGATCAGGCATGAAACACAAGCCGAACAAGCAGACTTCACCGGCAGCACTGTCCAACGTGCCCGCCTTGCCGCCGGAGGTGCGTGCCGGGCAATCGATGGCCTTGCTGCAACGCCTGCACATCCTCACCCGTGAGGGCAAACTCAACCAGGATTCACGGCGCAAGCTCAAGCAGGTGTACCACCTGGTGGGATTCATCGACAAGCCGTTGCAGGCGGTGCTGGACGAGCGTCAGGCCGCGGGCAACACCACCCCGATCACGCTGGTGGATCACGGGGCAGGCAAGTCATACCTCGGCTTCATCTTGTACGACCTTTTTTTCCGGCCGCAACAACAGTCGCTGGGTCATGCGGTGGGGGAAGTGATTGGCATTGAGACCCGGGCCGATCTGGTGACCTCCGCCGAGACGCTGGCCCGGGAACTGGGCTTTGAGGGCATGCGTTTTTTCAACCTCAGCGTGCAACAGGCGCTGCATGACGAGCGATTGCCTGCTCAGGTGGATATGGTGACGGCCTTGCACGCCTGTGACACGGCCACCGATGATGCCATCGCGTTTGCCCTCGCGCATCGGGCAAGCCATCTGGCCCTGGTGCCGTGTTGCCAGGCCGAGGTGGCGGCGTCCTTGCGTCAGCACAAGGCGCTGGACCTGGCGCGCACACCGCTCGCCGAGTTGTGGCGCCATCCCTTGCACACCCGCGAGATCGGCAGCCAGGTGACCAACGTGTTGCGTTGCCTCTACCTGGAGGCGATGGGGTATCAGGTGACGGTGACAGAACTCGTGGGCTGGGAGCACAGTCTCAAGAACGAGTTGATCGTGGCGCGCTACACCGGACAGCGCAAACGCAGTGCGGCGCAGCGTTTGCATGCCTTGCTGGCTGAATTCGGGCTGCAGGGGCTGGAGTCCGTGCGGTATCCGGGACTATCATCCCCGGATGGCCCGCCTTCCCCGTCTGACCGTCACGGATTACCCGCACCATGTGATCCTGCGGGGGAATAACCGTCAGGTCATTTTTCGCGACGAGGCCGATCGCCGCCTGATGCTCGACTTGCTCGAGCAGCAGGCCAAAGCCCAGGGCGTGGAGATCCATGCATACGTGCTCATGGACAACCACCTGCATTTGCTGGTCACCCCGCGACGTGATCGCGCGTTGCCGCTGATGATGCAAGCGGTGGGCCGAAGTTATGTGCGCGCGTTCAACCAACGGCACGGACGAACGGGCACGCTGTGGGAAGGGCGATATCGCTCCACGCTGATCCAGACGGATCGGTACTTGTTGGCGTGCATGGCCTACATCGATCTCAACCCGGTTCGCGCCGGCATGGTGTCGCAACCGCAGGCGTTCGCGTGGTCCAGCCATCACCACTACATTGGGCAACGGGTGGATCGCCTGATCACGCCGCACGGCCTCATCTGGACCCTGGGCAATACGCCCTTTGCCCGCGAGGCGGCATACGCCGATTTGGTGCATGCGGGCTTGAGCGTGGACCAGGAGCGTGCGTTGACCCAGTCCGCGCTCAGTGGCTGGGCATTGGGGGAGGCCGCTTTCGTGGCGAATTTGCAAAAACAAACCGAGCGTCGCGTGGCGAAGGGTCGAGCGGGGCGACCGTTTTCACGGCGTGAACCGACCGCTTCACCGACCTGATGGACGAGTGTCGGGTGATTTCAAATCAAAAGAGTTCTAAAGGCTTCTTTTCAATCTGTCCCCAAATAATTCCCGATGGGAATTTTCGGGAATTAATTGGAATCTGACCCCAATTATTTTTCTTGGCATTCATGTTGCAGTGCACTATGCTTCGTCTCCCGCTGAAATTTGAAGGAGTGCGCCATGACGACGGCTGCCGAAAAAGAACATTTGCAAAGCCATGGTTTGTATGCTGCCGACCAGGAGCATGACGCCTGTGGCGTGGGTTTTGTGGCGCACATCAAAGGGCAGAAGAGCCATGCCATCGTGGGGCAGGCGCTGAAGATTCTGGAGAACCTCGATCACCGTGGCGCCGTGGGGGCTGACAAGCTGATGGGTGATGGCGCGGGCATCCTGATTCAGTTGCCCGATGCGCTGTACCGTGAAGAGATGGCCAAGCAGGGCGTGATCCTGCCACCCATGGGTGAATATGGCGTGGGCATGATTTTCCTGCCCAAGGAACACGCCTCGCGTCAGGCCTGCGAGCAGGAACTCGAGCGCGCCATCCAGGCCGAGGGACAGGTGTTGCTGGGTTGGCGCGATGTGCCGGTCAACCTCGAGATGCCCATGTCACCCACCGTGCGCGAAAAAGAGCCGGTGATCCGCCAGGTCTTCATCGGCCGTGGCAGCGATGTGATCGTGCAGGATGCGTTGGAACGCAAGCTCTATGTGATCCGCAAGACGGCCAGCGCTGCGATCCAGAACCTGCAGCTCAAGCACAGCAAGGAATACTACGTGCCGAGCATGTCCAGCCGCACGGTGATCTACAAAGGTCTGCTGCTGGCCGATCAGGTGGGCACCTACTTCATGGACCTGCAAGACCCGCGCTGCGTCTCGGCCCTGGGCCTGGTGCACCAGCGTTTTTCGACCAACACCTTCCCCGAGTGGCCGCTGGCTCACCCGTACCGCTATGTTGCCCACAACGGCGAGATCAACACCGTCAAGGGCAACTACAACTGGATGAAGGCACGCGAAGGCGTGATGTCCTCGCCCGTGCTGGGCGACGACTTGCACAAGCTCTACCCCATCAGCTTTGCCGACCAGTCCGACACCGCCACCTTCGACAACTGCCTCGAGTTGCTGACCATGGCAGGCTACCCGATCAGCCAGGCCGTGATGATGATGATTCCCGAGCCCTGGGAACAGCACACCACCATGGACGATCGCCGCAAGGCCTTCTACGAATACCACGCGGCCATGCTCGAGCCCTGGGACGGCCCGGCGTCCATCGTGTTCACCGATGGTCGCCAGATCGGCGCCACGCTGGACCGCAACGGTCTGCGCCCTTCGCGCTACTGCATCACCGACGACGACATGGTGATCATGGGCTCCGAGTCGGGCGTGTTGCCCGTGCCCGAAAGCAAGATCGTGCGCAAATGGCGCCTGCAGCCCGGCAAGATGTTCCTGATCGACCTCGAGCAAGGCCGCATGATCAACGACGAGGAACTGAAGTCTGGCCTGGCCAACACCAAGCCCTACAAGCAGTGGATTGATAACTTGCGCATCAAGCTTGACGATGTCAACACCGCAGGGCAGTCGGCCGCGGCGCCAGTCAGTGCTGTGTCGCTGCTGGACCGCCAGCAGGCGTTTGGCTTCAGCCAGGAAGATATCAAGTTCCTGATGGCCCCCATGGCCATCAACGGCGAAGAGGGCATTGGCTCCATGGGCAACGACAGCCCCCTGGCTGTGCTCTCCAGCAAGAACAAGCCACTCTACAACTACTTCAAGCAGCTGTTCGCCCAGGTGACCAACCCGCCGATCGACCCGATCCGCGAGGCCATCGTGATGTCGCTGGTGTCCTTCATCGGACCCAAGCCCAACCTGCTCGACATCAACCAGGTCAATCCGCCCATGCGGCTGGAGGTGAGCCAGCCCATCCTCGGTTTTGAGGACATGGCCAAGTTGCGCAACATCGAGACCTACACCCAGGGCAAGTTCAGGAGCGCCACGCTCGACATCACCTACCCCATCGAGTGGGGCAAGGACGGCGTGGAAGCCAAACTGGCCTCGTTGTGTGCCGCCAGCGTGGATGCCATCAAGGGCGGACGCAATATCCTGATCCTGAGCGATCGCGGTGTGAGTGCGACCCAGGTGGCCATCCCGGCGGTGCTTGCCTTGTCAGCCATTCACCAGCACCTGGTACGGGAAGGTTTGCGCACCTCCGCCGGCCTGGTGGTCGAGACGGGCAGCGCCCGCGAAGTGCACCATTTCGCCGTGCTGGCCGGTTACGGCGCTGAAGCCGTGCACCCCTACCTCGCCATGGAAACCCTGGCGGCCATGCACCAGGACCTGCCGGCGGACCTGTCGGCCGAGAAAGCCATCTACAACTATGTCAAGGCGATCGGCAAGGGCCTGTCCAAGATCATGTCCAAGATGGGTGTGTCCACTTACATGAGCTACTGCGGTGCACAACTGTTTGAAGCCATCGGCATCAACAGCGAGACCGTCCAGAAATACTTCACCGGCACTGCCAGCCGGGTGGAAGGCATCAGCATTTTCGAGATGGCCGAAGAAGGCATCCGCATGCACCAGGCCGCCTTTGGCGACGATCCGGTGCTGGCCGGCATGCTCGACACCGGCGGCGAATACGCCTGGCGTGCCCGTGGTGAAGAACACATGTGGACGCCCGATGCGATTGCCAAGTTGCAGCACAGCACGCGCGCCAACAACTTCAACACCTACAAAGAGTACGCGCAGATCATCAACGACCAGAGCAAGCGCCACATGACGCTGCGCGGTTTGTTTGAGTTCAAGATTGAGCCCGCCAAGGCCATTCCGCTCGAGCAGGTTGAGCCGGCGGCCGAAATCGTCAAGCGCTTTGCCACCGGCGCCATGTCCTTGGGATCGATCTCCACCGAAGCCCACGCCACGCTGGCCATTGCCATGAACCGCATTGGCGGCAAGAGCAACACGGGTGAGGGTGGCGAAGACCCGGCGCGTTACCGCAACGAGCTCAAGGGCATCCCCATCAAGAAGGGCGAAACGCTCAAGAGCGTGATTGGCGACGAGCAAGTCGAAGTGGACACCCCGCTGCTCGACGGTGACAGCCTGCGCTCGCGCATCAAGCAGGTGGCCTCGGGCCGCTTCGGTGTCACCGCTGAGTATCTGACCTCCTCCGATCAGATCCAGATCAAGATGGCGCAAGGGGCCAAGCCGGGCGAGGGCGGTCAGCTGCCCGGTGGCAAGGTGTCCGAGTACATCGGCAAACTGCGTTACAGCGTGCCGGGTGTGGGCCTGATTTCGCCCCCGCCGCACCACGACATTTATTCCATCGAGGATTTGGCCCAGCTCATCCACGACCTGAAAAACGTGGCACCGCATGCCTCCATCAGCGTCAAGCTGGTGTCGGAAATTGGCGTGGGCACGATTGCCGCCGGTGTTGCCAAATGCAAGAGCGACCACGTGGTGATCGCCGGCCATGACGGCGGCACGGGCGCTTCGCCCTGGTCGTCCATCAAGCACGCCGGCAGCCCCTGGGAAATTGGCCTCGCCGAAACCCAGCAGACCCTGGTGCTCAACCGCCTGCGCGGCCGTATCCGCGTGCAGGCCGATGGCCAGCTCAAGACCGGTCGCGATGTGGCCATTGCGGCCTTGCTGGGCGCGGATGAATTCGGCTTTGCCACCGCACCGCTGGTGGTCGAGGGCTGCATCATGATGCGCAAGT
>CALBSC010000036.1 GCA_937927685.1 uncultured Burkholderiales bacterium | reverse complement strand
GCGACACCATCAAGCGCATTGGCTACGACAACACCGAGTACGGCATTGACTACAAGGGCTGTGCCGTGATGGTCTGCTACGACAAGCAGTCCAACGACATCGCCCAGGGCGTCAACCACGCGTCCGACGACCACCTCAACACCGGTGCCGGCGACCAGGGCCTGATGTTTGGCTACGCCTGCAACGAAACGCCCGAGTTGATGCCCGCGCCCATTTACTACGCCCACCGCCTGGTGGAGCGTCAGGCGCAACTGCGCAAGGACGGCCGACTGCCCTTCCTGCGTCCGGACGCCAAAAGCCAGGTCACGCTGCGCTATGTGAACGGCAAGCCGCACAGCATCGACACCGTAGTGCTCTCCTCCCAGCATGCCCCCGAGATGAGCCTGGGCGACAAGATGAAGCCCGAGTTCTACGAAGCCGTGCGCGAGGAAATCATCAAGCCCGTGTTGCCCAAGGAATGGCTGACGGCCGACACCCAGTACCTGATCAACCCGACCGGCCGCTTCGTCATTGGTGGTCCGCAGGGCGACTGTGGCCTCACAGGCCGCAAGATCATCGTGGACACCTACGGCGGCGCTTGCCCGCACGGTGGTGGCGCGTTCTCGGGCAAGGACCCGACCAAGGTGGACCGCTCTGCGGCGTACGCGGCGCGTTACGTGGCCAAGAACATTGTGGCGGCGGGACTCGCCGAGAAGTGCCAGATCCAGGTGGCCTATGCCATTGGTGTGGCACGCCCGATGAACATCACCGTCAACACCCTGGGCACCGGCAAGGTCTCGGACGAGAAAATTGCCGCCCTGGTGGCCGAGCACTTCGACCTGCGTCCGAAGGGCATCATCCAGATGCTGGACCTGCTGCGCCCGATCTACCAGAAGACCGCGGCCTACGGCCACTTCGGCCGCGAGGAGCCCGAGTTCAGCTGGGAGAAAACGGACAAGGCTGCAGCCCTGAAAGCCGCCGCCGGACTGTGAACCCCCAGGCCCGCGTCAGCGGGCCTGGCTTCTGGTGCTCTCACAGCACGACGTAGTTGAACACCGAACTGTCCAGCGGCACCTGTGTCAGGTTGCGCAGGATGATGGTGTGAATCGTGCCGCCCGCCGTGCTGCCATTGCTATCAATCGTGAGGGTGGTGTCCGTACCGCTCACCGTTTGCGACACAAACTGCATCAGGTTGCTGCTGTTGACGCTGCCGGCGGCCAACACACCCGTGAGGTCGATCTTGTCCTGGCCCAGTTTGAAGTCAGTGATGGTGGTGCTGGATGCACCCTGGTTGCTGGCCAACGTTGCGTAGCCGCCCAGGTACACGATGTCCTGACCACTCCCCGTCGAGAGGGTGTTGGTTCCGGCACCCGCGTTGAGCCTGTCGTTGCCGGCTGTGCCCTGGAAGGTATCAGCGCCGGTATTGCCCGCCCACACGCCCACAGGCCCGGTTGATACGCTCTGGACCTGGCCGGTGGCGTTCTGGCCTTGCACCTTGAAGAGGTACACATCCGGGGCCAGGCTGAACGCTGTTGAGTTGATGCTGAACGACTGGTTCGCCAACACCGACTGCGATCCCACCGTTTGCACCACGCCGGTGGTGAGGCTGGTGGCCAGCACCGTCACGGTTGCGGTCTGGTCCACCGTGCCGTTGAACGCCAGATCCGGATCCGAAGTGCTTTGATAGGTGCTCCAGTCTGACAGCACTCGTGTGGGGAAGCTGCCTTCGTTGTCAACCGTGATCCCGCTCAGCGTCAGCATCGGGGACTGGGCTGTTGCTCCCACGGTGACCACCTGCGTCACGGCAGAGCCATTGGCCTGGTAGATGGTAGTGGCGCCGGTTTTGTCGACATACTGGAACGTGAAGGCGTGGGAGCCCTGCACCAGACTGTTGTCGGTTTGTACCGTCAGCGTAGTCGGGCCCGCACTGATATCGCTGCTGGTCAGCAGACGGCTGCCAACGGGCACCCCATCGTCCAGCACCACCAGAGAGTCCCCCACCTGGGCCAGCGAGCCGTCAAAGGTCAGCGTGAATTGGGGCCGGCTGGCGCCGGCTGACAAAACTTGCGCCTGGGCCGCAGTCAACTGGCCACGTGGATTGGCCAGGATCACCGGGCTGTCGATGGCCGCCACCACGGGCGTGGCGATGTTGGCCGCGTTGCCCACCGCGTCCTGAATCGCAACGCCGCTGCCCAAGCTCAAGGCGGTGCTGGATGCCGTCACCCCCACCGACGAATCCGTGGCGCCCACTGTGTAGGCGAGCAGCATGTCCTTGCCGCTGGTGCTGACATAGGTGGCTGCTTTGGACACACCATTGATGTTGAGGGTGTAAGTGGGCGATCCGCTCACCACCGGGGCTTCGTCCCAGGTCAGCGTCACCATCACCTGGTCACCGGCCACCAGTGGCGCGGTTTTGATCACACCTGCGCCATCCCGACCCCAGACCCGCACAGCGCGTACCGTGGGTCCGGTCTGGTCCCGGAACGAATAGGTGTAAAAACTGTCATTCGTGGCCACGTTGCCGGCATTGTCCGTGACCTTGGCTGACAAGCTGTGCACGACGGCCCCGGCGCTGGTGTTGGCAAAGGGCGTGTTGGGCGAGACCGCCAGGCTGGCAAAGCCGGCGGTGACCTCGGCGGCCGTCAGGAACTTGGTGCCAATGAGGGTGCCGGCGCTGGTGGTGCCATCGTACAAGGTGATGATGGAACCTTCGTCAACCCCCACTGGCAGGGTGATATCAAAGGTTGGCAAAGCGTTGAGCTGTGCCCCACCTTCCGTTGCCCAGGCGGTCGGCAGTCTCAGCACGGTAGTTCCAAAGGTGAACCTGCCACCCAGCAATTTGGACTTCACCGATGTGGCACCCAGATCGATCGTGACCTTGCTCACCTTCGTGAGGTCACCCGCGACAGTCTCGAAGCTCACCATATAGCCCTCTCCGCCGGTGGTGGTGATTTGTGTGGCCGACGCGTTGTACGCCGATGCAGCCCCAAACATCTCAGCCAGCGTGGGGGTCGCCCCACTGGCCGGTGTGAATTGGCTGCGCCAGAGGGTCACCACCGTCGCGGCATCGGTCACGCCAAGTCTTCCAGGGCCAGCGGTGACACTGCCCAGCACGGTGGATTTGCTGATACCGCCCGCGGCAGAAAAATCAAACACCAGCCGGTTATCCACCTGGGTGTCCACCGTGCTTTCTGCCGTGGGCGTGCTGCGGGACAAGCCCTGGTACTGGTAAATCCAGCCATTGCTGTTGTTGGTGGCGCTGTCGATATGTCCGCCCACTGCAATTTGCGTGTTGGACGTACTGCCACCACCCAGGTTGACCGTGGCGCCACCGGGCACCGCAGGCGGCGCATTGCCCCAGGCCAATGCGGCGTCGTAGGTCACCGCACTGGCCCCCGGGGTGCCGGCCGAGGCACCGCTGGGCAGCCAGTAGTAAAAGGTGTTGGTGATCGACAACCTCGACTCGTCCACCAGTTTGCCAGGCTTGGCCTGCAAAAATATCCACATTATCCGCGCAATGCCGTCTCCGCTGGATCGGAATTGTGTCGTGCTGCTGCTGTTATTTGAATAGCCAGAGCCTGATGCCCCATCAATTCCAAAATCAAACAAACCGGCTTGCCCGAGCGTACTGCTGGAAAACGCATTGTCTGCCGCGGTTTTGATACTTGCCACACCGGTGTAGGACGTGTTGTCAGTGAAGGAAAAACTCAGTGACGAGCCATCATCCTGCCGGTATCGGATGGTGATTGCGGACGTGTTGTTGTATCCAAAGTGAACACCACGGGCCGATGACAGCTGAAACAGCGATGAGTTCAAGACCTTCACACTGCCATTTGTGCTGCTAGGCAGGTTGGTGTCCAGCACCATCATGTTGGTTACAGGCGATGAAGCCGCTGTATCCACTTTCAGCGTATTGGCGGCAGGCGCAGGCATGGAGGAGAGTGCGGCTGCATTACCCGCGAAATCGCGAAGCGTCGCGCCATTCAGGTTCCAGGGCGAGGCCGCGGAGGTCACCCCTCCCGCTGTGTCACTGTTGGTGGCCGCAATGGTGTAGGCCAGTGTGAGCGTGTTGGTGCCACTGCCCCCCACATAGATGGCCGAGACCGTGCCACCCACATCCAGCACCAGGTTGTAGGTGGGCCGGCCCAAGGTGGTGTCCACCACCACAGCCTCGCTCATGGTCAATACCACCCGGACTTGATCACCCACCCCGAGGATGGCTTTGGGCACCCCTGCGGCGGTCGTGCCCTGGATGGCCACCGTGCTCACCACCGGTGCCGACGTATCCACCGTGAAGGTTTGTTGTGACGTGGCGCTGGCATTCCCAGCGACGTCAGTGTTTTGCAGGGTGAAGGTGCGCGCGCCCGATGTGGCACCCGCCGTAGTATTGAAATTCAAGCCACGCTCGATGTCGCGAATTTGCGCAGCGGTGAAGGCCCCGCCGCCAGTGCGGGTCAGGGTCAACACCTTGCTGGTGCTGTAGTTCCAGTCGACGCCAGTCACCCCGTTGATCGTCAGGTTGGTGCCACTGCTGCTCGAGCCTGGGTTCAGGGCCTGTGACAGCGCGCCCAGCTTGAGCTGATCCCTGCTGTCGACCACCCCGCCCACCATCAGCCTGATCTGCGCAATGTCAACGTCACTGGCTTCCGCTTGGGGAGCAATGGCCTTGTCAGTGCCCAGGTTGGCCACTCCATAGAAAGTCGCCGCCGCGCGCTGCAAGCCGGAACTGAGCGCATCCAGATCGGGAGCATTAGGTGCCCGAAAGTCAACCATCACGGTTTGTGTGGACGACACACTGGGGTTACCCGCCCGGTCCGCATGGAGGATGGCAAAGGTGCGTGTCCCCTGTTGCGCTGGCAGATAGGTGCGGAAGGTCAGGCTGCTTTCCAGGGTTTGAAGGTCTGCCGGGGTCCAGGTGCCCCCGTCGGGCCGGGTGAACGTCAGCACCCCACCTGCGCTGTACGCCCAGTTCACCGAGAGGCCGCTGACCGTGGTCGAACCGCTGCGAACGGTGGTGTTCAAGCTCAGTGCAAGTCCGCCCACGGCAAGCACATCATTGAGTGTGTCGGCGCCATTGATGGTGAGGATCAGTCGGGTCACATCAGTGTCCGTCACCTGACCCACGGCTCCCATCAGCGGCACGTCAACGCCCGCCGAGGCCACGGCGTAGTTCTGCTGACCGGTGGTATTGAGCACGCCACCTGCCACCAGATCAATTGCCGACGGTGCCATGGTGTCGATCTGGATGTCACGAGCGCCCGCCAAGGTGTTCGCAGTCGTCAAGGCGGCGATGCTCAGGTTGAAGGGGTTGCCGGCAGCATCCCGAAGCGTCACCGCCCCCACTGATGGGCTCCAGGCCACCTGATTCACCCCCAGGTCGGCACTGGTGTCTCCCGGCTGCACGGTGTAGGTGCCGGTGAAAAGCTTCGCGTTGGTTGCGTCGCGATAGAGCGTGACGACGCGGTTGGTCACACCGGCGGTTCCTGTGTTGAGGGTCACGTCGAGTGCGCTGCCAGCTCCCACGATGTCTTCGTCGGTCAGCAAGCGCAGGACGATGGTGGCGCCTGAGGTGTAAGCACCATCGGACGTGTCAGTACTGATCTGGGCGATGTTGGGAGCCGCCACATCACGCACCAGACTGGGGCCGTCGGCACTCAGCCGATTGCCGACGGCATCGTAGAGTTGAATACTCACCAGGCCGCCTGCCGTGATCACGCTTTGCAACTCGGCGGGGGTGGCCGTGACGGCGCCGCTGATCGCCGTGGTGATGGACACCGTGGTGTCGGTATCGCTGATCGTACTGCTGGTGCCGAGCTTGACAGAGCCCACGTAAAACTCGGCGTAACCGCCGGTGGCTTCTCCCGCACCGATGGTGGCCGAGATCTTGAGCGCCGTGTTGGTGCCATTCAGGCTGTTGGACACCACCCACCCGTCATTGGCAGTCCCTGTGACCGCAGTGGTCACGGCCACTTGACTCAGGGTGACGGGGGCCTGGGTATCCACCTTGACAGTCACAGACCGGGCATCGCTCACGTTGCCAAAGCCGTCCGTGTATTGCAGGGTGAAGGCCCGGTCCGATTGCGCCAGCGTCTGGTCGCTTGACGTGTTGACCCAGGCCAGTTCGTTCAGCACCTGTTGTACTTGCTGGGCGGTGAAGACGTTGTTCGACGCCGGTTGGATGCGCAAGCGCTGCTGGGTCGCGTCGTAGGCATAGGTCAGCGTCAGTGCTGACGACCCACTGCCCAGCGTCAGCGTGGTGGCATTCACCGGGGTGTTCAACGACCATACCGCCGGGCCCAGTCGCCACTGATCGGTCAGGGGCTGGGCACTGGTGGCGTCTACCGTGATGAGAGCGATATCGTTGTTTGCTGACACCATCGCCTGCGGCGCCAGCATGACACCTCGTGTGGTGTCGGCCAGGCTGGTGGCTCGGGCCAATTGTGTGGCAGACAGCACCGGCGCGTTGTCGCCCACCACCTGCCAGAGCGTGGTTGCCACATCGGGTGCAACCGGCACCACGCGGTCCAATGTGAGGGCCGCAGAACTGCTCGCCACGTTGCCGGCCGTGTCCACCGCCGTGGCCGTGAGCACCAGACTCGACACCCCTTGTGCGTTGCGTGTCAGATTACCCGCACGCAAGAGGTCATCCCACTGCGACAGGGGCACGTCGTAGCGCCAGGTGCCCGAGGTGTTGTCCACCGCCGTCAGACCAATGTTGTCCTGACGCCAGACCACTGCCGACGAACCGCCGGCACCGCTGTCGCGCAAGGACAGCGACAGTGTGCGAAAGAGCTCGATGTCCGCAAAGTTGCCGCTCACAACCAGGGTGGCGCCATCATCACGGAGGTTGATTCGGCCATCGAGGCTGACCGGGTCCAGGGTGACACTGGCCTGCGTGTCCACCGTGAACGACCGGATGCGCTCGGAATTGGCTGCGATGTTGCCAACGTTGTCCGTCCCCAGGGCCACCAGCTGCCAGTCGCCATCGGCCAAGTTCCTGACCTGGTTGCCGGTGAAGCGCACGGTCCAACTGCCGTCCGCATTGACCGACCCGGAATTTGTGACGAGCGCAATGCCATTGCGCACCAACTGGACGCGGATCTTGTTGGCACCCGCTTCAATCGTGGTGACGCCACTGACCGTGAAACCGGCCACAGAGGTTTGTCCCAACTGCCCCAAGGATTTGTCCACCGCCGTGACAGCCAGGTCGGGGGTATCAGACACAAAGTTCAGCACCTCATCAGTCGCAGCATTGTTGGCCACCACCCGGTTGACTGCGATCGTCGCACTCAGCACAGTCTGAACCCCGAGGGACGCTTGCGCGGGATTGCCACTCACATCCTGCACCGTGGCACGCAAGGTGTAATGGCTCCGATCAGCCAAAATTCCGAGGCCTGCACCTGCCTCTGTCTGATTCAATGATGCAGTCC
Source organism: uncultured Burkholderiales bacterium (assembly GCA_937927685.1). GTDB lineage: Bacteria > Pseudomonadota > Gammaproteobacteria > Burkholderiales > Burkholderiaceae_C > Limnohabitans. Next base: position 47,145 of record CALBSC010000036.1, on the reverse strand, counting down.
AGTTGCCGTCCTGCCCCACCGGCAGCGGTGGCAGGGCATACACCGCAACACCGTCATCACTGACCAGCGACACGACCACGCCTTGTCCGGGTTCGACCGAGGTGGTGGTGCCCGACAACTGCACGCCATTCAGAATGGTTGCACCGCTGAAGGTCACGCTGGAGGCGTTGGGGCTCGCGAGCAAGGATTGCCCGCCGGACATGACCGAAGTGATGACGAGCGTGGCGTCCAGATCGGTGGTCAAACCCGTGCCGAGGACATAGGACAGGTCGACGTTCTGATTGAGGGCCTGATCCAGCACGCCATCGCCGTTGATCACCGACAACTGCAGCGTTTCACCGGTGGTCAAGTGGTTGAGTTGGGTGACCATGACCAGCCATTCGCTGGCGTAGCCGTTTGTTGCCTGAAGGGGCGTCAGGCTGTCCAGCGTGGGTCGCGTGGACGCCGGACCGGAGACATCGAGCCTCAGGTTGTCCAGCGTCAGCCCTTTCACGGGCTCACTGAAGCTCAGCTTGAACTGCAGTTGGGCCTGGACAGTCGTTTCAAGCCGGTTCAAACGTGCATCCTGCTGCAAGGCCGGGTCGGTGGCTGCGCTGCTCCAGGGCGTGATGGACGTCACCTGTGCGGCTTGGGTGTCGAGCTTCAACGAGAGAACATTGCCAGGCTGCAAGCCCGTGTTGCCGGCCATATCGGTGGCGCGTGATGGCAGACTGTAGCTACCATCCGTCAAGGTGAATCGACTTCCGTCGACGCGCAAGCCTTGGTTGAATGCATCGACCGGGGTCCAGGCCAAAACTTCCACGCCTTGCGCGTTCAACACCCGAACCTCTGCCAGATCATTGGCCGCTTTGACGGCATTGGGTGGCAATGCCACACGCAGATTGGCGTCAGCGGTGAAACCCGTGTCACCACCGGTGAAGCGACTGAATGACACAGTCGGTGCATAGTCAGGTCGGGTCGTATCCAGTTGATAGAGCAGATCGCTCACGATCGGCCTTCCTCCCACCGTGGCGCTGAGGGTATAGATGGCGTCACCGATGGACAGTCCATTGCTGCCGGTCAAGGATGACAGGTCAGGAAAAGTCATGCTGAACTGGCCTGCGGTCAAATCGTTCTCACTAATGGTGTGTTGGTAAGTGGCCCCAGGCACCACCGAGCCATTCACTTTCAGGCGCACCACTGCGTTGAGAGCCGTGTTGGAGGCCAGGTGAATCAGGATCGTGGGGGAGGTCACTCGACTGATGTTGTCCTCATTCGACAGACCTGTGTCCGACGCTGGGTCAATGGTGAGGCTGTTGAAGTCATACTGAACCCGCTGATCCAGCTTCATGCGTGCAGTGCCATCAGGGGCTTCTACCTGCACCCGGTACACATGTTCGCCAAACATGGCGATGGGCATGTCGTAGGACCAGCCCAGTGCACCATTGGACGTGGGGAAAATAGCGGTGGCATCTACCGCCCCCAGTTTTCTGAAACTGCCATCTGCCTGGCGGTCATACACCGCGAGCGATTCATTGGAAGCCAGGGGGGCTTTCAGCGTCCCGGTCAACGTGGGCATGGGGGTGTCGGTAATGAGCCAGTGCGCCGGATTCACCGTATCACGCACATCCAAGGTGACGGTGTTGCTGTTGATACTGAAGGGAGCGCTGGCCGTGCCGGTCTGCAAGGTCAAGGGGTCATACACCTCCACTCGAAAGGTGTGCAGGCCTGGTGTCAGTGCGTTGCTTGTCTGGTAAGTCCACTGGTTGCCCTGCACCCGGGCAACCCCCAGCAATTGGGTGCCGTCGTACACACGCACCACGGGCTGATCACTGCCATCGGCGCGCTGCGCCGCAGGCAGCAGGTCACTCAAATGGCCAGACAGCAGGGGCAGTCGTTCGTCCGTGGACTGCCCCGGGACGATCAGTCCTGTGGCATTGGCACCGCTGACCTGGTCGATCACCGCCGCGATGGGATGGGCCAGGGCATTCACCGCCACTGGCATGCTGGCTGTGGGCGACACGTTGCCCGCAATATCCACCTGCGAAACCGTGACCGTGCTGTCAAAAGCCAGGCGCGCCGTGTCGGCATCAAAGTCTGCGCGGTCCACGGTCAGCGCCCACGCGCCGCTTGGGGTCACGTCCACCGTGTGGTCCCGGCCGCCCCAGCGCAGGGTCAGCAAAGACCTCGCCTCGCCCGTGCCGGTAAATTGCACACTGCTTTGGGGGTTGATGAAGTTGCGGGGGACTCCGGGCAACTGCAGATCGTCGATGGTGGGGGCCAGGACCTGGGTGTCGAGTCGGTAGCTCATCGATGGACCCCAGTCCGAAGCATTGCCCGCCTTATCCACCCACTGGGTCTTGAAAGTGTAGGTCTGGTCTGCTGTCAGTGGGTTGGCGATGATTCGCACTTCTCGGGCGGGGTTGTCCACATCGGTTTGCGTCAGCACACGCCGCCCCCACAGCACCTGGGTGGTTCCTGTCGCGCTGGTGTCTTGCAGGTAGAGGTCAAGCCGATCGCCGGCCTGGGGGGCCCTGTCCGCCGTGCTGCTCGGGGGCAGCCTGACGATGAAAGTGGGCGTGCGCGCGCTGCTCACGTTGTCGCCCACGCCCGTGTTGTCGGGTGCGTCACCCCGGTGCGTGTCCGTGCCATTCCACAGGGAAATCGCGCCAGGCCTGTCCGGCGCCGTGGTATCGCGCTGAAACTCCAGCACGCCCTCACTGCTCACATCGGCCTTGTTGGTTTGCGTGACTCGCAGGGTGTAGTAGCCATCCACCGAGGGCGGCACATAGGTGCTGGTGGAAGTCAGCACCCCGTTGGAGCGGGTGTGATTGGCATCGGTGTAACCCGTCAGCTCGTAGGTCCATCGGCTGCCCGGATCGGCATCGGCCGCCAGCGGTACCCCCTGCCGCTTGAGCACCACGCTCACGTCGCGGGTGATGCGCTGGTTGGTCGACGTGTCGTTGGCCAGCGCCACCGACAGCGGGCTGGATTGGTACTCGAGCGTGAAGGTCCAGTCGAGCGACTCATTGCTGACATTGCCGGCCAGGTCGGTCTGCCGGCGCTGCACGTGGTAGAGGCCCTCGGTCAGCATCGCCGTCATGGCGGTTCTGTCCGCATTGCCATCGAGTTGCGTCCAGGCGGTGAGCGCGTCGCCAGACAAATTGTTGGCAGCGCCCAGCGCGTCCAGGTAACTGCCAAACCATTGCACTGGCGTCGCTCTGCCATCGAGCCACACCCGGTATTCCAGCCGGGCGGTGGGTTGCAGGTTTGAATAGACTTCCAGCGATGCCGGTATTGCATCCCTCAAACGGAAATCATAGGTCACACGATCGCTGGCATAACTGGCATTGGCACTGTTGGTGGAATCCAGCAAGAGCGTGGGGGTTGACAGCGTCGCAGGGGCTCGGGTGTCGAGCGTGAAGCTGAGGTAGCCTGTTCCGGGGCCCAGCTTGTCCACCGGACTCACCGCGCTCACATTGCCGGCCACGTCCATGAAACGGGCGAAGACCGTCCAGGTGCCGTCCTGTGTGCCATCGGTCAACAGTGCTGGCAAGGCGGTGCTGTCCTGCCATGCGGAGGTCTGAGGGCTGGTGCCGTTGCGTCGCCACTGGATTTGCAGTTTGTTTTCTGATGCGACATACGTGTCGATTCCCAGCGTGGGCACGCGGGTGATGTAATAACCGCTTTGCGTGCTGGCGTCATAGCTCGTGTCCGTCAACAAGCGAAGCACCGGTGCCGAGGGAGGCGCGGTGTCGAGCACATAGGTCAGTGGCTCAGCCGATTGAATGACCGGGCTGTTCACCGCCGTGCCCCGGATGCTGACCATCAAGCCCAAGGTTCTGTTGACGCTGGCATTGGCACCCAGGGGCAATAGGCTGCTCGTTGTGAAATTGGCAACCCCTTGTGCCACATCGCTGGCCGAGAGGGTGTAGGTGTAGACCACCGTCGGGTTGTTACTGGCGTCCCGTGCATTGATGTTGGTCAGTGTGACGATATCGCCCGCCCGGCGTCCCATGGTCGGAAACACCAACTGGAACATCGGTGTCCGGTTGCTGCTGATGTTGTCGGTACTGGACCAACCAGTGTCTGTAGAGATGCCGTTGGGCGATACTGCCGCCGGCGCAATACTCAAGATGGGCAAAGCCACCGACAGGTCCTGCGCCATGGCCAGACGCACCTCGGTGGTGTTGTCACGAACAGTTTCCAGCCGAACGCTCAGGCGGTGGTCGCCATTGGTGAGGGGGGTGTTGCAGGCGAAGCGCCAGGTGTAGGCACCCGTGGGCTGGTTGGTGCTGTTGGCTGTGGCCACCAAGGTGGCCGTCCCGAGGAAGGTCTCCCGCCCCTGGAAGGTGTCGTACACCCCCAGGCGTTCATCCTGTCCGAGGGCGGTGGCCAGGGTGCCGCCCAGAATCGGCTTGTTGACTGCAATGTTGTTCAGGACGACGGCCCCGGCCGACTGGGTGGCTGGAATCAGGTTGGTCGCAGGATCGGCATTCAACAGCAGTTGATTGAAGTTGAACGACTGCACCACAAACATGGGCAGGCTTGCACGGTCCAGTTCTGGGCTCGTGTCCCGCGTGTAAGTGTTAAGCACGCGGGCTGTCAGCACATGGGTACCCAGCGACAGCGGCGACAGGCGTGCCCATTGGTCGCTGCTGCTCGTCCAGACGTAACTGCCGTTGACGTTGCTGGGTGCGCCAGACAACGTGAAGAGGAGCGTGGGCGTCGCGGTGTTGGCGCCGTCATAGACCTGAATGACCTCGTTAGGGGCCAGCGGTCGGTCGAGTTTGATGACCACGGGGGGCGAACTGTCATCGGTGGACTGCCCTGAAGCGAGGATCGTCTGGGCATTGGTGGAGTAGCCGCCCGGGCCCACCGCGCCACTGTCATCGCCCACCTGAACAGACATCACCCGCGCATTGACCCCTGCCGTGTTCACCTCCACGGAGTAAGGCGTCTGCGCACTGACGTTGCCTGCTGCATCCACCTGGGTGATGACGAGTTGGGTGGCCCGGTTGTCAGCCGGAACGGTTGCTGCATCCAGTTGAACCGACCAGGTGCCGTCGGGATTGACCAGCACGCCTTGCCGAACGGTTTTGCCACCCCAGGCCACCGAGATGGTGCAGTCATGTTCGCCACCCGCCCCTTGCAACAGGATGCCCGCCGCCTTGGTTCGGGCATTCACCAGGCCCGGTGGCGTTTGAGCGCCAAAGTCAATCACACCGGGTGCGCTCAGATTCGTCAGGGTGACAGCGCCGGGCGGCCGGGTGTCCAGGGTGTAAGACAGGTCGAGACTCGTCGATTCATTGCCCGCCCCGTCTTGCTGCAACACCCGCAAGCGGTAACTGCCATCGTTGCCCAGGTCGTTCAGGGCGATGTCCACCCAGCCCGTTCCGATATCACTCGGACTCAGCACGCGGGTGAGGTCGTTGCGCGCCAATTGCTGACCATTCAGAACGACGCGGTCATCCGCACTGCCGATTTGCTTCAAGACAAGCCGGTCTCCCACCACCGAATCCTGCGAGTTGAGGGTGACCCGAACGACAGGCGTTTTCACGTTGGACAACCCATCGGTGGCACTGGCACCACTGTCCGATGATGGCGACAGGCTGTCGGGGGGCGACAGGGTGAGCGCCCGGGGTGCCGACGGCGGGGTGGTGTCCACCACCCAGGTCCAACTGTTGCCCACCCACGAGGACGGCGTGAAGCTGATCCTGACCTGGCTCTGGTCCACCGCACCATTGACGGGCGGCTGCAGCAGCGCCGACCAGCTCATGCCCTTGTCGTCCAGTTGGGTCAACGACGAGAGCCTGTAGCCCGGCTGGCTGAGGGACACATCGGCAAGGGTGAACGTGTTGACCGGCTGATCAAAATGGAATTTGAGCCAAGTGCCCTGACGCCCGAGGGAGGTCACCGATGAACCCACCAGCGCCAGCACCTTGCCCGTGCCAGGCGTGGAATAGGTCTGGACAATTTGCTGGGCCAGCAAGGCCGGCAGGTTGAGCGACACATCGTTCGCCAGGTTCTGCACGCTGGGTTGCGTGACCAAGGCTCCTTGGATCAACTGGTTGATCAAATCCGGCGTCAGCGCGGCCGGTGTGGCGGCCGACGCGGGCGATACACCCACAAAATGCGCCGCAAATATCGACAAGGTCCTGGCCGCCTGATCGGCTGCGGTTTCATGGGCCGCCAGACTTTGCTGCGCGTCCACCCCCGACAAGGCCGCCAGCGCCAGGGCATATTTGGTCGCCACCGAGGTGTCCGCCGCATTGAATCCGGAGTCCAGAACCGTCTTCACCGATGCGTCGGTGACCGAGATGTTCTTGCCCAATCCGAACGCCTGCGCCACGTTTGTGCTGGCCGTGTTGATGGCGTCCCGCGTGGGCATGAGCATGCCTTCACTGTCCGCCTTGCTGCCCAGGGCGGATCGCACGGCCAGTTCGGTCAGCGGGGTGATGTTGAGCGTGGTCGCACCGCTGCTCTGGATGTAGCCGGACGCACGCAAACTGAGTTGACCCAGGGGCACCTCTGCCCCGGTGGCCTCACTCTTGAAGTCGTTGGTGGCGGGGTCTGCATCTGTCATGACCACCAGAATCGGTCCCGCATAGTATTTGTAAGCACCGTCCAGGGTGATGGTGTATTTGCTGCTGGCATCGGTCTCCACGATGGTGTTGGCCATCAGCACCTTTTTGCCGGACGCATCCGCGCCATACACCGCCAACCTGAGTTGGGCCTGCTTGAAAGGGCCTAACGCAATCACGCCGCTGAAACTGGTCTCGCTCGCCGCCACCGGGGTGTCGAGGACGACTTCTGCGGCCTTGGCACCGACCCGGCTGGCCAGCGCAGCGACGCCAGCCCCCAGGACACCGACTGCATATTTCCACCAAGGCGACAGGCTTGAGGTGACCGGACCCGAGGCCGGTTCCGAACTCGCAGCCGAGGTGACGGCGCTTGGTGTGAGTGGCCCCACACCACTGGCAGACGCGGCTGAGTTGGCGCTCGCCCCGGGCTGACGATCCAGGGCGCTGGCAGTTTCAAGGGCTTGGGTGCTGGCTTCGGTGCTGAGCGTGTCGGCGTTGTTCGGCACAGCCGTGCGGTTGGCTTCAGACGGGGCGGAACTGTCGACGGATGAGGCGAATGAGGCGGCTGGGGTTGCGGGGGAACCCGTGGCAAGGGGTGTAGCGGTTCCCCGCGCCTGGGCGGAAGCCTGGGCCGCGTTGTCAGGGCTCAGGTCCAGTTGCTGCACATCGGGTCTCGCGGGCTGTGGCGTGGTGGTGGGCAGTCCTGGCTTGCCAGCGATGCCCACCTCGGTGATGCGCTGGGCCTTGAAGGTTTGCAACTCCATCAGCGAGGCCACGCTGAACACACGCCCTTTGAAGTTGATGGAAAAGTCGGCGTCCATCAAGGCACGCACCGCGCCTTCGGGAACGATCAGGCGTTGACCATCCTTGAGCAGGATCAGCAAATCCACGTCCACGATGCGCACCGAGTCAATCGTGGCGAAATCGATGTCGAGCAGGATGGTCTGGGATATCTTGACAGTTTGGGTAGCGGACGTGGCCATCATCTGGCTCCTGAAATCAATGCAAACGGGTGATGCCCTCCCGTCAGCCGCCGGAAAAAGTACGCTTACCGGTGGGTATGCGGCTGACGGTGGCGACTTGGGTCTTAAGAGGTTGAAGTGGGTCTGACGAGCTTGAACGTGTTCTTGCTCGGGCGACGTGAGGCTGACGCGTGCAAGCTGGGCATGAAACAACCAAAGGGATACTCAGGGGGTCGATGTGCTGGATGAGACCCTCGCCTCACCCACCTCCAGCGCGAGCAAGGTGCGCAACTTGGCCACGCTGTCTTGCAGGGCGCTTTGATGCATTTGCACGGTGTGCAGCATGGCGGTAGACCATTGCCCGGCGGTTGACTCAACGCGCTGCAGGTATGCCACCAGTTCACGCACCTCCAACGCCACCTGCTGCACCTCACGCTGCTGGTGCTCCTCCGCGCGCTGCAAGCGATCGAGCAAGCGCAGGGTGGCCTCGGTCGCCGCCCGCATGACCGCGATTTCGGTGGTGCTGCGCTCTTGCTCGAGGGACACGAAATGCCGGGCTGTTTCCTGCAGCTGCATGAGGGTTTGCATCCAGTGCTCTCCCTCCCCGAGTGCTCGGCGCACCAGGGCATCGGTTTCGTTGCGCTCATGCAGTACCTGCGCCAGCGCACGGGTATCCGCTTGAATGGACAGCACCTGTTGCGCTGTGTGCTCCTGCATGGCCTGATGTCGCGCCTCTTGCCGATCCAGCGATTCGCGCTGCCAGGCTTCCTGGCGTTGCAGCGTTGCCTGGTGTAGCGCGTCGTGGCGTACGATCATGTCCTGATGCTGGGTTTGCCATTGCGCCAACAGCGCGGCGAACTGCTGCTGCATCTGCTGGCTGTGCTCGATGGTTTGCCGGTGCTCGGCACGCAGTTGCGCAAACAGCTGTTTCCATTGTTCGGCCTCGGTTTGGGCGATCTGCAAGTTTTCTGCGGGCGTGGCCCCTTCAGGAATCCGGTCGGGGTCATCGTGCCGCAACATCGCTTGACTCAGGCTGCGCCACTGGTTGATGAGCAGCGGCAGAAACTTGCGGTGAGCAAACAGGCTAAAGCCCAGGGTCATGGAGCCGAGCAAGCCGTACAGCGACGCCACGAATGCGGTGGCCATGCTCTTCATCGGGTTTTGCAGTTGCTTGACCAGTTGAGCGAACATGTCCATGACATTACCGTTCTGGCTGTTCATGACACTCAGTCCGGAAATCAGGTCGGCAATATCCCCCAAGGCTCCGAGCAGACCAATGAAGGTTCCGACCAGCCCCATGCCCACCAGTGCACCACTCAAAAATCCCGGGAAGGACAATGCCTCGGTGTACACCTGCTGGATACGTGCCAGCTCGTCCTCGCAGGCGGTCTGTTGTGCGGGTCGATTCCATGGCAGAGGCTCACTCAGGAGACCCGCCACGGCGCTGAAACGGCTAACCTCACGGCGCAGTGCTTGCAAGCGTTGGACACGGCCCGCATGATCCAGCGACTGCAGGCTCACCAGCAGCTGGTGGTCTTGCCACACATGCCACAGGTTGATCAGCAGCAGTGTCAGGCCCAGGCCAATCAGCGCAAAAATGATGAACACAATGGCAGGATGTGGTGTGAAGAGGATGGAGTCCACCACGTCTTGGCGGAAAAACAGCCCCAGACCCAGCACGATCCCCATCGGGGTCAGGGCCTTCAGCACAAAGGAACGAATGGAATACATGGTGCGGGTCTTTCTGGGCAAGGGGCGTTACTGAACCGGGACTGGCGAGACAGGTGCAGGCATCACGCCCGGGCGCCGGCCATACAGCCGAACCACCGCGCTCGAGGACAGATTGCCACCCGACTCAATCCGGGAAGTGGTCGTGAGCCCTGGCAAGTCGGGTGACTGCATGGCCTCGCGCACCCGCAGAATGCGGAGCAAGGCGCTTCGACGCAGGGAGGCATAGGCGGTGTCGGTGGTCACGACCAGATCCCACTCGCTGATCCCGGCTCGCATGAGAGGCACCAAGTGCTCGCGCAACGCTTGCTGTCCGGCTGGGTTCAACTCCAGCGCGTCTTCCAGGTAATGCACCTCGAGGTACACGCCCTGGTCGGAGACAGTCTTGCCCCGGATGTGCTCGGCACCAGGCAAGGGGCCCTGCGGCGAGGGGCGCACCTCGATCTCGGCACGCTTTTGCACCACATCCGTTTTGCCACCGGTGCTCAGCCGGGTCTCCCGCTGAGGCTGCGCCTCTTCATAGCGGGTTTCCTGGGCCGCGGTGGATGCGGGACTGGGGCTCACCTGCGACTGGCGCGGGGTGTTCTGGCTCATGACAAAAATGGCCAGACACAGAATCATCACCAGGAAGAGCAGGTTGAGCACCAGGTTGGAAATGGCGTCGACATACCCTGGCCAGAACAGGCCACTGGGGTCGTCAGATTCAGGGGTGGAATGGGCCATCAGATCACCTTCAGTTGCTGGTTGGCCATGAGTTCCTGGAGCAGCGTGGCGGTTGAAGCCCCGGCAGTGCCCAGCGCCACCCCTGGCAGCTCAATGATTTGCACCGCCCCCGCGGAGGTGCCATCCACCTGCACCGTCAATCGCGTGCTGTTGGCCACGCCATTTACAGTGGCCCGGTTGTCCACCGTCACATAGCCAGCCAAATGGGATGACGTGCTGTAGCCCTCCAGCAAGCGGGTGATATCCAAGCGGTCTCCGGTCTGGGTGCTGGCATTCCAGGCGTGAAAATCGGTGATGACGTCGGTGACTGGATTGCGAGTGGTCGAGGTGGCATCTCCTGACAGCCACAGGAATGTGTTGTTGCCCCCGTTGCCGGTGAGTCTGTCCTGCCCCTGTAAGCCAAACAACAGGTCGTCCCCCGGGGTACCGACGATGGCGTTGTCACCGGCGTTGGCAGTGGTGCTCATGGAGGCCGCATCAGCGGCCATCACACGCAGCGTGGCGGTGGCGGTGGCTGAGAGGTTGGTGGCTCGGTCCAGCAGCTGTACCGAAAAGCTGCGAGTACCCGGGGTGATGTCATCGCTGTTGGCCGTGTTGAAATACCGTAAGCCTTCCAAGAGCGTTTGGACTTCGCTGGCCGAAAAGTAGGCCACCTGGCCCGATGCATCCTGCTTGGCAAAGTGCATCTCGCCACCGCCATAGGGAATCCATTGCACCGTTCCGTCAATTCCCGGTAGGTGAAGTCCCTGCAAAGCAGTGGACACTGCACGGTTGAGGTCGATATCCACCCCGGGGGCAATCAGCAGTCGCTCGTTGGAGCCGTTGTCGCTGTTAACCGTTGAGGCGCGGACCACCACGTCGGCCACGTCGGTGGACGGCGCAGTGACGGTGATGACGTTGCCCAGCGACACGCCTTGCTGGGCTTGCGTGGCGGTGACCAATCGGAGGCTGTCTGTGCCAGCGCCTTGTCTGTCCAGGTCCAACGCGGGGGGCTGCGCGGCGACCACATAGGGCTGCTCCAGCACCACACCCCGATTGCCCACACGATCCTCGACCCAGACCGAGAGCGTGTGGCTGCCGCTCAGGAGGATGAAGGGGGTGTTTGCATCGCCACTGGTGTCAGAACCCACGTTGAACACCGGGGAGGACGATCCCCATGCAGCGGCATTAAAAGCCCCTTGCTGTGTCAGGTCTGCCGTGATGTCATAGGGCTGTGCCGGCACGCCGCTCTCCATCGCGCCCCCGTCAAGACTCACATACACACGATCGCCCGCTGACAAGGCCTGATTGAAGCTGAGGTTGAGCGAGGTGCGGGCCTGGTTGGTGATGAAGTCGTGGTGGCTTTGGGCTTCAGCATCGCCCAAGCCCGTGTCCGAGACCAGTTGGACCGAGGTGGCCTGCGTGCTGGGCGCCACGGTGTCAAGCACATAGGCCTGCGTCCATTCGCGGCCTCGGTTGCCGGCCACATCGAGCACCACAAACCGGGCTGTGCTGGATTGTGTGAGGGTCAAGGGCGATAAAACGCCGTTGACAGGGTTGCGTGTTTGCGCCAAATCCCAGGTCAAGTGCTTGTCGCTGACAAAGCCGGTGACATCAAACCAGTTCATGCCGTTGTCCAGTGAGGCCCAGAGGGCCTCCTGGGCGGCGCCCCGGGTGGGTGAATCGTTCGTGTCGGTTGCCAAGGCCGCACTCAGATCGAGGCGCAGGGTTTGGGCCGTGTGCCGCGTCTGCAGGTCGTGGTCCAGACCCAGCGCTGCAGGTGTGCCCTGCCCTCGAGTGGGTTCAGAGTCCTGGCTGAATGTCAGGGTGCCCGCGCGGATTTCCGTGGTGGGTGCCGTGGTATCGAGCACATAGGTCTGTTCGGTGAGGGCACCCCGGTTACCGGCCGCGTCACGCACCTGCAACTGAATGACATTGACACCGGACGGGAGTGCCAGTCCGCTGGTGCCGGTATGCCAGGTCAGGGTACTGCCCGCGACGGCTGAACTGAGATCGACCCAGCCGTCATCAGCCGTGGCCGCGTCTATGGTGCTACCAGGGGTCACCACCCGACCCCAGAGCGATTCAGCACCGGTTGGACTGCTGGCGTCTTGCAGTGCCGCGTCGAGTTGCACCGTGATGGTTTGGTCGGCCACGCGGGTGATGAAGGCCCGGTGATGACCGGGTGTTGCGCTGGCGTCCACCACCGCGTGTTGCCCGAACACAAACGACTCCGCCAACGCCTTGTTGGTGGGTGCGTCCAGGTCGATCACCACCTGGTAAGGCTGAGACACGCGACTGACATTACCCGCCAGATCCGTCACCGTGGCGGTGACCCAGTAGTCGCCACTCGCCAGTCCGCTTGTTCCGGTCAGCGAGCTCATGGAGACCGTCTGTCCCTCAAAGCTCCATGTACCGGTCTGGCTCAAGCTGAGCGTGGTGGGTAGCGGGTGCGTGATGGGCAAGTCCTGCTCCCACGGCACCAGTCCCTCACCGGCAGGTGTCACCACCAGATGCAGCGTATCGCCCGCCACGCTTTGCGCATCGCTGATATGCAGGTTGATTTGGGCGCCTTGTCGCAAAAATCGGGGGGGTACGGCTGACGCTTCCTGATTCGTTGCAAGCGGAACCGACAACACGGGGGCGTCGTGCGGCTGGCTGTCCAGCACCAGATCCAGGGGGTCGGCATACGCCCCCCGGTTGCCAAACGCATCGGTCAGGCTCACGCGCAAGGTCTTGACACCATCGAACTCGAGACTGCCAAACACCTGTTTGTCCAGGGTGTACGTGGTGGTCGTGACACCCGCCTGCGTCACCACCTGCTTGACCCGAATGAATTGGCTGACCCAGGTGTCGTCCAGGTCTGTGCCGCCCAGCACCCAGCGCAGGGTGTTGGTGTCGGCATGATCGGTGGGCCAGGTGATGTTGAGGTCGATGGTGGACTCACGGGCATTCAGGTAGCCATCGTTCAAGAACGGCTGCTGAGGGTCTGCGGCCAGCCATGACAACGTAGGCTTGGATGGTCCTTGGGTGTCCACGGTGACCATGGTGGGGTGGGCCAGTTGGGTGCTGTTGCCCGCGGTGTCGGTGACGCGCAAGTCCAGGGCGTAGACACCGTCCCCCAGATGCTGGGTGATGGTGTCACGCGCCAACGACAAGACGGCCTGGTTGTCCGTGATGTCCCCAGCCTTGACTTGATAGCGGAAAACAGGGGTCGCCGCGGTCGCGTCCGATGGGCGGCTCTGGAATTCCAGCACATCCCCCGCGGCCATGCCTGCGTAATTCACCCGGACGGGCAGCACCATCTGGTTTTGCCCCAAGGACACCGACCGCTGGCCATCGCTCACCAGGGAAAGGGCCAGGCTACCGGCCGAGGTGCTCGCCAGGCTGCCGGGCGACACGGTGTCCACTTTCACCTCCGCCAGGGGTGTCTCTGACAGGTACAGGGGCGACGAGAAGTCATACGCAAAGTTGAGAATCTGCACTTTCCAGTCACGCAAGTCGCCCTGCATGTTGCTGAACAGACTGTTGCCCAAGGGGTTGTTCAGGTTCAGCGTCCAGTCCACCTGTCCCGTGGCCGCGTTCCAGGCCATGTCGCTGTTGCTGCTCACCGTCGACCAGGTACCCGTGGTGACTGGCGTACCGCTCCAGTTGCCACTGGAGACTGCCGGCTTGGCGTACAGCATCAACTTGAATCCCTTGGACCAGTTCACCGCTGACCCATCGGCCTGGTGCAAGCCCAACTGCACGCGCAATTGCACACCGGACAAGACCTCTGCCTTGTTGAGGGTGTAGTCAGTATCGGCGCCGTAGGGGGCCGCAGTGCTGGCGTGTGTGAACAAGCCCAGGAAGGACGATGCCGTGGGTGCCGAGGCGGATGGCGTCTGGCGCGAATCAACGACAAAGTGGCGTGTGTGGTCCGTGCTGGTATTGCCTGACAGATCTGTCACCCAGGCCCGGACGGTCACCTCTCCAGGCTGGTTCAGGATGTCGTCGGGGCGCCACCAGACGTCCACTTTCCTGGCAGCGATGTCGTCCAGCGACAGGATGTGCGTCTTCAGCACATGGCCCCATTGCACGGACAACGTCGCGCCTTCATCGGCGGCCGTCCAGTGGCCAAGCACTGACACCACCTGACCTTGAAAGACCGGTTGACCGTTGTCATCGATGCCATCCACGACGAGCATTTCGCTTTGGCGGGTGACCTGGTCGCGGTTGATGACGGCGAGGGTGGATTCGACCGCGCTGGAGTCGTCCAGGGGTTGGTACAGCAAAGCGGTGACGGGTGCGGGTGACTCGGTGTCGAGGTGAATCACCAACGGATCCCCCGAGGCACTGACTTGTTGCGTGAGCAAATCCCGCTGGCGCACATGCAGGTACCAGCGGTCCGAGCTGTTGCCGTCAGGCGTGGGCTGAGGCAGGCTGGTCGACCAGCTACTGTCGCTCGACAGGGGCGCGATGGGTGATCGGTTAAGCAGGTATTGCGCCTGTGCGTGTGCAGCCAGTCCAGTCACCACCACTTTCAGGGTCGTGTCGGTGGTTTCTTGTGGATCTAGGGATACATCACTCCAACGCACCGAGGGCGGGAGCAGTACGTCTTGCGTCTGATAGATGTAGTCGCGCGTGGTCAGCAAATTGGTGTGGCCCAGGCTGTCCACCAGGCGTAGGCCGAGCAGCGAACCGCCACTCACCGTCGGCGGTAGGTCGACCCGCCAGTGCGCCACCTGGTTTGTATCAAAATTCCAGCTGCGCCCTCCCGTCACGTCGGGCTCCAGCAGGTTGAACAAGCTGCCACTCCATTGCCAGGTGACTGTGCCATCGGGCTCGCGTCGACCCACGCCCAGTTGCAGCGTTTCGTCGTCCTCCAGGTGCCCCTTCCAGGTGCCGCTCAATGCCCCGACATCGTCGCCGTTGAGATAGAACAAGCGCGGGTCGGTGGACGCTCCAGTGAACTCGAACGCATCAATACTGGCGTCCACCCCCGTCGGCGCTTCCAGGTCCAGCGTGAAGGATTGGGTGGTGCTGCTTTGATTGCCCACCGCATCTTGTTGGGTGACTTGAAGGGTGTAGTCGCCCGACCCCAAAGCATGAAAATCCAGCGCCACGGTACCCGGATCTGTGGCGGGGTCAGCTTGATAGGCAGTTTGTGCCTGCGACGACACCACCCCTCCCGATATCGAATCCAGCCCTTTGAACACGGTGTAGCCATAACTCGCGCCTGGTTCAAGCCCTGCCAGACGGATCCACCCATCGCCTGAGATGGATGAGGCGGGGTAATTCAGCATCGAGAGGGTTGGCGTCGAGACGACGGTGTCCAACACAAACGAGGTGTTGGAAAGCACCGGGTTGGCCATCAGGTCAGCCCGGTCGGTGGCCGTGACGGACGCCTGGACGTCTATCGTGCCATTGCCCAACCGCGAGACCTCTTCCGGGCCGAGAACCAGTTGTCGCGTACTCGCAGGTGTATCGAACCAGTTGCTCCAATGACGTGTCACTTCGTGACGGCTGGCACGGTTGCGCAAGGTCAGATCCACCTGGTAACGCACGCCTGGTTCATCGGGCGGCACAAGATTTGACAAGGTCAAAAACCCTTCTGGGTTCTGAATGCCCGGGGTGCCCACCGTTGTGACTATTGCCCCGCTGCCCTGGGTCTGCACACCGGGGATGGCGTTGAAGGTGATGGTGTAGCCAGAGGCCACCAGAGGCGGGGTGGTGTCTTTCACCGCCAACGTCAACGCCTGCGTGATGGCAATATCGTCATCCGGGTTGTCGGGCGTGGCCAGCAAATCGGCGGTAGCTCGCAGCGTGACGTGATAGGTGCGACCTGTGGCACCCTGCACCTGTGGTGCAGTTTCTGAATTCAACACCAGTGTGCGTGCCTCAGGGTTCCAGGTGAACGCGGCTGCATCGCCTGGACCCGCCTCGGTGTCCAGTAATTCGAGGCGGAAGCGGGCCGGATCGGTGGTGTTGACGTTGTACACCCGCAGGCCGTTCGCTGGCATCGGGTGGGCCGGATCGGCAAATGTCGTGACGGGCGTGATGCGGTATACCACCTGACCCAAGGCATCGGCCGGATCCAGTTGCGCCAAGGTCAGCGCTGCGCGCTCGAATTGAAAATCGATGGCCTGCGTGCTGGTACCTGCAGTGGTGGCTTGCTGCACGTCAAAGGCGTCGGCCGTGCTGAGATAGCGTTTGGCGACTGCCTGGAGACTGGCCTGCTGGAATTGTGAGGCCACGGCCGCTGAAAATTTCAACGGTCCATCGGCGCCCTCGTCGCTCCTCAGGTCGGCGGCCAATGCCGGCACGGACAAGGCTGTGTTTTGCGACTGTGCCAAGGAGAGCACCGCCAGCGCTTTGCCGTAGGCGTTACTGCCGGCAAGGGGCGTGCCATCCCGGGAAATGACCGCCACGGGTTGTACGGCGGTGAGATCCGGTGTGGAACTCAAGCCGAACAACTCGGCCACTTTCTGATGGCTCTGGGTGATTTGAGCCTGGGTCGTGCCCGTGGGCAGTGTCCAGCCCCCTCCTGTCGTCTGGGGCAAGGGCGCGATCAGCTCGGCCGCCAGCGTGGTGAGCGGGGTGATGTGGGCCGTGACCTGCAGGGCATTGGCATCAAGGCTAGTGCTCGTGCTGGTGGTGCTGGTACTTGTGCGGGTGCTGCTGTTCTGCGGCCTTTCAACGATCACCACCGCTCGCAAATCCGTGACGTCGACAGGCAAGCCCGTGGCTTCATCGATGTAATCGTCGCCCGATCCCGCTGTCGGATCCGACACGCGCAGCAGCACAGCCCCGCCACTGAAGCCGGGGTGGTTGATGGTCAGGGTGTAATAGCCATAGCCCCCGGCCCCCGTCTGGTTGTCCTGGTGGGTGGTGGTGGTGCCCAATACCTGGCCGTTGGCATCGTAAGCCGTGACGACCAATGAGGGGTTGATGATCGGCCCGGCCAGCAACCCGCCGCTGAGCGTGAAGGCAAGCCCTGGCTCCTGAGCCGAGACCGTGTCGGCGTCTGGATCGCCGTGATGGGCGACCACCCGGTATCCCATCCCAGCAGCCAGCAGCCCGAGCCAGCTCCAACTGACGCCCGTCCACCCGCCCGCAGCAGAAGCACCGACCGGCGCACTCGAATGCTCAAGCTCGGCGCGTATTGGCGCCTCTGCAGAGATGTCTGCTGAGGTCAGGGTCAGCATCGACGGGTTCAACGTCAACCAAGAGGAGTGGGCTTGGGCGAGCACCCAGGCTTGAGACTGGTCAACGGATCCGTGCGCGGGCTGCCTGCCGTGGTCTTCATCCACTGCTTCTTCGTCGAAGCCCGGCGATCGTGGCGTGTGGGCGTCAGAGCGCTGCGTGGCTGTGGCCTGCGGATCGGTTAGCACATGAGCCGTCAAGCTATCCATTGCCGCGCTGTGTTCGATGTGCGTCACATCCATGGTTGAGGCATGTTGTCCGGCCGTCGCAAACTCTTTTTCATGCGGGAACCGGGGCTCGCGTTTGCTCAGCGTCTGCGCATAACTGACCGTCGTCGCCTGATGGGCCGGGCGCACGGGGGGTTGCTGTGCGTGGACAGGACGCAGGTCAGGTTGCGACGGAGACGACGCGGATTGGACAGGGTTCTGCATGCTCAACGCTCGTGAAAGGACTGGGACAAGGTCTTGACCACCGGTTTGATCAGGTAGGTGAGGACAGATTGATGGCCGGTGCGGATGTCGATTTGCCCTGTCATGCCAGGCTGCACCTCGACGGCGTTTCCTTGCCGATCTCGCAGACGACTGTCCGGCTGGATGCGCACCCGGATGCGGTAATAAATTTGCTCACCGGCGCGCGTGTCATCGCTCAGCGCATCGGGGCTGAGGAACACCACTTCACCATCCAGCACGCCGTAAATGGAATAGTCCCAGGCGTCCAGCTTGACTGTGGCCGACTGCCCCACCGTCACATGACCGATATCAGCCGGTTTGAGCTTGCCCTCCACAATGAGCTCGCTGTCAGTGGGCAACAAGTCCAGCAACACATCGCCCGGGCGGACCCGAGCGCCACGGGTCGTGGTGCGCACGTTGCGCACCACGCCTGCGGCTGGTGCGCGAATTTCCGTGCGGTCCAAATTGACATGCCGCTCAGCCAGCGATTGCCGTTGTGAGCGCAGTTCTTCCTGCGCGCGGGTGAGTTCGGTCTGGGCATCCTGGAAATATTTGTTGCGCCGGTTGATGATTTGTCCGTCCAGCTCGGCAATCTGCTTTTGCAGCCGCAGGATTTCCACCCGCGAGATATCGCCCGTGGTGAGCAGAGGTTCGCTCACACGGAGCTCTTCCTGCACGTTGTCGCGCAGCTTGCCGATCACCCGTAACTCTTCCAGCAGGGCACGCCGACGCCGCTCGTAGAGCTCGGTCTGGTTGCGAACAAAATCCGGATAGGCCAGCACGCTGCTGGGGAATTCCAGGACACCCCCTGGGGAGACCCCGGACTCGCGCGAACGCCTGCCGCTGCGTTGGTGATCCGCCAGGGGTGCGTCTGCCTGCAGATCGCGCATTTCTGCCTCGACCCTGGCGATGGTCGACTGCAGCGCAGCCACCTTGCCACTGGCATCATTGACCGCGGCCTGCGCTTGCAATTGCTCCAGGATGGCCAGCAACTGGTTTCGTTCGACGGCTTGACCTTCTCGCACCAGCATTCGCTCCATCACACCATCGACCGACGCCTGCACCACCTGCGTGCGCTCACTGGCGACCACCTGGCCCATGGCTTGTGAACGCAACTCAAGGTGCATGAAGGCTGCCCACACCCATCCACTCACCAGCAGCGTCACCACCAGTCCCAGCATCACCAGCGCACGCACGCGGCGCGCGGGAGAAAACACATCGCGCCTCATGCCGGCACCTGTTCGCGCACGGAGGATGAATCCCCCGTTGGTTGTTTCATGGAGGTCGGTGACAGGGTTGCACCCCCCTGAAGTTGCTGCAACACCTGATCGCGCGGGCCATCCAGCACCACGCCCTGAGGGCCGAGCACCACCACACGATTGACCAGCGCCAACAACCGCGGCTTGTGGGTGACCAGCACCAGGGTGTCGGTGGCCGCCAGATGCCGTTGAATGGCGTTCATCGCCGCAACTTCCGAGCTGTCATCCATGGCCGCGGTGGGCTCATCCAGCAGCCACACCCGGGGGCGAGCGAGCAAGGTGCGCGCCAGTCCCACAGCCTGACGTTGCCCGCCCGAGACACCACTGCCGCCTTCGCCGATGGGCAAGTCCAGTCCGCGTGGGTGCGACCTGATCAGCCCCATCAGGCCGCATTCGGCGCAGACACGCAACACGGTGTCATCGTCGACACCGACCAACCCGCTGACGAGGTTGTCGCGCAGGGTTCCCGAAAACAGACGGACATCCTGCGGCAAATAGGCCAGGCTCTGGTTGAGACTGGCACGCGACAACTGCTGAATGTCCAGCCCATCGAGCAACACCCGGCCGGTCTGCGGCGCATACAACCCCGCCAGCAGCTTGAGCAAGGTGCTTTTGCCACACCCGACCAGGCCCAGCACCGCCACACGCTCACCCGACGATACCGACCACCTGGCCAGACTCAGAGCCCGCAGCCCTGCGCCATACCCAAACTCGAGTTCCTGAACGTCCAGATCACCGCGCACATCGTCACGCTCCACCGGTTGTTCGACGCCATGGTTATCACTGCGCAACAAGAAAATACGCTCCAGGCTGTCCAGGGCCGATTGGGCGTTGGCCCACTGAACCATCAGTCCTGGCAAGGATCCAATGGGTGCCAGCACCCGGCCGGAAATGATGGAGCAGGCAATCAAGCCACCGGCGGTGAGATCCGCCGTGGTGGAGGCGATCCAGGCGCCCACGGCAATGAGCATGACGTAGCTGACCTGCTGAAGAAAACCAGCCCAGTAGGTGGCCGATTCACTGCTGTGCCGTACCTTGGCGTCTTCAGCAATGCCTTGCTCGGACAAGGCATTCCAGCGGTTGAGAAACGTCCAGCCACTGCCCTGTGACTTGATGCACTCTGCCCCCTCGACGGTTTCCACCAACAGGCCCAGCTTGCGGTTGCTGGCCGCCATGCTCAAGCGCGTGTGCGATTCGATACGGGTGCGCGCGAACAACCCCACAGCCAACGCAAGCAGCAAAAAGACCGCGGCCACACCCGCCACCAGGCCGCCACCAATCAAAACCATGATCACGAGGAATACCAGCGCAAAGGGAGCGTCGACCAAGGTGTACAGCGCCATCGACGAGACAAAACTGCGAATCATTTCGTAACTGCGCAATTGCGACGACAAGGTGCCCACACTGGGCGGGAACTGATCCAGCCGCACCCGCAGCAATCGCTCGAAAATATGGCGTGACAACTGCGTGTCCATCGCCCGGATGTTGTGGTCCATCAGCGCAGACCGCGCCAACTTGGTCAATAACTCCAGGCTGATGGCCAGCAACACGCCCACCGTGAGCGTGACCAGCGTGGACAGTCCGTGCGAGGGAATGACGCGGTCATAGACCTGCATGCTGTAAAGCGAGGTGGCCAGCAGCAACAGATTGACCGTGATGCTGCACAGGGCCACCTGCATGAGACCCGCACGGTTGTCTTGCAGGTTTTGCAGTACCAGGGATCGCATGGAGCCCTCACGGGTCCACCCCACGCTCAGAGGCAACGGCGCCAGACGCGCTTGTGCCGGCAACTCGGCATGGCGCCCTGCGCCAGCGGGGGTTTCAATCAGCCAATGACCCTCTGGCTGCCGGGCGTGCAGGATGAACCAGCCCACCTGCGGCGCACACCCGATCCAGGGGCCGGCGCCTGCGCCATGCCGGGTGGACCACAACAGTCGTGGACAACCCAGTGCATGCAACGCGGCCTCCAGGGTTTGACACGCTTGCACCACATGCGCCCCGCTCATGTGCAGGACCTCGGTACCCGACATGGCCTGGACACATGACGCCACCACATCAGGTCGGTCGTGATGAAGCCATGACCGCAACTGTCGACAGCGGCGGATCAGCCAGGCCGCTTGCTGGCTCAGGTCCAGTGAGGGGGCCTGCGTGGTGGCACTGTCCATCATGGCCGCTCTCCGCCGGGCCGCCAAAACACCACACCGGCATCGAGGGCGAGTCGGTAGCGTAACGCCTCACTCAACGCTTTCGCTTCCGTCCAGGCGAGTTCGGCCTGCAGTTGTTCACGCACGGCATTTTGCAAATCGAGCCAGCTTTTGCGGCCTGTGACGAAGAGGCGCTTGGACGACTCCGTCAATTCCTGGGCCGTGGCCTGCACCGCCTCGAGTTCGGGCAGACGCAAGCGCAAGGCCGAGTCATCCTGCCAGTCCTGCAACAGGCGCTCGTCCAGTTCATTGAGGGCACCTTCCTGTTGTCGCTCCAGTGCTTGAATGCGCACCTGCGCGGCCTCCAACCTGGGGATGACCGATACACCCGCACCCAGGGAATATTGCAGCGTGGCGTACAGACGTCTGCCCTCCGGCAAGGTGCCATCGATCTGGCCGCGTTGGTGCTCGGCGCGCAAGGACAGGGTGGGCCAGAGCTCGGCCTTGAAGGCGGTGAGTTCGACGTGTTGCTGTTTCAGTTGCCACTGCAGACGGGCCACCACCGGGTGTTGCTGACGAGCCTGGTCACGCAGTTGGGCCACACCCACATCGGGATCGGGGATCAGGGGTTGGGGCATCCGTTCTGCCACGGGGGGGGGCGCTGCATCCAGTTGCGCCAACTGCAGGAGCTGGTTCAGGGCGGCGGTTCGCGCAGCACGTGCCTGCAGCCAATCGGCGCGGGTTTGCATGAGTCGCACACGCGCCAGCGTGAGGTCCGCCTGCGCCGAGACACCGGCCTCGGTGCGACGCGACATCAGGGCATCCAGGTCTTGCAGCGACTGCATCCCGCGCTCAAACACCTGAACACGTGCGTCCTGCACCACATAGGTTTGCCAGTGCCCCAGCACCTTGGCGGCCAATTCGTGTTCGGTTTCGCGCAGTCCGATGAACGATAGCTGCCGTCTGATGTCAGCCTGGGCAACGCCGGCCGCAATTTTTCCCCCATCCCACAGGGGCTGCGACAAACGTGTGACCGAAGCCGCCTGGCCACGCAGCGTGTCTGTGCTGAGACTGGGGGTGGGTCCGTATTGCCAACGCGCAGCCTGCACATCCGCTTCAGCGGCACGCGACTCCTCGGTCCGGGCGCGAATCAGGGGGTGCGCAGTCAGCACAGCATTCACCCAATCGGCCGGGCTGGGTCGGGGCACGCCTTGGGCCTGCACGGCCTGCGTGGTCAGCCCCGCCAGGATCAGCCCAAGCAGCCGAACTAAAACGCCAGGCCGAGTGGCAGGCCGGGTTGCAGAGTCATGGTCAGGAAGTGCCACCGTCAGTTTCGCTTTCAGGATTCAGGAAAAGTCCGCTTCTGTGGTGGAGCGGACCATGAGTCGAGCAAAACTATACGAATGGGTTAATTTCTAATGAATAACACGATTTAGTAATGACAAAATGTGAATAGGCTAGTCGTTTCTCGGTATTTCAGAAGGGCATTCCACGAAAAAAAGGGGGAATTCCGGTCAGTTCCTCCTGTTCAAACCCTGGCCTCACAGCATGGGTTTTCCTGCAGCCGCTTGAAATGCCTGCAAATGCCCGTATGATTAGCACTCGTTGGAGTTGAGTGCTAACACCCTTGAACTCAACTCCACAAGACAAATGGCACCTACGTCCTGTAGGTGTTTTGTTTTACTCGATCTGATTCACCATTTGGGAGATTTCATGAAACTTCGTCCTCTGCACGATCGCGTGATCGTCAAGCGCATCGACAGCGAAACCAAAACTGCCTCTGGCATCGTCATCCCCGACGCCGCCGCCGAGAAGCCTGACCAGGGCGAGATCCTGGCCGTTGGCCCGGGCAAGAAGAACGACAAAGGCGAACTCTCGCCCGTGGGCGTGAAAGTCGGTGACCGCGTTCTGTTCGGCAAGTACAGCGGCCAGACCGTCAAGGTCGACGGCGAGGAACTCCTCGTCATGAAAGAAGAAGACCTGTTCGCGGTCGTCGAGAAGTAATTCGTTCAACAGTCAAGGAATAGAAAATGGCAGCAAAAGACGTAGTGTTTGGCGGCGAAGCCCGTGCGCGCATGGTTGAGGGTGTGAACATCCTGGCCAACGCAGTCAAAGTGACCCTGGGCCCCAAAGGCCGCAACGTGGTGCTCGAGCGCTCCTTCGGCGCCCCCACCGTGACCAAGGACGGTGTGTCCGTGGCCAAGGAAATCGAGCTGAAAGACAAGCTGCAGAACATGGGCGCCCAGATGGTCAAGGAAGTGGCTTCCAAGACCTCCGACAACGCCGGTGACGGCACCACCACCGCCACCGTGCTGGCCCAAGCCATCGTGCGCGAAGGCATGAAGTATGTGGCCGCCGGCATGAACCCGATGGACCTCAAGCGCGGCATCGACAAGGCCGTGGCCGCTCTGATCGAGCAGCTCAAGAAGGCCACCAAGGCCACCACCACCAGCAAGGAAATTGCCCAGGTGGGTTCCATCTCTGCCAACAGCGATTCCAGCATCGGTGAAATCATCGCCAATGCCATGGACAAAGTGGGCAAAGAAGGCGTGATCACCGTGGAAGACGGCAAGTCTCTGAACAACGAACTCGACGTCGTCGAGGGCATGCAGTTCGACCGCGGCTACCTGTCTCCCTACTTCATCAACAACCCCGAGAAGCAAGTCGCACTGCTGGACAACCCCTTCGTCCTGCTGTTCGACAAGAAGATCAGCAACATCCGTGACCTGCTGCCCACGCTGGAAGCCGTGGCCAAGGCCGGCCGTCCGCTGCTGATCATCGCCGAAGAGGTCGAAGGTGAAGCGCTGGCCACCCTGGTGGTCAACACCATCCGCGGCATCCTCAAGGTCGTGGCTGTCAAGGCCCCGGGCTTTGGCGACCGTCGCAAGGCCATGCTGGAAGACATCGCCATCCTGACCGGCGGCAAGGTGATTGCCGAGGAAGTCGGCCTGACCCTCGACAAGGTCACGCTGGCTGATCTGGGACAGGCCAAGCGCGTTGAAGTGGGCAAGGAAAACACCACCATCATCGACGGCGCTGGCGCTGCCGCTGACATCGAAGCCCGCGTCAAGCAAATCCGCATCCAGATCGAGGAAGCCACCTCCGACTACGACCGCGAGAAGCTGCAAGAGCGCGTGGCCAAGCTGGCTGGCGGTGTGGCCGTCATCAAGGTCGGTGCTGCCACCGAAGTCGAGATGAAAGAAAAGAAAGCCCGCGTGGAAGACGCCCTGCACGCCACCCGCGCTGCAGTGGAAGAGGGCATCGTGGCCGGCGGTGGCGTGGCCCTGCTGCGCGCCCGTCAGACGGCTGGCGCCATCAAGGGTGACAACGCTGACCAGGACGCCGGCATCAAGCTGGTGTTGAAGGCCATCGAAGCGCCCCTGCGCGAGATCGTTTACAACGCCGGTGGCGAGCCCAGCGTGGTGGTCAACGCCGTGTTGAGCGGCAAAGGCAACTACGGCTTCAACGCCGCCAACGACACCTATGGCGACATGATCGAAATGGGTATCCTGGACCCCACCAAGGTGACCCGCACCGCGCTGCAAAACGCAGCATCCGTCGCATCCCTGATGCTGACGACCGAGTGCATGGTGGCCGAGGCCCCGAAAGAAGACGCACCGGCCATGCCTGGCGGTGACATGGGTGGTATGGGCGGCATGGGTGGCATGGGCATGTAATGCCTGGCACCTGAGCTGTCTGCTCCATGAAAAGGGCCGCTGTGAAGCGGCCCTTTTTTTATACCGGTTTCAAAGCGCTGCGGATCAGCCGTGCATCAAGGCCTCGAGCTTCACCGCATCCCCACAAAACGCGCGAATCCCCTCGGCCAGTTTCTCGGTGGCCATGGCATCTTCATTGAGGGCCAGTCGAAAACCTGATTCGTTGTAGTGCAGGGCGGGGACTGCCGTGGCGCGGGCACGCTCGGCGTCCAGATGGCGCATCAGCGGTTCCTGGCTGGCCGCCAACTGCGTCAGCAATTCCGGACTGATCGTGAGCAGGTCACAGCCGGACAGGGCCAGGATCTGCCCCACGTTGCGAAAGCTGGCCCCCATGACTTCCGTGGCAATGCCATGGTGCTTGTAATACTGGTAAATCTGCGCAACAGACTTGACGCCGGGATCGTTCACGCCGGCTTGCGCAGCTTCATCCCAGGCGGCCCCCGCTGATTTCTTGACCCAGTCGTAGATGCGGCCCACAAAGGGCGAGATGAGTTGCACGCGCGCCTGTCCGCAGGCCACCGCCTGACAGAGCGAAAAGAGCAGCGTGAGGTTGGTGTGGATGCCGTCGCGCTCCAGTTCGGCAGCCGCCTGAATTCCCTCCCAGGTGGAAGCGATCTTGATCAGCACACGTTCGCGAGCCACCCCTTCAGCCTGGTACAGCGCCATCAGCCGACGCGCCCGCGCCACCGTGGCAGCGGTATCAAAGCTCAGGCGGGCATCCACCTCGGTCGAGACGCGTCCTGGAATGATCGACAGAATTTCGCAGCCAAAACGCACCAGCAAACGGTCGATGCGCTCATCCATCGGCAATCGGCCATGCTGGGCCAGGTTCGCCTGGAGCAGGGGCTGGTACTCGGGCTTTTGCACTGCCTTGAGGATCAGTGAGGGGTTGGTGGTGGCATCCTGCGGTTTGAACTGGGCGAGTTGATGAAAGTCGCCGGTGTCGGCCACGACCGTGGTGAATTGTTTGAGGGTGTCGAGTTGGCTCATGGCCCGATTATCCCGCCGATGGTGGCTGCAGCGGAATCCCGATGGGATAATGCCGCTCAGATGAAACTGTCTGTTCAACGCGCCATCGATCGCTGGGTGGGGCAGGTGCTGTGCTGGGGCCTGTCGCGCTGGCACAGCCTGACCCGCCGCACGGTGCAGGTCGAGGGCCACACCCCCCGCCGTTTGCTGGTCATTTTGCTCTCTGAAATGGGCTCGGTGGTGCTGGCGCAAGCCATGTTTGACGAGTTGCAGCGAGCCCATCCGGGTGCGCAGTTGCACGTGCTGCAACTGCGCAGAAACCAGTCGGTGATGCGTCTGGTGGGGTTTGTGCCCGAGTCGAACCTGCACTCCATCGATGACAGCTCGCTGGGCCATTTGCTCGCGAGCCTGTGGGGAACCTTGCGAGATCTGCGCGCCCTCAAGCTCGATGGCGTCATCGATGGCGAATTGTTTTCACGTATCAGCGCCCTGCTCTCGTATGGCTGCGGTGCCCGCGTGCGGGTAGGCTTCACACCGCACACGCAAGAAGGCCTGTACCGTGGCAACTTCACCAACGCGGCCGTGCCCTACAACCCCTATCAACACATCAGCCTGCAGTTTCTCGGGCTGGCACGGGTCATGGCACGCGCCCTGGCCCATCCTGAGGAATTGGGACGTGTGCGACCGCTGAACCGCTGGGTCCTGCCGCAGCTGCCCCCATCGCTTCGGTCGCTACCGCTGGACGCGGACGAGTCGCACCAATTCCGCCAGCGCTTGATGGCTGACCATGCCGTGTTTGACCGCCCTTCACATCGCGTGCTGCTGTATGTCAGTGGCGGGGCCCTGCCGATCCGGGCCTGGCCGGAAGCGCATTACATCGAACTGGCCCGCGAACTGCTGAACCAGGGTTGCGCCGTGGGGCTGATCGGCTTGCCTGAGGACACCACGCAAGCCCAACGCGTGTTGACGGCCTTGCAACACCCCGCCTGTCGTGACCTGACCGGGTATACACGCAACCTGCGCGAACTGCTGATGCTGTTTCACCAGGCCGATTTGCTGATCACCAATGATGGCGGACCTGGCCACTTTGCCAGTCTCACGCCCATCCACACGCTGGTGTTCTTTGGACCCGAGACGTCACGCCTGTACGGGCCCATCAGCCCACGCGCGACCGTGCTCGAGTCCGGCATGGCGTGCTCGCCCTGTCTGAGTGCGTACAACCACCGCGACAGTTTCTGTGATGGCGACAACCGCTGCCTGCAGGTGATCGAGCCCGCGCAGGTGTTGTCGATGGCCTTGCAACGGTTGAGTTCGTGAGCCGCTGGCGCTATCTCAAATTCGGGCTGGTCGGAGCCAGTGGCACGCTGGTCAATTTGCTGGTGCTGTACCTCGCGCAAGAATTTTTACTGGCGTCGATTGAACCGGCCACCCAGCGGCTCTATGCCTCGCTGGCTTGCGCCATTGGTCTGGCCACCCTCAACAATTTTGTCTGGAACCGGCGCTGGACCTGGCAGGACCGTCAGTCCCAATGGCGTGGGACGGTCGCGGGGCAATTCGCGCGCTATGCGCTGGCCTCGTGGCTCGGCACCAGCGTGCAATACATCCTGACCCTGTGGTTGGCGCAGCACATGCACTACCTGATGGGCAACGTACTGGCCATTGTGGTGGCCAGCGTGGTCAATTACGCCGCCAACGACTGGTGGACATTCCGCGGCAATCCCCGCGATGTGGATGAGGACGAAACCCGCCAGCGCTACCGGCAGATCAGTCTCACCTTGCTGCTGCTGACCTTGGCGGTGTATCTGTTTGACCTGGGGGGCGAGAACATTCCCCGCAACGGCGATGAGCTGGTGTATGCCCACATTGCGTTTCAGACCTGGTTGCAGACGGATATCACGGGACATTGGCTGCCCCTGGTGTCGGGCATTCAAGACATGCGCAACACCAAGCCGCCCCTGCTGATCTGGCAAGCCATGGTGCCGCTGTGGCTGGGGCTGGACTGGAGCCTGTGGTGGATTCGTTTGCCCAGTCTGCTCTACACCCTGGCCACCACGGTGCTGGTGGTGTGGGCCACACGACGTCTGGCGCGCTGGCCATCCATGCACCCCACGGTTGAGCGAGCACCGCTGGACGCCGTGACCTTGTCGTACATCGGCGGGTTGATTTACCTGGGATGTTTCAGCACCTACCGCTACGGACGACCCTACCTCACCAGCGCCATCGAAACCTTCTGGATGGGGTTGCCGTTCTGGGCCTTGCTGGCGGTGCAGTTGCGGGGAACCGGGCGCGCACCACAACGCGTTGCGTTACCCGGCGCTGGATTCTTTGTGCTGACCGGCTTGAGCTGGGGCATGGTGGCCTTGCACAAATCCTTCGTGCTGTTGGCGCCTCTGGGTGCCACCATGTGGTTGGCGCTGTGCTGGCAACATCCCCGTCACTGGTGGCGCGCCATGTGGCGGGTAGGCGTGTCGGTGGCCTTGGGCACTGGGCTGTTTGCGTTGTGGTTTGTGATCGATCCGGACCCGCTGTCGGTGTGGCGCGAATTTGTGGTGGGTGAGAACTGGGGCAAGGTGGGAGGCGCACAAGAGTCGGTGTACTGGCGCACCGCGCTGGTCGGCGGCAACAGCATCTGGGTGCAATCGCTGGCCCTGGTGCAAAACGGCCTGGTGCTGGGTCCCCTGATTGCAGCCGTGATGGTGATGGGCCTGAAGGCGTGGCCCGCCACCTGGCGCGCGCGGCAACAGGGAACGGTACAACCCACTGCGCTGCTGTGGATATACATCGCCGTGATGAGTCTCTTTTTCATGGTGCCGAGTCAGCGCTCCGCGCGCTATCTCATTCCCCTCATGCCCATGGTGGCCGTGCTCTGCGCCTTGCACCTGTGGCAACTGCCACGCTGGGCCCAGCGTGTTGCATTGGTACTGGGCTGTCTGATGGGTCTGGGTGGACTGGGCTTCCTGGGCCTGTTCCTGTGGGGCGGCTGGCGGCTGGATCTCTATCCCCTGTGGGGCCGTTTGGGTCTGCTGCTGATTCTCGTGTTACAAGTGCTGGCGCTGCTGCGATTGCTCTGGCCCAGTGCCTCGGACACCACGTTGCGCGCCAGCTGGCTGTGGCTGCTGGGCTTGTGCGTGAGCCTCTTTGCGTGGTTTGGTCTGCTCAACGCGCCGTTGCATGCGCCAGGCAACCAGTACGACGCACGTGCGCAGGCCCGCGTACAAGGGGCGCATCTGCTCACACCCAGCAATTTCAATGGTGACTTCGAACGCTGGCGATTTGTGTTGCCCGGGGTTCACGAGATCACACCCTACCGCGAAGAAGTGCCCACCGATGCCCCGCAGCTTCGTGCCTGGTTCCAGGACCATGATGCCGTGATTGTGCGTCGCGTCTGGAACGAGGCCGAGCCCGATTGCGAGGCCGCTGGCTGTGAGGTGATGGGCCAGCGTCTGGTGATCCGTGGACGTCACCGGTCAAGCGACGTCAACTGGCAGAGTGTGCAAACACCCGAGGTGCTGTTGTTCTGGCGTGAATATCTGCTGGTGAAGCGATAAGCGGTCGGCACTGGGCGCTAACGCCTGTGTCGCTGGTTGTGTGCAGTGGGGTGCTTGACGCTGAGGCCGTGTCGCGGGTTTTCAGTGTCCACGACCGACCCGGATCCATGACCAGGCAGACTTCACGGTTTGCACGTGCGCCACCATCCACACCGCAGGATCCAGCCAGGCGTCCCACACGTTGCCGGTGGGCCAACGCAGGCCCGCGTAAAGCAAGAGGACAGCGATGCTGGTCCACACCCAGGGGCCATGCCGTACGCCAGCCATGAGCAACACCACCAAGACTGACAACCAGAGACTGCCCGCGGAAAAGCCCCAGGCATAGAAGCGGACATCCCAGGCAGACGGCCAGAGGTTCAGCGTGTCGATCGTGAGCATCCAACCCACCACACACAGAAGCACCCAGGCAGGAGCGGGGACGCGATCGGGGTCATGCGCGGGCTCGGTCCATCCTGTGGACTGCCACAAGCACACGATGGCCCAGGTCAAGGTCAAGAGGCTGGGGGATTGCAGGGCCAGGGCTGCGTACCCGGACCAGCCCCCCTGGGGCCACACGGCCAGACACGCCACCCCACCAGCCATGACGCCCATCAGCCATGCGGGGCCTTTGACTTTTCTGTGTGCGCGGGAAGGGCCCGTCGCGGTTTGCGCTTGAGCGGTGCTGGAGGGGTGATGGCGCGCTTCACGGGGCCACAGCCACACCACACAGGCGGCGGCAACGACAGCCCATGTCAACGGCCAGGCCCAGGCAGGCAACAGTGGCCACAACATCCAATCTGCCGTCATGGTGCTTTCCCGCAATCTGCCACCCAACGCTCCACCGCAATGGCCTGTCGGCGATGGGTGTAGCTCACCCACAACTCAGACGCCAGGCCCGACGGAGATGCGACCGGCAATTCCGCCACGCTGGGATACGAATATTCATCGCCTGCATCACCTTCCACCACCGGGCGTGTGCGCCAGGTCGTCGGGTCTTGCGGGTGCGTGGTTTGACTCAGCCACAACGCCTGGCGCCCTCGCTCGGCGGGGTTATGCAAGAGCACCATGGTGCCGTTGAGGGACCGCAGCGCGGCCACGGACGAGTCGGAGTTGCTGAAGACCGCATCGGGTTCGTCCTGCCAGTGGGCGCCGGCATCGGTGGTGGCGGAGACAGCCAGGCGATTCGAGGGCCCCTGGTTGCGATGAAACGCCAGCCAATGCTGTGGTGAGAGCGGCACCAACGCGGGTTGCAAGACATCATGACGACGGGTGATGCGTTGCAGTGCTTGCATGTCCCCCGCAGGCCCGAGTCGCACCACCGCACTGTGCTTCATGCCCAGCTCGAAATACACCGGGAGCAAGGCGCCCCCATCGTCGAGTGGCATCGGCGCGGTGCGCACCAGCACGCTGGTATTTAAGGAAGGCACCAGGGGTGTCAGCGGCAGAATACCGCGCGCTTGCCACAACCCTTGGGGGTGAGTGGCGTCCTCTTGCAGGTGTACCACCCGCGAAGCCGCCCAGCCACCCAGGCCAGTGCCCACCACGAACAGATGCAACCGACCCTGCGCATCAGCCCACCCCACCGGATTGCCCAGTCGGCGCAAACGCACGCCCAG
This sequence comes from uncultured Burkholderiales bacterium, assembly GCA_937927685.1. Taxonomy (GTDB): domain Bacteria; phylum Pseudomonadota; class Gammaproteobacteria; order Burkholderiales; family Burkholderiaceae_C; genus Limnohabitans. The sequence continues at coordinate 16,325 of CALBSC010000036.1, read as the reverse complement.
CGCACGCCCGGCCTGTTCCCGATCCACCACGGTGAAGGCCGGACTCCATTCGCGAGTTGCGCGGTCCAACCGGGACGCCACGATGTTCACATCCGCTGCGCTCTCTCGCGTGCCCGCAAACCAGAACGCCATCATCACCGTGCGATGGTGCTCCGGGTGTGTGGGCGGCACGACCAGCAGGCTGCTGGCATGCGCAGCTTCCACGCCGGCCGGCATGGGCAACACGCGGCGTGACTCCGGCGACCAGGTGCAGGTCGGTGCACCCTCTGAAACACGCTCCACGCGGGCCGATGTCGCGGACACTTGGGGCTGTTCTGCACGGCGATACGCATCCACGCCCAGCACCACCGCCAAGGACACACCCACCACCGCCCATCGATGCAGAGTCACCATGCGCGGATTATCCCCAAGAACTTCCCCACGCCTAATCGGGGTCAGATTCCGATTGTTTTTAACGATGCTCCTGATGGCTAGCCAGAATAATCGGGATCTGACCCCGTTGGGTCAATTGACTACACTTCGCGCATGGATGTGTATCTGGTTGGCGGCGCGGTGCGCGATGGTCTGCTCGGCTTGAGCGGGTCTGACCGCGACTGGGTGGTGGTGGGCGCCACGCCGCAGCAGATGCTGGACCAGGGCTATGAGCCCGTCGGGCGGGATTTCCCGGTGTTTCTGCATCCACGCACACATGAGGAATACGCGCTGGCGCGTACCGAGCGCAAGACGGCGCCGGGGTACCGGGGCTTTGTGGTGCACGCAGCCCCCGATGTCACGCTGGAGCAGGATTTATCGCGGCGCGACCTCACCATCAACGCGATGGCGCAGGATGCCCAAGGCCACATCATCGACCCCTATGGTGGTCTGCGGGATATCCAGGCACGGGTGTTGCGCCATGTGACGGATGCCTTTCGGGAAGACCCCGTGCGTATCCTGCGTGTGGCGCGCTTTGCCGCGCGGTTCCCGGATTTCAGCGTGGCACCGGACACCCTGACGCTCATGCGCGAGATGGTGCAGCGTGGCGAGGTGGATGCGCTGGTGGGTGAGCGTGTGTGGCAGGAGCTGGCACGGGGACTCATGGCCGCCAGGCCCACACGCATGATCGAAGTACTGAGCCAGTGTGGTGCCTGGCAACGCTTGTTGCCACAGCACCCACCGCAATGCAACGCCCTGGCGCTGGCCGCACGGTCCGAGACCCCGTTGGCAGTGCGCGCCGCCTGCGTCTTTGCCCACGACGATGCAACACACCCCGCTGACAACGCCCGGGCAATGACCCCACCCTGGGCGCTGTCGCCCCTGATCCTGCCGGTGGATGTGCGTGAGGTGATTGAACTCACCCGTCTTTTGCGCTGGCAATGGAGCGGCATGATCCACTGGCCGGTCGGGCAGTGCCTGACTCTTCTGTTGAAGTGCGACGCCATGCGTCGTCCTGAGCGGTTGCAAGCCGCTCTGGACGCCTTGACTTACATGGCCAACGCCCTGGCACCTGAGCACGCCCAGCCATCGATGCAGCCACCCGCATCCCCTCACAGCCTGGAAGCTGTTGAGCCCCTGCGCGCCGTTGAACGTTTGAAGCGTCAGCTGGAGCGCTTGCAATCCGTGGACACTTCGGCGGCATCGGCGCAGGCACTGGCACAGGGTCTGAAAGGTCCAGCCGTGGGCGAGCACATCCGGCGTGTGCAGGAAGCGGCGTTGGCGGGCACCTGATTCACCCGCGCCGCCCATCGCGGCATGGTCATCACGGGCGCTGCGTCAATACGCCCCCGCCACATTCTTCATCAGGAGGGTCAACGCCAGCACCCGACGACTTTGTGCTTCCAGCAAGCTGCGCTCCGCCGTCAGTGCCGCGGTCTGCGCCTGCACCACGTTCAGATAACTGACGGTGCCCGCCTTGTACTGCTCTTGTGTCAGGGACAGGTTGCGCTGTGCGGCCCCCAGTGCTTCGTCCAAGGCCTGGGCCTGGTCCTGCAACTGGGATGCCGCCACCAGGTTGTCCTCCACCTCTTGAAACGCCGTCAGCACCACTTGCCGATAGGCAATCGTGGCCTGCTCGAGTGCTGCCTCGGCATCGGCCTGGGCCGCACGACGCTGTCCGCCGTCAAACACCGAAAACGCCAATGATGGCCCCAGGGACCATGCACGGCTGCTGGTGCTGATGAGGGAACCCAACTCGGGGTTGCGGTAGCCTGCGTTGGCAGAAAAATTCAAGGTGGGGAAAAACGCTGCACGGGCCACACCAATTTGCGCATTGGCGGCCACCACCCGCTGCTGGGCGGCACGGATATCGGGGCGGCGCTGAATCAAGGTGCCGGGCAGCAAAGTCGGCAAAGGCGCGACAGCGGGCGGCCACGATGCATTGGCCGGGAGGGGATCAACCTGCAATTCGGCAGGCGTTTTTCCCAACAGCACCGCCAAGGCGTGCTCCAGCTGTGCGCGTTGGGTGCCCACGTCGATGCGTTGTGCCTGGGTGGACTTCCATTGCGATTGGGCTTGAGCCACATCGGCCGCCGACACCACACCCGATCGGTACCGCGCCTGGGTCAACTCCAGCGACCGTTGCTGCGCCGCTTCGGCCTGGCGCAGCACCTGCTCCTGCCGTTCAGCGGTTCTCAACCCCACGTAGGTGGACACCAGCGTGGCTTGCAAAGACAAGCGGGCAGCGGACAGATCCTCCTGCGAAGCCTGCACACCCGCACGCGCGACCGTGGAGAGGGCATCCACACGTCCCCACAATTGAACTTCCCAGCTCACCGGTGCGCCCAAGCTGTAACTGGTGCCTGGCGCTGCCCCCAACTGGTTGGCGCTGCGCGTCATACCGGTATTGAGGTTGACGCTGGGCCACAGGCTGGCCTGCGCTGTGGCCAATGAAGCTTGCGCGCGTCGTACCTGAACAGCGGCGGTGGCGAGCGAGAGGTTGCCTTGCAACAGTTGTGTTTGCAAACGGTCCAGCACCGGGTCGTTGAGCACCGTCCACCGGACGGTCTCAGCGGGTGCCGCCTGCTCGGCAGAGGCCGTAGGGGAGCGCTTGAAGGCTGTACCCGGTTCTTTCCCCAGCTGGGGTAATGGAGGAATGAAGGAACACGCCCCCACACTGATCAGGACGGCCACCAGGGCCCCGGCTTCACGCAGTCTGTGTTGCCACATGTTCTCTCCTTCGACCGCGCAACCAGCGACTGCGCATACGCTCCAGCGTCACATACACCACCGGCGTGGTGTAGAGCGTCAGCAATTGACTCAACACCAACCCCCCCAGCACCGACAGCCCCAGCGGGCGTCGCAACTCGGCCCCATCACCACTGCCCAGCGCCAGCGGCAACGCGCCCAGCATCGCGGCCAGTGTGGTCATCAGGATCGGGCGCACCCGCAACAGGCAGGCGCGGTAGATGGCCTGAGTGGGGGTAAAACCCATGCGTTCACGCGTGATGGCGAAATCAATCATGAGAATCGCATTCTTCTTCACGATGCCAATCAGCAAGATCACACCGATCAGGGCGATGATGGAAAACTCGGTACCGCTCACGATCAAGGCGAGCAAGGCGCCCACCCCTGCGGACGGCAGGGTGGACAGGATGGTCAGCGGGTGCAGGAGGCTCTCGTACAGCACCCCGAGCACCAGATACAGGGTGATGAGCGCCGTGAGGATCAGCAAGGGCTGTGTGTCCAAGGATTTCTGGAAGGCGTTGGCCGTCCCTGAAAAGCTGCCCCGGATGGACACCGGTGTCTTGAGTTCCGCCATGACATCCCGGACGGCCTGCGTGGCCTCGGACAGCGACACCCCGGGTGCCAGACTGAAGCTGAAAGTGTCAGACGGTACGCCACCTTCATGGCTCACGGCCAGCGCTGTGTTGGTGAGTTCGATCCTCGCAAACGCCGAGAGCGGTACCGACTGCCCCTGGCTGTTGATGAACTGCATGCGAGACAACGAATCATCCCGCTGCAGATGCGGGGGGGCGAGTTCCAGCACCACGCGGTACTGGTTCAGCGGGTTGTAGATGACACCCACCTGCCGCTGGCTGTAGGCATTTTGCAAGGCCGTGTCCACGTCGCGCATGGTCAGGTTCAAGCGCGCCAGCGCATCCCGGTCGATCACCAGCGTGGTTTGCAAACCGCGGTCCTCGTAATCGGTGTTGATGTCCTCGAGCTGGGGCAGGCGGCTCAGGGCCCGCCGGATCTGCGGCTCCCACTCGCGCAACTCGCGCAACTCATCGGCCTTCAAGGTGTACTCGTACTGCGCACTCGATTGCCGCGCGCCGATGCGGATATCCTGTCCCGGCACCAGAAACAGGCGTGCCCCGGGCTCGCGTGCCAACTTGCCGCGCAGCCGCGCCACCACCTGATCGGCGCTCGCATCCCGCTCGGCGCGGGGCTTGAGTGAGACAAACATCTGGGCCGCGTTGCGCTGCCCGCCCCCGGTGAAGCCCGTGACGTTGGCCACTGCCGGGTCGTCGCGCACAATCTTCATGAAGGTGTCCAGGCGTTGCTGCATGGCCTGGAACGATGAGCTCTGGTCGGCACGAATCGCACCAAAGATGCGCCCCGTGTCCTGCTGCGGAAAAAACCCCTTGGGGATGCTGCGGTACAAGGTGACGTTGAGGGCAATCACGGCCAGCAAAATCAGCCACAGCACAGGACCATGTCGCAGTGACCAGGCCAACGAGCGCCGGTACCACAGCGACCACCGCACGCGTCTGCGCCCGCTGCGCGGGGGCTCGGGTCGCAACAAGCCGGCACACATCATGGGCGTGGTGGTGAGCGAGACCACGAGCGAAATCAGAATGGCCGCCGACAGCACGATGGCGAACTCCTGAAACAAGCGCCCCAGCACACCCCCCATCAGCAGAATGGGAATGAACACGGCAATCAGGGACAGGCTGATGGAGATGACGGTGAAGCCTATTTCGCGCGAACCGGCCAGGGCAGCCTGCCAGGGCGAGGCCCCGCGCTCCAGGTGGCGCGTCACGTTTTCCAGCACCACGATGGCGTCGTCCACCACAAAGCCGGTGGCAATGGTCAGCGCCATGAGCGAGAGGTTGTTGAGGCTGTAGCCCATGAGGTACATGACCCCGAAAGCGCCCGCCAGCGACACCGGCACCGCCACACTGGGGATCACAGCCGCCCGCAGACGACGCAGGAACACGCCCACCACCAGCACCACCAGGGCCACCGACAGGGCCAGGGCACGTTGAATCTCCAGAATGGACGCCTTGAGCGATGGCGTGCGGTCGGAGACGACCTCCATCTGCAGGGCGTCCGGGATGGTGGACTGCAAGCGTGGCAGCAAAGCCCGCACACGTTGCACCGCCTCGATGACGTTGGCCCCCGGCTGCTTGTTGAGGATCAGCAAAATGGCCGGCTTGCCATCGGCCGAGCCGTAGTTGCGCAAGTCCTGCACCGAATCGACCACATCGGCCACGTCGCCCAGGCGCACCGCGCGGCCTTCACGATACCGCAGGATCAAGGGCACATAGTCAGCCGCCGTGCGCGCCTGGTCGTTGGCCTCGATCTGCCAGGCCCGGTCACCATCCTCCACCACCCCCTTGGGTCGGTTGGTGTTGTGCGCCACCACAGCGGCGCGCACCATCTCCAGCGACAAGCCTTGTGCGGTGAGGCGCTCCGGGTCCAGTTCGATGCGAACCGCCGGCAAGGCGCCGCCGCCCAGCGTCACCTGCCCCACCCCGTCAACCTGCGCCAGCCGCTGCGCCAGCACAGTCGAGGCGACGTCATACATCTGGCCTCGGGTCATGGTGTCCGAGGTCAGCGCCAGGATCATGATGGGGGCGTCTGCCGGATTGACCTTGCGGTAGGTCGGGTTGCTGGGCATGCCTGTGGGCAGCAGCGGACGGGCGGCATTGATGGCCGCCTGCACGTCGCTGGCCGCACCGTTGATGTCGCGATCAAGCTCAAACTGCAAGGTCACCCGGGTGTTGCCTTGGGATGAGAAAGACGTCATCTCGGTCACGCCGGCTATCGCACCCAGGGCGCGTTCCAGCGGCGTGGCCACCGTGGCGGCCATGGTCTCGGGACTCGCGCCCGGCAACGAAGCCTGCACCGAGATGGTCGGGAACTCCACCTGCGGCAAGGGTGCCACGGGCAATTGAAAGTACGCCAGCAATCCTGCCAGTGCCACGGCCAGGGTGAGCAGCGTGGTGGCCACCGGGCGGGCGATGAAGGCGGCTGAGACGTTCACCTCACGCGTCCTCTCGCACAGGCTCGAGGCGAACCCATCTGGCAAAGGCCAGGTAGATCACGGGCGTGGTGAAGAGCGTCATCATCTGGCTGACGATCAGGCCACCCACCATGGTGATGCCCAGCGGTGAACGCAGCTCACTGCCCACCCCCTGCCCCAGCATCAGGGGCAGGGCGCCGAGCAAGGCACACAGCGTGGTCATCAGGATGGGGCGGAAGCGGAGCAGGCACGCCTGGATGATGGCGTCTCGGGGTGCAAGGCCCTGGTGGCGCTGCGCGTCCAGGGCAAAGTCGATCATCATGATCGCGTTCTTTTTCACGATGCCAATGAGCAGAATGATGCCAATCACCGCGATGAGACCCAGGTCCTGACCCGACACGCCCAGGGCCAGCAGTGCCCCCACGCCCGCCGATGGCAAGGTGGACAGGATGGTGATGGGGTGGATATAACTTTCGTACAGCACACCCAGCACGATGTACATCGTCACCACCGCCGCCAGAATCAGCCACAAGGTGTTGGACAGCGAGGCCTGAAACGCCAGGGCGGCGCCCTGGAACTGGGTTTCGATGCTGGGCGGCAAGCCCTGCGCCAGCAACTCACGCTGCACCCCCTCGATCGCCTGCACCGCCTCACCCAGTGAGACACCGGAGCGCGGGCTGAACGCGATGGTCACCGCCGGCATCTGCCCCATGTGCATCACCCCCAGGGTGGCGGGCCGCTCCACCACCTGCGCCACGGCACTGAGGGGTACTTGCACGCCGTTGGTGGACGGCACATACAGTCGCTCCAGTGCGCTCAACCCCAGGCCCTGTTGAGGTGCTACCTCCAGGACCACGCGGTACTGGTTGCTCTGGGTGAAGATGGTGGAAATGAGACGCTGGCCAAAGGCGTTGTACAAGGTGTTGTCGATGGCCGCCACCGAGACGCCCAGACGACCCACCGCCTCGCGGTCGATGCGCACGTAGGCTTGCAAGCCCTGGTCCTGCCAATCGCTGACGGCTTCGGACAAGACAGGCAATTGACGCAAGCGTTCCAGCAAACGGCCGGACCACAAGGCCAAGGCTTGCGGGTCCGGTCCGCTCAGCATGAGCGCATACTGCGTGCGGGATACGCGGTCTTCAATGGTGAGGTCCTGCACCGGTTGGATGTAGGCCGTCATTCCCTGTACGCGCTGACTGGCTTCACCCAGCCGCTCCAGAATGCGTACCAACGATGCGTCACGCTCGTCCTTGGGCACCAGGCTGACCAGCAGTCGCCCCGTGTTGAGACTGTTGTTCTGGCCATCGATGCCAATGAACGACGTGAGCCGGCTGACCGCCGGGTCTTTGAGGAACTCCGCTGCCAGTGCCTGCTGCCGTTCGGACATGGCTGCGAAGGAGGTGGACTGCGTGGCCTCGGTGATCACTTGCAAGGCTCCGGTGTCCTGGAGCGGGAAGAAACCCTTGGGCACCCACAAATACAACAACACCGTCAGGGCCAGCGTGCCACCAAACACGCCGAGAGTGGCGCGCGGTCGGTCGAGCACCCATCGCAGGGCTTGTCCGTACTGCGCGATCAAATGGTCAATGGCCTGTCCCGTCCGTGCCGACCAATCGGAAGCCGTCGGGATTGCCGACGACGCTGGGCCTGCGGTTGCCGGTGTTCCATCCGGTGCTGGGGCGGCGGGCGTCTGCGGCCCCCGATGCTTCAACAAGCGCGCGCACATCATGGGGGTGAGGGTCAATGACACCACCGCCGAAATCAGAATCGACACTGCCAGGGTGATGGCAAATTCATGGAACAACCGCCCCACCACGTCGCCCATGAACAGCAACGGGATCAGCACCGCAATGAGGGAAAAGGTCAGGGAGATGATGGTGAAACCAATTTCACGCGCACCTTCCAGGGCGGCCTGCATGGGCTTCATGCCCCTCTCCACATGCCGTGCGATGTTCTCGATCATCACGATGGCGTCGTCCACCACAAAACCGGTGGCGATGGTGAGCGCCATCAGCGTGAGGTTGTTGATGGAAAAACCCATCAGATACATCACACCAAAGGTGCCCACCAGCGACAGCGGAACCGCCACGCTGGGAATGAGCGTGGCCGAGGCACTGCGCAGGAATACGAAGATCACCATCACCACCAGGGCAATGGCCAGCATCAGTTCCCACTGCACATCACGCACCGACGCGCGGATGGTGACCGTGCGGTCGCTCATGACCTGCAGATCCAGCGCATCGGGCAACGTGGTGCGCAGCGTGGGCAGCAGTTTGTGGATGCGGTCCACCGTCTCGATCACATTGGCGCTGGGTTGCCGCTGTATGTTGAGAATGATGGCGGGCGCCGAATTCGCCCAGGCGGACAGGCGCAGGTTCTCGGGCGCATCCACCAGCGTGGCCACATCGCGCAATCGCAGGGGATTGCCGTTTTTATAGGCGATGATCAGGTTGGCGTATTCGCCGGCCGAGCGCAATTGATCATTGGCATCGATGGTCGACGCCCGTGCGGGCCCATCGAAGCTGCCCTTGGCCATGTTGACGTTGGCCTGTGTGATGGCCGTGCGCACATCCTCCAACGAGAAGCCGGCCGAGGCCAGTGCCAGCGGATTGACCTGAACCCGCACCGCGGGACGACGCCCGCCGGCAATGCTGACCAGCCCCACGCCGGCCACCTGCGACAGGCGCTGCGCCAGACGGTTCTCCACGATGTCGTGTACCTGGGTGATGGGCAAGGTCGGTGAACTGATGGCCAGCGACAGCACGGGCGCGTCAGCCGGATTGACCTTGCTGTAGACCGGCGGCATGGGCAAGTCGTTGGGCAGCAAATTGGCCGCCGCATTGATGGACGCCTGCACCTGCTGTTCAGCCACGTCCAGCGTCACATCCAGCGAAAAGCGCAAGGTGATGGAAGAGGCCCCGCCCGAACTCACCGAGCTCATCTGGTCCAGGCCGGGCATCTGGCCAAACTGACGTTCCAGTGGGGCCGTGATGGACGAGGTCATCACATCGGGGCTGGCCCCCGGATAGAGCGTGGTGATCTGGATGGTGGGGTAGTCCACCTGCGGCAGGGAAGCAATGGGCAACAGGCGGTAGGCCAGGGCCCCCACCAACAACACCGCCACCATCAGGAGTGAGGTGGCCACCGGCCGCAGGATGAAAAGCCGCGAAAGGTTCATGCCGGTTCCCGTTCAGAGGGCAGCACGCTCATTGTCCGCCGCCGGCTCGCTGCTCACGCATCTTCTGGAAGAAGGCACGGCGTTCCTCGGGGCTCATGTTCTTGACCTTCTCAGCGGCCTCGGGCGGAAGTCGATCCATCCAGGGCGGGCGTCCGCCGGTGGCACCTGAGCCACCTGAGCCACCTGGGTTACCTGGACCTGCAGCCGCACCGGGCGTGTTCGGCACAGCAGCGCCAGGCGTGGAAGAACCCGCCGCCGCGGTGGATCCGGGTGGGGTGGACTCACGCGGACCGGCCTGGCCAGCTGTCGATCCTGCCTTGTCCCGTTTTGATGCCCCCGGCTCTGGTTTGGCAACAGGCGCGCCACCCAGCATCGGGCTCTGGTTGGGCAAGGGTGGCGTCACGGTGTTGCGCACCTCTACCCGGCTGCCATCGCGCAAGCGGTCGGCGCCATCGGTGACCACCCGCTCTCCGGCCTGTAGCGTACCTTTGACCGCCTGCCATTCACCATCCACCGCCCCCAGCTCCACCGTGCGTATTTGCACCGTGCCGTCGGCCTGCACCACCACCACAAAGGTGCCCACAGAGCCACGCTGCACCGCTGTGACGGGCACCGCCAGCTGGTCCTTGAGGGTGTCGAGTTGCAGGCGGATGTTGGCAAACTGGTTGGGGAACAGCACCCCGTCGCGGTTGTCCAGCAAGGCCTTGAGCTTGAGGGTGCCGGTGTTGAGGTCAATCGCGTTGTCGGTGGTCGTCACCTGGCCTTCGGCCAGTTTTTCCTTGAGTTCGCGGTCCCACGCCTGGACGGCCAGGGATTGGCCCCCTTTCAGCTTGCGCTGAATGAGCGGCACATGAGCTTCGGGTACGGCAAACAGCACCGCCATGGGCTGGGTTTGTGTGATCGTCACCAGCCCGCCCGCATCTCCCGCACGGACCAGACTGCCCAGCTCGACTTGCTTGAGGCCCAGACGTCCACTGATGGGCGCAGTGACCTGGGTGTAGGACAGTTGCAGTGCGGCGTTGTCCACCTGGGCCTGGTCGGCCTGCACCGTGCCCTGCAACTGACGCACCAGGGCTTCCTGGGTGTCCACCTGTTGTCGGGCGATGGCGTCCTGACTCAGCAAGTCGCGGTAGCGCTTGAGGTCGAGTTGCGCGTTTCGCCACTGGGCCGTATCACGTTCCAGCTGGCCTTTGGCCTGGGCCAACTGGGCTTCATAAGTCCGGGCGTCGATGTCTGCCAGCAAGGCGCCTGCCGTGACCATTTGCCCTTCGGTAAAACGCAACGCCTTGAGTTCGCCGTCCACCTTGGCCCGCACCACGGCTGTGTTCAGGGCCGTGAGCGTGCCGATGGCACTCACGGTTTGACGCAGGTCGATTTGCTTGACTTCACCCACACTCACCGGTTGCGGACGTCCGCCGCCCATGCGCCAGGCGGCCGCACCACCACCGGGGAAGCGTCCTGGCCCGGGCCCTGCGGTGGAATCGGCGTCCGGGGTGATCCAGACCCGCCAGGTGGGATACCACCAGGCCGCGGTCAGCACGGCGGCGACGATCAGCATCCAGATCAAGGGCCGCGAAGCCGTTCGCCCGCGCTGGCCCGGTGCGCACCAGAACGTGGCTGGCACCGGTGAGTGATCGGAGCCAGCGGGTGGGCAGCCATCGTGAGAACGGGGATCGGTCATAGAAGTCTTCACTCGAAGCATGGGCACATCATGGAGCAAGCCCGACACAGGCGGGGCAACCGCCGAACCTGCCGATGTTACCCACCCTGACCTTCACCCGTGTGAAGACCCTGTCAAGCTTGAGTACTCCATCACACCAGACGCGCAATCAGGGCGCACACCAGGCTCAGCAGCACGGTGGTAGTCAGCGGAATGAACCACTCGCGTCCGAACAACCGGAAACGGAAATCGCCCGGCAACTGGCCCAGCCCCAGTTTGCGCAGCCAGGGGGACAGGCCGTTGATGAGCAACAGCGCCAGAAAGACCACAATGAGCCAGCGAAACATCATGGGCTCACAACATGTGCGAGCGGTCGCCGCGCACAAATCCCAGGGGTTCCCAAGGCTCGCCCACCCCCAATGCAATCACCTTGAACAATTCACCCATTTCGTGCTCGGTGATCAGTTTTTGCGCCATGGCGCGCTCGGGCAGCGATGCGCTGGCCAGGGGTTCCAGCAATCCGCTGTTGATCAGAAAGTGGGCCTGCGAGGTATAGCCAAGCACCTGCAGACCGGCCTCCTGGGCGGCCAGGGCAATGCCGGTGAAGTTCACATGCGCCGTGATGTCCTTCTCCCCGACATCGCTCAGGGGCTCGGGGTCGGCACGGTGCAGGCGGTGGCACATGACCGTGCCCATGTGGCGTTGGGGGTGGTAGTACTCCCGCTCGGGAAATCCGTAATCGATCAGGAAAACAGCGCCCGCCGTCAGGCGCTCGGCCAGGGTATTCACAAAGGCTTCAGCCTGGGTGTGTATTTCGGTGAGGTAGTCATGCTCGCCCTCGATGGCCAGCGGTGGCCGCAGTTCGGTCACGCGATCGCTCCAGGCAAAAGCGCCGTCCGGGGTCGACGTCACACCGCGTTCGTGCCATACCCCCTGGGAACGCCACAACAGCTGTACCGGCATGGCGTCGAGCACCTCATTGCCGACCACCACCCCAGACAGATGCTCGGGCAATTCCGACACCCATTGCACCTGGTCCCCAAAGGCCTGTAGCGTCACGCGCTGACGCGCCTGCAGATCTCCGGACAGGTCCACGATGGTGTAGCGGCGCACCCGATCGCCCAGGACAGAGAGCAACTGATGGGCCAGAGCCCCTGTGCCCGCCCCGAATTCCCACACCTGATCGGTGCCGCTCACGGTCAGCGCCTCGTCCACCGAACGGGCCAGGGTGCGACCAAACCAGGGGGACAGCTCGGGTGCGGTGACAAAGTCACTGCCCCCCTGCGGGGTGGTGCCCAGCTTGGGCAAGCCCCCCGAGTAGTACCCCATGCCCGGCGCATACAGCGCCATGGCCATGAAGCGGTCAAAGCCGATCCAGCCCTGGGATTGGGCCATGGCACGGTGCAAAAGGGCATGAAGCGCAGACATGGGGGGATTTTCGCTGACAATCCCTCCATGGCTTGGACATTGATTACCGGCGGTGCAACCCGCCTTGGACGCGAGATTGCGCTGGCGTTTGCGCAAGCGGGCTGGGGGGTGGCGTGCCATTTCCGTCACTCGCAGGACGCTGCGCAAGACCTGTGTGCGTCCATTCGCGCGCAAGGCGGTGCCGCCCTGGCGGTGCAGGGCGATCTGGAGGACGAGGCCAGCTGCCGCCAGTTGTTTGATGCCACGGTCCAAGAAACCGGCGCCGAGTTGCGTTGCGTGGTCAACAACGCCTCGCTGTTCGAACCCGATGAAGCGCGTGACATGGACGAAGCCAAGGCGCTGCAACAGTTGCAGGTCAACCTGATGGCGCCACTGCGGCTGAGCCGCTGGCTGGCACAACTGCAGGAGGCTTCGCCATCCCCCCCGCCGCCCAGTGGGCTCGCCAGCGTCATCCACGTGTTGGACCAGAAGGTGTTCAACCTCAACCCGGACTACTTCAGCTACACCGTCAGCAAGCTGGCGCTGGAGCGCGCCGTCAGCCTGCAAGCGCAGGCCCTGGCACCCACCTTGCGTGTCAACGCGGTGGCGCCTGGCCTGATGTATCTCAGCGGTCCGCAGTCGCAAGACAACTTTGACAAGGCCAGCCAGGCGAATTTGATGCGACGCCCCCTCAACCCCCGGCACGTGGCCGACAGCGTGGTGTTTTTGGCGGGCAATGCTGGCATCACCGGCACCACCATTCGGGTGGACAACGGCCAGCACCTCGTGCCCTCGCCCCGCGACATCATGTTCGTGACCGAGGCCGTGATGGGGAGCACATCAGCATGAGTTCACACCCCTTGTTGCGTCACCACCGACGGCTGTTTCTCCAGGGATTGTGTGTGCCGGTGCATATCGGCATCCATGATTTCGAGCAGGAGGCTCCACAGCGCATCGTCTTCGACATTGAGCTGTACGTGCCCCTGGACGGCTCCACCCCCGCGCAGGATCAGATCCAGGAAGTGGTTGACTATGACTTCGTGCGCGAGGTCGTACACGCCCGCGTGGCGCAAGGCCACATCAACCTGCAGGAAACCCTGGGGGACGACATCCTGAGCGCCCTGCTCGCCCACCCCGGTGTGGCAGCGGCCAGCGTCTCCACCCGCAAGCCCGATGTGTACCCCGACTGCGAAGCCGTTGGCGTGCAGACCTTTCGCGCCAAACCTGGTGTGGTGTGGTGATGGCCATGGCAGCCAAAGGCAACCAGATTCTCACCCTCACCGGTCTGCGCTTTGACGCCAACCTGGGCATTCTGGAACACGAAAAAAGCCACCCCCAACCGATTCAGGTCGATGCCGAGTTGAACCTGGGCACCCAACCCCTGCTGCCGCACGATGATGACATCACCCATGTGCTGGACTATCGCAAGGTTCGACAAATCATCATCAGTGAGTGCACGGCCGAGCATGTGAACCTGCTCGAGACGCTGATCGGCAAACTCGCTCACCGCCTGATGCAATTGCACGGCGTGCTGGGCGTGCGGGTGACGATTGCCAAGCTCGAGATTTTTTCGGATTGCGAAGTGGCGATCCGGATGGAAACCGGGCAGTGGTGAGCCCGAAAGACGTGGAGACCTTGCGTCCTCCCAGCCAGACGTCACCCCGGCTCAACGTCCACGATACCAGGCCCGCTTGGCCTCATTCCAACCGGATGTTGGCCGACTTCACCACCTGACCGTAGCGACTCAGATCGCGTTTGAGTTGCTCGCCAAACTGTTCGGGCGATCCCGGGCTGGCATCGATACCCAGGGTTTGCAATTTTTCCTTCACCACCGGGTCACTGAGCACGGCATTCAACTCGCTGTTCAGGCGCTGTACCACGGCAGCCGGTGTTTTGGCCGGGGCCAGCAAGCCCACCCACGAATTGACCACGAAGTCAGACACGCCGCCCTCCATGAAGGTGGGCACATCCGGCAAGGCTGGTGTGCGCTGCGCGCTAGACACCGCAATGGCGCGCAGCTTGCCTGACTTCACATGTCCGTGCGCCCCTGCCACGGCGGTGTACACCAGCGGAATGCTGCCGCCCAGCACATCGGTCATGGCCTGCCCCCCGCCCTTGTAGGGCACATGGGTCAGTTGCGCACCGGTGCGTTGTGCCAGCAACTCGCCGGCGATGTGCGGGGTGCCACCGGTGCCTGAGGTGCCATACGACAGGCCCCCTGACTGACTCTTGGACAGGGCAATCACCTCCTGGAGGGATTTGGCAGGCACGCCCGGGTTCGACACCAGAATCAGCACCGCATCCCCGATCTTGCCCACCGGCGCGAAATCCTTGAGCGTGTCGAAGGGCACTTTGGCGAACACGTGCGGGTTGATGACCAGGGTGCCATCAAAACCGAGTACCAGGGTGTAGCCGTCTGGCACGGCCTGCGCGACCAGGCTGGTGCCGATGTTGCCCGAGGCCCCCGGTTTGTTGTCAATGACCACCTGCTGCCCCAGCCGTTTGCTCAGGTGTTCGGCAATGAGACGGCCGCTGGTGTCGGTCACGCCACCCGGCGTGAAGGGAACCACCAGGCGGATCGGCTTGGAGGGCCAGGCCTCTTGGGCAGCGACCCCGAGGGACAGGACCAGCACCGCACCCGCTGAGGCGCTCAGAAGCGCTCGACGAACTCGTTGAAATGTCTTCATACAGAACACCTCCGGGACTTTCAAGGAAACACTCGCGGGCCGTTTAACCCACGCCATCTGGGACAATAGGCCATTACACCCCAGGTCCACCCCTGCGACAATACGCTCATGCCCACCCTCGACACCCTTCAGCGCGAGACCCACAAGCTTGAAAAGCGCCTGTGCCGCCAGGTCGGCCAGGCCGTGGTGGAGTACAACATGATCGAAGCTGGTGACCGGGTCATGGTGTGTCTGTCGGGTGGCAAGGACAGCTACACCCTGCTGGACATCCTGCAAAAGTTGCAGCAACGCGCCCCGGTGGACTTCGAACTGATTGCGGTCAACCTGGACCAGAAACAGCCGGGTTTCCCTGCACACATCCTGCCCGACTACCTGTCCCGTCTGGGCATCAAGTTTCACATCGAGAACCAGGACACCTATTCCATCGTCAAGGACAAGATTCCCGAGGGCAAGACCATGTGCAGCCTGTGCTCACGCTTGCGCCGAGGCATCCTGTACCGTGTGGCCGATGAATTGGGGGCCACCAAAATCGCGCTGGGCCACCACCGCGACGACATCCTGCAAACCTTCTTCCTCAACATGTTCTTTGGCGGCAAGCTCAAGGGCATGCCCCCCAAACTGCAAAGCGACGACGGCCGTCACCTGGTCATCCGGCCCCTGGCCTATGTGGCCGAAAAGGACATCGTGCGCTGGTCCGAGCATCGGCAATTTCCCATCATTCCGTGTACGCTGTGCGGCAGCCAGGAAAATCTGCAGCGCAAACAGGTGGGCGATTTGCTGCGCGCGTGGGACAAACAGTTTCCGGGCCGCTTGGACAACATGGCCCATGCCCTGCAGCACACCGTGCCCTCACACCTGATGGACCGCCAGATCTTCGACTTTGCGGGCCTGATGGCCAATGGCCAACCGGTTCCCGAGGGCGACCTGGCCTTTGACCCCCCTCCACTGCCCAGCAGCTTTCCGATCCCGCTCATGGTGGAATGATCCCTGGATGGGATTGGCTGCGCAGCCGGGTTCACGCCCAGGCTGGCGTCGCGGAACCGGGTTCATCGACACCCACGGCCTGGTGCCAGTTGATGAATAATCGATTGGGCCCGCTTGTCCCATGAAGCCTGTTCAGGACCCATTGGATAAAATGGAATTCCATTCAACCGGCATCAACCACGACCCTCTTCTCATGTCTGCCTCTCCACGACACCTGGCCATCATCATGGATGGCAATGGCCGTTG
>CALBSC010000035.1 GCA_937927685.1 uncultured Burkholderiales bacterium | reverse complement strand
GCCACCATTTCCATGGCTTTGGTGATCTTCTTGGTGTTTTCCACCGATTTGATCTTGCCGCGAATTTCCTTTCCTGCTGCCATTCAAGGGCTCCTTGTGTTCAGGAAGGGTTACGCAAAGGTTTTCTTGAATGCCACGATCGCTGCATTCAGCTCGTCCTCGGCAGCCTTGTCCATCGCCTTGTCGGCTTCGAGCTTGGCCAGCAATGCAGCGTGCTTGTCCTTGAGGTAGGCGAACAGTTCCTGTTCGAAACCGAGAACGCGGCTGACATCGATGTCATCCAGGAAGCCTTTGTTGACGGCATACAGCGTGGCGGCCATCAGGCTGATGGACAGCGGGCTGTACTGCGCCTGCTTGAGCAGTTCGGTCACGCGGGCACCGCGGTCGAGCTGCTTGCGGGTGGCTTCGTCCAGGTCGGAGGCGAACTGCGCGAACGCAGCGAGCTCACGGTACTGGGCCAAGTCGGTACGGATACCACCGGAGAGGTTCTTGATGAGCTTGGTCTGCGCAGCACCACCCACACGCGACACCGAGATACCGGCGTTGATGGCGGGGCGGATACCGGCGTTGAACAGGCTGGTTTCCAGGAAGATCTGGCCATCGGTGATCGAGATCACGTTGGTCGGCACGAAGGCGGACACGTCGCCGGCCTGGGTTTCAATGATGGGCAGCGCAGTGAGCGAACCGGTCTTGCCTTTGACGGCACCCTTGGTAAAGGCTTCGACGTAGTCGGCGTTGACGCGAGCCGCACGCTCGAGCAGACGGCTGTGGAGATAGAACACGTCACCGGGGAATGCCTCACGGCCCGGGGGACGGCGCAGCAGCAGCGACACCTGACGGTAGGCCACGGCCTGCTTGGACAGGTCGTCATAAATGATGAGTGCGTCTTCACCACGATCGCGGAAATATTCGCCCATGGTGCAGCCCGAGTAGGCCGACACGTATTGCATGGCAGCGGACTCGGAAGCGGAGGCGGCCACCACGATGGTGTAGGCCATGGCACCGGCTTGCTCGAGGGCACGCACCACGTTCTTGATCGACGACGCCTTCTGGCCGATGGCGACGTAGATACAGGTCATGTTCTGACCTTTTTGGTTGATGATGGTGTCGATGGCCACCGCGGTCTTGCCGGTCTGGCGGTCGCCAATGATCAGTTCGCGCTGACCACGACCAATCGGCACCATGGAGTCGATGGACTTCAGACCAGACTGCATGGGCTGGCTGACGGATTGACGCGCAATCACACCAGGCGCCACTTTTTCAATCACGTCGGTCATCTTGGCATTGATCGGGCCCTTGCCGTCGATCGGCTGACCCAGCGCGTTGACCACGCGGCCAACCAGTTCGGGGCCCACGGGCACTTCCAGAATACGGCCCGTGCACTTGACGGTGTCGCCTTCGGAGATGTGCTCGTACTCACCCAAGATCACAGCGCCAACCGAGTCACGCTCGAGGTTCAGGGCCAGACCGAAGGTGTTGTTGGGGAACTCCAGCATCTCACCCTGCATCACATCGGACAAGCCATGGATGCGGACGATGCCGTCGGTCACCGAAATGACGGTGCCCTGGTTGCGAATGTCGGCGTTGGTGCCCAGACCTTCGATACGGCTCTTGATGAGCTCGGAGATTTCTGCGGGATTGAGTTGCATGACTCTTTCCTTCTTTCCTGTTGAGGTCTGACAGCTCAAGCCGTCAGCGCCACTTTCATTTGATCCAGACGGGCTTTGATCGAAGTGTCGAGCACTTCGTCACCCACCACCACGCGAATACCACCAATCAACTCGGGCGCAAGCTTGACGGTCAGGTTGAGCTTGCGACCAAAGCGCTGTTGCAGCACCTCACCAATGCCCGCCAGCGAGGCCGCATCGATGTCAAAGGCGCTGAATACCTGGGCATCGGACAGACCGCTTTGCGCATTGACATGCGCGCGGTACTGCGCCGCCACCTCGGGCAACACACTCAGGCGACCGTTGTCGATCACGGTGCGCAGGAAATTCTGCGCCACGGCAGAAGCCTTTTGCTGGGACACGCCCGCAATCAGGTCATAGACCTGCTGGTGCGTGGCCTTGGGGTTGTCTGCAAATTGCAGCAACTGGGCATTGGCGGCCACAGCGGCCAGTTCATCGAGCCAGTCAGCCGTGGCACTCAGCTCGGACTGCGTGGCCTTGAACAAGGCTTCAGCGTAAGGACGGGCGATGGTGGCGAGTTCTGCCATGTCTTCCTCTTACAGCTCGGTCTTCAGACGGCCCAGCAAGTCAGCGTGCACGCTGGCATTGACCTCCTTGCGGAGAATCTGCTCGGCACCCTTGACCGCCAACACGGCCACTTGCTCGCGCAAGCTTTCGCGGGCCTTGGCCATTTCCTGCTCGGCTTCCGCGCGGGCAGCGGCCACGATTCTGTTGGCTTCTTCAACGGCGCGCGCCTTGGCCTCGTCGACCAGGTGCTGGGCACGACGCTCGGCGTCTGCCAACAGCGTGGTGGACTCGTTACGAGTCTGGGCCAGACGAAGCTCAACTTCCTTGTGGGCGTTGGAGAGCTCAATCTTGGCGTGTTCAGCAGCGGCCAGACCCCGGGCAATTTTTTCAGAGCGCTCATCCAGGGCGGTAGCGATCGGCGGCCACACGAATTTCATCGTGAACCAGACCAGGATCGCAAAGACGATCGCTTGGACGAACAGGGTTGCGTTGATACTCACGACAACACCTTTCTATGGGTGGTTGCGGGAATTACTTCAGGACGAAGGGGTTCGCGAAGGCGAACATCATGGCAATACCCACGCCGATCAGGAAAGCGGCGTCGATCAGACCGGCCAGCAGGAACATCTTGGTCTGCAGCTCGTTCATGAGCTCGGGCTGGCGAGCGGCGGATTCGAGGTACTTGCTACCCATGATGCCGATACCGATACAAGCGCCAATGGCGCCCAGACCAATGATCAGGCCGGCGGCGAGTGCGACAAAACCAAGAACGTGTTCCATGTGATGCTCCTAGAGGTTGAGATGGAAGGTTGAAAGAAAACGGTTGAAAACGGCGCCTCAGTGGGCGTCGTGGGCTTGTCCGATGTAGACCAGGGTCAGCATCATGAAGATGAAGGCCTGCAGGGCGACGATCAGGATGTGGAAGATGGCCCAGATGGAGCCAGCAATGATGTGACCAACCGGCAGCAGCACGCCCGAGAGCGAGGCCGCGGCCGCACCACCCATGAGGGCGATGAGCATGAAAATGAGTTCGCCAGCGTACATGTTGCCGAACAGTCGCATGCCGTGCGACACCGTCTTGGCGACGAATTCGATCATCTGGAAGATGAAGTTGAACGGCCACAGGATGGGGTGAGCACCAAACGGGGCGGTGGTCAGTTCATGGAACCAGCCACCCAACCCCTTGATCTTGATGTTGTAGTAGACGCAGATCAGCAGCACCGAGACCGACAGACCCAGGGTGCTGGAGAGGTCGGCCGTGGGCACGACACGGAAGTAGTGAATGGTGTGGTCCAGGCCGGTCAGGGCGAAGATGCCATGGAACAGGTCAACGGGCAAAAAGTCCATCGAGTTCATCAGGAACACCCAGACGAACACGGTGAGCGCCAGGGGCGAGACCAGTTTGCGGCTTTCGGCGTTGTGGATGATGCCCTTGGCCTGGGTGTCCACCATCTCGACCAGGATTTCCACCGCAGCCTGGAAGCGGCCCGGGGCACCGGACGTCGCCGCTTTGGCAGCACGCCACAGCAGGAAACAGCCCACCACACCCAGCAGAATCGACCAGATCAGGGAGTCCACGTTGAAGACCGAGAAGTCGACCACGCCAGACATCTTCTGGTTTTGCAGATGGGTCAGGTGGTGACCGATGTATTCACCGGCGGTAGGGGCGTTTTCAGCAGCAGACATGTTCAGTACAGCTTTAGGTTTTGACCTGAGGGTGGAACACTCGCCGCCAAGCCAGCGCCACCCAATACACCTTCATCGTTACAACCAAGCCCGCCAACATGGCAGGCCAACTCAATTCATCAATCACCCGGGTGGCCAGGCCCAGCATGGCCACCGTGAGGGCAACTTTGACCGCTTCCCACACGAAGAACCCCAAGACGGCCGCTCCGGCATGGAGCGTATTCAACCGACTGGACAGGCCACGTGCAAAAAGAGCCGCCGGAATCACCACCGCGAGGGCACCGTAGCCGGCTGAAACGCCAACCGACGCCTTGCCCGACACAGCCCAGGCTGCCACCGCCACCAGCAAACCCACCACGATCTGGGCGGCCACCACTCTCCAGACGGACAGCAGGGGCTGGGTGCGACGCAAGTCCTGAACCTGCTGCGCTGTGAGGGGCGTGAACTCCTCATCCAGGGCATCAGGGGCATCCCACGAAGAATCGGCCTGCATTCTGGTCATGTTTGTTTACGCCCAGTTTACATACCGACGATTCCGCAAAACAGCGCATTGTACGGGATTCCCCTGAGCACCCCCCAAAGTCATGACCCAGGAAGGTGCAGGGTGACTGCCGGGCCCACCCCAGGGCGATAATCCCGCCATGTTTTCCCAGCCCGATCTCTCTTTTTTGCCCGACTCGCCCTGCTACCTCAACGGCGAGACAGGACCGTTGCGTGACGCGCGCATCAGCGTGCTCGACCGTGGTTTCATTTTTGGCGACGGGATCTATGAGGTGGTTCCGGTGTACGGGGGCAGGCCGTTCCGGCTGGAGCAACACCTGGCCCGTCTCAGCCGCTCGCTCGACGAGATCCGCATCCCCAATCCGCACGACGCGACCGGTTGGCGCGCCCTGATCGAACAACTGGTGCACGCCAATGCTGCTCACCAGGGGCGAGCGGCCCGTGAAATTGACCAGTTTGTGTACCTGCAGGTCAGTCGTGGCGTGGCTGCGCGCGACCACGCCATGCCTGCGGGGCTGGTCCCCACGGTGTTTGCCATGGTGCAACCCCTCAAGCCCGTTCCCACGGCGCAGCGTGTGAGCGGGGTGGCCTGTGTCAGCGCGGACGATTTCCGATGGGAAAAAGCCCATATCAAAAGCACCAGCCTGCTGGGTGCCGTGCTGTCGCGACAGATCAGCGCCGATGTGGGGGTCACCGAAACCGTGATGTTCCGAACGGGCTACCTGAGCGAGGCCTCATCCAGCAATGTCTGGGTGGTGCAACAGGGCAAGGTGCTGGGCCCCCCGAAGGACCACCTGGTGCTGGAAGGCATCCGGTATGGGCTGATGGCCGAACTCTGCCAGCGCCAGGGCATCCCCTTCGAATTACGCCGCATCAGCCGAGCCGAGGTGCTCGACGCCGACGAATTGTTGCTGAGCTCGGCCACCAAAGAGGTCCTGGCCATCACCACGCTGGACGGCCGTCCGGTGGGCCACGGCCCCCTGGCGGGCAAGCCGGGCCCGGTCTATGCTCGACTCTACGAGGCCTACCAGTTGGCCAAGCAGGCATCATGACCACCTCGTCCACCCCGAGCGCACCCGACCCCCGGCGTGATTCGCTGATCGACTACCCCTGCCCCTTCCCCATCAAGGTGATGGGGGTCAAGGCGGAGGGCTTTGAGAAGGCCATGGTCGAGATTGCCCAACGGCATGACCCGGGCTTTGACGCCACCACCCTGGAAATTCGCCCCAGCAAGGGGGGCAACTACCTCGGCCTGACCCTGACTGTGCTGGCCACCAGCCGGCCCCAGCTCGACGCCCTGTACCGGGAGTTGACAGGCCACCCGCTGGTCAAAGTGGTGCTCTGACCCGGACGCGGCTGTGCCTGGCGATTCTTCATCCACGCCACCCGCCGCCCCCGCTCGGTCGGCGGCTCCGCCCCAGGTCCATGTGCTGGGCCGGCAGGATTACCCCTTGCTGGTCCAGGCCATGCAGGACTTCACCGCTCAGCGCGACGCCACCACGGACGACATCATCTGGGTATGTGAGCACCCCCCAACTTTCACGCAGGGCTTGGCTGGCAAGGACGCCCATCTGCTGGCGCCCGGCGATATCCCCGTGGTCGCCACCAACCGCGGCGGCCAGGTCACTTACCACGGGCCGGGGCAGGTGGTGGCGTACCCGCTGATCGACCTGCGGCGCGCGGGGTACTTCGTCAAGGAGTATGTGTTTCGGCTGGAAGAGGCGGTGATCCGCACCTTGCAATCGTTCCAGGTCACCGGGCACCGCGTGCGGGGCGCGCCGGGTATTTATGTGCGTCTGGACGATCCGGGCCACCACGCCCGCCTCGCGCCACCGCCCGACCCCACGGCGCCGCCCGACTTCACCGGCCTGGGCAAGATCGCCGCCCTGGGCATCAAGGTCAGTCGCCACTGCACCTACCATGGCGTGGCCCTCAACGTGGCCATGGACCTGCACCCCTTTGATCGCATCAACCCTTGCGGCTACGCAGGTTTGCGCACGATCGACCTTTCTACAATCGGTGTATCGGCCAGCTGGCAGGAAGCGGCCGAGTTGCTCGGCACCAAACTGGCCGCCGCGCTGGACCCCTGAGACAGAACGCCGGCACCGGGATCCTGCCCGAGCCGGCCCATGCAACTGGATTTTTCCGATGGCAACACGCGATACCCCGGTCGTGCGCGAAGCGCAGTCCCACGAGGATTACAACCCCTCGGCCAAGCAAAAGGCCGCGGCCAAGCTGTCGCGTATCCCGGTCAAGGTACAACCTGCCGAGGTACTCAAGAAGCCCGACTGGATCCGTGTGAAAGCCGGCTCGGCCAGCAGCCGCTTTTACGAGATCAAGGACATCTTGCGCGCCAACAAGCTGGTCACCGTGTGCGAGGAGGCGTCCTGCCCCAACATTGGTGAATGCTTTGGCAAGGGCACCGCCACCTTCATGATCATGGGCGACAAGTGCACCCGCCGTTGCCCCTTCTGCGATGTGGG
>CALBSC010000034.1 GCA_937927685.1 uncultured Burkholderiales bacterium | reverse complement strand
GGGCACACCTGGCCGGGGTTGGCGGCGGTGTACTGGGCAGCCTTGAGCTTGCGCAGGGTCTCGGACACGTCACGGGCGATCTCGTTGGAGTGCACTTCCATGGTCTTGATGATGCCATCGGGGTTGATCACGAAAGTCCCGCGCAGCGCCAGACCTTCGGAAGCGATGTGCACGCCAAAGGCGTTGGTCAGCTGGTGGGTGGGGTCACCGACCAGGGGGAACTTGGCCTTGCCCACGGCGGGGGAGGTCTCGTGCCACACTTTGTGCGAGAAGTGGGTGTCGGTGGTGACGATGTAGACCTCGGCGCCGGCTTTCTGGAACTCGGCGTAGTTGTCAGCCGCGTCTTCGATTTCGGTGGGGCAGTTGAAGGTGAACGCGGCCGGCATGAAAATCAGCACGGACCACTTGCCCTTGAGGCTGGCTTCGGTGACTTCAATGAACTTGCCGTTGTGGAAGGCCTGGGTCTTGAACGGTTGGACCTGGGTGTTGATGAGGGACATGAAATGCTCCGGTTGGTTGATAAAAACTATGAACCCGTCAAGATTCATTGGGACGAATCTTACCTGCAGCCCAATCGGCTGACCAATGAATTGTCTTCATGACAGTGATAGGGAATGCCAATGACCTCGCGAATCGTCCCGCTTGACGGACGATACGCCGATTGGCCTACAGACTCTCGGTCATCCTGGGTGCCAAGTGGTCCAGCACACGCTGTCACGTGCGCTTTTGGCTGAATGCCCACAAAAAAGCCACCGACCGATGTCAGTGGCTTGTTCTCCGTGGTAGGGCGTGTTGGACTTGAACCAACGACCAAAGGATTATGAGTCCTCTGCTCTGACCAACTGAGCTAACGCCCCACGAATTTCATTGTACCTAGGCGCTACCTTGCCAATGCCTGAGCAGCAGGCCCGTCAACGGCACAATGCATCAACGGCGGCGTGCAAATCCAACGCCCATTGACGACGGTCGCGCCCCTGTGCCGACTGCGGCTGCCCAAAGCGCACACGCGCGGTGAAGGCCGGCGCACCCAAGGTGCGCAGCACCGATCCCACCAGGGTGTCATCGCCCACATACAACACAGCCCGGCTGGGCTGGCCATCGGCCTGCACATACCGCACACCCACGGGCATCACCGGTGCATGCGCTGAAATGGCGGCTTGAATCAGGTTGGCATGAAACGGCAACAGCACCGAGCCATCGCCTGTGGTGCCCTCAGGGAATATCGCCAGCATGTCGCCAGCCTGGAGCGCGGTGGCCATCTGGTGCACCACGCGCATGGCATCCCGTCGCGAGGCACGCTCGATGAACAAGGTGCCGCCCGCAGCGGCCATCGGTCCAATCAATGGCCAGTGGTGCACCTCCGACTTGGAGACAAAGCGGCAATGCCGCGCCGCATGCACCACCAGAATGTCGAGCCACGACAGATGGTTGGCCACCAGCATCAAAGGCCCTTGCTGCGGAGCCTCCCCTTCCAGGTGAAGGGAGATACCCAGCGCACGCAGCATGCGACGCGACCAGCGCTGCACCTCCTCCGAGCGCTGGGCGTTGTTCAGCGCGGCAAACCGGACCCGTATGGTCCAGTAGCCCACTCCCAGCTGCCACAGCACGGCCAGCAACCGAAACGGGATGCGCAGCAGCCTCAAGCCGCGTCCTGGTAGGCCAACTGGCCGCCCACCACGGTGGCGCGCACACGACCGGTCATCGACATACCGCTCATCTCAAAGGCGAACGGCGTGTGTTTGCCCTGGCTACGCAAGGCCTCGGGTGTCACGCTCCATTGGGCCTGTGGGTCGAACACACACACATCGGCGACACCCCCCACGGTCAGTTGCCCCAGCCCCGTCACGCCAGCGCCGATGGAGGCGCCCAACACACGGGCGGGGCGATGGGTCACCACCGCCAGGATTTGCCCAAGGGCAAGGCCCTGGGCTTCACCCCACTTGAGCGCCAGGCTGAGCAGCAATTCCAGCCCACTGCCACCGGGCTCGGCCTCGGCAAAGGGCAGTGCCTTGGCATCTCCCTCCACCGGCGCGTGATCAGACACCAGCGCATCAATGGTGCCATCGGCCAGCGCCGCCACCAGGGCGTCGCGGTCGCGCTGCTGACGCAGCGGAGGCTGGACGCGGGCACGGCTGTCAAAGTACCCGATATCGTGATCGGTCAGGTGCAGCGAGTTGATGCTGACGTCACACGTCAGCGCCAGCCCTTCGGCCTTGGCCTGCCGAATCAGCTCGACCCCTGCGGCACTGGAGACGCGGCACACATGCACGCGCGCGCCGGTGCTGCGCATGAGCGCAAACAAGGTGTGCAAAGCAATCGTTTCGGCCGCCACTGGGACTCCGCTCAAGCCCAGACGCGTGGCCAGCGGGCCGCTGGCGGCCACGCCTTTGCCCAGGTACGGGTCCTGCGGGCGCAACCACACGGTATAGCCGTAGGTGGCGGCATATTGCAGGGCGCGTTGCAGCACCTGCGTGTCCACCACCGCGGTCTCGGCCTGACCAAACCCGATGCAACCGGCCTCGGTCAGTTCAGCCATCTCGGTCAACACCTGGCCTTGCAGACCACGGGTCAGGGCCCCCAGCGGAAAGAGACGGGCCTGATGCAATTTTTCGGCGCGAAACTTGAGCATCTCCACCAGACCCGGTTCGTCCAGCACCGGGTCGGTGTCGGGCGGGCACACCAGGCTGGTGATGCCGCCGGCCACTGCCGCCGCCATTTCGGAGGCCAGCATGCCTTCGTGTTCAAACCCCGGCTCCCGCAAGCGGGCACACAAATCCACCAGGCCGGGGGCCACGATACAGCCCGTGGCGTCCACCGTCTGTTGCGGCGTGAAGCCAGCTGGCGCCAAGCCCACGGCCACCACGCGGCCGGCCTCTATCGCCACATCACCCACCTGGTCCAGACCGCTGGCCGGGTCGATGAGGCGTCCGTTTTTGATCAGTAGTTTCATCGGAAGTCTTTCTGCTTCATGCCTCGTTGCCGGCGACGATGGACATCACCGCCATGCGCACGGCGATCCCGAAGGTGACCTGGGGCAGGATCACGCTTTGAGTGCCGTCGACCACCGCAGAGTCAATTTCCACGCCGCGGTTGATCGGTCCGGGGTGCATCACGATGGCATCGGGTTTGGCCAGTTGCAGTTTCTCCGGCGTGAGCCCGAAGCCTTTGAAATACTCCTGGCTGGACGGCAACAGCGCGCCGCTCATGCGCTCGTTTTGCAGGCGCAGCATGATCACCACGTCACACCCCTTGATGCCCTCCTCCAGCGTGTGAAAAACACGCACCCCCATGTGCGAGAGGTCGGCGGGCACCAGCGTCTTGGGGCCCACCACGCGCACCTCGGCACAACCCAGGGTTGTGAGCGCATGGATGTCGGAGCGCGCCACCCGCGAGTGCAGCACATCACCCACGATGGCCACGGTCAGGTTGGAGAAGTCTTTCTTGTAGTGCCGGATGGTGTACATGTCCAGCAAGCCCTGGGTGGGGTGGGCGTGGCGACCATCACCCGCGTTGATGACGTGCACATGCGGCGCCACATGCTGGGCGATCAGGTAGGGCGCACCCGATTCACTGTGGCGCACCACAAACAGATCGGCGGCCATGGCACTCAGGTTGGCGATGGTGTCGAGCAAGGACTCGCCCTTGCTGGCCGAGGAACGCGCGATGTCGAGGTTGATCACATCGGCGCTCAGGCGCTTGGCGGCAATCTCAAAAGTGGTTCGGGTGCGGGTGCTGTTTTCAAAGAACAGGTTGAACACGCTTTTGCCGCGCAGTAGGGGCACCTTCTTGACTTCGCGGTCGCTCACCGACACAAACTGCGAGGCCGTGTCCAGGATGTGCGTGAGGATGTCTCGCGACAGTCCCTCGGTGGACAGCAAATGGATCAACTCGCCGTGGCGGTTGAGCTGGGGGTTGCGTTTGTACAGCACCTTCAGGACTCCAGGGAAAATTGAAAGCGGCCTTGGTCGTCACGCGCCAGGGCGAGCGATTGCGTCCCCGGTAGCGCCACGCGTGCGGCAGCGAAATCCGCCTGCACTGGCAGTTCGCGTCCGCCACGGTCCACCAGCACGGCCAGTTGCACGCTGGCCGGGCGGCCGTAATCGAACAATTCGTTCAACACGGCGCGCAAGGTGCGGCCGGTGTAGAGCACGTCATCAAGCAGCAGTACGTGCGCGTCTTCCACCGGAAACGGCAAGCGTGTTTGCTCGCTCTTGGCGAGACCGCGACGGTCAAAGTCGTCGCGGTGCATGGAAGACGAAATGGCGCCGGCCTCGCCAGGCAACTTCAAGTCGCGCTGCAGCCGTTCGGCCAGCCAGGCGCCGCCCGAGGTCACCCCCACGAGGCGGGTGTGCGCCGTCAGCAACGACTGCACCCCGCGTCGCAGTTCCAGGTAGAGGGCTTCGGCATCAAGGGCCAGGGATCCGGTGTTCATGGTGTCCTCATGGAGTGGCAACGTCATTGCGCAGGAATTGTTCCAGGATGATGCAGGCCGAGGCCGCATCGGCGTCCTTGGCCCCCTGGGCCAGGGCTTCGGTGGTGCTGTAGCGCTCATCCACTTCAAACACGGGCAACGCGAAGCGCTGGCGCAACTCGCGTGCAAAGCGGCGGGCAAATCGGGTGTTGTCGTGTTCGGCACCATCGGGGTGAAACGGCACGCCCACCACCAGCGCATGCGGTTGCCAGGTGTCAATGTGGCGCGCCACCAGCGGCCAACGGCGGTCCCCTTCGGCCTGGATGGAGCCCTGCGGTTCGGCGCGACCGAGGAAACGGCTGGCGTAAGCCACGCCCGTGCGCTTGCGGCCCACATCAAACGCCAAAAAGGTTTCAGGCCGCGCCGTGTTCATGGCCTGACCTGCTGCGCTCATGCATGCCCCGCATCGGGTGAGAGCATCCATGACTGCAGCCCCAGCAAGGAAAGCGCGCGGTCATAACGCTGTTCAATGGGGGTGTCGAAGATGACCAGCGGGTCGGCCTGCACCGTGAGCCAGCTGTTCTCGGCAATTTCGGATTCAAGCTGCCCCTGCCCCCAGGCCGCATAGCCCAGCGAGACCAGCACGCGGCGCGGTCCCGCCCCGGTGGAGAGGGCTTCGAGCACATCGCGCGAGGTGGTCATCTCCAGCCCCCCGGGGATGGTCATGGTGGAGGCGTAGACGGATTCGTTGGAGGTATCGTCTTCGGGCTTGAGCGACTCGTGCAGCACAAAACCGCGCTCGGTGTGCACAGGGCCACCCTGGAACACCGGCACCTGGGAGAGGTCATCCCGACGCAACGGCAGATCCACTTTGTCGAACAGGCTCTTGAGGGTCATGTCACTGGGCTTGTTGATCACCAGCCCCAGCGCCCCGCGATCGCTGTGCTCACACAGGTACACCACACTGCGGGAGAATGACTCATCCGACAACCCGGGCATTGCGATCAAAAAATGATGCGTCAGGTTGACGGAGGCAGAATCAGAGCTCATGCAGCGATTTTAAGGGCGAACATGTCCCCCCCTCACACACCGAACCTGGCCAAGGGCCTGATGTGGTTCCGCCGCGATCTGCGCGCCCACGATAACCACGCGCTCTACCAGGCGCTGTCCCGTTGCGCCCAGGTGCATTCGGTGTTTGTGTTTGACCGCGACATTCTGTCGCCCTTGCCCCGGGCTGACCGGCGGGTGGAGTTCATCCGCGAATCGCTGGTGGCGCTGGATGCCGAGCTGCATGCCCTGGGCGCCCAACCCGGGGCTGGCCTGATCGTACGCCACGGCACAGCGGTCGAGGAAATCGCCCGCCTGGCCCAGGCACTGGGCGTGCAGGCGGTGTATGCCAACCACGATGACGAACCCCAGGCCCTGGCTCGCGACCATCAGGTGCGGGGGCGCCTGGCCGAACTCGGCATCAGCTTCGAGACCTTCAAGGACCATGTGGTGTTTGAGCGCAGCGAGGTGATGACACAGGCTGGCCGGCCCTATGGCGTCTTCACCCCCTACAAAAACATGTGGCTCAAGCAGGTGCGTGAAGCCGACCTGCAAGCCCACCCGGTGGGCCGGTTCGTGCGCGCCCTGGCCCCGCGCCCCGAGGGCTTTAGCCAGGGCATTCCCAGCCTGCAGGACATCGGGTTTGAGCCCACCAACCTGGGCGAACTGCATATATCCACCGGCAGTCCGGGCGGACGGGCCCTCTTTGAGGACTTCACCACCCGCATGGACCGCTACCACGAGACACGCGACTTCCCCTCCAAAAAGGGACCCAGCTACCTGAGCGTTCACCTGCGGTTTGGCACCATCTCCATCCGGGAACTGGCCCTGGCCGCCTGGCAACGCCAGGCGCGCGGCGACGCGGGGGCCCAGATCTGGTTGGCCGAACTCATCTGGCGCGACTTCTACCACCAGATCCTGCATCACCACCCGCACGTGGTGGAGCGCGCGTTCAAGCCCGAGTACGACGCCATCGCATGGGAAAAAGGCGCGCGCGCCAAAGCCCTGTTCCAGGCCTGGTGCGAGGGACGCACGGGCTACCCCCTGGTGGACGCAGCCATGTTGCAGTTGCTGCAAACCGGCTACATGCACAACCGCTTGCGCATGGTGGTGGCCAGCTTCCTGGTGAAAGACCTCGGCATTGACTGGCGCTGGGGCGAGGCCTTCTTTGCCCTGCACCTGAACGATTTCGACCTCGCCGCCAACAATGGCGGCTGGCAGTGGGCCAGTTCCAGCGGCTGTGACGCCCAGCCCTATTTCCGCATCTTCAACCCGGTGAGCCAGAGCGAGAAGTTTGACCCCAAGGGCGCATTCATCCGGCGCTACCTGCCACAACTCGAGCGCCTGCCCGATGCAGCGGTGCACGCGCCCTGGCTGGCACGCCCGGTGGATCTGGCGGCAGCGGGGGTGACATTGGGACGCGATTACCCGACCCCGATCGTGGACCACGCCGAGGCACGGGCCGCCACGCTGGCGCGCTATGCGGTGGTCAAAAAATCCGACGGGGCAACCTGAGGGCGCTGACGACCTCGGACCCAGATCGTCGCTTGTTGCTCAGCGCTGCAGACGCGCCAATACGTCGGCCGAGGCCTCGCGCCGTTGGCCGGCAGCATAGAGAAACAGCAAGCGTGCCAGTTCCTCGGCACCCTGTTGGCAATCGGCAGCTGAGTCGGCATGGGGCGACATGGTGGCGGTGGTCAGGGCGTGGTGAAGGGCATCACAGAGCTGCCGGATGGCGTCCAGTCGATGATCCTGTGCCAGACCGCTGAGGCGTTTCACGCTGCCCAGCACCGCGGCGCTGGGGCCCGGGCGCTGCCCGGCCTGCCAGGCCGAGAGCTCGCCCAGCAAGGGCTGCAACACGGCATCGGATTGATCCAGGAAGAGTTGCTGCAACGCCTCCTGGACCCCGGGCGCCATGAGACGCTGCGCCGGCGTGCCCGCCCCCTGTTGCAGGGCCAGCAGCAACTCACGCTCCAGGTCCAGGCGACGGGAGTCGGGAATCATGCGGGATTCAGTGATGACGGGGTCGAAGGGTGAACGCTCAGACCGGCACCATCTCGAAGTCTTCCTTGCGCGCACCGCACTCGGGGCAGGTCCAGTTCATGGGCACTTGCTCCCAGGGGGTGCCGGGTGGAATCCCCTCATCAGGCGCGCCAGCCTCTTCGTCATAGATCCATCCGCAAATCAGGCACATCCAGGTTTTCACAGTTATCTTTCGTGTCAATCCGGACCGACAGTCCGGGAGGGGCTGGCATAGAATGACCCGATTGTATCGATGACCATGGCCCACGAGACCGACAACTCCCTTGACAGCGAAGATGCCGTTCCGGCTTGCATCCTCGTCTTCAATGCCAGTGACCCCAGCGGTGCTGGCGGCGTCACGGGCGACGCACTCACCATCGCCTCGGTTGGCTCGCACCCCCTGCCCATCGTCACCGGGGTGTACATCCGTGATACCGCCGAAATTTTCGACCACATCGCCCTGGACGAGGAGGCGGTGGCAGAACAGGCCCGTGCGGTGCTGGAAGACCTGAGCGTGCAAGTCATCAAGGTGGGATTTTGCGGCACCCCCGAAACCCTCAGCACCATCGCCGAAATCACCGCCGACTATGCCGACGTGCCAGTGGTGGCCTACATGCCCAACCTGGCCTGGTGGCAAGAGGGCGAGATCGACAACTACCTGGACGCCTTCCGCGAACTCATGTTGCCTCAGACCACCTTGCTGGTGGGCAATCACAACACCTTGTGGCGCTGGCTACTGCCTGACTGGAGCAGCGAGAAGCCCCCGAGCGCACGCGAGATTGCCCGGGCTGCGGCCGAAAAAGGCACGCCCTACACCCTGGTGACGGGCATCAGCACGCCCGATCAGTTCATCGACAACGTACTGGCCGCGCCCAACAGCGTGTTGCTGTCCGAACGGGTGGAGCGCTTTGACGCTGTGTTCGCGGGCGCTGGCGATACGCTGAGCGCCGCATTGGCCGGTTTGCTGGCTTCAGGAACGGACCTGCAAGTCGCCACCACTGAAGCCCTGACCTACCTCGACCACAGCCTGAACGGCGGCTTTCGACCCGGTATGGGCCATGTGATCGCCGACCGGCTGTTCTGGGCCCCTCAAGATGACGACCCTGCCGAGCCCGTCGACGAAGACAACGCGACGGCCACTGCCGAGGATTTCTCATTGCCGCGTCACGAAACCAAACACTGACCCCTGTTCTTATGACCGATCTCAACCAAACCCTGTTCGACCGCGCCCGCCAAGTCATTCCTGGTGGCGTCAATTCACCCGTGCGGGCCTTCCGCGCCGTGGGCGGTACGCCCCGCTTCATCAGCCGGGCGCAAGGGCCCTACTTCTGGGATGCCAACGGCCAGCGTTACATCGACTACATCGGCTCCTGGGGCCCGATGATCCTGGGCCATGGACACCCTGCGGTGCTGGACGCGGTGCAGCGCGCCATCCTGGAAGGCTTTTCCTATGGCGCGCCCACCGAGCGTGAAATCGAGCTGGCCGAAGCCATCCTCTCACACGTGCCGTCGATGGACATGGTGCGCCTGGTGAGCTCGGGCACTGAAGCTGCCATGACCGCCATTCGTCTGGCGCGCGGTGCCACCGGCCGTCGCAAGCTGATCAAGTTTGAAGGCTGCTACCACGGCCACGCCGATGCCCTGCTCGTCAAGGCCGGCTCGGGTCTCGCCACCTTTGGCAACCCCACCAGTGCAGGCGTGCCCGCCGAGGTGGTGCAAGACACCCTGGTGCTGGAGTACAACAACATTCAACAGCTTGAAGAGGCCTTCGCCTTGCACGGTGCAGACATCGCCTGCCTGATGATCGAGCCGATTGCCGGCAACATGAACTTTGTTCGGGCCGACGTGCCCTTCATGAAGCGCTGTCGCGAACTGTGCACGCAACACGGCGCGCTGCTGGTGTTCGACGAAGTGATGACGGGCTTTCGGGTGGCGCTGGGCAGCGCGCAAAGCGTGTATGCCAAGGCCCTGCCGGGCTTCCGTCCGGACATCACCGTGCTGGGCAAGGTGATTGGTGGCGGCATGCCGCTGGCAGCGTTTGGCGGCCCCCGTGCCATCATGGAGCAACTCGCCCCGCTCGGGCCGGTGTACCAGGCGGGAACTCTGAGCGGCAACCCGGTGGCCACGGCCTGTGGCCTCGCCACCCTGCGTGAAATTGCCAAGCCCGGTTTCTGGGACGCACTCTCAAAGAGCACGCATGAACTCGTGGATGGATTGAAGGCCGCAGCGGCCAAGCACGGCGTGCCCTTCAGCGCCGATTGCCAGGGCGGCATGTTCGGCTTCTTCCTGTTGCCCGAGTTGCCGCACAACTACAGCAGCGTGATGAAGAGCGACAGCCCGCGCTTCAACAAGTTGTTCCACGGCTTGCTGGACCGCGGCGTGTACATTGCTCCGGCCCTGTATGAAGCGGGTTTTGTGAGCGCGGCGCACAGCGCCGAGGATATTCAGGCCACCATCGCCGCCGCAGACGCGGTGTTTGCGTCGTTGTGATTGGGCTGTGATGCCGCAGTAATGCGGCAGTGATGCGGCAGTGATGCGGCTTTTTTGCAGCGGCCTCGCGTGTGGGCGTGGCTAACGGGACACCGCCCGCCGCCTACGCTCAATGCCGGAAGTGGCGCACGCCGGTGAATACCATGGCCACATCCCGTTCGTTGGCCGCGTCAATCACCTCCTGGTCCCGCATCGAGCCGCCCGGCTGCGCCACGCAAGTGGCCCCGGCGTCGACCACCACGTCGAGCCCGTCGCGGAACGGGAAGAAGGCGTCGCTCGCCACCGCCGTGCCTTGCAGTGACAGGCCGGCGTGCTCGGCCTTGATGCTGGCAATGCGTGCGGAGTCCAGGCGGCTCATTTGACCGGCTCCCACACCCATGGTCATGCCGTTGGCACAGAACACAATGGCATTGCTCTTGACGTACTGCGCCACTTTCCAGGCAAACAGCAAATCCTGCAGTTGCTCGGGGGTGGGCTGACGACGCGTCACCACTTTCAGATCAGCCAGTTTCAACTCGTGGTTGTCGGCGGTCTGAATCAACAGACCCGAGCCCACGCGCTTGATGTCATGCGTGTTGCGTCCTTGTTCCCAGGCGCTCGCACCGCCCGGGGGCATGGGGATCTTGAGCACGCGCACGTTGGCTTTGGCCTGAAACAGGGCCAGCGCCTGGGGCGTGTAGTCGGGCGCCATCAGCACCTCGACAAACTGCTTGCTCACCTCCTGCGCCGTGGCCTCGTCCACTGTGCGGTTGAAGGCGATGATGCCGCCGAAGGCTGAGGTCGGGTCGGTCTTGAACGCCTTGAGATAGGCCTCGTGGGCCCCATGGCCAATCGCGACACCGCAGGGGTTGGCGTGCTTGACGATCACACAGGCGGGCTGCTCAAAGCTCTTGACACATTCCCATGCGGCATCCGCATCAGCAATGTTGTTGTAAGACAGTTCCTTGCCTTGCAACTGGGTGGCCGTGACGAGCGAACCCGGCGCGGGGTTGAGGTCGCGGTAAAACGCCGCCGCCTGGTGAGGGTTCTCGCCATAACGCAGGTCTTGCAATTTGACAAAACGGCCATTGGACTGGCCCGGAAACTCGCTGCGCTCGCCGCTGCCCAAGTCGTAGGACGAGAGGTAGTCACTGATGGCTGCATCGTAGTTGCTGATGCGGTTGAAGGCAGCCACCGACAAGGCAAACCGGGTGGCATCGCTGGTCGTGCCCTGCTCACGCAGTTCACGCAAGACACCTTCGTATTGCGAGGCATCGGTCAGCACAGCCACGTGTTGCCAGTTTTTGGCTGCACTGCGCACCATGGCCGGCCCGCCGATGTCGATGTTCTCAATCGCATCTTCGAGCGAACAGTTCGGCTTGGCCACCGTGGCCTCGAAGGGATACAGGTTGACGATCAGCAAGTCGATGGTGCCGATGCCATACGCTTGCAGCGACTGCATGTGCTCGGGCACATCGCGGCGTGCCAGCAAACCACCATGCACCATCGGGTGCAGGGTTTTCACGCGGCCGTCGAGCATTTCAGGAAAGCCGGTGACATCGGCCACCTCACGCACGGGCAATCCTGCTTGCGCGAGCAGTTTGGCTGTACCGCCGGTCGAGATCAGGCCGATGCCCAGGCCGTGGAGGGCTTGCGCGAGTTCGACGATGCCAGTTTTGTCGGAGACGGAGATGAGTGCGTTCATGATGAAAGCGCTGGGGGCGCGGAAATAAAAATTCGAAAGACGCTGCGAGGCAGTGAACCCGGCCGTGTGAATTTGCTGGGTCGCGGAGATTTCACAAGAGACGGTGCTGCACCAATTTCTTGCGCAGGGTGTTGCGGTTCAGGCCCAACCACTGCGCAGCACGCGACTGGTTGCCCTCGGCATGGTGCATCACGGTTTCCAGCAGGGGTTTTTCAATCACCGTCACCATCATGTCGTGCAGGTTGTCGGGTTCGGTGCCACGCAGGTCGCGGAAATACGACTCGAGGCTGAGGCGCACCGCCTCTTCAATGTGTTTCTTGCTCATGCCAGGGCTTCCTGTGCCATTTCATTCTTGGCGCTGGGCCAGCGGTCGCTGTGCTCGGCCAGGGTCTTCAAATAATCAGCCAAGGCCTGCGTTTGGCCTTCAGCGGTGTCGAGGGTGTTCATGTGCTGGCGAAAAACCTCAGCGCCCGGCAACCCTTTGACATACCAGCCAATGTGCTTGCGAGCGCTGCGCACACCGGTCCATTCGCCATACAACGCATAGTGCTCCTGCAAATGCGTCTGCAGCAGGCGCGAGACTTCGGCCACCAGGGGGGGGGCGAGCAAACTGCCGGTATCGAGGAAATGGGCGATTTCGCGAAAAATCCAGGGTCGCCCCTGCGCTGCGCGCCCGATCATGATTGCATCGCATCCCGTGGCCTGGAGAACCTGACGCGCCTTGTGGGGTGAGTCAATATCCCCATTGGCCACCACGGGCACGCGCACCGCCGCTTTCACAGCTGACACGGTGTCGTATTCAGCGTTGCCCTTGTAGCCTTGCTCGCGGGTGCGACCATGCACGGTCAGCATCTGCACACCGGCCTGCTCGGCGGCGCGTGCGAGCGTCACGGCATTGCGGTGATCGGTGCTCCAGCCGGTGCGCATCTTGAGTGTGACCGGCACGCCCCGCGGCGCGCAGGCTTGCACCACCGCATCCACAATCGCCAGGGCCAGGGTTTCATTGCGCATCAACGCTGAGCCGGCCCAGACGTTACACACCTTCTTGGCCGGGCAGCCCATGTTGATGTCGATGATCTGGGCACCGCGGTCGATGTTGTAAAGCGCCGCCTCGGCCATCATGACGGGCTCGGTCCCCGCGATCTGCACCGCGATGGGGCCAGGCTCGCCGGTGTGGTCGGCACGCCGGGAGGTTTTGAGGCTGTCCCACAAGTCGCGGCGCGAGGTGACCATCTCGCTCACCGCATAGCCCGCGCCGAGTTGCTTGCACAACTTGCGGAACGGTCGGTCCGTGACACCAGCCATCGGGGCGACGAACAGGGGGTTCGCCAACAGATAAGGACCGATATGCATGGGGTGAGGGAATCCGGGCAGAGACAATCAGGGGAAAGCGATTCTACCTGCCTTATTTTTCAGCAACCCGGCAAAATCTCGGGGGATTCCCTAAACCTATACTCCTCCCCATGGAAGTGTGGCTCAACTCCTTGTTGCAGACCCTGGCCTTGCCCGAGGTGGGTCTGAGCACCGTGTTTGTGGTGTCGCTCATTTCTGCCACCCTGTTGCCCCTGGGCTCCGAGCCCGCGGTCTTTGGGTTGATCAAGCTCAACCCCGACCTGTTCTGGGCCACCATTGCCGTGGCCACGGCGGGCAACACCCTGGGGGGCGCCATCGACTGGTGGATGGGCTATGGGGCGCACACCGCCCTGAACCGCTACCGCCGGCAAGCCAACGACACGACACACGCACGCGCCTTGCGATGGCTGCATCGGTTGGGTCCCAAGGCCTGCCTGTTGAGCTGGTTGCCCGGCATCGGTGACCCGCTGTGCGCGGTGGCGGGCTGGCTGAAGCTGCCGTTCTGGCCTTGTCTGGCTTACATGGCCATCGGGAAGTGCCTGCGCTACATCACCATGACCGCCGGGTTGTTGTGGCTGTTTCCCTCTACCGCATAACGCCCTGCACCACGGATCAGTCGCCCTGAACCCGACCATCCACCACCTGGATGATGCGGTCGCAGCGCTGGGCCAGCGCCGGGTTGTGGGTCACAAAGAGCACGGCGGTTCGGTGCTCCCGGTTCACCTGCCGAAACAACTCGAACACAGCATCGGCGCTCCTGGTGTCCAGATTGCCGGTCGGCTCATCGGCCAGCAGCAACGCGGGCTGCATGCTCAAGGCCCGTGCCACCGCCACGCGTTGCTGTTGCCCACCCGACAAACGTGTGGCTGGCGTATCGCGCCAGGGTGTCAACCCCACACGGTCAATCAAACGCAGCGCCTGGGCCTCAATTTCGGCCGTCGGATACCCCTGCATACCCACCAGCGGCATCATCACGTTTTCCAACGCGCTGAAAGCGCTCATCAGGTGGTGGTACTGGAAAACAAAGCCGATGCTTCTGCCGCGCAATCGCGTGAGGGCCTGGTCATCCAGTTCGGTGGTTTCCTGCCCCAGTATTTGCAAGCGGCCCTGTGTGGGTCGATCCAGCAAGCCCACCAGATTGAGCAGCGTGCTCTTGCCCGACCCCGAAGGCCCCATCACGGCCACAAATTCGTCGGGCATGAGGTGCAGATTGATGTCGTGCAGCACCTCCACCTCGGTGGGCAAACCCAGGTTGAACGACTTGCGAACGCCTTCCAGGTGCACCACAGGTGTACCGATCAACCCCCGTGTCCCAGCAGTCCAGTCGGCGACTGAAGTCGCGGGCGCTGCGGTCGTGCTCATGGAACCGGCCTCATCCGCGTATGGCCACCACGGGATCGAGTCGGGCCGCCCGCAAGGCTGGTGCCAGCGCCGCCAACAATCCGGTCAGCGTGGCGATGCCCAGTGCCATCAGGTACAGCGAGGGCTCCATCGTGATCAGAAACAAGGGCGTACCCTCGGGCGTCACGGCCATCGACAACCACAGGTGCAAAGCGAGGGTTCCCACGACACACCCCATGACGGCGCCACCCAACCCCAGCAGCCCTCCCTGCAACAGAAAGACCCGCATCACCTGACCACGTGAAATGCCCATGGCACGCAAGATGCCAATCTCCTTGGACCGCTGCACCACCGACACCACCAGCACACTGGCAATGCCAAATGCCACCGACAGCGCCACAAAAAACCGGATGGCGGTATTGGCCATGCTTTGAGAACTGATGGCACTGAAAAACTGTGCATTGGTCTTGATCCAGCTGTCGGCCTGCAAGCCCGTGACGTGTTGAATGCGTTGAGCCACGAGTTCTGCCGCATACACGTCATGCACGGTGACGTCGATGCCCGTGATACCGCCGGGATAGCCCAGCAGACTTTGCCCGCTGTGCAGGGCGATGTATCCGTTGCGCTGGTTGGCGCCTTTGTTGCCCAGATCCAGAATGCCGGCCACCACCAAGTGGTGGCCGCTGCCGGTGGCGGATTGGACCAGCAGCTTGTCGCCAACGGCGAGGCCCAGATCGGAAGCCAACTCCATCCCGATCAGGATGTCGGTGGCTTCCAGCCGTGCATGCCCGGCGACAATTTTTTTCTCCAGATTCACGATTTTCTGGTACAGCGCCAAATCCACTGCCGTGAGACTGAGCGAGCGTGATGCACCGCCCCTGACCACCAACGACGCGCCCGTCACCGCAGGTGACGCCACCTTCACCTGGGGCATGGATCGAACCAGCGCAAGCACCGAAGGCCACTGGTCGATCGATTTGAGGCGCTGAAGCGGTGCCTGCACCCGGGGGGCGTGCCAAGCCGCATCGGCTTCGTGCTGCGGGCGCACGAACTCTTTGGGCGGCAGCACCTGGATATGCGCTTGCGCCGTCAGCACGCGACGCACCAGATTGGACTGCAATCCCTGCAGCAGCGCAGACATGAACACGATGACGGCCACCCCAATGGCCACACCGACGGTGATGAACACACTCTGCATTCGGCCTTCGCGCAAAAATCGCGACGCCACAATCCATTCAAAGGGTTGCCAGCGTCCATGCACCATGCGCAAGTCTCCTCACCGGGCGGGGGTTGCGCGAATACGCTGCCCGGCTTTCAGTCCGGCAGCCGCCGCCTCCACCACCCGCGAACCGGCGGTCAGGCCTGACACCACCTCCACGCGCGAGCCGGCACGAACACCCACGGTGATCGGTGTGCGCTGAGCCCGGTCTTGCCCGTCCAGCCCCCATACCCACGGCTGGGAGGTCTCGATGTCATGCACGGCTTCGAGCGGGATCGTCAACGCAGCGGGTTTGCGCAGCACCTCGATCTCCACCGAAATCGTCATGTCTTGGCGCAAGAAGGCGGGAGGTGTCTCCACCGTCAGGTTGACTTGCACCGCGCCGCGTTGTGCATCCACACCCGGAGCAATGCGATTCACCACCGCGGCGAAAGCTTGGTGCGGGTAGGCATCGGCTGATGCCAGGGCAGGCTGCCCGGCTTTCAGCAGTGAGAGGTTGCGTTCATCGATCTGGGCCACGAGTTCGGTCACGCCATCAGGCGCCAGTACCAGCAGGGTTTTTCCGGGTTGGACCGTGTCGCCTGGCTCGACGTTTCGGCTCACGACTTGCCCTGCAAACGAAGCTCGCACCTCGGTATTTGAAAGCCGTGCCCGGGCGGCAACCCAATTGGCCTGCGCCAGCTGCAAGCCACGGCGAGCCAGTGTCGCCTCAAGGCCCTCTGGCGCATGCGCCCGGCTTTGTGCACTGGCAATGCTGGCCTGGGATTGAGCCACACGAAAAGCGCGCAACGACTCATCCAGGGCGGATTGCCCGATGAAGCCTTGTTGCAACAACGCTTGCTGACGTTCCAGCTGGGCACGCGCTTGCACAAGATTCGCCTGCGATTGCAGCTCCGCTTCACGCACCACCGGGGCAAGCACCTCGTGCCAGGACTGCCACTTGAGTTCGGCCTGATTGACCGCCAGTTCGGCTGCGTTGGCTGCAGCGCGAAGTTCCCGGTCATCCAGTCGCAACAGCGATTGTCCTGGTCGAACCCGATCGCCCTCCATGACATGGACGGCAACCACCGTCCCCACCATCTGAACGCCCACCGTGGCACGATGCCTCGACTGCACCGTGGCCGTGGCCACGACGCTTTGCACCAATTCATGGGGTTGCAACGTGGTCACGGGCCATCGCTCGTCACCCCACAGCACATAGCCTGTCCACACCAGCACCACCCCACCTGCCGCAGCGAACCACCACCCACGACTGATCGCCTTCAAGTCCATCACCCTCTTGTGCCGCCCTTGTGAAGATCTGAGCAACTGGGGGTTTTATCGCAAGCAGCCGGTTGGTCTGGCTCGGCAGCGCACAGTGAAAGGCAACGATCCCACCCCTGGCTGGTCAGGAGGTACTCCATTCATCGCCCATGAAAAAGCCCCGGCTCTTGAATAGAGGCCGGGGCTTGCTGTGTTGAGCGCAGTCAGTCAGAACGCATTCGAATCGCTTACACGTTGAACAAAAAGTTCATCACATCGCCATCCTTCACGACGTACTCCTTGCCCTCGGAGCGCATCTTGCCGGCATCCTTGGCGCCTTGCTCGCCCTGGTTGGCAATGAAGTCATCAAAGGCGATGGTTTGTGCGCGAATGAAGCCACGCTCGAAGTCACCATGGATGACACCTGCGGCCTGCGGGGCGGTGTCGCCGATGTGGATGGTCCAGGCGCGCACTTCCTTCACGCC
>CALBSC010000033.1 GCA_937927685.1 uncultured Burkholderiales bacterium | reverse complement strand
TTGAGAATCGTGGCCACCTGCTCCATGTCGAAGTCGATCGCTGTGCGGCGCACGTTCTGCAGTGCCTCCTGCGCGCCAACATCAATCACAAAGGTTCGCGGTGAGACCAAATGGCCGCTTGCGATCATCTCGCCCAGACTGATCTGATCGGCCACGTTGGAGAACACCTCGCGCAGGCCTTTGCCGTCACCCCGGTTGGGCGTGGCGGTCAGGCCGCAAATGGCAGCCTTAGGATTCTTGGCCAACACCTGGTCGATGACCACCCGGTAGCTGGGTGAGGACGCGTGGTGCGCCTCATCGATGACCAGCAAATCAAGCGTGGGCATCTGCGCAAGGTTCATGGGCCGCGAGAGGGTTTGCACCATCGCAAAGGTGGCGTCACCCGCCCAGGACTTTTCCTGGGCATCAAACACCGAGGTGCTCAAGCCCGGATTGACGCGGGAGAACTTGGCCCGGTTCTGACCGGTCAGTTCGGTGCGGTGTGCCAGCACACAGGCCTTGGCATCCGGCTCAGACAACATCTTGCCGACCACCGCCGACAACATGATGGTCTTGCCAGACCCGGTGGGCGCGACAGCCAGCGTGTTGCCATGCAGAGCGAGCGCGTCCAGGGTACGTTGGACCAGCAGGGATTGGCGGGGTCGAAGCATCATGGCTGTGATCCCCGCTTACTGCGCCCAGCTCGGACGACCGGGAACCGGCGCACGACCTGTGGCTTGGGCATAGGCATTGGCTGCGGGCGCAACACCGGCAGATGCAGTAGCTGGCGCTGCTGTTCTCGGTGCACCCATGGCAGCGGCGTAGTCCTTGTGATCCGGCGTCACTGCCGCCTTGATGACCGCCTTGTCCTGGCCGTTCTGGTCTTTGTCCCAGTCCACCTTGCCCAGGAACTCAATGCCATCCAGATCCGCAAAGCCGCTGATACGCCGGGCGTTTTGCGCGGCTTGGCTGTTGTCACCCGGCTGGACGTTGCGCGCCGAGTTCAGGATGGCCTTCACCATGGTGCGGCCCATGTTGGCCCACTCAGGTCCCTTGGGACTGTGCAAACCAATGAGTGACCACATCTTGCGGCGTGCAAACTCACCATCGGTCACCACGAATTCGCAGTTGAGGTACACCGAGCCGGTGCTGCTGCTTCGGGTGGCGTAGCCGCCAGTCCAGCCTTGCGACGCGTCATCGAAGCCGCCGGGTTTGATGGTCATGCGCACACGCACCAGCGTGCCTTTGGGGATCAGGTCAAAAGAGGTTTGCTCGGATGCGGAATTGAAATCGAAGTAAGTCATGTTCAGGACTCCTGAGTGGGGTTGAAGGAAGTGGGGTCGAAGCTGGTGTCTGTGATGTCTTCACTTGAGGTGCTGGCTTCTGGCAAAGGCGCAACGCTGCTGGCGGGCCGCGCAAAGTCGAGCCGTTCTGGTGCGGGTTTGGCCGGACCAGCAATCTTTTCCATGAGGCGGCCCAGGTCGGGCTCCTCAATGGCGTCAAGGCGACCCGAACGGTCCTTGGCCGGATAGCCCCAGTTGTTGAGCGTGTGGCAGACAAAGGCGCGGTAGCTGCTGCCGTCATCACCTTTGAGTTCGGTCAGCGTGACCACCTCATCGACGATGCCGGGCAGCTCCAGTCCGGTTTTAGAGCCATCAACCTGCAGAGAAAAAACGCGGCGGTTGAAGTCGTCCAGCGCTTCGTTCAAGATGCCGACGAACCACACGTTCTTGCGACGGGTGTGCTGCAAGTGGGTGAGCCAGCCGATCATTTCCTGACCCATCAAGCCGTAAGCACCCCGGCTATCGGGCTTGCCGGTTTTTTCTGAAAAGGCTTGGGGCTGGCCTTTGCACCACTGCAGGCACAGCCGCCCAGCCACGGTGATCGAGTCCACGAACACGGTGTCGTACTTGTCCATGGCCGAGGCCTGGCCAAAGCGCTGGCACACCGCATCAAAGTGCGCCTGGCTGTATGGCTGGTCATCGCGCAGCGCCGGGTTGGGGCCGCCAATGAAGACCGCAAAGTCGCGGCACTCCTGCCAGGTGCGTGGGCGCACCGTGTCACCGGCCCAGCCTTCTACTGCGAGGTCGCCAGCTTCCAGGTCAAAGAACAAAGTGGCGCTGGGTTTGAGGGTCCACAGCTGCGAGGTTTTGCCGATGCCGCTTTTGCCGACGAGAACGCCTTTGACGCCACGGCGTTCGGCCAGGCGCTGGTCAGCGGTGATGATGGGAAGGCTCATTTGTTTTCTCCTTGAAGTGCGAGGCGAAAGCCCGGCTTGCCGGTTTTGAGGGTGCGGGCCGCAGAGAACGAACTCTTGAGCGATTCGGGCCACGCGTTGAACTTGGTTTCCGAGACGCGGTAGCTGATCTCGACGTACTCGGCAGGGTTGTCGCCATTGGCAGCAATGCGCTGCGTGATGTCAGCGAGGCGGACCTGGTCCCACTCGATCTTTTTGGGCAGATCAGCGGTGATGTGCACGCGGCCGTCATCGAAATGAACAACGCCGGTGTCTTTGCCTGCTGCCAGGCGCAGTTGGTGGGCCTGCGCTGAGTACTTCAAATCCAGCGCGCGGTCGATGTGCTCGACGATGGTCTTGGCCATCACCAGAAAGTCGGCCGCGTTGTTTTTGAGCTGGAACAGCGACTCGCCGGACTGCTCAGCCAATGTGCCCACGGGAATGGACAAAATTTGATCGGGATGATCAAGCGGTAGCGTGCTCATGCTGCACCTCCCACTGCACTTGAGGTGCTTTGGCGCAAGCTGTCGGACTCGAAAGCTTCGATGTCTTCGACGCGGTACAGCACGCGGCCCTGGATCTTCATGAAGACCGGACCGATGCCGTCGCTGCGCCATCTTTCTAGCGTCGCTTCAGCGACGTCCCAGCGCTCTGCTAACTGGGTTTGGTTGAGGTGCTTGACCTTTTCTGCGGATTGCAATTGAATCTCCTTGGTGTTGAAAAAACCCCGGTTTTTTGAAGC
The DNA here is from genome assembly GCA_937927685.1 of uncultured Burkholderiales bacterium. Classification (GTDB taxonomy): domain Bacteria; phylum Pseudomonadota; class Gammaproteobacteria; order Burkholderiales; family Burkholderiaceae_C; genus Limnohabitans. Next base: position 1,301 of record CALBSC010000033.1, on the reverse strand, counting down.
TCGTTTGCCTCGCTAACCAGTGAGATGAATTTCAACAATCGGGATTCCTCAAGCCGTTCCTCAGACTCCTCAGCGGCATTCCTCAAATGCGTTTCGTGCGGACAAAATGCAAAAAACCCGGGCTCGTACTGGCGAGCGCCGGGTTTTGGATGGACCTGCGGGCTGGTGCAGGTTAAAGCTTAGGCTTGAGAGGTTTGCAGTGACTCAGGTCAGCCAGTCACGGTCTTCCTCCGGTATTTGCAAGGCGTAAACACCGTCACCAGACTGGTATCTGATGAACTGCTTGTAGACCACCTTATTTCGATCGAATACTTTGATGGGTGAAAACGGATCGGCTTGTGATCGGCATGCTGTTCGCAATGCATCACGGTCCATCTCACGATCAAAGTCGTCCATCAGCGCCAGCAATAAATCTTTCTGTCGTGGCTCCAGCGCATAGTCAACGCCATCCACGCGCGCCTTGCCCACCGTACGCACCAGACGCAGCGTGGTTTGAAACTGGCTGTCTTCAACCGGAGCGGCAACGGGCACGGTCATGCGGTCATTGAAGAACTCAAACTTGCTTTGCGAAATTCGCGCGACATCACTGAGATGGACCACATCAAATCCCATCAGAGGCGAGCCCTCGGGCAGTGGCAAAGCGCTGCTGGTGAGCACCTTTGCAGACTTGTGCGCCTGGTCCTGCCTGATAGTTTCCACCAGCCGCTGCGCTACCCTGTGGTCATGCAGGTGGCGTGCAAAATACCAGGTCAGCGGCTTGCCGCGCACAGGCTCCGTTACCCCGATACGCCAGGCTATCTCGGTGGCAACTTCTTTCTTCGCGCTGGGTGGCGTCCCCAACCCAAGCATCAGCCGGTCGATGAACTTGGGCAAGCTCACCTTGTAGGTTTCTTGCAATGACCTCGGGCTGGTGACTTCGCCGCATTCATCGCAGTAGAGCAGAATGTTTTCATGGGCGAGATCACGAACGACGCGCGCCAACTCCACGCCACACTCAGGGCAAGTCACGTGCGAGAGCGACGCGCCAACCACGAGCAGGCGTTCACGCAACAAATCTCGTCCGGCGTTCCCATATTCACCACCCAACAGAGTCATGCCGTTGACCTCGGGCTTTTCTCGCTCAAGGAGTTGGCACAACACGCTGGTGGCACTGATTTGCGCAAGACTCACGCCGCAACCTCTTCTGCTTCGATCACGTTCAGCGAACGCAGGACAGCCAGCGCCGTTGGCTGATTCTTGTCGGACAAGTTTTTGATGGTCGAAGACCCTGTGGCAGAAATATCAAAGCTGAAATGTCCGGC
>CALBSC010000032.1 GCA_937927685.1 uncultured Burkholderiales bacterium | reverse complement strand
TCAGATGGATTTCCATGGCACAACCCAATCTGCAAAGAAAATACCCTGAATCATGTGCAGCCAAAAGGCATGTAGAGCAGACCACTATGATCATCCCAAAGGGTGTAGCAGTGACTAGGATACCTAAAAACGTAGTCTTCCACCAAGGCGATTTGAGCTATTCGGCACAGTACAAACGCAATGGAAATTTGCTTGTTGCCCTGCGAGAACTTGTGATCAATCACAAAGAGCGATTTTGCATGCCAAGCGATGAGGCAGATTGGCTTGCGCTGACCAACGTCATGAAACGGGATCTGAGAAGTCAGGTGTTTATAAGGTGATTTTTCGTCAAAATAAATGTTACGTTTCAGAATTTATTGCAAGTTCTGGAGTCTAAATTTTGTAGCTTATTGATATTTATTTTTAGGTTCCCATGACAATGCGGGATTGAGTTGAACTTCTTGATAGATTTTCGACAAAAACCGCACCCTCTTTTCTAAGCTATCCCCAGTCTGGTTAATTAGCGTCTCTCGAAGCGGGTGATGACTACCAATCAAAAATTCATTGCGCTTGTGCAACAGTTCCAATAATCTCAGAGAAGGGATACGGTCAAACTTTCCACTCACACCTCTGTTACAAGCCTGGCAGGCTAAGACCAAATTCCAGACGCCATCTAAGTTCAAGTGCAGACTCGACTGTTTCAACTTGTGCGGAAAAAAGTGATCGACATCCGTATTGAAGTCCGCACCTAAAAGCTGAAGATTGGCATTGCAATAAAAACAGCGCCCTTTCTGGTAACCGTTCAGAGCACCTCTGCTACTGGTTACAGCCTTACGGCGCCGGGACGAGTCAAAAGTGAAGATTTCGCCAAGTTCGTGGTCGTGCTGCACTACCAGGTGGTTCGCAGCGATGCCAAGGTTCCAAGCCGTTTCAACGAGTCGCCATCGAGAGTTGACCTCTTGGGTTATGTTTCCGATTTGCAGGCCATCAGTCAGCTTAGAAAACTCATCTGTAATTCGTATGCCTTTGTTGGCTTTGCGCTCGTCGATGAAGAACTTGTGCAAAACCGAGCTGGAGCCAATGTTGTGAAACGCATCAATTACGTTCTGGAATCCACCAGCGACGGTTGCCTTCACCAATGCATCAAAGTTTCCATCTGCGTTGAATCGCTGCACACTTTGTAAAAATTTTCCAGGGTTTGTACCTTGCTTTGGTGAATGGCTGATGTGTTCTGCAATTGCCTTTCCAAAAGCTGGGGCAATGTCTTCCAATTTGATTAGCTGGCCAGATCGCGGATTAAGTTGCAGCAGCGACTCCGCTAAGGCAAATTTATAGGATGCTGAGTTCTGTCCGTAGAGGATGATTCCACGCCAACAGTCTTCCACCGATGGATTGACCGGTATGAACGTTGGAGCTTCCATCGTAGTCAGTCTCACGAGAGTTCCATTAATACTGAAATCCATTCGACCGAGTCACGGCCCAAGCTGTCGGCGTTGACCCATTTAGAGACAAGGCTGAAGCCCTGATGCTCAAAAATTACTTGCAACCGATCCGATTGATCAGGAATGAACAGCCGCCCGTTGGAGTCCCTGTTATCGGTAGCAACGTCTAAGCGTTTGCAAGGGACAGAGTAGAGAAGCCGTCCGTTTTGCTTTAGACACCCTTTAATTGATACGGCAGCAGGAATGAGCAGCTCTTCGGAGATGTGCATCAAGACTGCCGAGCAAAGGACGCCATCGAACTGACCACCAAAAGGCGGGACAAATGTCGGCAATGCACCTTGAACGATCTTCCCATTCAGCTCAGGATGGATCTTTTGACTGAGTTCAACGAATTCAGGCGTAGCGTCAAGCCCAAAGCAGTCATGCCCCAAACGTACCAGCAAGGCGAGATCACGTCCTGACCCACAACCAATGTCAAGCAACTTAGAACGGGCCTTGAAAGCGCCCTGGAAACTCTCTGACAGGCTGCTAACCACGGACTCATATCGCGCAGCAACGGCTTGTGCGTTCTTTGAGTAGTAGCTGATGGTTGCGGCATCCATTTTTAAAGCCTGAATAATTTAAAGAGTCATTCAAAGTTATTTACTAAACAAATTTTTTCTATTTCTTTTTTAATTTGTCGAACAAGTGAGCTTGGCCCCAAGGCCTTCACATCTGAACCATAGCGTAGGATGTCCCCGATGAGCTCACGATCATCAGAGTAAGGAACCTCCAAGGTATAGCTACCGTCCTTGGCCAGTGTTCCCTTTTGATCAGGATGCCATTCTTCAAATTGCACCCATCGAGCGCGCGCCGCAGAAAATTGCAACTTGGCCACCGCCGTAGCTTGGCCACCAAAGATACCGTAACCACTGCTCATGTTCTTTTTGAGTGATGGTGGATCGAGCTCTTTAGCAGGCTTGTCGACTACCTCAGCAACTTCAATGGCATCTATCGCAAAACTGCGAACACCTCCGCGTAAATGGCACCAGGTATCCACGTACCAGTTATCCCGGTAGTAAAGGAGTTGCTGGGGGGAGATCACACGCTCTAATTTTTCGCCTGTTTGCCGATTGAAATGCAGCACCTTGACTTGCTTTCGCTCCAGCGTGGCCTTCGCCACAGTCTCAAAGCTTTTAAGGGGCATGCGGCGCTTACCCGCTTGAAGCAGGCGAACACGCTGGGTCAATGTGTCTGCATCCAACCCTTGACTGGTCAAGATACTGTTGAGACGGTCTTGCAGAGGTTTGATCTTGTGGCCCAAAAGTCCTGGCTCTAACTCGCTAATCATGCCTTGGATGGTCAGCAGGGCCAAGATTTCGTCTTGGCTGAACCAAAATCCGGGCAGCTCAGTTCGCTCAGAGGTCTTATCGAGCCGGTATCCACCTAAATCGCGATCAAAAACGATAGGGACATTCATCTGATCGCGCAACTTGGCAATGTCACGCTTGAACGTAGCCAGCGAGACCTCTTGCACTTCCATCA
>CALBSC010000031.1 GCA_937927685.1 uncultured Burkholderiales bacterium | reverse complement strand
CCGAGCATCATGGCCGTCACTGAAACGGTATATGCCGTGATGTTTGCCTGGAAAGCTTGGAACATGGGGCGGATCAGTTTTTGAGCATCCCGGTAGAGCTTTGCCTTTGCGATCATGGCTTTGAAGTCAGCGGTGGAGGGCAGCTTGACTTCCTGTCCCTCTGGAGCAACAAGCGCAGCCATGAAACGGTCAAAGTTTTTCTGGGAGCCGAGGCTGACAATCTCAGGTTTCTGATCCCAGGCATTCAGATACTTTGCAAGATCCGTTTTTGTCAGGCGGCGACTCGTCGGGATGGCGTCCTTGATCTTCTTTAGCTTGGCAGGGGTTGTTCCTTCTCTGGCCAAGAGGGTGTTGTAGCTTCCTGCCGCGCGTTCATAGAACCACTGACTAACTCCATCAGGGCAGTAAACAGTACGGGAAATCTTTTCGATCTCCACATGGAATGGCTTGTTGGCAGAGAGGTCTGACTGCCTGACAGCGTTCTGGCTGTTCGCGAAACGGGAAATGTCTGATACCAGGGCTTCTTCCTTGGCGGGGTCCTGAACTCTCATGACAATGATTTTTGCTGCCACTCTGACGCTTGACAGATCGACTTCAGGATACTTCTTCTTTGTGAAGTACAGCGATGCAGTGGTTTGCCCCCCGTTGACGATTTGAAGGCCCTTGATCCATGCAATTCCGGTCATCCCGTCCAGCGAGTGTCCCAGTCTGATTTCATCGGCAACCATGACAATGCCGTTGTTGTAGGCCATGAAGCGTTCAGGTGAATTTCTGAGCGTGCTTTGTATGCCTGCATTCACGCCTTTGCCCTTGACGCTCAGAAACGAACGAACGTTTGCTTCAAGAAGTCGGGCCCCAAATTTTTCATAAAGCAAGCGAAGAGCATCACCAGGAACTGCGGTTAATGCGTAGTCATAGTCATCGTTCTGTCCATTGACGAAGACACAGGGGAGGGGCTGGCCTGACAGCTCATTGAAATCGATGACCAGCTCGTCACGCGGTTTTCCTTCAGATATATGGCGGTGTAGCCGCTCAATGTCCATGACCTCCAGCCTGACAGCCTTTCCGTTAATTTCTTTTGTCTTGAAGCTCTTGGAATTGGCGATACGGTCAGTAATAACGAAGATGCGAATCTGTTCCAGATCGTTGTAGATGGCTTGCAGCGTCTCGGCCAATGACCGCACATCGTTGGTTGGATCCAGCTTTGGAGCGAGCGTTCCTTGTGCGCACAGGGACAGGAAACGGAAACATTGCTCAACAGCCGTTTTCGTTTCAACATCAGGTATTCGAGTTGGCTCATTTACCCCCTGGTAGAGGCTGACGAACAGATCTAGCTGATCGTTGTCGTCAGATAGTGCGTAACCGCTCAGCCGCAATATGGCGTTGCCAACCTTGCCTTCGAAATGGCACTGGACAGGCTCGAATGTCATGCCAATTTCTGCCATGTGATCCATGACGATGTTGGCATAAACAAGTTCCTCGTAGAGGGCTCCGTCCTGCATCTGCGCGCGCACAGTTGCCTGTGTTTCCCTCAAAAATTCAGCAAGTTCCATATTCAGATCATTTCCAGTTTCTTGAGAGCGGTTGTCAGGCCAATATCCTGGCTGAGCAAGGGCTCGATATTGATTTCGTATCGTGCACTGATAACTCCGGGCGTCACGTTGCCGTGCATCAGCCGGGGGAAATCCTCGCCAACTTCAAGCATTGCGAGCTCCCGGAGGGTAAACCTGCGATGGTATTGAGACGAATGCGCTGTCATGTATCCAGCGGCAAGAACTCGATCATCAAACTCGGAAAGCGTGATTGGATCAGATTCCAGCCGTGTCCTGATTGCAGAAATCTTTTCGGGGAGTGTTTGGCCACTCTCGGTCAAGGCATATTTGACTGCACCCAGAAAAATGGGCTTGCAGTTCGTGTCATCGAGTTGTTCCAACGAACCAATTTTTGCGATCAGTCCTGCGGAGGAAATAGTGGTCTTGACCTCGATGGCGCCAAAGCCAAGCTCGAAATCCCTGAGTCCATCAAGTGGCCCACTCCAGGCTCCGATAGCTGCTTCAGGAGCCAAGCCGACCTCCAGCATTTTCTCCAGAATGGTTAGTTCGCCTACGAGACCGACTTCGTTTTCTGCAGACAAAGGTACGGCGCCCTTGCGCATGAACTCCTGCCACGCTCGAATCCTGCCAAGGAAAGCGCGCAATTCACGACTGTGGTCTCCGGTGCCAGTGGCCAGGGCCGCTTGAAGAACATCTGAGACCATGGTGGTGAACAACTCAAGGTTGCCATTCGGACTCTTGGTCAATGCAAGCCAGACCAATCCATCCTGTTCAGAATTCACACGAGTGACGTGGAATCCCAAACCTTCTGGCAGTTTTTCGTTTCGCGAGATCTCACTTTTGCGAAATCCCGCGAGCAATGCTTCGCATTGATCTGGAAAATTGCGACCAGCTCTGAACCTGCCGGGATGGTTTGGCAAAACTGCCACTGTGTTCCATCCGGATGTGCCTTGCGCGGTCTGGATTGAATTCCAGGCAAGCTGAATTTCGTCAATCAACTTGGCCATATTCCTGAGCCCATTGTGCTTGGGTTAAATGATCCACTGCATATTTGACTTTCACCCCGGCATCACTGGCAGGGAAGCTGATGCCGAATGCAATGACAGGTTTTTTCCAGTCACCAAAGCCAGGACCAAATTCGGCCTGATCCGGGTCCAATGGGTACAGTATTAGCAAGCCCCTCTCAGGCGCTGCCTGTATTCCCTGTTCTGGAACGCCCATGCCTCTGATGTGTCGGATAGCCAAACCATTTGGCACTGTGGGCGCATCTGGCTTTTTACCGTCTTTAACTCGAGCTGCGTCTGGATTCCAGTTTTTCAGAGTCAAAGCCATGGCTGCGTCCCAGGCAGGGCCATCAAGATCGATGGATTCATCTGGCGGTGAGACGGGGCGTCCAATAGCATAGCGGTCGCTGCGTGAATCATCCGCTTTCCGCTTGATCATGCGATCAACCCTGGGGCCACCGGTGAACTGGTAAGAGGCTCCGGCACCACCGTCTGCCAGGTAGACTGTCCAAGAGGTCAATTGACCGATCTTGGCCATTGACCGAATGAAATCCCGGATCAGGGGGCTATTGACCTTGCGTGCAGCCGGATGGGTGGCGTAGGCATCAAAGAAGTCTGCAATAGCTTCGCTGGACACGTTGTTCCAGAGATGCCCGTTCCATTTTTTGGGCTTGCCTTCCCGCATTCTGATGATTTCAGGTGATTCTTGCGGAGATCCACATGCCTGGAGGAGTCTCGAGGTTGCATCCAGATTCTTCGACAGAATTGCAGTAGTACAGTGCAGCGCCACAGTCTCAAGGATTTCACCGCTGAAAGACAGTTGCAAATCCTTTGCTGTTCGCATTTTCAGAGGGGATGTGACCAGCAGAACCGGATGCGACTGGACCCTGAGACCATAGTCCTTGGGTGTTGCCCCGCTGTCCTTCATGGCTTCAAATTCGTCGCGCAGTTCCTCGGATGCATCAGCAATGTGCTGAAACCACTCGATCAGATTATCGGTGGTGTACAGGCGGCAAAGATCCAGATAGCCAGGGCGGTACCCGAACCATCGCCCCATTTGCATGAGGGTGTCGTACATTTTTGATGTGCGGACAAAGTAACTGGTGCAAAGCCCTTCAAGCGTAAGACCCCGAGCGAGCTTGTCGCCGCCGACAGCAATCACTTTCAGTCCCTTGGTGCCTGGAGTGGCGTAATCTAGGACATCTTTTGCCTTGCCGTTGATCATCCGCACTTCAATATCGGACAGTACATCTCCCAGTTTCTGTCGGATTTCTTCCCAGGAATGATCTGGAGGCTGGGTTTCTGATTCAACCAGTCTCTCGATCACAGCAGTTCGTGTTGGCGAGGAATCCTCCTCCCAGAGCTTGCGCATCTGTTCCAGAGACTCGGTGTCATCAACGCCACGCGTAATACGTTGGCGAAGCCCTGTGACGTATTCCTTTACCTGCCTATGAACATCCTTCTGAACCTGGATATAGCGGGTAACGTGAATCAGCATCGAGGAATGCTCGCTACCCTGGCCGCGTAACTCGCGGGAAGCACAGGCCAACACGAATGACTGGATTGCAGTCTTCAGCGAGGGGGGCAGGGCATCAACGCCAAGATAGAGAGGTTGATGATGCTTGTCATGTTTTTCTGGCATCCAGCCTGACTGACGGTCTTCGCTCATGTGGTCCTTGAAGACGCGCATGAGCGGAAGCCCTCCGGTTCTTCCATCGACATCTTTTAGGCCAAAGATACGTGCAGGACCGACGTAATTGGAAGGAGCTGCGAGATTGATGATGAATGACTTGGGAAACAGGTCCACTCCCTCATCAGTGGTCTTCCCTTGCCTATGGATAAACACGTTGGCGAAAGGGGTGGCCGTGTACCCGACATAAGCTGACTTTGCAAAGCTGTGCAGGATTTTCCGGATTCGGCTGTTGATTGCCTTGGGCTCGTGATCCGGATCCGGGTTGCCTTCGGAATCAAATGTCTGCTCCCCGGTATCAACTGACCCGTTATCTGCCTCGTCATCGATCAGTAGCAGAGGGAGATTGCTGACGTATTTGAGTCCGGTTTCGTTGTCTCTGGCATCGGCGACATGGTTTTTGATCCATTTCAGCAGACGATCAAGGACGGTTTTGTTCTTCTTTACGACGAATAACCAGGGGCGTTCCTCTGGAGTGATTGCCAGGTGGTTCGCGACCTTTGTGCTGAAGTCACCGTTTTCAGTTCGGTTGGTGGCGCAATTGGGCTTGATCTCCAGGTCACGTCCCAGTTCGCCTACCCCGATGTATTTGACGACATCGTTATTGGCAGATGTTTCGTAGCCCAGAAACCCTTCTTCGAGTCGAATCTGGGTCTGGGATCGAAGGTTGTTGTGAAGACCTGCCAGGATGATGATGATCTTGTAGCCAGCGTCAGCTGCTTTACAGATCAGTCCCGTGTAGTTCGCGGTTTTCCCAGATTGCACATGCCCGACTACCAGCCCACGCCTGTCCCAGGAACCTGTCCGGTTGGGGTCCTCAAGCAGGCCAAGCACTTCGTCGGTAGAGATTTCCAGCGCGTCTATGGCGGCCGGAGGCATTTTTCGCTCCAGCATGTCCCTGTATCTTGGCCAGTATCGCCAGCCCTTCTTCCGGGATGAACCAAGCCAGGTTTCGTGATCACTGTCATCGGAGAGTGTGGAGTTCTTACCGATCCAGATACTGTAACGACGGATCAGTTCAGCGATGGCACCTTCGATATCAATTGGTTCATCTTCCCGTCGAGGCATGATGGAAGCGGCCAGGTCAACCATTTCCTTGATCAGCGAAGCGGTTGGGTTCTGGGTGGCTTGTTCCATCAGCAGGTTCTGTGCATTGCTGATGACGGTGCTTGTTGGCCTGTTGAATTCGCTCATTTCTATTCCAGTCGGGTCTAATTCATCTTCGCATTCAGGATTCCGGTTCGGAAAGCTGTGCAATCAGATGAGGAAAATTCTGAAAAGGATCTGTGCAGGCTAATCTCGCCCTTGCATCCGCAATATCCATGCCCTTGCGTATAACCATATTCCTGAACAGGGTTTTCATTACCTTCAAAACCGCTTCGTCTGAGCTGGAAGCGAAGCTTGTGACTGGGGTTTCCTTTTGCTCGGCGGTGTCCAGCCAGATTTTCTGAACAGGAACAGTCTCTTCAATGACCCTGAGCATGCTGATGATCAGATCCTTCTGGGTGGAGGTGGCGTCATCAAGAACCGCTGCAATGCTCGGATGTGCCTCGTCGATCCTGTAGCGGATTCCCTTGGACGTACGTTCCACCTTCCAGGCTTGCTCGATTGGTGTGCCCGCATTGATATTGGTTGGGCTTCCTCGGTAGGCAAAGACCCGGCGGGCACGTTCCCGCGTGTCAGTGGCCATACTGGTCAACCAGGGACGTAACGCTACAGGGGGGCGTGCAACTGACTTCTTGACGTCAATTTTCCAGTCTGCATCTGCTGTGTTGGGGATGTCCAGCCGAATGCGTGCAAGTCTGTGGGGCTCTTCGCGGTTCCAGGCTCTTGGCTGTCCCAGCCCCAGCCATCCACCAGCGACCAGAAGCCGCTGGTTTCGGTAAACGTAAAAACCCTGTTGAGCGTTCCACCCGGCAGGACCACCGTTGATCTCGTATTCCCTGTCTGTCAATTTGTCCCTGTGAGGGAGGACGTGGCATTGAACTTCGATGTTTCCGCATGAGGTCATGTGCCTCTGGACAGGAGATGTCCATGGTTTTGCGGGATGGCCACTCAGGAAAGGATCCCATGCCTCGATCTTTTTCCCATTCAGGTTGAGTCGCAGTTTGGGATGGTGTCCTTCGAGCAACCGATGAAAAACCATGGCCAAGTGACGCTCGACCTGTTCTTCCATCAAGGCCAGGAAGTCATTGACCGTAAAGCTTTCAGTGACGATGCGGTCAAGAATCTCCCAAATCACGATTGTCCCGTGGTCGAGAGATTCCAGCTTTCCAGGCAGGTCCTCGGAGCCGGGTGCCGGTCCTTCAATCAGGACCCATCCCATGTCCGGATTGGCTGTGAGCAAATCCAGATCCCATCGCAGACAGCTGCTGACGCAGTTCTTTCTGGATGCAACCGTGAGGCGTTTGCATTGCGAAAACGAGGCAGTCTTGAGCCCCATGCCGAATCGGCCAAGATCGTTCGGTGATCGTGCGTCGAGAGGGTTTTTGTCGCCAAGTGTCATGGCGCTCTCAAGCTCTTGGTCACTCATTCCGGACCCGTTGTCCAGAATATAGATGTTGCTCGACTTCTCTTTCCAGTTGAACTGGATATCCACTGTTGTTGCACCAGCGGAAATGCTGTTGTCGATGATGTCGGCCAGTGCAGCAGCGGTCGAGTAACCAAGCCCACGCAGAGATTCCAGCATGGCGCTGGCCCTTGGTGGTGCGTTCCTTGTAGCCATCTGGTTATTCTGTTTGGATGGGCTCATGGGCGGTATCCAATAGGTCTTTGAGTTTGTCGCTTCGGGACGGATGCTTCAACTTTCGCATGGCTTTGGACTCAATCTGCCGGATGCGTTCTCGTGTCACCCCGAATACCTGTCCAATTTCCTCTAGCGTGTGATCTGTTGACAGGTCAATTCCAAACCGCATCCGCAGAATGCGGGCCTCGTTGGGTGTCAAACTGTCCAGAATATCCCTGACTGTTTCATAAATGTTGTGCTGCAATGCGACAGTCATGGGGGCTGATTGAGCATCATCTTCAATCAGTTCAGCC
>CALBSC010000030.1 GCA_937927685.1 uncultured Burkholderiales bacterium | reverse complement strand
CGATGCCGTCGATCTTGTTTTCTGCTCGCTCCTTGCGTGGGTAAATGTTGTCTTTGGCGTCCAGGTGGGCCACCACGTTGCTGACCATCCAGCCCAGCACCGGGTCGCCGTCGTGAACCAATTTCTTTTGAAGCACCAGGGCTTCGAGCGTCTTCATCGGCTCTGAAAAGTTCAGCACTGTGGGACGCACTTCAATCATCGGCAGCCCCTCACTCATCATTCGAGTCGAGAGTTGCGTCGCCTGAAATGGATCAAAGGCGACGGCCTGCACCACAAAGCGGGAAGACAGGTCGTTCAAATCTGCTTCGATCCAACTGAAATCAATCACATTGCCCGGCGTAACCGTCAGCCTGCCCGTATGCATCCAACCGGGGTACTGACTGTTGCCGTTGGCATTGACCGTGTCTTCTGGCAGGTAATACTTGCCGAAGGCCGCAAACGCGTCGGCAATTTCAGGATGGGCAAACACGATCACCAAGGCGGCAATGTCCGTCTTGCTGGCCAGGTCTAGGCCCACCCAGCAGGGCTGGCCCACAAAGGACTCGATGTCCAGGTCCTGATCTGCACAGGCGTCCCAGGAGCGCATGTCCATCCATGCGGTGTCGGCGTTGACCCACTCGTTCAAGTGTTTGGTCTTGAAGTTGTTCATCGCACTGGGCAACTGCATGGCCTTGGCCTGCAGCGGTCCCAGAATTTCCGGGCGCACCGAGATGCCCCAGTTGGGGTTGGCCTTCATCAGCGAATCTTCGCTGGTCCAGTCGTCCCCGTCATCAAGACCGTAGACGATGCCGAACTGACTGTCGTCGTCGAACACGCCGTCGAGCAGCCTGGTCACAAAGGTTCGCACCTCATAGCAAATGCCAGAGCGGTTGCTGCCTGCGGTGGTGATCACCCACAAGAGCGAGTTGTCTCGCTTGCCAGTGCCAGTCTCGACCACGTCGTAGACGGTGCGGGTCTTGTGGGCATGCAGTTCATCAATGCAGCCAAAGTGAATGTTCAGGCCGTCAAGCGTTGAACCCTCGGCTGACAGCGCTTCAAACTTGGAGCCGGTCTGCAGCACGTTCATGTTATGCGCGCCGACGTTGACAGAAAACCGAGTACGAAAGCCCTGTGACCTTCGCGCCATGGTCTGCGCATCACCAAACACGATGCGCGCCTGGTCACGGGTAGTGGCCAGGGAATAGACCTCAGCACCGCCTTCGCCGTCAGCGGCCAGCATGTAAAGCGCAAGCGCAGACGATAGGGTCGACTTGGCGTTGCCTCGCGGCACCTCGATGTACGAGCGCCGAAAGCGGCGGTTGCCGTCGGGCTTGACCCAGCCGAACACGGTGGTCAGGATAAACACCTGCCAAGGTTCCAACTTGATCGTCTCGCCTGCCAGCGGTCCTTTGACGTGAGGCAGCCGCTCAATGAACGCGCACAGGTTGTCGGCGGGATGAAACGCCCGGCCATCCTTGGTTGTGAGCTTCGGGTTGAAGCGATAAGGGCTGTCTTTGCCTTTGAACCGGTTCAGGTCTGCCAGTTGGCGTTCGCACGCGCGCTGGACCCACTTGCAGGTCAGGATTTTCCCGGCAACAACGTCTTTGGCGTACTGCCGGGCGATGGCTGCATAGTCAAGTTTGGCCATCGACATCAACCCGCAATATCGGCCCAAGGGTCGTTATCCCGTGGGGCGTCACTGGGTGCCGAAATCCGTGAACGTGCCGCAGGGGTGAAGCCCATCTCGGTCTCGTAGGCCTTCATCTCCATGGCCAGTTCGCGAATCACGTCCATCAGTGGCGAGCGACGCAAGATGCCGCTTGGTGTCTTGATGATCATCCCCGAGACACCGGCGCGATTGATCTTGGCCAGCGCCTCGCGGTACAGGCCAGAGCAGTTCGCCCAGCGTTCCAGCACTGCGCCATCCAGCGCGGATAAGAGACCGGGCGGCGAATTCGCCACCGCGTAGTTCCACGCCTCCTTGGCCGCGTCGCTCATGTATTCGGGCGGCGTGCAGAGTGCCGTAGTCGGCCGGGGCTCGTGGGGGTTGGTCCGGCATTTCTGCACGGTGCCTTTAATCTGTTTGATTGCCAGCGGAAGCGGCTTACGACCAGCCATGGGGGTGGGCTCAATTCTTCAAAAAAATGTTTTCAATTTGCACGCGCAAAAATCTGTGCAGGCGCACGCATCTCTGGCCGCCGTCTGTAGAGATTCAGACCCCCTACCCCCCCTACGGAAGGGTGGTCAGCGCCGACCTGCGGTCTCGCGTGCCGTCTTTCGGTTGTGACAAGAGACGCACAGCGCCTGCAGGTTGGCCGTGTCAAAGCGAGCACCGCCGTCCTTGAGCGGGGTGACGTGGTCAGCCACGACGGCTGTCACCACACGACCACGCTGCTCACACGCGTCGCACACCGGGTGCTGACGCAAGAACGCGGCACGCACCGCGCGCCACTGGGCTGATTGATAAAACCCCAGCTCCGCATCGAAGCTGCGCCGGGCACGACCGTAGTCACGGTGCACCGCTTTGCGATGGGTATCGCAATAGCCGGGCCTTGCCAACACAGCACCACAACCGGGGTGTCTGCAAGGGGTTGGCGCTGACAGTGGCATGAAGTCGACAGTCTTAAAAATGTTCGCAACTATTTGCGGGACTTGTGGGTTCAGGACTTGGCTTTACTTGTGTTCAGAGCGTTCATACGAACACCAGCAACAACCCAAAGGAAAAGCAATCATGAGCAACAGCACCCGAGACCAGCAACTCCAGCAAATCGCGCTGGACCACTTGTTTATCGCAACCCTTGAGACCCGCAGCAGCGACAGCCTCGACTTCCATGACGTGAGCGTCTGGGCCATCAAAACCGCATTGCAAGCCGCCTTTGAGGCAGGCCGAAACGCCGCTGCCAACCCTTCACAAACACAACCCAAACAGTAACCAGGAGATCGACATGACCACACTAGCCACAGCGCAACTGAGCGCATCGCAGCAACAAATCCTTAACCACGCTGCCGTCAAAACGGATGGCAAACTGGTCTGGTTTCCCGAGACCCTCAAAGGCGGTGCCAGAAAAAAAGTTCTCGACAGCCTCTTCAACCGGGCGCTGATCACGACCGACGGCACAAGTTGGTTTGTAGCCGCTGGGGGCTACGAAGCGCTGGGGATACCGCGTCGTGCGCCCATCACGATGGCGGCACTGGACGCAGTGATTGAGTCTGCTGAAGCAAGTCCTGCAGCCAAGCCACGCACGCGTGACAACAGCAAGCAAGCCCAGGTGATTGCGATGCTCAAACGAGCCGAGGGCGCAACGATCACGCAAATCTGCGAGGCCACCGGATGGCAATCCCATACGGTGCGCGGCACCTTTGCCGGAGCCTTTAAAAAGAAACTTGGACTGGAGATCACCTCCAGCAAAGCCGACGGCAGCGAGCGGACTTACCGCATCACCACGAATTGAGATCAGCCATGACATCCATGACCATCACCATTGAACGCACGCCTCGCACCCTGCAATTTGAGGGCAATGCCATTGAGGTTGAGGAGTTGAGCGTTCGCCTGCCATTTGCCCGCAAACCTGCCGACCTCAGCGAGGTGGGCGGCGAAGGCAACTACAAAGTGTTTGTGACCGAGACCCGGGAGATGACCCCTGCGGAGTTTGATGTCTTTGCCAGTCAACTGCTCAAGTCACGCGACTGGCTCAGTGGCAAGGGCGGCTACCTTGCGGACGGCAGGCTTTGCGTTGAGGTCCGTGCCACCGGCAGGCCCACTTTGTACGTCGACCCCTCCGGCGGAGATTACGGTCGCTACGTTGCCCGTCTGGGCTAAATCGTTGAAGGCCACTCCGTCGTTTTGACGGGTGGCTTGCTTGCCACTGAAGTCCTGCCAGCGCTTGACGATCACGTCCACGTACTTGGGATCGAGCTCAATGAGCCGGGCACGACGGCCAGACTTTTCACAGGCGATCAGGGTGGTGCCAGAGCCGCCAAACGGGTCCAGCACGATGTCTCGCGTTTTGCTGCTGTTGCGCACCGCACGCTCCATCAACTCCACTGGCTTCATGGTCGGGTGCAAATCGTTTTTGTGTGGCTTCTTGATGTGCCACACATCTCCCTGGTCGCGTGCACCGCACCAGTAGTGCTGAGCACCGTCTTTCCAGCCGTAGAGGATGGGCTCGTACTGGCGCTGGTAGTCGGCGCGACCCATGGTGAAGGTGTTCTTGGCCCAGATGATGAAGGTGGACCATTTGCCGCCTGCGGCGCGAAACGCTGCCTGCAAGGTATCGAGTTCGGATGAACTCATGGCGATATAGACCGCACCTTTGGTGACGTCCAGGATGTTCTGGCATGCCGACTGCAAGAACGCTCCAAAGTCAGCGCCCATGTTGTCGTTCAGGATGGGGCGGTCTTTGCCGCGCATCTTGTCCTTTGCCGTGTTGGCGTAGTTAACGTTGTAGGGCGGATCGGTGGCAGTCATGTCCACCAGTTCATCGCCCAGCAGCGCCTTGTAATCCTCTGCCTTGGTGGCATCGCCACACAGCAGCTTGTGCTCGCCAAGGACCCAGATGTCGCCGGTTTGGGAGATGGCTGTCTCGGCCACCTCGGGTGCCTGGTCTTCGTCGGTCAGGCCATCGTTGCTGGGGTCGCCCGCGATGAGCTTGTCCCACTCTTCGGCGATAAAGCCGGTGAGGCCCAGATCAAAGCCAGCTTCCTGCAACTCGGCCAATTCAAGGCCCAGCAGGTCATCATCCCAGGAGGCGTTCTCACCGATCTTGTTGTCGGCCAGGATCAGTGCCTTGCGCTGGATCTCGGTCAGGTGTTCCATGGCCACAACGGGCACCTCGGGCATGCCAAGCTTGCGTGCAGCAAGCAAACGGCCGTGACCAGCGATGACGTTGTTTTGTCCGTCCACCAGGATGGGAGCACCCCAGCCAAACTCGGTGATGCTGGCCGCGATCTGTGCCACATGGGCGTCCGAGTGCAGCTTGGCATTTCGGGCGTAAGGGATCAGGGACTCAATCGGCCGGTATTGGATTTTGATGTTGGGCTTCATGCTGTTTCGGAAACGAAAAAGCCCGCGAGAGTCTTACTCGTCGCGGGCTGTTGAATGGGGGTGGCTGCAAGACACATCTCTCGCAACCGTAGACAAAATGTAAGCGAAATTCCGGTAAAACGCGACACGCTCAAATCCGCGTTTTCTCCGCAACAGCCCGCAGGAGCACGCATCATTTGTATCTGGCACGCAACTACCTGCAACTACCTCACCAAACTTCCCCGCACCAGGTTGCTGGCCACGATGTACATGGCAATCTCCCAGCGGCGCTGCGCAGTGCGTGGTGCACAGCCGAAGCGTTTGCCGATGTCGTACCAGCGGTAACGTGCTGCCCGCATCCACACCAGGTGGCGCTGCTCCACCTCAAGCCACTGGACCCAGCCCATGACCTCGAGCATGCAGTCCACCTCGGCCGGGGTGGGTGGAAACCGGTAGACCGGGGCATCGTCACTGGCCATGCGCTCGTAATCGGTTCGCACAATGGTGGGCCAGACGTTGAAGTGGCCCTGCACCCGAACAGGCGGGAGTTTGTGGGCCGTGCGTGAGGCCTGGATGAAATAGTCGGCAACCTCGTCCGCCGACCAGCCGCCCCGTGGAGTTGGTATAGCCATCTCACACCTCCTGCGTGTCAATGGCCCAATGCAAGAGCGCCAGCGCATCGGCCTCGTTGTCATCGGTGACCGGGTGGCCCAGCAGGCGCATGGCTGCAATCACTTCGCCCTTGCCCGCGTTGCCTTTGCCGGTGGCGTGCTTTTTGATCGTGCCCACAGGCACGCCCTGATAGGCGATGTTGTGGTGCTCGCACCAGGTGGTGAGCGTGGCCATCAGGCCGCCGTAGACGTGGGCGGCGTCCACCCCTGCATGGCGACGCACTTCCTCGAAGTACACGGCATGGATGTCGGTGGCCAGCGCTTTGATCTCGGTGAGCCAGCGTTTAAAGCGCAGGTAACGCATACCGCCGCCCTCAAACCGCTGGGGTTTGAAGCTGGCAAAGCCGTGCGCGATCTGACCATCTTTGGATCGGAGTGCCCAACCGGTTGTTGTCCCCAGATCAATGGCCAGAACCACCACCCGGTTTCCCGGCAACGGTGTATCGACCGATGAAACACTCCGACGTAGGTCAGAGGGAACCACAGGTCCCTCTCCTACGTAGTAGGAGGGGAGTTTTCTCCAACTGGATTTTTCATGAAAACCCAGCATCCATGCGGGTTTGCGGCCAGTTGGCAAGTTGGCAGCGTTGCCAACTGCCAACTTTGCCAACTTACGCGTAAGTGGTTGATTTATATGGGAATGAAGTTGGCAAGGGTCTGCCAACTGAATCCAGTTGGCAAAAAGTGGGGTCCAGTTGGCAAAACTTTTGCCAACTTGTTTGCGCAAACTCTTGCGGGCTCCCGCGTACTCATGCGGGTCCATGCCAGCCGTAGCTAACGGATAGCCATAGAGGGCGCGTGCGGGTTGGTGCGGGTCAATGCGTGCGTATGACAACGCTGCACTTGTGCGGGTTCTATCTTGGCAAATCGTGTTCATTCTTGCTCCTGCGGGTCATTGCTAATTTCTTGGTACACCCACACATCCGGGTTTTCGACGGGCATCGCGGCCCCGGATTGCGGGCATTTGTAGTGGGTTGGAAGCACCCCGAGCGGGCGCAGTGGCAGCTCGCCGGTGTCTGGATCGGGCTCGCCTGTGTGCGTGTTCAGGACCATGCCCTCGACGCACAGGTAGCCAAACTTGGAGCGCCCAATCGAGGGCAGTCCGTAGTCCGTGCTGTTGCGGAAAAACTTGATGTAGCCCTGCGTGGACAGGGCTGAGATCCGCTCCCGGATCGTGCGCTCGCCGCCCAGACCGGCCTTGCCCTCAAAGGACTCGGCCAGCTGGTTGGCGGTGTAGCAGCGACCCTGCGACGCTTCCTCAAAGAGGATCTGCAAAATGGCATCGCGCTTTCGCCTGCGCTCGGCATCGAGCCGCTCGCCATATTCCTTGAGCACCAGCCTGTCGTTCACATCGACCTCGTGCCACTGGCCGTCCATCTTGTCGACGAACTTGGTCTCAATGGCCGGGCCGTTGCGCAGCTCGTAGATCAGGTGGCGGGTGCTTTGCGCCTCATCGGGGCGAAATAGCAGCATCCCCGATGAGTAGTAGCCGCGCAGGCTGCCTGCACCTGCCAAAGCCTGAAACGGGTCTTCCTCAAACTGGCGCTTGCCCAGCTTTTTGGTGTGGTGCGCCAGGATCACGCCCGCCTCGGGGTTCACCGCCTGGCGAATGCGCTCCACGCGCTGCGACAAGAAGTACAGCATCGCACCGTTGTCGTTCTCGCCGCCTGCGTCGCCCCCATCAAAGACGTTGCGGATCGGGTCGATCACGATGATGTCGGGCGTGAGGCCATTGAAGGCAGCCACCATGGCCGGGATGACCTGCGCCAGCCCGTCGTCGTCCAGAATCAGGCGCAACTGCGGCGTGGCCATGAAATTGGTGCGCGCCAGATGCAAGTGTTCTGGCGAGAGGCGAATGCCTTTCACCCGCTCGCGCAGGTAGTGGTACTGGACCTCGGCTTGCAGGTAGAACACCCGCAGTGGCCGGGGTGGCCTCATCCCTAAAAACGATGCACCAGCGGCCATGTGGGTGAGCCAGGCCAGCAGAAAGTCGCTTTTGCCGACCTTGGGCGCACCGCCAAACACCAGCAAGCCGCCCGGTGTCAGCACGCGCGGCTCAATCAAATCTTCGGGTAGCGGTGAGTCATCATCAAGTAATGCGCCGAGCGTGAAGGCTGGCACCATGGGCGCAGCAGCTTTGATCACCCGGCGTTCAGCCTGCGCGATGAAGGCGGCGCAATCAAAGCCCTCCTGCGCTGCGTCGGCCGCATCCCACTTGAGCGGCTTGTCAGCAGGCGGCACGAGGATGGACACCGACTGGCAGCCCACGGCAGCGCAGGCGCGTGCAGCGCTCTCGGCATAGTCCCAGCCCGGCGCGTCACGGTCAGGCCAGATCAACACATCTTTGTTCTTGAGCGCAGACCAGTCGGTTTTGTCCACCGGTGCTTTGGCCCCGTTCATGGCAGTGGTGGCCACTATGCCTGCGCCAATCAGGGCATCGGCACACTTTTCACCCTCGACCAGGATCACGGTGCGGGCCGTCATCAACGCTGGCAGGTTGTAGAGCGGGCGCGGATCGGGGGCACGCCACATCCGTGCGCGCACATCCCACGGCCTGAACTCCTTGCCCGATGGCGGGTCGTAGCGGTAGACGCAGGCAATCAGCTCGCCATCGAGCCCGACGTAATCCC
>CALBSC010000029.1 GCA_937927685.1 uncultured Burkholderiales bacterium | reverse complement strand
GACAAGTTCGAATACCGCCGCGGCTACAAGTTCTCGACCTATGCCACCTGGTGGATTCGCCAGGCCATCACCCGCTCCATCGCGGACCAGGCCCGCACCATCCGCATCCCGGTGCACATGATCGAGACCATCAACAAGATGAACCGCATCAGCCGTCAGCATCTGCAGGAGTTCGGCTTCGAGCCGGACGCCAGCATCCTGGCCGCCAAGATGGAAATCCCCGAGGACAAGATCCGCAAGATCATGAAGATCGCCAAGGAGCCCATCTCCATGGAAACGCCGATCGGAGACGATGACGATTCCCACCTGGGCGACTTCATCGAAGACACGGCCAACACCGCGCCCATCGAAGCCGCCATGCAGGCTGGCTTGCGTGACGTGGTGAAGGACATCCTGGATGGCCTCACCCCGCGCGAGGCCAAGGTGCTGCGCATGCGCTTTGGTATCGAGATGTCCACCGACCACACGCTGGAAGAAGTGGGCAAGCAGTTCGACGTCACGCGCGAGCGTATCCGTCAGATCGAGGCCAAGGCGCTGCGCAAGCTGAAGCACCCCAGCCGCAGCGACAAGTTGCGCAGCTTCATCGATTCGCTGTAAAGCGCTTGATCCGGCGCCCCCGTTGCCCGTCTAGCCGACAGGCGATCGGCGCCAGGTCAAGGCCATCATCATGAAAAAACGGCTGACCCGCCCTCGAGCGTGTCAGCCGTTTTTGTAACGCGAGCAGATCGGTCAGGCCAGTTGCTGCTCCAACTGATGCAGCACCTGGTAACACGGCAGCACCTGCGCAATGCTGGAATTGGGTTCGCGTCCCTCGCGAATGGCCGCAAAAAACTCGCGGTCCTGCAGTTCGATGCCGTTCATTGATACATCCACCTGTGACACATCGATCTTTTCTTCCTTGCCATTGACCAGATCGTCATAGCGGGCGATGTAGGTCCCCGTGTCGCCGATGTAGCGGAAGAAGGTACCCAGCGGGCCATCGTTATTGAACGACAGCGACAGCGTGCAGATAGCGCCGTTGGCGGCCTTCAGCTGAATGCTCATGTCCATCGCGATGCCCAGCGTCGGATGGATCGGTCCTTGGACGGCATTGGCCTTCACGATCGGACTGCCCGCCTGGTAGGCGAACAGGTCCACCGTGTGTGCCGCATGGTGCCACAGCAGGTGATCGGTCCAGCTGCGGGGCTGCCCCAATGCGTTCATGTTGGTGCGGCGGAAGAAGTAGGTTTGCACATCCATCTGCTGGATATTGAACTCACCGGCCTTGATCTTCTGGTGGACCCACTGGTGGCTGGGGTTGAAGCGACGGGTATGGCCACACATGGCGACCAGGCCAGTCTGCTGCTGCACCTTCAGGACTTCCTCGCCCTCCTTCAACACATCACAGAGCGGGATTTCCACTTGGACATGCTTGCCGGCCTTGAGGCAAGCCAGGGTTTGTGCAGCATGCATCTGCGTAGGCGTACACAGGATCACGGCGTCGACCTCGGGCAGGGCCAGGCTGTCGGCCAGGTCGGTGGTGACGTGGCCAATGCCGTACTTCGCCGCCACTTCCTGGGTTTTGCCCAGGTCGCGGCCGATGAGGGACACCACTTCCACGCCGTCGATGTTCTTGATACCGTCCAGGTGCTTGATGCCGAAGGCGCCGGCACCAGCCAGCGCGACTTTGATGGGTTTGCTCACAAAAATCTCCAGGGTTTAGACGGTTTCAAGAATGGCATGCCCCACCGCCGTGTTCGACGCGGGCACATGGTAGAAGCGGTGCGTGACCTTGGGCAACTGGCCGGTGACCTTGCCGTTGCTCACATCGGGCATGGCGCCACGGGCAATCAGCCACATCACCAGTTCAATGCCTTCGCTGCCAGCTTCGCGCACATATTCGATGTGTGGCGTTTGCGCGCAGGCTGCGGGGTCGTTGATCAGCTTGTCCAGCCAGGCGTTGTCCCACTCGCGGTTGATCAACCCGGCACGCGCACCCTGCAGCTGGTGGCTCATGCCGCCTGTGCCCCAGATGTGCACGTTGAGGTCCTCGTCGTAACTCTCCACGGCTTTGCGAATGGCTTGCCCCAGGTTGAAGCAGCGCTGTCCGCTGGGCAGCGGGTATTGCACCACGTTCACCGCAAAGGGAATCACCGGGCACGGCCAGGCGTCTTTGACGGGATCGAGTTCGCCCACCATGAGTGAAAGCGGCACCGTCAAGCCGTGGTCCACATCCATCTTGTTGACGATGGTGAGGTCAAAGTCCTGCTGGATCACGCTGTGCGCAATGTGCGAGGCCAATTCCGGATGTCCCTTGACTACCGGCACCGGTCGGGGGCCCCAGCCTTCATCGGCCGGCTTGTACTCGGCGGCCGTACCGATGGCGAAGGTGGGAATCACGTCCAGGCTGAACGCGGTGGCGTGGTCGTTGTAAACCAGGAACACCACGTCGGGCTTGTTGTCCTTCATCCATTGTTTGGAGAAGTCGTAGCCGGCGAACAAGGGCTTCCAGTAATCTTCCGTGGTCTTGCCCATGTCCATGGCCGCGCCAATCGCGGGCACGTGGGAGGTGTAGACGGAGGCGGTGATGCGTGCCATGTCAGTGATCCTTGGTTGCGGTCCGGCCGGCGGCGCCTTGGGGTTGGTGCTGGGGCTGGGCGTCGCCGTCCTCGCCGAGATAACGGTTGCCCTCCACCGAGCGGCCGCCCTTGATCATCATGTTGCGGTACTCCTCTTCGGTCATGCCCGTCATGGAGCCCGCCATTTGCTGAAAGCTCTTGCCATCGGTGGCCCCAATGCGGGCCAGGAAGTAGATGTTGCCGCCCGTGCGCATGCACCAGTTGAGGTCGCGGGCGAGCACCGCCTGCTTTTGCTCCTCGGTCATGGGCCATTCATCCAGATACGCGCGCTCATCGGCCTTGAAGCGGGCGCGGTTCTCGGCCTTCATCAGGCTGGTGCAGAACTGGTTGAGCCAGTAGCCGCGACGCGACTGATCGGCGTCGAAGATGATCGTGCCAGGCACATCCTGGTAGGGTTTGTCTAAGGCCATGTGGGTTCCGTTCGTTCGGTGGTGTCGCGGGTGATCGGGCGCATGGGATTATTGGACTTCTTCCGGCCAATACAGGCGCATCGGATTGTCCACCAGCAGCTTGCGTTGCATGTCCGCGGTGGGCGCAATGTGCGGAATGAAATCCACCAGCAGGCCATCATCGGGCATGTGGTCCTTGAGGTTGGGATGCGGCCAGTCGGTGCCCCAGAGCACGCGGTCGGGGAACAACTCCACCACACGACGGGCGAAGGGCACGACGTCGCGGTAGGCATTTTGCTCACCATTCAGGGCCTTGGGACCCGTCAGCGACAGGCGCTCAGGACAGGACACCTTGCTCCACACGTTCTGGTGCTCACGCATGAACTTGAGAAACAGTTCAAATTCGGGGCCGTCGATGGGTTTGCTCACATCGGGTCGCCCCATGTGGTCCACCACCACCGTGGTGGGCAGCGCCGTGAAGAAATCCCACAGTTCCGGCAGGTCCACGGCTTCGAAGTAGATGACCACATGCCAGCCCCACTTGGCAATTCGGGCGGCAATCTCCATCAGTTCGTCTTTGGGTGTGAAGTCCACCAGACGCTTGACAAAGTTGAAGCGCACACCGCGCACACCGGCGTCGTGCATGGCCTGGAGCTCGGCGTCACTCACACTGCGGCGCACAGTGGCAACGCCTCGCGCCTTGCCCCCTGAGTGCACCAGCGCGTCGACCATGGCCCGGTTGTCCGCGCCATGGCAGGTGGCCTGCACCACCACATTGCGGGCAAATCCCAGGTGGTCGCGCAGGGCATACAACTGGTGCTTGGGTGCATCACAGGGGGTGTACTTGCGCTCGGGGGCGTAGGGGAATTCGGCGCCCGGACCAAACACATGGCAATGGGCATCGACAGCGCCTGCAGGCACGTGAAAGCGGGGCTGGGACGGACCGCTGTACCAGTCCAGCCAGCCGGGGGTTTTGGTGAATTCGCTCATGGGGTGTTCAATGTCAACGTGATGGACGATGGGGTGGACTGTCGTTAGGCTATCGGTGGACTATCGTTGGGCTATCGTTGGGCTATGGGGTAGGAGTCGGCGCGGGATGTGTCGCGTGATGTCGTCGTGCGAAGCAGACCAGACCGTTCGGGTCAATCGGGTTTGATCTGCGCTTCTCGCACCAGCTTCTCGTACCGCAAGCGTTCGGAGCGGATCAGGGCACCGAACTGCTCAGCCGAACCAGGCACCACCTCGCCACCCACCGCCGTCATGCGTTCACGCACATCACGGGTTTGCAAGGCTTTTTGCACCTCGGCATGCAAGCGTGTCACCACGGCCTTGGGCGTGGCGGCAGGCGCCACCAGGCCGTACCACACCGAGGCCTCGAAGCCCGGAAAGCCTGATTCGGCAATGGTGGGGGTGTCCGGAAAAATCGCCGTGCGGGTCGGGCTCAGCACCGCGAGCACGCGCAGCTTGCCGCTGCGCACATGCGGCTGCACCTCCAGCGCATTCACGGCCACCAGGGGCACCTGCCCGCCGATCACATCGGTGATGGCCGGCGAGCCGCCGCGGTAGGGAATGTGCTGCAGTTCAATGCCGGCGGCCCGCGCAAAGAGCTCGATGGCCAGATGTGGGGTGGATCCATTGCCGGGACTGGCGAAGGACAACACCGGCGACTTGGCCTTGGCCACCTCGAGGAACTTGGCAAACCCGGTGAGGTTGGAGGTCGTGCTGGTGGCGAGCACCACGGGCACACGGCCCACCAGGGAGACGGGCACCAGATCGCGCTCGGCGTCAAACGGCGCAGGTTGGTACAAGGCCATGTTGGCCGCCAAGGCGTTGGCCGCCAGCATCAGCGTATAGCCATCGGGCTCCGCCGTGATCACCGATTTGACGGCGATGTTGGTGCCAGCCCCGGGCTTGTTCTCCACCACCACCGGTTGACCCAGGCTGGTGGAGAGGCTTTGGCCGAGTGTGCGGGCCACGATGTCCACCGCGCCGCCGGGGGCGTAGCCCACGACCACCTTGATCGGCTTGGAAGGATAAGCCTGTGCCTGTACTTGTGCCTGTCCCTGTGCCTGCGATCGTGAGGCAAGGCTGGCACCCACCGCCAGGGTCACCGTGGCGGCGGCGCGGGTCAGCAGTTGACGGCGCGAGGTATCGGTCATTGACCCGGTCAGCGCTGAGCGCTGTGCTGGCCCGTTTGCAGGATGTGTCATCGTCTCTGCCTCAATCGATGTAGCGCAGGCCGGCTTTTTCCAGCGGCTCACGCATCTTGTACATGTCCAGACCCAGCACGCCGGAAGCCAGCTTGTTGCGCTTCTCGCCTTCGTTGGCCTCACGCGCCAGCGCTGTCTCCAGGGTCTTGGCGGCCATGGCCTTGGGCACGCACACCACGCCGTCGTCATCGGCGACGATCACATCGCCCGGTTGCACGCTCATGCCGGCGCACACCACGGGGATGTTGACCGAACCGATGGTGGCCTTGATGGTGCCCTTGCTGCTGATGGCCTTGCTCCACACGGGAAAGCCCATCTCGGTCAGCGTCTTGACGTCACGCACACCCGCATCGATCACCAGGGCCCGGGCCCCACGGGCCTGGAACGAGGTGGCCAGCAAGTCGCCGAAATAGCCATCGGTGCACTCGGCGGTGATGGCCGCCACCACAATGTCGCCCGGATGGATCTGCTCAGCCACCACATGCATCATCCAGTTGTCGCCCGGATGCAGCAGCACGGTGACGGCGGTGCCCGAGACTTGCGCACCGGCGTAGATGGGGCGCATGTACGGCTTCATCAGCCCCACCCGACCCATGGCCTCGTGCACCGTGGCCGACCCCAGCGCGGCCAGGCGGTCGGTGACCTCGCGGTCGGCGCGAACGATGTTGCGATAGACGACACCCAGTTCATACATATCGGTTCTCCTGAAGCGGTTCAGCCCCGCGCCTGTCAGCGGCCTTGGGCCTTGAGGGTTGTGTCCAGACGCGAGAACACGCGCCGCGCATTGCCCTCGAACACCTGGTAGCGCTGCGCGTCGTTGAGGTTGGCCGTGGCCTGGACGTAGCGCTTGGTGTCATCGTAGTAATGGCCGGTTCGCGGGTCGATGCCGCGCACGGCGCCAATCATCTCGCTGGCAAACAGGATGTTCTCCACCGGAATCACCTCGGTGAGGAGGTTGATGCCGGGCTGGTGGTACACGCAGGTGTCAAAGAAGATGTTCTTGAGCAGGTGCTCTTCGAGCACCGGCTTTTTCATCTCCTGCGCCAGACCACGGAAGCGCCCCCAGTGGTAAGGCACGGCACCGCCGCCATGGGGGATCAGGAATTTCAGCGTGGGAAAGTCCTTGAACAGGTCCGAGGTCAGGCATTGCATGAAGGCCGTGGTGTCTGCGTTCAGGTAATGGGCACCGGTGGTGTGAAAGCAGGCGTTGCAGCTGGTGGAGACGTGGATCATCGCAGGGATGTCGTACTCCACCATCTTTTCATAGATGGGGTACCAGTGACGGTCCGACAGGGGTGGGCTGGTCCAGTGCCCCCCGGACGGGTCCGGGTTGAGGTTGATCCCGACAAAGCCGTACTCCTTGACGCAACGCTCGAGCTCAGGGATGCAGGTGCGCGGGTCCACCCCCGGCGACTGCGGCAGCATGGCGGCCCCGATGAAGTGGTGGGGGAACAATTTCGACACGCGATAACACAGCTCGTTGCAGATGGCGGCCCAGGTGGAGGACACCTCGAAGTCGCCAATGTGGTGGGCCATGAAGCTGGCCCGCGGGCTGAAGATGGTGATGTCGCTGCCCCGCTCTTTCATCAGTTTGAGCTGGTTGGTCTCGATGGTTTCACGCAACTCGTCGTCGCTGATCTTGAGCTCACTGGGCGAGGGCTTGGCCGACGCGTCGGTGATGCCGGCGATCTGCCGGTTGCGCCAGGCTTCCAGCGCTTTGGGGGCCGTGGTGTAGTGACCGTGCACGTCGATCACAAGGGGCTGTTGCTGGCTCATGGAAGGCTCTTTCCTGCTTGAGAAATTGAAAGTGTTTGAGGGGACGTGTTCGCGCTTCAGCGTGCCAGTGTGGCGGCGGGCACCATCACCTCGCCGCGCATCAGCAAGCGCGCGGTGCGCAGCAGTGCAGCACGGGTGACATTTTGTGGGTTGGCGGGGTCCAGCCCCAACTCGACACTGAACTCGCCGGTGGGATGCTCGACCGACACGGTCTGCGTCAGGCCGCCCGGCATGACCGCCAGCCCATGCGTGACCGACCCATCCAGAACACAGGCCGTGGCCACGGTCACGGCGGCCAACACGCCAATGGCGTCATGGCACACATGCGGAATGAAGCTGCGCGTGGTGAGGCTGCCGCCCTCGCGGGGCGCGGCCACCAGCGTCATCTTGGGGTAGTTCTTGTTCGTGACATCACCCAGCCCCATGCGCGGCGAGATCTGGCGACGCAAGGCCTCGATACGGGTCTTGAGGTCGGTGTCGGCATTCAGTTCGGCCACAGACTCGTACCCCGTGCGTTCCAGGTCACTGGCGCGGAACATCACCAGCGGCATGCCGTTGTCGATGCAGGTCACGTCGATCTCGAACGGTTCGAAGCCGGCCAGTTCTGCTGTGGGTTCCACCCGAATGCGGTCGAGCACCTGGCCGGTGGGCAAGAGGCTGGGGCAGACCGAGCCGGCGGTATCCAGGAAGTTGATGGTGATGGGCGCGGAGGAACCCGGCGCGCCATCGATACGGGCGTCGCCCTCGTACTCCACATAGCGCCCCTGCGGCCCCAGGGGTGTGCGCACCGTGATGTCGCACTGCATGTCGGTGTTCAGGGTCAGCACACGGAAGGTGCTGGTGTCGCCTTGCGCCTGCAGCAGGCCAGTCTCCAGCGCAAAGGGGACAACACCGGCCAGCATGTTGCCGCAGTTGGGCGTGGTGTCCACGGTGTCCTGGTCCGGTTGCAATTGGGCAAACAGGAAGTCGAGGTCCACGCCGGGCTTGCTGCTTCGGCGCACGATGGCCACCTTGCTGGTGAGCGGATGCGCCCCACCCAACCCATCGATCTGACGGCGGTCGGGCGAGCCCATGGCGGCCAGCAGCACACGATCGCGTGCGGCGGTATCCGCAGGCAAATCGGCTTCATTGAAAAACGGTCCTTTGGAGGTGCCGCCTCGCATGAACAGGCAGGGGATGGCGATTTGTTGCATGGGTAAATTTTAGAAAGGACACCCTGGGCGCAATGGTGAGTTTGGATGCTAGCTGATATTCAATATTCGAATATCATGACAATAGTTATTCAATTGATTGAGGATTGTATGGATCTCAAGCAGCTGGAATCGTTTGTCCGCGTGGCCGAACTCGGCAGCTTCACCCGGGCGGCCGCCGTCATGCAAGTGCCCCAGCCTTTGTTGAGCCGCCATGTCCGACAACTCGAAGTGGAGTTGCACCAATCCCTGCTGGCCCGCAATGGCCGCGGTGTGACCTTGACCGAGGCGGGACGGGTCTTGCTGGAGCACGCCCGTGGCATTCTGCACCAGGTGGCAGTGGCGCGGGAGGAACTCGAGGCGGTCCGCGGCGCGCTCTCGGGCCGCGTGTCGATCGGCTTGCCACCCAGCCTGTCCAAGTTGATCACCGTGCCCCTGACCTTCGAGTTTCGCCAGCGCATGCCCAAGGCACAACTCAGCCTCACCGAAGGCTTTTCACTGCTGATGGTGGAGAGCCTGCGTGCAGGCCGCCTGGACCTGGCCGTGCTCTACAACCCGGCGCCGTCGCCCGACCTGGACATGAGCCTGCTGCATGAAGAGGCGTTGATTCTCATCGCAGGCCGTCAAGCCCCGGGTAAAAACAAGACCGCTGCCCTGCCCCCCACGGTCACGCTCGACACCCTGGCCGACCTGCCCCTGATTGCCCCCAGCCGTCCCAACGCATTCCGGCTGCTCATCGAATCCGAGATGCTGCGCATTCAGCGCAAGCCACGCATCGTGCTGGAGATCGATGGCCTCAACGCCATCCTGGAACTGGTGCGTGAGGGCCTGGGGTACGCCGTCCTGCCCGCCTACACACTCAGCAACTTTCCGGATACGCAGGCCTTCACCACCCACCAGATTGAACAACCGCAGATCATGAGCCAACTGATGTTGGTCTGGTCCGCGCGACGCCCCATGACGAGCACCCACCAAGCCTCACTGGCGTTGGCCCGCGATCTGGTGGCCAGGACGGTCAACACGCAAGCGAAGGACCCCGGCAACGCCGCACCCTGAATGTCCGAGGAGCTGCCCGTGACCGGGCGTCGGACACGCCATCAGCCAGTCGGGGGCGCTGGCAGCGCCACACCTCACTGCCTGGGAATGCCGGCTCGCTCGATCACCTGTCCCCAGGCACGAATTTCCTGTTGCAGCCACTCGTGGGCCTGCGCCGGTGTGCCCGGTTGGGGGTCCAGGTTCATGTCCAGCAACTGTTGTCGCACGGCGGGGTTCTGCAAGGCGGCGACGACCTCGCGGTTGAGGCGCTCGACCGCCGCGGCGGGTGTGCGCGCCGGAACAGCCAGTCCGTTCCAGGACGACGCCAGCAATCCCTTGAGCCCCTGCTCTTGCGCGGTGGGCACATCGGGCAAGGCCGCGGCCCGGCGTTCACTGGTGACGGCCAGGGCACGCAGGGCCTTGCCGCGCAACTGGGGCAACACGGGCCCGAGAATTTCCACGGCCACATCGACTTGACCCCCGCGTAACGCGGTCAGCACGGCCGGTGTGCCATTGAAGGGCACCACCTGGGCTTGAATCCCGGCGACCAACTTGAACCACTCGGCGGTGAGGTGCTGGGTACTGCCGATGTTGATGCTGCCGATGTTGAGCCGACCCGGGTTCTCACGCGCCCATTGCATCAACTGGCCCAGGCTGGCAAAGCGACTGTCCACCGGCACCACCAACGCAATGTCAAAGGTGGCGAGCAAGCCCACGGATTTGAAGTCCCGCAGGGGGTCGTAGGGCAGTTGCTTCATCAACCCCGCACTCACCGCCGTGCCGTTCGAAATGAGCAACAGCGTGTGGCCGTCAGGGTCGGCTTTGGCCACCAGGTCAGCCGCCACCACCCCCCCGGCACCCGGTCGGTTGTCCACCACCACGGGTTGTCCCAGCGTCTCGGCCATGCGTCGCGATACCGTCCGCACCGTCAGGTCCGCCACACCGCCGGCGCCAAAGGGCACCACGATACGCAGGGCCTTGGTGGGGAAAGTGGCCGCACCACTGGCAGCTTGCGCCCAGGCGCCGGATGCCCAGGCACTGCCGCTGAGGCCCATCAGGAAGCGGCGCCGATTCAACTCAAGACCCTGCGAACAGAAAACAGGTGGCCTCATCCTTTGACTCCCATCAGCCGTTGTCACACATGCGGCAGGGTACGCAAACTGCTCGTGCGTTCGCACTGGATGATCTGACCGCACCGGATCGCCAGCACCTTGCCAGGCGCGGGGAGCTCCAGACCGTCTTTATCCAACCTGCCATGGACGGCATGTTAGTGCAGTTGCCGCACGCAGCACCGGCGCGTGACTGGATGGTCTAACATTGGCTGAAATCGATCGGAGTTCGCCCCATGCCCTTGACCAACCTGCCAGCCCGCTACGACCATGTCGGCAGTTTTCTTCGTCCCCAATACCTGCTGGAAGCGCGCGCGCAAAAAGCCAAGGGTCAGATCACGGCCGAGCAATTGCGCACCGTCGAAGACACGGCCATTCGCGAAATCGTCCAGTTCCAGGAAGACGTGGGATTGAAGAGCATCACCGATGGCGAGTTCCGTCGTACCTACTTCCACATCGATTTTCTGGAGCAACTCGGCGGGGTGAAAACCGACATCCCGGTCACCATCAAGAAACCCGATGGCACCGAGGAGCTGGCGCCACCCGTTATCCGGGTCATCGACAAGGTGCGCCATGCCAAGAACATCCAACTGGCTGACTTTGAATTTCTCAAGCACAGTGTGTCCGCTGGGCACACACCCAAGGTCACCATCCCCTCGCCCACCATGCTGCACTTTCGCGGTGGCCGGGCCGGCATCAGCAAGCAAGCCTATCCCGAGCTCGACCCGGCGTTCTACGACGACGTGGCCAAGGCTTACGGCGATGAGTTGCATTCACTCGCTGCCGCCGGTTGCACCTATGTTCAGATGGACGACACCAACCTGGCCTACCTGTGCGATGAAAAAATGCGTGAGGCCGCGCGCCAACGTGGGGATGACCCCAACGAACTGCCGCACCGCTATGCCGATTTCATCAACAAGGTGGTGGCCCACAAACCTGCGGGCATGACCCTGGCCATGCACCTGTGTCGCGGCAACTTCAAGAGCACGCACGCCGCCGCCGGCAACTACGAACCGGTTGCCGAGGCCCTGCTCTCCAAGATGGACCTCGATGCCTACTTCCTGGAATACGACGATGACCGCAGCGGGGACTTCCGCCCCTTGCGCTTCCTGCCCAAGGGCAAGACCGTGGTGCTGGGTCTGGTCACCACCAAATTTGGCGAGATGGAATCCAAGGACGCCCTCAAGCGTCGCATCGACGAAGCGGCCCGCTATGCGCCGTTGGAACAGCTGGCGTTGTCTCCGCAATGCGGCTTCTCCAGCACCGTGCACGGCAACAACATTGCCGTGGAAGTGCAGCGCAACAAGCTGCGCCTGGTCATCGAAACCGCCCAGGACGTCTGGGGCAACCACTGAAAACACCATGACACACGTCTCCACACCCCGCATCCAACGTTTGCTGATCACCGGCGCTGCCGGCGCCCTGGGCACGCAGATGCGCGCCTTGCTCAAACCTCACGTTGACAGCATGCGCCTGTCGGATATTGCGCCGATGCCGCCCGCACAAGACCATGAAGAAGTGGTGCTGTGCGATCTGGCCGACAAGCGCGCCGTCGACGAGCTGGTGGCTGGCTGCGATGCCATCCTGCACCTGGGTGGGGTGTCGGTCGAGAAATCCTTTGAGGAGGTGCTGGGCCCCAACCTCTGCGGCGTGTTCCACGTGTATGAAGCGGCCCGCCGCCATGGCGTCAAGCGGGTGGTGTTTGCCAGTTCCAACCATGCCATCGGCTTTCATTCCACCCAGGACACGCTGCAAACCGACTGCGCGTTGCGACCCGACGGGTACTACGGCCTGTCCAAGGCGTATGGCGAACTCATGGGGCGTTTTTATTTCGACCGCTATGGGGTGGAGTCTGCCTGCCTGCGCATCGGGTCCTCCTTTCCCGAGCCGAAAGACCACCGCATGCTGATCACCTGGCTGAGCTACCGTGACCTGGCCGAGCTGGTGCGTTGCTGCCTCTACGCACCCAAACTGGACCATACGGTGGTGTTTGGTGCCTCGAACAACCGCGATCAGCGCTGGTGGGACAACAGCGGTGCCGCTCACCTCGGCTTCAAACCGCAAGATGACACCGAAGCCTACCGTGCCGGCATCGAGGCCACGGAAAAATGGCCGTCGGACGCGCCGCAAAGTC
The DNA here is from genome assembly GCA_937927685.1 of uncultured Burkholderiales bacterium. Taxonomy (GTDB): domain Bacteria; phylum Pseudomonadota; class Gammaproteobacteria; order Burkholderiales; family Burkholderiaceae_C; genus Limnohabitans. The sequence continues at coordinate 34,505 of CALBSC010000029.1, read as the reverse complement.
GATTCATGGGCGGCATGTACGTGGTGGCGGGTCCTTATCCGATGTGATCAATTCGCCAGGCCCAGCAATCGCACCGCGTTGTCTTTCAGGATGCCCGGCATGACCTCGGGCTTGAAGCCTGCCACCTCAAAATCCTTCATCCAGCGCTCGGGCGTGATGAGGGGGTAATCGCTGCCAAACAGCACGCGGTCCTTGAGCAGCGTATTGGCGTATTGCACCAGTTGCTTGGGAAAATATTTGGGACTCCAACCCGAGAGATCGATCCACACATTGGGCTTGTGCGTGGCCACCGAGAGCGCCTCGTCCTGCCAGGGAAAGCTGGGGTGGGCCATGACGATCTGCATGTCCGGGAAATCGATGGCCACATCATCGAGGTGCATGGGGTTGCTGTAGGCCAGTCGCAGCCCTCCTCCGCAGCGCATGCCGCTGCCAATGCCGCTGTGCCCGGTGTGGAAGATGGCCGGCAGCTTGTGCGCGTTGATCACCTCGTAAATGGGCCAGGCCATCTTGTCATAGGGATGGTAGCCCTGTACCGTGGGGTGGAACTTGAAGCCTCGAATGCCCTCTTCCCGAATCAGACGCTCAGCCTCGCGTGCGCCCATCTTGCCTTTGTGCGGATCGATGCTGGCAAAGGCGATCATCATGTCGCTGTTGTCCCTGGCGGCCTGGGCGATTTCCTCGTTGGGAATGCGTCGACGGCCTAGCTGGGATTCGCTGTCCACGGTGAACATCACGAGCCCAATGCGCTGCTCACGGTAATAGGCAATGGTCTCGGCAATGGTGGGACGGCGGTTGCTGCCAAAGAACTTGTCAGCAGCGCGGTCGTACTCCTCGCCGTAGTTGTCGAACGGGTTCCAGCAACTCACTTCGGCGTGGGTGTGGATATCGATGGCGCGCAAATTCTGAAAGTCCATGGCGGTCAACGTGAGGAGGGTCAAATACTGGACAACGAGGGTATCACGAGCGCCGCAATCGGGGCACAATCCGCTCCCATGACACCCGAACTCACTCCCTCGCAAGCCCTTCCCCATGATGCCGAACAGGCCCTGCTGGTTGGCCGTCTCTGGCAACCCGGCGTGGGTCCGGTGCTGGTGCAAGTCCGTCCTGATGGGGTCTATGACCTCTCGGCCGTGGCCAGCACGTGCAGTGAATTGCTGGATCGCGCCGATCGCGTGGAGGCGGTGCGCGCGCATCGGGGTGCTCGCCTGGGTGACTTGGCCACCCTGTTGACCAACAGCCTCCCCGACACACGACAGTCGAGTCAACCCTGGCTCCTCGCGCCGTGCGACTTGCAGGCGCTGAAAGCAGCCGGCGTGACCTTTGTGGCCAGCATGCTCGAGCGAGTCATTGAAGAGCAAGCCCGCGGTGACGCGAGCAAGGCCACGGCTGTGCGTGCCGCCGTGGTGGCCATCATGGGAGAGAACCTGTCGGCGGTGAAGCCGGGCTCTGAGCAGGCGGCCCAACTCAAGCAAGCCTTGCTGGCACAGGGGGCCTGGTCGCAGTACCTGGAAGTGGGTATCGGCCCGGACGCCGAGGTGTTCACCAAGTCGCAACCCATGAGTGCCGTGGGCACGGGCGCCGAGGTGGGGATTCATCCCCGCAGCGAGTGGAACAACCCGGAGCCTGAAATTGTGCTGGCCATCAACAGCCGGGGCGAGGTGGTGGGTGCCACTCTGGGCAACGATGTCAACCTGCGTGACTTTGAAGGTCGCAGCGCCTTGCTGCTGGGCAAGGCCAAGGACAACAATGGCTCGTGTGCCATCGGTCCCTTCATCCGGCTGTTTGACGAACACTTCAGCATGGGCCAGGTTCGCCAGTGCACCCTGGCCATGGAGGTTCGGGGGACCGACGGCTTTGTGATGCAAGGGTCGAGTTCGTTGTCCATGATCAGCCGGGATCCACTGGACCTGGCCTCACAAGCCATCGGTAGCACGCACCAATACCCGGACGGCCTGATGCTGTTTTTGGGCACCATGTTCGCCCCCACACAAGACCGACCGATCCCGGGGCGCCCCGCCGGCCAGGGCTTTACCCATGTGGTGGGCGATGTCGTGCGCATTGCCACCCCGTTGTTGGGCACCCTGGTCAACCGCGTGAACACCAGCGATCGCATTCCCCCCTGGACCTACGGGGTGCGCGCACTGATGCAGGACCTCAAACGCAGAGCCTGAATCGGATCGGGCATGGCCTGCTGACCTGCCAGAGCTGTGAGGGGACGGATCCACCCTTCGAAAATGAGTCATAAAGGATTCATTCGGGCCTGCTTTCAGGGATCAGGACGGACCGAACGACCCATTTTTTTGATCGACCGGACTTGAATCGGGGTTTTGCACCCCAAGTTGGGTGGGTGCCTTCATTCTTTTGACCATCATGTCTGACCCCTCCTCCACCGAACCCAGCTCGACCCCCGAGCATCCCACCGGTTCCGGCCACCCCAGCTCTCCCGATTCGCCGCCCCAGCCTCCAGAGGTCACCGGCGAAGCGACCCCTGCTGCCGATCCCCTCACCCAAGCGCTGGCCGACGTGGCCATTCTCCAGGCCAAGGTGACCGAGCTGCAAGACCAGTACATCCGCGGCCAGGCCGAGGTACAAAACGCGCGCCGTCGTGCGGACGAAGAGGTCTCCAAGGCCCGCAAATTTGCGGTCGAATCGTTTGCCGACAGCATGCTCCCCGTCGTCGACAGCCTTGAAGCCGGCCTGGCCACCCAGGAAGCCACGCCAGAGCAAATTCGCGAAGGTGCCGAAGCCACCCTGCGCCAGCTCAAGAGTGCGCTCGAACGCAACAAGGTGCTGGCCATTAACCCCACCGCCGGCACCAAGTTCGACCCCCACCAGCACCAGGCCATCAGCATGGTGCCGGCCGAGCAGGAGGCCAACACCATCGTCAGCGTGCTGCAAAAAGGCTATCTGATTGCCGACCGCGTGCTGCGCCCGGCGCTGGTCACCGTCACCGCCCCCCAATAAGCCGGCATGTGTTCAAGCGAATAGCCACACGGCAACAGGCCGCAACACTTGAACCCCGCCAACCTGTCCACAGATTCATCACAGTTTGATTGAAACCGGCGAGTCGAACAACGCCTCGCCACACCGGAGAACACCATGGGAAAAATCATCGGCATCGACCTCGGCACCACCAACTCGTGTGTGGCCATCATGGAGGGCAACACCACACGCGTGATTGAAAACGCCGAGGGTGCGCGCACCACGCCGTCCATCATTGCGTACCAGGAAGACGGTGAAATTCTGGTGGGCGCCTCCGCCAAGCGCCAGGCCGTCACCAACCCCAAGAACACGCTGTACGCGGTGAAGCGTCTGATCGGCCGTCGCTTCGAGGAAAAAGAAGTCCAAAAGGACATCGACCTCATGCCCTACACCATCGCCAAAGCCGACAACGGTGACGCCTGGGTGGAAGTGCGTGGCAAGAAACTCGCGCCGCCGCAGGTCAGCGCCGAAGTGCTGCGCAAGATGAAGAAGACCGCCGAAGACTACCTTGGCGAAGAAGTGACCGAGGCCGTGATCACGGTGCCGGCCTACTTCAACGATGCCCAGCGCCAGGCCACCAAGGATGCCGGTCGCATTGCCGGCCTGGAAGTCAAGCGCATCATCAACGAACCCACCGCCGCAGCCCTGGCCTTCGGCCTGGACAAGCAGGAACGCGGTGACCGCAAGATTGCCGTCTATGACCTGGGCGGCGGCACGTTCGACGTGTCCATCATCGAGATCGCCGATGTCGACGGTGAAAAACAGTTTGAAGTGCTGTCCACCAACGGTGACACCTTCCTGGGGGGTGAAGACTTCGACCAACGCATCATCGACCACATCATTGCCGAGTTCAAGAAAGAGCAAGGCGTGGATCTTTCCAAGGACGTGCTGGCACTTCAGCGTCTGAAGGAAGCCGCCGAAAAAGCCAAGATCGAGTTGTCGTCCTCGGCTGCCACCGACATCAACCTGCCCTACATCACGGCCGATGCATCGGGCCCCAAGCACCTCAACATCAAGCTCTCCCGCGCCAAACTCGAGTCGTTGGTGGAAGAACTGGTTGAGCGCACCATCGCGCCCTGCCGCACCGCCATCAAGGACGCTGGCGTGAGCGTCGGCGATATCCATGACGTGATCCTGGTGGGCGGCATGTCCCGCATGCCCAAGGTGCAGGAGAAGGTCAAGGAGTTCTTCGGCAAGGAACCGCGCAAGGACGTGAACCCGGATGAAGCGGTGGCGGTGGGCGCTGCCATCCAGGGTCAGGTGTTGTCGGGTGATCGCACGGACGTGCTGTTGCTGGACGTGACCCCGTTGTCCCTGGGCATTGAAACCCTGGGTGGCGTGATGACCAAGATGATCACCAAGAACACCACCATCCCGACCAAGTTTGCACAGACCTTCTCCACGGCTGACGACAACCAGCCCGCCGTGACCATCAAGGTCTTCCAGGGCGAGCGCGAACTGGCCAGTGGCAACAAACTGCTGGGTGAGTTCAACCTGGAGGGCATTGCCCCTGCGGCACGTGGCACACCCCAGATCGAGGTGTCTTTCGACATCGACGCCAACGGCATCCTGCATGTGGGCGCCAAGGACAAAGGCACCGGCAAGGAAAACAAGATCACCATCAAGGCCAACTCGGGCCTGTCCGAGGATGAAATCCAGAAGATGGTGAAAGACGCCGAGCTCAACGCCGAGGAAGACAAGAAAAAGGTCGCCCTCGTCCAAGCCCGCAACCAGGGCGAAGCCGCGGTGCACAGCGTGCGCAAGAGCCTGAGCGAGCACGGCGACAAGCTGGAAGCCGGCGAAAAAGAAAAAATCGAGGCCGCGGCCAAGGAGCTTGAAGAAGCCCTCAAAGGTGAAGACCAGGCCGACATTGACGCCAAAACGGACGCGCTCATGACCGCCAGCCAGAAACTCGGCGAAAAAGTCTACGCTGACATGCAGGCCCAGCAGGCGGCGGCCGGCGCCAGCGCCGGGCCGGCTGATGCAGGCGGTGCAACCAAGCCGGCAGACGACAATGTCGTTGACGCCGAAGTCAAGGAAGTGAAGAAGAAAGGCTGAGCCCCTTGACCCACGCGTTCGCCGCGCCCGGGCTTGTTCGCAAGCCGGCGCGGCGACGTCGTTTCAACAGGATCCATCACCATGGCCAAACGTGACTTTTACGAAGTCCTGGGCGTTCCCAAAAACGCCGGCGAGGACGAAATCAAGAAGGCGTACCGCAAGCTCGCCATGAAATACCACCCTGACCGCAACCAGGGTGAGGCCGGCAAGGAAGCCGAGGCCAAGTTCAAGGAGGTCAAAGAGGCTTACGAAATGCTCTCGGACGCCGAGAAACGTGCCGCCTATGACCAGTACGGCCATGCGGGGGTGGACCCCAACATGCGTGGTGGCCCGGGTGGCCAGCAGGGCTTTGGCGGTTTCGCCGACGCATTTGGCGACATCTTCGGTGACATCTTCGGCCAAGGCCGTCGCCCGGGTGGGGGTGGCGGTGGTCGACAGGTCTATCGTGGCAACGACCTCAGTTATGGCATGGACATCACGCTGGAAGAGGCGGCGCTGGGCAAGGACGCCCAGATTCGCATTCCCAGCTGGGACGAATGCGACACCTGCCACGGCACGGGCGCCAAGCCCGGCACCTCGGCCAAGACCTGCGGCACTTGCCAGGGCAGCGGCACGATGCAGATGCGACAGGGCTTTTTCAGCGTGCAACAAACCTGTCCGCACTGCCGCGGCACGGGCAAGATCATCCCCGACCCCTGCGGCACCTGTCACGGCCAGGGCAAGGTCAAGCACCAAAAGACGCTGGAAGTCAAAATCCCGGCGGGCATTGACAGCGGCATGCGCATTCGCAGCACCGGTAACGGCGAGCCGGGTACCAATGGGGGACCGCCGGGCGATCTGTACATCGAGATCCGCATCAAGCAGCACGAAATCTTCGAGCGCGATGGTGACGATCTGCACTGTGCGGTGCCCGTGAGCTTCACCACCGCCGCACTCGGCGGCGAAATCCAGGTGCCCACTCTTCAGGGCGAGGCCGCCATCGATTTGCCCGAGGGCACACAAACCGGCAAACAGTTCCGTTTGCGCGGCAAAGGCATCAAGGGCGTGCGTTCGAGCTACCCGGGTGACCTGTATTGCCATGTGACGGTGGAAACGCCGGTCAAGCTCACCGAACATCAGCGCAAGCTGTTGCGTGAGTTGGACGAGTCACTGCGCAAGGGTGGGCACAAACACTCGCCCACTGAGGGTGGCTGGACCGAAAAACTGAAAAACTTTTTCAGCTGATCAACACGGCCAGCGACTGGCGTGCTCGGGCACCAGGGCACGCCACCCCAGTTCATGCTCGATGCGCTGGCGCAAGGCATCGCTGGCCGGTAACTCTCCGTGCACCACGTACACCTGATCGGGCGGTGCCGGCATCTTTTTAAGCCACGCCAACAATTGACGACGGTCTGCGTGTGCGGACGCAGACCTCAGTTGAACCACCTCGGCACGGACCGGCACCTCCTGACCGTGAATTCTGAGCGTGTCACTGCCAGCAGCCAGTGTGGCTCCGCGGGTGCCCCCCGCCTGGTAGCCGGTGAGGATCACCATGTTGCGGTGACTGGGCAGGTTCAAGGCCAGGTGGTGCAAGACGCGCCCGCCGGTGGCCATGCCACTGGCGGCCAGAATCACCATCGGGCCGTGGTGACGCGCCAGCGCCTTGGACTGCTCGGGTGTCTCGATCATGCGCGCCACATGCGCCAGGGTTTCCAGCGCGCCCGCATCCAGCCGATGGTCATGGGGATGACGCGGATACAGCGCCGTGGTGTGTACCGCCATGGGGCTGTCCAGAAACACCGGCAAGCCGTGCGGGATGTCGCCCTGGGCCTTGAGTCGGGCAATCGCATGCAAGACGGCCTGGGCACGACCCACGGCAAACACCGGCACCACCGCCACGCCCCCTCTGGCAGCCACGCGCTGCAAGGCCGCGGCGAGCTCTTGCTCGACCGCCTCGTCGGGATGATCGCGATCGCCGTAGGTGGACTCGATCAACACCGTGTCGGCAGCGGGGGGCGGGTCAGGGGGCAGCATCAGCACATCGTCGTCGCGTCCGAGATCGCCGGAGAACAGCAAACGGCGGCCGGCCACTTCAACCAGCACACTCGCCGCACCCAGGATATGCCCGGCTCGGTGAAAACTCACCCGCCAGCCCGGGATGGGCGAAAACACTTGGTGCCAGGGCTCGGCGTGGATCAGGGACAGACAGTCCACGGCATCCTGCCGGGTGTACAGCGGTTGTGCCGGGTGGTGTCGGGTGTAGCCATGGCGGTTTACAAACGCAGCATCCTCTTCCTGCAAATGTCCGCTGTCGGGCAGGAGAATGGCGCACAGGTCGCGGGTCGCCGCGGTGGCATACACGCGTGCGCGACACCCGTGCCGCGCCAACAGGGGGAGGTAGCCGCTGTGGTCCAGGTGGGCATGGGTGAGCACCACGGCATCGATCTGGTCGGGAGCCACGGGCAAGGCGGCCCAGTTGCGCAAGCGCAATTGCTTGTAGCCCTGAAACAAACCGCAATCCACCAGCAGACGCTGGTCCCGATGCTCGATCAGGTACTTGGAGCCGGTCACGGTGCCGACCCCGCCCAGAAAAGTGATGTTCACGCTCATGAAACAAGTATGCGCTTCAATCGGTCATCCTGATGAGGGACAATCCACAAACATGACCTCCCCACACCGATCCCCGCTGTCGATCGTGCTGTCTGGCAGTGCCTGGCTGGCCGTGGTTGGCAACCTGGCCCTGTGGCAGGCGCTGTGGCAATTGCCTGATCTCCATGACTGGCGTGGCGTGGTCATGGGGCTGGTGATGGCAGGCATGGTGTTTTGCCTGTGCGTGTCCTTGCTGTCCTTGCTGAACTGGCGCGGGCTGTTGCGCCCCACCTTGCTGCTGCTGGCCGTGATCACGGCGCTGAGCACCCATTACATGCTGAGCTATGGCATCGTGGTGGACACAACCATGGTGATCAATGTGCTGCAAACCGATGTGGGCGAGGCGCGCGACCAGCTCTCCCTGTCGGTGTTGCTCAGCGTCGTCCTGATCGTGCTGCCCCTGGCCTGGTGGATCTGGCGCCGACCGCTGGTGTGGCCTCGCTGGCCGGTGCAATCGGTGCACAACCTGGGCCTGTTGCTGGGTGGCGTGGTGGGCACCATGGTGCTGACCTACCTGAGCTTTCAGGATTTCTCCACCCTGATGCGCAACCAGACGCAAATGCGGTACCTGATCAATCCGCTCAACACCGTGTATGCGCTGGCTGAAGTCGTGCTGATCCCGACCCAGGTGGACCAGCAGATACGGCCCCTGGGTGAGGACGCGCGCATCCTGCCGCTGCCCAACCGCAACCTCAACACCACCAACCCCACAGGCCAGCCCTGGGGGGCGCAGCCGCCCCTGCTGGTCATCGCCCTGGGGGAAACCGCGCGCAGCAGCAATTTTTCGCTCAATGGCTATGCGCGCAACACCAACCCCGAGCTGCAGCAACTCGACGTGTTGAGCTATCGGCAAGTCAGTTCCTGTGGCACCAGCACCGCGGCCTCCCTGCCCTGCATGTTCTCGCACCTGGGGCGCGAGGGCCATGAGGCCCGCACCGCCGAATATGAAAACCTGCTGGACGTGCTCACGCGTGCGGGTTACCTCGTGTCATGGATTGACAACCAGTCCGGCTGCAAGGGCTTGTGCGACCGCATCACGTCTGTGCGCACCACCCATTTGTCGCTCCAGACGCCTGAATGCAACAAGGGCGAATGCATGGATGCGGTCTTGCTGCCCGTGCTCAAGGAGCGCTTGGGTCAATGGCGCGCCCAGTCGAGCGCAGACCTTCGCGACCGCGCGGGCACGGTGGTGGTGCTGCACATGATGGGCAGCCACGGGCCTGCGTATTTCAAGCGCAGCCGCTCACCCCATAAACCCTTCCAGCCTGAATGCACGAGCATCGTGCTGTCCGACTGCTCCAGAGAGGAAATCGTCAACGCCTATGACAACTCCCTGGTGTACACCGACCATGTCCTGTCCGAACTCATCCAGTGGTTGCGCCAGGAAGCGGCGCAACGTCCTACTGGCTTGATCTACATCTCGGATCACGGTGAATCGCTGGGCGAAAACAATCTGTATCTGCACGGCATGCCCTACGGCATTGCGCCCCGAGTGCAGACGCATGTGCCCATGATCACTTGGTGGTCCAGTCAGTTCCAGCAGGTACGCGGCATTCGCCACGAGTGCCTGAAACAGGACCTCGATCGGCCCTTGTCGCACGACAACCTGTACCACTCGGTGCTCGGTCTCATGCGCGTGCAAACACAGAGTTACCAGGCAGCGCTTGATCTGTTTCGGCGCTGCGACCCCCATGCCTCACGCTGACGCTTGAAACAGCGCACCCATCGACCGATGGTTTCAGGCGCAGGGCCCGTTCGCATCGCGGACGGGGTCACCCTGACGTCTCAGAGGAAGCGGTCGAGCAATTTGCGGCTGTGACGGTCCATGCCGGCCAGGTGGCGGATGAGGTACTGCACGCCGTGCGCGTCAGACAGGATCAGCGTATTGGCCGTCAGTCGACGAATGTCCTCTTCGCCCTTGAGCACCAATTCGGTGTCGCCCCGGCTGGTCTTGACACGCCACACGCTGGGCGTGGCGTAACTGCTCACGCCTGTCAGGCACAGGATTTCGGGTAAAAACTCACGGCCCTGCAAGGCCAGTTCGACGCGGGAACGCTGGGGCTCGGGCACATCGTCGAGTCGGTCAATCCAGAGAATTTCACGGCCCTCGCGACTCATGATGGCAATGCCGTCGCGGGGTGAGGCGATGGGAAACGCGCGCACGGGCACCACACGCTCATGCACCGTGCCATCGCGCAACCGCAACAGCCACTGGCCCATCGCGTCTTGCTCGATCTCGAAAGACTCCTGACGCGGTTGCTCGTCGCCGGCCAGCGAGACGCCCTGCCCGGTTGACGTGGTGGCCTGGGTGACGTCACTCATACGACCTCCTTGCTGGACCGGTTGGAGCCCAGCAGGGCAGCCTGGTCGGCCTGTGCCTGTCGGGCCTGGGCTTCGTACAAACGCCAGTACGCACCCTGCCGCGCCATCAGCTCATCGTGCTGACCTTCTTCGACCAGACGCCCTTGCTCGAGCACCACCAGACGGTCGGCGCGGTGCAGGGTGGACAGCCGGTGGGCAATGGCAATGGTGGTGCGCCCCTGGACCAGGTTGTCCAGCGCGCGCTGGATTTCCTGCTCGGTTTCGGTGTCGACCGACGAGGTGGCTTCGTCCAGGATCAGGATGCGTGGGTTGATCAACAGCGCGCGCGCAATCGAGATGCGCTGGCGCTCGCCACCCGACAGGCCCTGTCCGCGCTCGCCCACCAGCGAGTCGTAGCCTTGCGGCAGGCGCAGGATGAAGTCATGGGCATGGGCCGCACGCGCCGCCGCCACAATCTCCTCACGCGTCGCGTCGGGCTTGCCGTAGGCAATGTTGTCTGCGATGGTGCCGAAAAACAAATAGGGCTCCTGCAGCACCAGGCCGATGTGCCGGCGGTACTCGCCCAGGGGCAAATGCCGGATGTCCACACCATCGACCAGGATGGAGCCTTCGGTCAGGTCGTAGAAGCGGCAGATCAGGTTGACCAGCGTGCTCTTGCCTGACCCGCTTTGCCCCACCAGACCAATCATCTCCCCCGGTCGAATGTCGAGGTTGAGTCCGCGGATGACAGCGCGGTTGCCATACCGGAAACCCGCGTCCTGGAGCACGATGCGGCCTTCCACCCGAGCCAGATGCACCGGGTTGGCCGGTTCCGGCACGCTGGAGACATGGTCGAGAATTTCAAAAATGCGCTTGGCCCCGGCTGCCGCTTTCTGGGTGTGCGAGACGATGCGGCTCATCGAATCCAGCCGGATGTAAAACCGCCCGATGTACGCCAGGAAGGCCGTGAGGACACCCACCGTGACCCGGTGGTTGGCCACCTGCCAGATGCCAAAGGCCCAGACCACCAGCAAACCGATTTCGGTCATGAGTGTCACCGTGGGCGAGAACAAGCCCCACAGGAAGTTGATGCGGTCATTCACCGCCAGGTTGTGCCGGTTGGCTTCCTGGAACCGGGCCGATTCGCGGTTTTCCTGGGCAAAGGCCTTGACCACGCGGATGCCAGGAATGGTGTCCGCCAGCACGTTGGTGAGTTCGGACCAGACCCGGTCGATTTTTTCGAAACCCAGCCGCAGACGATCGCGCACCGTGTGAATCAGCCAGGCAATGAACGGCAACGGCAGGAGCGTGGCCAGGGCCAGACCCGGATCGATGGTGAACAGGATGAGCGCGGTCATCACGATCATGATGACGTCGGTGGCAAACTCCATCAGGTGCAGGGAGAGGAACAGGCACAAGCGATCGGTTTCGGCCCCGATGCGCGTCATCAAGTCGCCGGTGCGACGCCCGCCGAAATACTCCAGCGACAGGCGCATGAGGTGGTCAAAGGCCGTGCTGCGCAAATCCGCACCGATGCGCTCGGACACCAGGGCCAGGATGTAGGTTTTCATCCAGCCCAGTCCCCAGGCCACCAGCGAGGCCGCCAGCAACCCGCCCAGATACCAGCTGACCAGGGTGACATCGATGGCCTGACCGTTCTGGAACGGGATCAGCACCTCGTCCATCAAGGGCATGGTGAGGTAGGGCGGCACCAGGGTGGCCGCCGTGGAGGCCAGGGTCAGCACAAAGCCCAGCAAAAGACGGTGCTGATAGGGTTTGGCAAAACGCCACAGGCGAAACAACCCCCAGGTGGAGGACGGGGTGTGCAAGTCACCCTCGCAAGCCGTGCAGACCGCACCGGGGTGCTCCAGCGGCCGTTTGCAATGGGCGCAGCGCAACGCCCGCTGCGGAGGACTGCCTTCGCCCAGCCCGATCTGCTCGCACCGCTGGTTGAACACCTCCTGCAGGCGCATGGCCGCCACGTTGCGGCTGAGGGTGAAGCGCCAGTGGGCCAGACGTTGACCAGGCTGTATCAGGCTCAGGGTGCCCACGCCGGCATGGTCGTGGTGTTGCAGTTGCAGGCCTGCCGCCAGCGGCCAGGACGGCCAGGCAAGGGGGGTCGCCGCGCCGCCCGCCATGACATCGGGCGGACTGGCGAGCAGTCGCCGGTCTGTCACAATCAGGAGTCCGCGCGCGAAGGTCAGGCGTTCATCGAGGTCAACCTCGAGGCAGGCCCAAACGTTCTCTCCGGACAACAGCTGTTGCTGCACATCGGATTGCCAACCAGCGGGCACATCAGCCCAGTCGGTATCCGGCAGATTGGTAGAACTCATCGTTGGAATCAACCCGTGCCCATTCAACATACGCACCGGTCAGAAAAAAGAGAGGAACCTGGCATGACGCATGGTTCCCTGACGCGCCAGATTGTAGCGGTGGTGTCGTTCACTGCCTGTCGGCCCCTCCTCTGCGCTGTCCAGCCTGTGTGCGGTGACCGCCATGGCTGAGAAAACCTTCCCCGATATTAAGATCCTGCGCATCAATTACCTGCGCGGCCCCTCGGTCTGGACCTATCGCCCCATCATCGAAGCCTTGATTGACCTGGGCGAACTGGAGGATCACCCCTCCAACACCATCCCCGGTTTCAACGATCGTCTCAACGCCTGGCTGCCCGGCCTGGTGGAACACCATTGCGGCGTCGGTCACCGGGGGGGCTTCCTGACCCGTCTGGTGGGTGGCACCTGGATGGGCCACATCATGGAGCACGTCAGCATCGAGCTGCAAATCCTGGCGGGTGCCCGGGCCGAGTTTGGCAAGGCACGCGAAATCAGCCGCCGCGGTGTTTACAAAGTCGTCGTGCGCACCGAGCACGAAGAGCTGGGCCGCCGCAGCTTCATGACCGCCCATGCACTGGTCATGGCCGCCATCAACGACCGTCCCTTCGACGTCACGGCTGCGGTCGAGGCGTTGAAAAAAGTCGTGGATAAGTATTGCCTGGGCCCCAGCACCGCCTGTATCGTCGACGCAGCGGCCGAGCGCAAAATCCCGTTCATCCGTCTCACCGAGGGCAACCTGGTGCAACTCGGCTACGGCTCGCGCCAGCGCCGCATCTGGACAGCCGAGACCGACCGCACCAGCGCGATTGCCGAGAGCATTTCCAGCGACAAGGACCTGACCAAGCAACTCCTCACCCAGTGCGGCGTGCCGGTGCCCGAGGGTCAACTGGTGGACAGCCCTGAAGCCGCCTGGGTGGCGGCACAGGAAATCGGCCTGCCCGTGGTGGTCAAACCCTATGACGGCAACCGCGGCCGCGGCGTCTCCCTCGACTTGCAAACGCAGGCATCGGTCGAGGCGGCCTGGCATGCGGCGCGACTCGAGAGCAAGTACGTCCTGGTCGAGCGCTATGTGCGTGGCGAAGAGCATCGCCTGCTGGTGGTGGGCAACCGGGTGGTGGCTGCCACCCGGGGCGAGACCGTGTCGATCACCGGCGACGGCGTCTCCACCATCGAGCAACTCGTCAACACCCAGGTCAACAACGACCCGCGACGGGGCGATATCGAAATCTACCCCCTGACCGCCATCCGGTTTCATGGCCCGGACCACCTCATCCATTTGCTGGAAATCCAGCGCCAGGGCCTGGAGCCGACCAGCGTGCCCACGCTGGGTCAGCGCGTGATTGTGCAGCGCAATGGCAACCTCAACATCGACGTCACCGACGAGATCCACCCCGACGTGGCGGCCATCGCCACCCTGGCCACGCGGGTGGTCGGTCTGGACATCGCGGGCATTGACATCGTGGCGCAGGACATCGCCCGCCCCTTGCACGAACAAGGTGGCGCCGTCATCGAGGTCAACGCAGGACCCGGCCTGCTGATGCACCGCAAACCGGCCGTGGGCAAACCCCGCCCGGTGGGCGAGGCCATCATGCAGCACCTGTTTGGCTCACAGGAGCATGCGCGCATTCCCATCGTCGGCGTGATTGGCAGCCAGCAAACCCCGCAAATTGCCCAGCTCACCGCCTGGTTGCTGCACCTGTCGGGACGGCGCACCGGTCTGGCTAACCAGCAGGGGCTGTTCATGGCCCAACGCCAGGTCGAGTCGCGCGACGCGCGGGGCTTTGACTTTGCCGAGCGGTTGTTGATCAACCGTGCGCTCGATGCGGCCGTCTTCGAAACCTCCCCCCGGCACATCCTGCAAGACGGCCTGCCCTATGACCGCTGTGCCGTCGCCATCGTGACCGACATGCCGGTCACCGACGAGGCCCTGCGAGACGATCATGACATCGTCAACGAAGAAAAAATGCGCAACGTGGTCCGCACCCAGGTGGATGTGGTGCTCCCCACCGGCGCGGCCGTGCTCAATGCCGACGAACCGGCTGTCGTCTCGCTGGCCGAGTTGTGCGACGGCGAGGTGGTCTACTACGCGCGTGACTTCAACCAGCCCTTGCTGAAGGAACACCGGCAGCAGGGCCACCGGGTGGTGTCCTGCCGCGACGGTCAGGTCATCCTGGCGCGAGGCGAGCAGGAAACGGCCCTCTTCCACCTGGACGTCGCCCTGTTCTCGCGCCTGCTCAACGAAGGCCTGGAGCTCAGCACGCTGCTGGCCAGCGTGGCCGCCGCGTGGGCCCTGGACATCACGCCGCAACTCATTCGTGCCGGCCTCAAGAACTTCGGCCAGACGCCGTCGGCCACTTCATCCAACCTCAAGGTCAACGCCTGATGGACGTCTCTCGTATCCGCCCCCTGCGGGGGCCCAATCTCTGGACCCGCCACACCGCCATCGAGGCCCTGGTGCGCTGCCAGCCCGAAGACCAGTTGTCGGCGCACCCGGGATTTGAAAGCCGTTTGCGGCACCTGTTTCCAGGCATCGGCGCGTTACGTCCGAGCGAGCGCAATACGCCGCTCACCCTGGCCCATGCCCTGGAAGCCGCCACCCTGCACCTGCAGATCCAGGCGGGTTGCCCGGTGACCTTCAGCCGCACCACGCCCACCCCTGACGACGGCCTGTTCCAGGTCGTGGTCGAGTACACCGAAGAGCAGGTGGGGCTGCGTGCCCTGGAGCTGGCCGAACAGCTGTGCCAGGCGGCTCTTCGCGACCAGGCCTTCGAACTCGACCAATCGGTCGCCCTGTTGCGCGAGCTGGACGAAGACATTCGGCTGGGCCCCTCCACCGGCTCCATCGTCGATGCGGCCGTGGCGCGTGGCATCCCGTACCGTCGGCTGACCGAAGGCAGCCTGGTCCAGCTGGGCTGGGGCAGCAAACAGCGCCGCATCCAGGCCGCCGAGATTGACAGCACCAGCGCCATCGCTGAATTCATTGCCCAGGACAAGGACCTGGCCAAGAAGCTCCTGCACGCCGCCGGCGTGCCAGTGCCCCTGGGACGGCCGGTGCACAGTGCCGAAGATGCCTGGCAGGCTGCGCAGGAAATCGGTGGGCCGGTGGTGGTCAAGCCGCGCGATGGCAACCAGGGACGTGGCGTCACGGTGAACATCACCAGCGAAGCCGACGTGCGCGCCGCGTATGAAAATGCGCATCTGCATCGGCCCGAGGTGATGGTGGAGCGCTACCTGCCCGGCAGCGACTACCGCCTGCTGGTGGTCGGCGACAAACTGGTGGCCGCCGCCCGCCGTGAACCGCCGCTGGTCACGGGCGATGGCAAGCACACCGTCAAGCAGTTGGTGGACATCGTCAATGCGGATCCGCGTCGCGGCGAAGGCCATGCCACCTCACTCACCAAGATCCGCTTTGACGAGGTGGCACTGGCACGCCTGAAAGAGCAAGGCTATGACGCCGACAGCGTGCCCACCAAGGGGACGCGCGTCATCCTGCGCAATAACGCCAACTTGTCCACGGGCGGCACCGCCACCGATGTGACCGATGACGTTCACCCGGAAGTGGCGGCCAGCGCCGTGGCGGCCGCTCAAATGGTCGGCCTCGATATCTGTGGCGTCGACGTGGTGTGTGAAACGGTGTTGCGCCCCCTCGAATCACAAAATGGCGGCATCGTCGAAGTCAACGCCGCACCCGGCCTGCGCATGCACCTGAGCCCCTCGTTCGGCAAGGGCCGTGATGTGGGCGAGGCCGTCATGAAGACCCTCTTCCCTCCCGGCGATGACGGGCGCATCCCGGTGGTGGCGGTGACCGGCACGAATGGCAAGACCACCACGGTGCGGCTCACCTCGCACCTGCTCAACACCAGTGGCTTGCGCGTGGGCATGACCAACACCGATGGCGTCTATGTCAACGGCCGTCAGATGGATTCGGGCGACTGCAGCGGCCCGCGCAGCGCGCGCAATGTGCTGCTGCACCCCGATGTCGATGCCGCCGTGCTGGAGACGGCCCGTGGCGGCATGTTGCGCGAAGGCCTGGCCTTTGACCGCTGCCAGGTGGCGGTGGTCACCAACATCGGCATGGGGGATCACCTGGGCCTGAACTACATCACCACCGTGGAAGACCTGGCGGTGCTCAAGCGGGTCATCGTGCAAAACGTCGCACCCACCGGCATGGCGGTGCTCAACGCCGCCGATCCGATCGTGGCCGCCATGGCGGGCAACTGTCCGGGCCAAGTCACCTTCTTTGCCCTCGATTCGCACCACCCTGTCATGGCCACGCACCGCGCCCAAGGCAAGCGGGTGCTGTTCGTCGAGGACGGTCAACTGGTGGCCATGGAAGGCTCGCGCCAGACACGCATTCCCTTGAGCGAAATTCCACTCACACGCAAGGGAGCAATCAATTTCCAGATTGAAAACGCCATGGCCTCGATCGCTGCCGCGTGGGCGCTGAACATCGGGTGGGACAGCATTTGCAAGGGACTGGCCACTTTTGTCAGCGACAGCCACGCCGTGCCCGGCCGTTTCAACGAATTCAACTTCCGCGGCGCCACCGTGATTGCCGATTACGGTCATAACCCAGACGCCATCAAGGCCCTGGTGCAGGCCGTGCTGGCCATGCCCGGCAAACGTCGCAGCGTGGTGATCAGCGGTGCGGGAGACCGCCGCGACGACGACATCCGCGAGCAAACCCGGATCATTGGCGAAGCCTTTGACCAGGTCGTGCTGTTTCAGGATGCCTGTCAGCGAGGCCGCGTGGACGGCGAGGTGCTCAAACTCTTGCGCGAAGGCCTGGCCAATGCCTCACGCACGCAACACATCGATGAAATCTATGGCGAGTTCAAGGCCATCGACACAGCCATGGATCGACTGCAGGAAGGCGACCTCTGCCTCATCCTGATTGATCAGGTGGAAGAAGCACTGGCGCACATCACACAACGCGTCAAACAGGCCGGCTGAACACGGCGCCACGGCAGGCGTCTGCCACGTCAGACGTCTGCGACAACCGCCCGCTGCCGGCCAGGACCTCACGCGGGCACATGGTGCCAGTAGCGGCGTCGCTGTTCTCGCTCGCAGATCATCCGCTCCGGCTGAGCACTGGACCACTGGATGGCACCGCAGCGCGCCGTCTGCAGCACCCGGATGCGGCGCGCCTCGTAGCGTGCCATCACCTCAGCTGCCGGATGACCAAAGCGGTTGCGATAGCCCGCCTGCACCCACGCCACCTGCGGTTGCACCGCATCCAGCCAACCGGGCGTGGACGAGGTTCGGCTGCCGTGGTGGGGCACCAGCATGACCTGGGTCTGCAACGCGCTCCCGAGTCGCTGCACCAGATCCGCCTCTTCTCGCGCTTCGATGTCCCCCGTGAGCAGCAAACTGCTGCGGGCCGTGCGCACGCGCAGCACACAACTCCAGGCATTGGACGCAGCCCGCGCCGGCCCCCCGGGTAAAGGGTGCAGCACCTCAAATTGCACGCCGTCCCAGTCCCAGGACTGGCCCGCCTCACAGTCACCGTAGCCCTCACGTTGCGCCAGTGAAGAACGTGCCGGCAATGAGCCCAGCACGTCCGCACCGGGATGCATGGCCAGCACCGACGCTGCACCGCCCGTGTGATCCGCATTCCGGTGGCTCAGCACCAAGCGGTCCAGCCGCGCATTCAGGGATTGCAACAACGGCACGACCACACGCTGACCGGCGTCCATGTCCTGCGAATACCGGGGTCCGGCATCGTAGAGCAACACATGGTGAGCGGTTCTCACCAGCACTGCCTGGCCCTGGCCCACATCGGCCACCACCACCGCCACCTCGCCCGCGGACGGGGGGGTGGCCTGCCAGCACAGGGCTGGCACCAGGAGGGGCAAGCCCCAGCAGCGCAACCACGCCGGGGCAGGCAGGCAACACAGGCCCGCGCCCAGGACACCCGCCACCGCCACCCACACCGGAAACGCAGCCACGGACCAGGTCGGCAGGCCCCACGCCAGCATGCCCGTCAACACCTGCCGCAAGCCCTCCAGCGCCAGTGCGGCCAGTGACCAGGCCTCGGGCCAGATCACGCCCATCAGGGCGAGCGGCGTAACAAACAGCGTCACCCAGGGAATGGCCAGCAAATTGGCGAGCACACCCACCGCCGAGACTTCGCGAAACAACAGCAGCGTCAAGGGCGCCAGCCCCAGGGTGATGCGCCATTGCTCACGCCACAGGCTCCACGCTGCCCCCAGGGCCCTGACCGCCAGACGCGACCATCTGCCACCCGATGGTGCCGGCACAGTCACGTCATCGAGGGACGCAGGTTCGCGGTCCTCCCAGACCATCAACAAGCCCACTGCCACAAAGCTCAGCCAGAACCCGGCTTGCAGCCAGGCCCAGGGGTCCCAGGCCAGCACCACCGCACACGCCAGCAACCAGGTGGCCCACCCGGGCCAACGCAATCCTCGCGAGCGCAACAGCACTGACACGGCCAGCATCAGCACTGTGCGCTGGGCCGGCAGCCCCCAGCCACTGAACACCGCATACCCCGCGGCCAGCAGCAACCCACCCCAGCGGCCGGCCACAGCAGCTGGCCACCACAAGCTCAACGGGCGACGACGCCATGCAGCGCGCCGCCACAGGCCGGTGATGAGAACGCTCAAGGCAGCGGCCAACAGGGTGATGTGCAGTCCCGAAATGCTCATCAGGTGCGCCACGCCCGTGCGTCGAAAGATGTCCCAGTCCAGGGGGTCCAGCGCAGCCTGGTCGCCAAGCACCAGGGCGGACAAGATGCCGGTCACCCGCGGCTCCAGCCCCTGCTGCCACAGCCGATCGCGGCATGCCTGCCGCCAGCGCTCGATCGGGTGGTCCACGCGGGTCGCCAACAGTTTCGCCTGCGCGCGTTGCGGGGCCGTGGGTCGCACCTGCCCCACCGCCATCACGCCCTGGGACCACAACCAGGCCTCATGATCCACACCGTGGGGGTTGAATGCCCCGTGCGGGGATTTCAGCCGAACCGGCAATTGCCAGCGATCGCCGGCGCGAACCGGAGGCAGCGCCATGGAGGCGCCGGCATCAAGCGGCACCGACCACCCTAGCAACATCCGCGTCGGCACCACCACGTCAGGACCCTCGGACGAATCCCGTCGGGCGCGCTCAACCGCCAACCAGAAGCGGACCCCTTCAGCATGCACCTGAGGCAGGCGCTCCACCACCCCCTCCAGCACCAGGTCCACGCCCTCCAGGGCCGGATCCAGACGCTCGCTCGACTGCAGGGCAGCCCGCCAACCTGCCACGCCCATCGCCAGGGCGGCGGCCAGCACCATCCAGATCAGGGGTCGCAGGGTCGTGTCGAGGACGCGCCGTCGTGCCACCCCCCCGAACAGGGACGATGGACGTGCCCACCCCCACCCTGCCAGCACGGAACCCGCCACCCAGGCGGCATACACCGCGGGGGCCTGCAGGGTCTCCCACTGCAGATGCCAGGCGGTTCCCATGATCCACCCCGTGCAGACCGCTGTCAGCGGCCAGGCTGTCTGCTGACTCTCCACGTCTGTCCCCCACACGCGGCCCAGCCCCAGGCCATCGGGCGGGGCCATTCACCGAGGTGGACACTCTAGACGCGGTCGCGTCAGGGGTTGGAATCGCAGAGTTCTTTTTTGAGCAGTGCCAGGTACGAGCCCGGCCGGATCGGGGCTTCGCGGGTGCGCCATTCCTGGGCATCCTCGGCGTTCACTTCGCGGCCCTTGCCCTTGGGCTTCTCGAAGTAACTCACGGACAGGCGCACGAACATGTCTGTCTTGCAGTGCACACGCCAGCGGGTCATGGTGGACTGGTAATTTTCACCGGTCGCTCCCTTGATCGCCTTGGGCAACTCGGTCAGGGTCCAGACATAACGAGAGACGTGGACACGACGCACCGAGTCCTTGTCCCACAGGTGAACGATATCGTCATCCTTCTCGATTTCGGTCCATTCGGCCCGTGCCACGGGCGACGCGAACAGGCACAGGCACAGCACCAGACGCCCCAGGGGCAGGCGCCGACCGGCTTTTCGCAACAACAGGACAACAGGGCTGAATTTCATGACTCCTGGGGTATCGACACGACCTGGCGGTTTCTTGAGCCCGCCGTGCCCCGGCACACGCATCGTAAAATTCCGCCGTGTCCACCCGCTGCGTCGGTGATCTGCCCGGCGCGTCGAACCTGGCCGTCCAACCTTTGTCTTAAAGCCCCCTCATGAGCATCGCACAACGCCTTCAAGCCCTGAGCATCACGCTGCCGCCCCTGGCCAAACCTGCTGCCGCGTATGTGCCGTTCGTGCAGACCGGCTCGCTGGTCTTCATCAGTGGTCACATTGCCCGCCGCGAGGGCAAGCCCTGGGTGGGCCAACTCGGTCGCACCATGACCACCGCCGAGGGGCAGCAAGCCGCGCGCGCCATCGCCATTGATCTGATAGGCACGTTGCAAGCCGCCTGCCAGGCCCAGGGGGGCACGCTCGATCGCGTGCAGCGCATTGTGAAAGTGGTGAGCCTGGTGAATTCGGCCCCGGATTACACCGAGCACCACCTCGTGACCAATGGTTGCAGCGAACTGCTGGGCGAGATCTTTGGCGAGCGCGGCGCGCACGCCCGCAGCGCGTTTGGCGTGGCACAGCTCCCCATGGGCGCTTGTGTGGAGATCGAACTGGTGGCCGAGCTGGGTTGAGCCAGCGGCCTTTGGCTCACTCCACCCGAACGACGTCGTTCGGCTTGAATCCCAGATCGGCCGCCTTGCCCTTGCGTCCACGCGCAGCGCGGGCGTTGTTGAGGCTGCGAATTTCCAGTGTCTCCTCGCGCTCCTTGCCACCCCGGCCCACGCCGCTGATGCGAACACTGCGCGTGTAGGCCGCGGCGCCGGCCAGCTGGTCCTTGGGCTCCAGGTCGAGCAGCATCAGGCCACGGCCGCCCTTTTCCATCGCCTTCAGTTCATCCAGGGGGAAGGTCAGGATCCGCCCGGCCTGCGAGGCGCAGGCCACATGCGTGGCAGCCGGCAGCGCAGCCCCCGCCCCCAGCGACACCAGCGAGGGCCGGCACACGGTCTCCCCCGCCCCGAGGGATAAAAAGGATTTGCCGCTGCGGTTGCGTGAGACCAGATGCTCCACCTGGGCCAGAAAGCCATAGCCGCCGCTGCCTGACAACAGCAGGGAAGCGCTGGTGGGCCCGGCAAAGTAATGGGTGGGTTGGGTGCCGGACTCCAGGTCGATCAGGGTGGTCACCGGTTGTCCATCCCCACGCGCCCCCGGCAAGGCGGACACGCCGGTCGAATACACGCGGCCGTTGCTGCCCATGACAATCAAGATGTCGATGGTGCGGCATTCAAAGGTGCCATACAGACCGTCGCCAGCCTTGAAGCCAAAACTGGCGGCATCGTGACCATGACCGCTGCGCGCGCGTACCCAGCCCTTTTGCGACACCACCACGGTGACCGGCTCGTCCACGATGCGCACCTCGGCCACAGCACGACGCTCCTCTTGAATCAGGGTGCGACGCGGATCAGCAAACAGCTTGGCGTCTGCCTCGATCTCCTTGACCATGAGGCGACGCAGCGCCGCGGGGCTGCCCAGTATTTCTTCCAGCCGCGTTTTCTCTTCACGCAGTTGCGAGAGCTCCTGCTCGATCTTGATCGCCTCCAACCGCGCCAGCTGACGCAAGCGGATTTCCAGGATGTCCTCGGCCTGTCGCTCGGTGAGCTTGAAGCGCGCCATCAGGTCCTGCCTGGGCTCATCGCTTTGACGGATGAGTGCAATCACCTCGTCAATGTTGAGCAGCACCAGTTGCCGCCCCTCCAGGATGTGGATGCGATCGAGCACCTTGTCCAGCCGATGCTGGGACCGGCGCTGCACGGTGGTCTGGCGGAAGCTGATCCACTCTTCAAACAGGTCGCGCAATGACTTCTGCACGGGCTTGCCATCCAGCCCCACGGCGGTGAGGTTGATCGGCGCCGAAGTTTCCAGGCTGGTATGGGCCAGCAGGGTCTGGATCAGTTCGGCTTGCTCGATGGTGCGCGTCTTGGGTTCGAACACCAGCCGCACCGGCGCGTCCTTGGACGACTCATCGCGGACGACATCGAGCACACCCAGCACCGTGGCCTTGAGCTGGGTCTGGTCCTGGGTGAGGCTTTTCTTGCCCGCCTTCACCTTGGGATTGGTGAGCTCCTCGATCTCCTCGAGCACTTTTTGCGAGCTCACGCCCGGGGGCAGTTCATGCACGACCAGTTGCCATTGACCACGCGCCAGGTCCTCGATGGTCCAGCGGGCGCGCACCTTCAGTGAGCCACGTCCACTGCGGTAGGCCTCGGCGATGTCGTGGGTCGAACTGATGATGTGGCCACCACCCGGATAGTCCGGGCCGGGCACCAGGGTGAACAACTCTGCATCGCTGAGCTTGGGGTTCTTGATGAGGGCCACACAGGCGTCAGCCACCTCGCGCAGGTTGTGGCTGGGAATTTCCGTGGCCAGCCCCACGGCGATGCCGCTCGCGCCATTGAGCAAGGTGAACGGCAGCCGTGCGGGCAGCTGGCGGGGCTCTTCGGTGGAGCCATCGTAGTTGGGCTGAAAGTCGACCGTGCCTTCGTCGATCTCATCGAGCAGCAGGCTGGTGATGCGTGCCAACCGTGCCTCGGTGTACCGCATCGCGGCAGCGCCATCGCCATCGCGGCTGCCAAAGTTGCCCTGGCCGTCAATCAGCGGGTAACGCTGTGCAAAGTTTTGCGCCATGCGCACCAAGGCGTCGTAGGCCGCCTGGTCGCCGTGGGGGTGGAAACGGCCCAGCACATCACCCACCACGCGCGCGCTCTTGACCGGCTTGGCTGCCACGCTGGCGTTGGTGCCGCCGTAGCCCAGGCCCATGCGGGCCATGGAGTAGAGGATGCGGCGCTGCACGGGCTTTTGGCCATCACAGACATCGGGCAGTGCGCGCCCCTTCACCACACTGAGTGCGTATTCCAGATACGCCTGGCGCGCATACGCGCCCAGGCCCGGGTTGTCATCCGCCTCGGTGGGCGGTTCCAGCAAGTTCTGATCAGCCATGGTCACACATCAATTTCAATCGAATCTCCGTGCAGCTCCATGAGCTCACGGCGCGCGGCCGCTTCGCCCTTGCCCATCAACTGGGTCATCAGGGCTTCGGTGCGGGCAAAGTCAAGGTCTCCGAGCCGCACCGGCAAAAGGCGACGGGTGTCGGGGTTGAGCGTGGTTTCCCACAACTGCTCGGGGCTCATCTCACCCAGGCCCTTGAAGCGGCTGATGCTCCACGCGCCCTCACGCACACCGTCCTTGCGCAGCTTGTCGAGGATGGCGGTGAGTTCGCCCTCATCCAGCGCGTACATCTTGGTGGCGGGCTTCTTGCCGCGCGCAGGGGCATCCACCCGAAACAGCGGCGGTCGTGCGACGTACACATGGCCGGTTTCGATGAGTTTGGGGAAATGACGGAAGAACAAGGTGAGGAGCAGCACTTGAATGTGCGAGCCGTCCACGTCAGCATCGCTCAGGATGCAGATCTTGCCGTAGCGCAGACCGCTCAGGTCAGGCTCGTCGGCAGCCCCGTGCGGGTCCACGCCGATGGCCACGGAAATATCGTGAATTTCGTTGTTGGCAAACAGGCGATCACGCTCCACCTCCCAGGTGTTGAGCACCTTGCCGCGCAGCGGCAGGATGGCCTGTGACTCCTTGTCGCGCCCCATCTTGGCACTGCCCCCGGCGCTGTCCCCCTCGACCAGGAACACCTCGTTGTGCGCAATGTCGCGGCTTTCGCAGTCGGTGAGCTTGCCCGGCAGCACGGCCACGCCGGAGCCCTTGCGCTTTTCGACCTTCTGGCCGGCGCGCTGGCGGGTCTGCGCCGTGCGGATGGCCAGTTCGGCCAGTTTCTTGCCGTACTCGACGTGCTCATTCAGCCACAGTTCGAGCGCGGGACGCACATAGCTCGACACCAGGCGCACCGCGTCGCGCGAATTCAAGCGCTCCTTGATCTGCCCCTGGAACTGCGGGTCGAGCACCTTGGCACTCAGCACATAGTTGGCACGCGCAAACACATCTTCGGGCAGCAGCTTGACGCCCTTGGGCAGCAGGGCGTGCAGCTCGATGAAACTCTTGACCGCCTGGAACAAACCATCGCGCAAGCCACTCTCGTGTGTGCCGCCGGCGCTGGTGGGAATCAGGTTGACGTAGCTCTCGCGGACCGGCTGGCCGTCCTCGGTGAACGCCACACACCAGCCCGCCCCCTCGCCTTCGGCAAAGCTCTCGTGGCCGCTGTCGGCATAACCCTCGCCCTCGAAGAGCGGAATCACCGGGTCTCCCGTCAGCGTTTGTTGCAGGTAGTCACGCAGGCCCGCTTTGAACTGCCAGGTCTGCGTGTCACGGGTTTTTTCGTTGAAGAGGGTCACGCTCACCCCCGGCATCAGCACCGCCTTGCTGCGCAGCAAGTGGGTCAACTCGCTCATGGGCAGCGCGGCCGATTCGAAATACCGGGCGTCAGGCCACACCCGCACGGTCGTGCCCTGCCGACGGTCGTCAGCGCCCCCCGCACGAACCTGTAATTTCTCGGTGACGTCGCCGCCCTCAAACACCAGCCGGGCCACCTGCCCTTCACGGTGGGAGACCACCTCCATGCGCCGCGACAGGGCGTTGGTGACGCTCACCCCCACGCCGTGCAGGCCGCCGGAAAAGCTGTAAGCACCGCCCTGCCCCTTGTCGAATTTGCCACCAGCGTGCAGGCGGGTGAACACCAGTTCAATGACCGGGGCCTTTTCCTCGGGGTGCATGCCGAACGGAATGCCTCGGCCGTCATCCTCCACGCTCACCGAGCCATCGGTGTGCAGGCTGACGCGGATTTTCTTGCCGTGACCGGCCAGGGCCTCGTCGGCGGCGTTGTCGATCACCTCCTGCAGAATGTGCAGGGGGTTGTCGGTGCGGGTGTACATGCCCGGTCGTTGCTTGACCGGCTCCAGACCCTTGAGGACCCGGATGGATCCTTCGGAATACGCAGGGGGTTGCTTGATTGCCATGGGGGGCGATTGTAGTCAGTTTCGCGCCGGGTACTGGATGAAACCACAGTTTTCCACCGCACCGTTGGCCTCTCCGGGAGGAATCGCCCCCCCGCGGCACCTGGAAGGTCGACAACTGGGACAATCCAGGCTTCTGGCATTTTTCTTGGCCCGGCTCTTCGTCATTCAAAGTCCTTCATGTTCGTCTCCACCCCGCGCCCAACGCCCATCCCCCTGTTTCGCCTGTTGCTGTGCAGCGCCCTGATCGTCACGGTCTCGATGGGGGTTCGTCACGGGTTTGGTCTGTGGCTGCAACCCATCACCCAGGCCCAGGACTGGAGCCGGGAAACCTTTGCCATGGCCCTGGCCATCCAGAACATCACCTGGGGGCTGGTGGGCATTTTTTCGGGCATGCTGGCTGACCGATTCGGGGCCTTCCGGGTGCTGACCGGTTGCGGCACCCTGTACGCGCTGGGCTTGCTGGGCATGGCCTATGCGGACACGCCGCTGAGCTTTGCGCTGACCACCGGGGTCCTGATTGGGATGGCCCAGGCCGGCACCACCTACCCGGTCATTTATGGCGTGATCGGCCGCAACATCAGCCCAGAGCGTCGCTCCTGGGCGATGGGCGTGGCGGCGGCGGCCGGGTCGTTCGGACAATTTCTCATGGTGCCGGTGGAAGGCCGGTTGATCCTGGAACTGGGGTGGCAACAGGCGCTGGTGGTGCTGGGCCTGGGGGCCCTCCTCATCCTGCCCATGGCGCTGGGCCTGCGTGAACCAGCGATGGATCAAGTCGGCACCGCGCGTCAGCAAACCATCGCGCAAGCGGTGCGTGAGGCCTTTGCCTACCGCAGCTTTCAGTGGCTGATGGCCGGTTATTTTGTCTGCGGCTTCCAGGTGGTGTTCATTGGCGTTCACATGCCCAGCTATCTGAAGGATCAGGGCCTGTCCCCCGAGGTCGCCAGCTATGCGCTGGCCTTGATTGGCCTCTTCAACGTGGTGGGCACCTATGCCGCCGGCGCCCTGGGGCAACGCTTGTCCAAGCCCCGCATCCTGTCGGCCATCTACTTCATGCGGGCCGTGGCCATCACCGTTTTTCTGCTGGTGCCCCTGAGCCCCGCCAGCGTGTATGTGTTCTCGGCATGCATGGGCCTCCTGTGGCTCTCCACCGTCCCCCCCACCAGTGCCGTCATTGCCCAGATTTTCGGCGTGGCTCACCTCTCGATGCTGGCGGGCTTTGCCTTCTTCAGCCACCAGATCGGCAGTTTCATGGGCGTGTGGCTCGGCGGCCTGCTCTACGACCGCACGGGCAGTTACGACGTGGTGTGGTGGTGGTGCATTGCACTGGGCATCTTTGCCGGGCTGGCCAACCTGCCGATCCGTGAAGCGCCCATCGAGCGCCAACCGGCGGCCGCGTGAGCAAGCCGAGATGAGCCTCCCGCATCGTGCTCTGGCCTGGATCGCCGCTCTGGCGGTGTTGCTGGGGGTGTTCACCCTGTACCTGCAGCCGGTGTTTCTCTTCACCCTGGCCCAGCAGGTCTGGAGCTGTTTCTGATGGCTCACGACAGCATGACCCCCAGCGATTGGGTGCGCCGCTGGACGCCCCTGATCCCTCGCGACGGAGAGGTGCTGGACCTGGCCTGTGGGCACGGTCGCCACCTGCGCTGGCTGGCCTCGTGCGGGTTGTCGGTGCTGGGGGTGGACCGGGACACGGCCTCACTGGCCACCGCAGCGGCCTGGGGCAGCACCCTGCTCGCCGACCTGGAGCAAGGGCCCTGGCCCCTGGCCGGTCGCACGTTTGCCGGGGTGGTGGTTACCCATTACCTGTGGCGCCCGACCTGGCCCATGCTGCTGGACTGCCTGGCGCCTGGCGGGGTTCTCATCTATGAAACCTTTTCGCGCCAGCACGCCCGGATCGGCAAGCCGTCCCGCGATGATTTTTTGCTGCAACCGGGCGAATTGCTGGAGCGCTGTAGCAGTCTGCGCGTGGTGGCTTACGAAGACGGTTTTTTGCAGCACCCGGACCGCTTTATCCAGCGCATCGTGGCAGTGCGAGAAATTTCCGCCTCGGCGTCAACGGTGCACTACCCGCTCTCGTTAGAATGAGCGTTTCGCCTTCATCCTGCAGCACATGACACCCATCACTGGCAGCATCGTGGCCCTGGCCACCCCCATGCTCACCGACGGAAGCGTGGATTACCCCCAATTGCGCAAGCTGATCGACTGGCACATCCAGGAAGGCACCGACTGCATCTGCGTGGTCGGCACCACGGGCGAATCCCCCACCGTCAATGTGGACGAGCACTGCGAGATCATCCGTGTGAGCGTTGAGCAGGCCAAAGGGCGCGTGCCCATCATGGCGGGTTGCGGTGCCAATTCCACGGCGGAAGCCATCGAACTGGCGCGTTTCGCCAAGGGGGTGGGAGCGCAGTGCCAACTGCAGGTGGTGCCCTACTACAACCGCCCCACCCAGGAAGGCCTCTACCAGCATTTCAAGACCATCGCCGAGGCGGTGGACCTGCCTGTGGTGCTCTACAACGTGCCCGGTCGTACCGTGGCGGACATGCAGCACGACACGGTGCTGCGCCTGGCCCAGGTGCCCGGCATTGTCGGCATCAAGGAAGCCACCGGCAACATCGAGCGCGCCCAGTGGCTGATCCGTGATGTGCCCGCCCATTTCGCCGTGTACTCGGGGGACGACCCCACGGCCGTGGCCCTGATGCTGTGCGGCGGCAAAGGCAATGTGAGCGTCACCGCCAACATCGCGCCCCGTCTCATGCACGAGTTGTGTGTGGCAGCCCTCTCGGGCAATATCCAGCGTGCCATGCAGATCCAGTTTCAGCTCATGCCTGTGCACAAGCACCTGTTCGTGGAAGCCAACCCGATTCCCCTCAAGTGGGCCATGGCCCGCATGGGCTTGTGCGGGCCCACCATGCGCCTGCCCCTCACCCCGCTGTCGGCTCAACACCAGCCCACGGTGGAGGCTGCGCTCAAAGCCAGCCAGTTGATTTGATGCAAGGACCTGTTGTGACCGTTTTTTTTGCTCGTCTGCCTCGTGCCCTGACGACCAGCGCCCTGGCCATTCTGGTGGCCGCCATGACCGCGTGTTCCTCGGTCGGCCTGGACAACGAGAAGGTCAATTACAAAACCGACACCAAGGTCAAACCGGTGGCCCTGGATGTGCCCCCCGACCTCAGCCAGTTGTCGCGCGAATCGCGCTACGCCATGCCGGGCGGCACCGTGAGCGCCGCCACGCTGGAGCAGCAAAGCCGCGCCGCCACCGGCATCACAGCACCGTCCAAGATCGCCGATGTGCGGGTTGAGCGCAGTGGCACCCAGCGCTGGCTGGTGGTGCAGCGCCCAGCCGACAAGGTGTGGCCACTCGTGCGCGAGTTCTGGATTGAAAACGGCTTCACCTTCACCACCGAGCAAGCCAACCTCGGCCTGCTGGAGACCGAATGGGCCGAGAACCGCGCCAAGTTGCCGCAGGACTTTCTGCGCCGCACCCTGGGCAAGCTCATGGACAGCCTGTCTTCCACCGGTGAGCGCGACAAATACCGCACCCGTGTCGAAACCCTGTCTCCCGACAGCACCGAGATCAGCATTTCCCACCGAGGCATGGTCGAGGTGTACGGCGACATCACCAAAACCTCTATCGTCTGGCAACCGCGTCCCAGCGACCCGAGCCTGGAAGCGGAGTTTCTCCGCCGTTTGATGGTCAAGCTGGGCAGCAGTGCCGAGCAGGCCTCACAGTTGGTGGATGCACCCCAAGCCCCGCCAGCGACGTTGGTGTCGGTGAACGACAAGCAGCAAGCCATCGTCTATGTGGAGTCGTTCGATGTCGCTTGGCGACGCCTGGGCGTGGCACTGGACCGTACCGGCTTCACCGTGGAAGACCGTGATCGCAACCAGGGACTGTACTTCGTGCGCTATGTCGAAAAACCGGATCCGGACAAGCAAAACTTCCTGAACCGCCTGTTCAGCCGAACGGCAGAAACGCAAGGCCCCGTGAGCTACCGCATCCTGCTGACCCGCGAAGGTACGGGCAGTCGCATCAGCGTGCTCAATGTCAATGGTGCCGCCGACAACAGCCCGGCCTCGCAGCGCATCCTGAAGTTGCTGATCGACGAACTGAAGTGACCGGGCCCGCCCGATGACCCTGCGCATCCGCAACCTGGCCAGCGGAAGCGCGGGGAACGCCACCCTGGTGGAGGCGCATGGCTTGCAACACACCACGCGTCTGCTCATTGACTGCGGCGTTCGCCCTGCCGAACTCGAGCGTCGACTGCAACGCTGCGATCTGACCACGGCCGATCTGGACGCTGTGTTCATCACCCACGAACACAGCGACCACGTGGGCCACGCCCGCACCCTGGCTGAACGCCACCCCATTCCCCTGTGGATGAGCGATGGAACCCGCCGGGCCTGTGAAGCACACACATGGGCCTTGCAACCCGGGCAACTCCAGCTCGCACGCGATGGCGAACCCATTGTCATCCAGGAACTGTGCCTGCACCCTTTCACCGTGCCGCATGATGCGCGCGAGCCCTTGCAATTGCGTTGCACCGATGGAAACCGCGTGCTCGGCGTGGTCACGGACCTGGGGCATGTCAGCCGCCATGTCGTCGAGTCACTGCAAGCATGTCACGCCCTGTTTCTGGAAACCAATCACGAGCCGGACCGGGTGTGGCAGTCCAATTACCCGGAGTTCTTGAAGCGACGCATTCTGGGGGACCAGGGACACCTCTCCAATGCCCAGGCGGCCGAGCTGTTGGCGCAGGTGCTGCATGAAAATTTGCGCACGGTCATTGCGGCGCACTTGAGTGAGCGCAATAACGCGCCGGAGCAGGCACAAGCGGCCCTGAGCGGCGTGCTCGGTTGCTCGCCCCGCGAGGTCCCGGTGGCCCACCAGACCGAGGGGTCTGACTGGTTCGACATCTAGCGCTGCAGGCGCCATGAAAAAAGCCACCCGAAGGTGGCTTTCGTCGCGAGCTGAACCGAATTACTTGGCAGCGGCGGGAGCGGCAGCGGGCGCAGCAGCAGGTGCAGCGGCCGGGGCAGCAGCAGCGTCAGCAGCGGGAGCGGCCGGGGCAGCAGCGGGGGCTTCAGCAGCGGGGGCCGGGGCAGCAGCGGGAGCGGGAGCCGGGGCTTCTTTTTTGCCACAAGCGACCAGAGCAGCAGCCAGGAGGGTAGCCAGCAGGAGCGATTTTTTCATTTTGATTTCCTTGAGGATTGAACAATTTCCGGAGATTGTCACAACTGTTCGCCGTGACCGAGCCGAGGAATTCTCGAGTACCTTCAACTCAGCCAATGATTATAGGGTAATTACCCATTTGCATTGCTTTACATAGTCAGCGCCGTGTCAACCCGGTGGGGGTTGGCACACGTTGCAGCCAACCTGCCCCCAGCCAGTCTGACAGCAGATCCCGAACCGCCTCAGACGTCTGGCTGAGCTCCGCAGCCGTCAGTTCTCGTGCATCCGCAAGACGGCGCATCCAGCGGGCATCTGCTCCGGCGGCCCGCCAGCTCTCGCCGTTGAGGTAGATGTGCGACCGGTCATACAGCATCTGACTGCGCCGGTCCAGCTTCACGCCATCGCGGAGCCCCAGGCGCTTAGCACGTGCAGGCGCATCAAACCAGACCTGGGACTTGGGTTCGGTGAGGTACTCGCCCAGACACTGGTCCAGCAGCCGTGGCTGCTGCAGCAGGGTCGCCACGGCTGCCTGTGCGAACGTCTGCAAGTTGGCGGGCATCTGCCCGGGCTTGGCCGTGGCCCCCTGCCCGGCATCCTGGTACAGCGTGCTGGCCAGTTCATCCGCAGCGCGGTCGGCCAGACGAGCGAGCAATTCCTGCGCGAGTTCGTCCTGGCGCGGCGCCCGAAATCCAATGGACCAGGTCATGCACTCCCCGATGGCGATACCGTCATGGGCATAACGTGGCGGCAGGTACAGCAAATCACCCGGTTCCAGCACCCACTCGGTCTCAGGCTTGAAGTGGGACAGGATTTTGAGGGGCAAGTCGTCCCGCAATCGCAGATCGCGTTGCGGTCCGATGCGCCAGCGGCGCTGCCCATGGGCCTGGAGCAAGAACACATCGTAGCTGTCGAAATGCGGCCCCACACCGCCGCCGTCGGTGGCGTAGCTGATCATGACGTCATCCAGCCGCGCCGCCGGGATGAAGTTGAGCGCCTGCTTGAGTGCCGCCACCTCATCGTGTTGGGTATCGACGCCCTGCACCAGCAAGCTCCAGCCGGGCTGCCGCACCGAAGGCAAAGCACGTTTGCCAAACGGGCCGCAGCGCAAGGACCAGGGCTGCCCATCCGGGCGCTCGGCCATCACACAACGCGACTCCACGTCCTCGCGGGCAGCCAGGGCGAACACACCGTCCCGGTCCACGGGCGGCACAAATCCGGGGATCGCCTGCCGCACCAGCAAGGGCTTGCGTTGCCAGTACTCGGCCATGAACTGCCGGGGAGACAGTCCCCCCAGCAAATGGACGGGGGCCTGGTCAACAGGCGGGCCGGCAGTCTTGCCCGCCGTCTTGCCTGCGGGGGCTGGAACGGCAGATCGGGCGCGTTGAATCATGAGGTTTCTCCAAACTGAGACAATTCTGCCCCATGAACATCACTTCTCATTGCGTGGTCGGTCTGACCTGGACCCTCAAAGACAGCCTGGGCGACACCCTGGACATCCTGGATGAACCGGTGGAATTCATGGTGGGCGGTCAGGATCTGCTGGCTGTCATCGAACAGGCGTTGCAAGGGCACCCCCCTGGCGCGCGGGTCGATTTGAATATCGAACCCGAGGACGGCTTTGGGGATTACGACGAGCAACTGGTGTTTCTCGAAAGCCGTGAGCGCTTCCCCGCCGAACTGGAAGAAGGCATGACCTTCGAGGGCAATGCCATGCCTGCCGGGTGCTCACCGGACATTCCGCTGCAGGGCTTGTTCACCGTCACCGAGATCTACCCCGAGCATGTGGTGCTCGACGGCAACCACCCGCTGGCGGGCATAGGTTTGCGTCTGTCACTGAAGGTGGAATCGGTGCGCGAAGCGTCCGAGGAAGAAACCGGCCGCGGCTCGACCGGCTCGGGCTTCTTCCAGATCCAGATGGATTGAGGACCGGGGGCGTCACGCCTTGCCGGTGGACCCGTAGCCGCCCTCGCCGCGCTCGCTCGCCTGTTCGAATTCGTTCACCAGGTTGAATTGCGCTTGCACCACCGGCACGATCATCAACTGCGCGATGCGCTCCATCGGTTCGATGGTGAAGGCCGTGCTGCTGCGGTTCCAGGCGCTCACCATCAGCTGTCCCTGGTAGTCGCTGTCGATCAGGCCCACCAGGTTGCCCAGCACAATGCCATGCTTGTGCCCCAGCCCCGAGCGCGGCAGGATGAGCGCCGCGTATCCAGGGTCAGCCAGGTGAATGGCCATGCCGGTGGGCACCAGTTGCCAGGCGTTGGGCTGCAGGGTCAGCGGAGCATCGAGGCAGGCGCGCAAATCCAGACCGGCACTGCCCGGCGTGGCGTAGGTGGGCAGTTGGGACTGCAAACGGGGGTCGAGGACTTTGACGTCAATCTTCATCTGGGGGCTTTCAAAAGGGGCGGGCCAGAGGTGTTTCAGCGCATGGGACGCGTCCAGCCGGGTCCATCATGGCTAGGCTGAAGAACCCGCGCGAGGCCAGCGCAGGGCGATCTGCTCGATCAGTTGCCGCGCCAGGGTGAGCTTGTCAGCATGGGGCAACTCCAGCGTGCCCTGTTCGTCAATCAGCAACAAGGCGTTGTCGTCCTGACCAAAGGTGGCCGGGCCGATATTGCCCGCCAGCAGCGGGACGCCTTTGCGCTGGCGTTTGGCCTGGGCGTTGCTCAACAGGTCATGGCTTTCGGCCGCAAATCCCACGCAAAACAGCTGTCCGCTGCGGGCGCGCTCGCTGCCCGCCACGCCGGCCAGGATGTCGGGGTTTTCGGTGAAATGGAGCACGGGCGTCTGGCCACTGCCGTCTTTCTTGATCTTCTGGTCGCTGGCTTGCGTCGGACGCCAGTCGGCCACGGCGGCGGTGGCGACAAACACATCCGCCTGCGTCACCTCGGCCTGCACGGCCGCCTGCATTTGCAGGGCCGAGCGCACATCCACGCGGCGCACCCCGCGCGGCGTGGGCAGTGAGACCGGGCCCGCCACCAGCACCACCCGGGCCCCCGCCTCACGCGCGGCGCGGGCGATGGCAAACCCCATCTTGCCGCTGGAAAGGTTGGTGATGCCCCGCACCGGGTCGAGCGCCTCGTAGGTGGGGCCTGCCGTCACCAGCACCGTGCGCCCCTGCAGGCGCTTGGGCTGAAAATGGGCGATCAGGTCGTCCAGGATCTCGCTGGGCTCGAGCATGCGGCCATCCCCCACCTCGCCGCAGGCCTGGTCGCCCTGGCCAACGTCCAGCACCACGGTGCCATCGGCCTTGAGTTGCTGCACATTGCGCTGGGTGGCGGGATGGGCCCACATTTCACGGTTCATGGCCGGCGCGAGCAGGAGCGGCACCTGGTCCAGGGGGCGGGCCAGGCAGGTCAGGCTGAGGAGGTCGTCGGCACGTCCGTGCAGCAGTTTGGCCATGAAATCAGCGCTGGCGGGGGCCACCAGGATGGCGTCCACCCCCCGTCCGAGCTCGATATGGGCCATGTTGTTGGCCGGACGGTCGTCCCACTGGGACGTGAACACCTCCCGGTTCGACAGCGCCTGCAAGGTCACCGGGGTGATGAAATGGGTGGCGGCCTCGGTCATGACCACCTGCACCTCGGCCCCGGCCTTGACCAGGGCGCGGCACAGTTCCGCCGCCTTGTAGCACGCGATGCCCCCGCTCAGTCCGAGCAGGATCCGCCTGTTCTGCAAATCGTTCATAAAACCCTGTAACGGAGCCCCTATAATTTCACTTTACCACCTCCCGGGAGCTGGCCCTCCCGAACAGGCATGACCAAATTTGTCTTCGTCACTGGCGGTGTGGTGTCTTCCCTGGGCAAGGGAATCGCCTCAGCCTCCCTCGCAGCGATTCTTGAATCGCGGGGCCTCAAAGTCACTCTCATCAAGCTCGATCCGTACATCAACGTCGATCCGGGCACGATGTCCCCCTTCCAGCACGGCGAAGTCTTTGTCACGGACGACGGCGCCGAGACCGATCTCGACCTGGGCCATTACGAGCGCTTCATCACGACGCGCATGAAAAAGGCCAACAACTTCACCACCGG
>CALBSC010000028.1 GCA_937927685.1 uncultured Burkholderiales bacterium | reverse complement strand
AGGCCATCATCAACTACATCCGCCGCAACTACGGCATGCTGATTGGTGAGCCCACGGCAGAAGCCATCAAGAAAAGCATCGGTTCAGCCTTCCCCGGCTCCGAAGTCAAGGAGATGGAGGTCAAGGGACGCAACCTCTCCGAGGGCGTACCGCGCTCCTTCACCATTTCGTCCAACGAGATCCTGGAAGCCCTGACCGACCCGCTCAACAACATCGTGTCGGCGGTCAAGAACGCACTCGAGCAAACGCCGCCTGAACTCGGCGCCGACATTGCCGAGCGCGGCATGATGCTCACCGGCGGTGGCGCCTTGTTGCGCGACCTCGACCGCTTGCTCGCCGAAGAAACCGGTCTCCCGGTGCTGGTGGCCGAAGACCCCCTGACCTGCGTGGTGCGCGGTTGTGGCCTGGCCCTGGAGCGCATGGAGCGCCTGGGCTCGATCTTCACCAGCGAGTGACGCGGGCCTGCAGGGCCCTTTTCCTGGCATGACCTCACGCCCTTGATCTGCTTGAAGCCCCATGCCACTTGGAACCCTTGACCGCTCGCCGCCGCCGTTTTTCAAGCAAGGCCCCTCGGCGCTGACCAAGCTGATGGTGTTTGGTGCCCTGGGCCTGTTCCTCATGGTGGCCGATGTGCGCTGGCAATTGACCCAGCCCTTGCGATCGGCGCTGTCGGTGGTGTTGTACCCGGTGCAATGGTTGGCCATGCGCCCGGTGGTCTGGGGTGGCCTGATGGGCGAGTCCTTGCAACTGCGCGATGCCGCGCAGCAGGAAGCTACGCGCATGCGTGAGCAGCTGCTGGCCCAAGCGGTTCGCGCCTCGCAAGTCGAACAATTGACGCTCGAGAACCAACGCCTGCGCGGCTTGCTGAGCCTGCGCGACCGGTTGCCGGTCTCCACCCAGGCGGGCGAAGTGCTGTACGAAGCGGCGGACCCTTACTCGCGCAAGTTGGTCGTCAACAAAGGTTCCACACAAGGTGTACGCCTGAGCGCGCCGGTGATGGACGAGCAAGGGGTGCTGGGCCAGGTCACCCGTGTCTACCCGTTGCTGAGCGAGGTGACCTTGCTCACCGACCGCGAGCAGGCCATTTCGGTGCTCAACACGCGCACCGGGGTGCGGGGTGTGGCCTATGGCGAATTTCTGGGCTCCCCTCAACTCGAGCTGCGCTATCTCGCCACCAATGCCGACATTGAAGAGGGCGATGTGCTCACCACCAGCGGCATCGATGGCGTGTATCCACCGGGCTTGCAGGTGGCCAAGGTGGCCAAGGTGGAGCGCCGCGCAGGCTCGATGTTTGCCCGTGTGCTGGCAGAACCGCTGGCGCAGGCGCAAGGGGTGCGGCACGTGCTGTTACTCGAACCGGTGGGCGGGGACATGCCCGCACGGCCGGAGCTGGAGCGACCGCGCCCGACGGAACGCAAGGGAGCACGCCGATGATCATGCCGCGTGGGCAGCCCTTGCTGTTGCCAGCCAAAACATCCTTTGTGGTGTTCAGTCTGCTGGTGGCGTTGTTGCTCAACATGCTGCAGGGCATGGGGTGGAGTGGCAATGCGCCCTGGGTGCCGGATCTTCTGGCCCTGGTGCTGGTGTTCTGGTGCGTGCACCAGCCCATGCGCATTGGCATTGGTTGGGCTTTCTTTTTGGGGCTGGTGATGGACGTGCACCAGGCTGGCCTGCTGGGGCAGTACGCGCTGTCCTACACCGTGATGGGATTTCTGGCCACCATGATTCATCGCCGCTTGCTGTGGTTCACCGTGCCCTCGCAAGCCTTGCAGGTGTTGCCTTTGTTTGCTGCCGCCCATGCCTTGTCATTGCTGTTGCGCATCGGCTCAGGCGCCAATTTCCCGGGCTGGAGCTTGTTGCTCGCGCCGGTGCTGGAGGCCCTGCTGTGGCCGTTGGTGAGCATTGTGCTGCTGGCCCCCCAGCGGCGCGCGCCGGACCCTGACGCCAACCGACCACTATGAAAGCCTTGCGCGACGTCGAGGCCGACCTGCACCGGTTTCGCGCCCGGGTGCTGGCTGCCACGGTGCTCATCGCGGTGGCCTTTGCGTTGCTGGTGTTGCGACTGGGTTATCTGCAGTGGTGGCGATACGATGACCTGTACGAGCAGGCCGAAAGCAACCGCACCGCGGTGGTCCCCATTGTGCCCAACCGCGGCATCATCATGGACCGTCATGGTGTGGTGCTGGCCAGCAACTACTCCGCCTACACGCTGGAGATCACGCCCTCCAAACTCGTCGACCCCCTGGAGCAGGTGATTGATCAACTTGCCGACGTGATCGAGGTACAGCCGCGTGACCGCCGCCGTTTCAAGAAATTGCGTGAAGAGTCACGCAGCTTCGAGTCGGTGCCGTTGCGTACCCGCTTGACGGATCAGGAAGTGGCCCGCTTCACGGCGCAGCAGTTTCGCTTTCCCGGTGTCGAGATTCGTGCCCGTTTGTTTCGCAGTTATCCCATGGGCGACCTCGCCAGCCATGTGATTGGCTACATCGGCCGCATCAACCCGGCAGAGAAGGAGCGGCTGGAAGACTCCGATGACGAGGCCAACTACCGCGGCACCGACTACATCGGCAAGCTCGGTATTGAGCAGCGCTATGAACGCGAGTTGCATGGCACCACGGGTGTGCACGAAATGGAAACTTCCGCCGGGGGTCGAGCGGTACGTCGCCTCAGCAGCATGGCGGCGGTGCCGGGGCACACGGTGGTGTTATCCGTGGATATTCGCTTGCAAAAGCTGGTGGAGGATTTGTACGGGCAGCGCCGGGGGGCCCTGGTGGCCATGGACCCCAACACGGGCGAGGTGCTGGCGTTTGTGAGCAAGCCGACCTTTGACCCCAACCTTTTTGTCGAAGGCATCGATCAGGAGAATTGGCAGGCGCTCAACGATTCGCCCGACAAGCCGCTGCTCAACCGGGCCTTGCGCGGCACCTATCCGCCGGGATCGACCTACAAGCCCTTCATGGCGCTGGCCGCGCTGTCGACGGGCAAGCGAACGCCGCAGCAGGTGTTTGCCGACCCCGGCTATTTCATGTTCGGCAACCACCGCTTTCGTGATGACAAGGAGGGTGGGCACGGCATGGTGGACATGTACCGTTCGATCGTGGAGTCGTGCGACACCTACTACTACCTGCTCGCGCGCGACATGGGCGTCGACCTCATCCACGAGCAGATGAATTTGCTGGGCTTTGGGCGGCCAACGGGCATTGACCTGGTGGGTGAAGGCCGGGGCATCCTGCCTTCCACCGAATGGAAGCGCACGGCCTACCGCAAGCCTGAGCAGCAGCGTTGGTATTCGGGCGAGACGATCTCGCTGGGCATTGGTCAGGGCTACAACAACTTCACCATGCTGCAGATCGCGCAGGCCACGGCCACGCTGGTCAACCAGGGGCGGCAGATGCGGCCGCACCTGGTGCGCGAAGTGGTCGATGTGGTGAGCAAGCAGCGCACACCGGTGGCGGACCAACCGGTTGCGCAAGTGCCGCTCAAACCCGAACATGTGCAGGAGATTCAGCGCGCACTGGTGGGCGTGAACCTGGAGGGCACGTCGGCGTCCAGTTTTGTGGGCGCCCCCTACACCAGTGCGGGCAAGACCGGCACGGCGCAGGTGTTCACCGTTCGCCAGAATGAAAAATACAACGCATCGCGGATTGATGAGCGCATGCGTGACCATGCGTTGTTCATGGCGTATGCCCCGGCGGAATCACCGAAAGTGGTGCTGGCCATGGTGGTCGAGAACGCGGGCTTTGGTGCGCAAAACGCGGCGCCCATTGCCCGCCGTGTGTTCGACTATGTGCTGATGGGCCAATATCCCTCCGAAGAAGATGTTGCGGCCGTACAGCGCGGTCAGGCCACGCGACCGATCGGCGCGCCCCGCGTGGCCAAGACGGTGCCCTTGCCTGAACGCATCAGCCAACGCTGAGGCTTGACGCGCAGGCGTTGGGCCTGACAGCCGCATCGCCTCGTACAACGGTCAACGCCAAAACCCGTCGTAGCCGGTTTTCAGGATGAGGGCACCCACCACCACCAGAAAGACGTGGCGCACAAAACCCGAACCGTGACGCAACGCCATGCGCGTACCCAACCAGCTACCCAGGAGGTTGGCCGCCGCCAGCGGCAGGGCCAGATGCCACCACACATGTCCGGTCCAGCTGAACGCGAGCAGCGCTGCCGAGTTGCTGGCCGTGTTCAGGAGCTTGGCGCCCGCAGAGGCATGCAGGAAGTCGTAGCCCAGCACGCGCACCAGAAAGAACACAAAGAAACTGCCGGCACCGGGGCCGAAAAAGCCGTCGTAAAACCCCACCACCAGCCCCATGCCTGACATCAGCAGCATCTCCTGCCGGGCCGGCCAGCGGGGTGCGTGTTCGCGCCCCAGGTCCTTGCGCGCCAGCGTGTAGATCAGCAAGGCCAGCAAGACGAAGGGCAGTGCCCGGCGCAACAGGGCGGGCGAGACCTGGGTAACGGTCCAGGCACCGAGACATGCCCCGATGAAGGTGAGGGCCGCGGCCACCAGCACCGTGCGCCAGACCAGGGTCACATGCTGGCTGTAGCGCCAGGCGGAGAAGGACGAGCCCCAGAGCGCGGCCGACTTGTTCGACCCCAGCATGGTGGCTGGTGGGGCGCTGGGGAAGGTGGCAAACAGCGCAGGCACCAGAATCAGCCCGCCTCCGCCCACAATCGAGTCCACAAAACCCGCCAGGGCCGAAGCCAGCGTCACGATCATCACATCCATGGCGGGATTGTCCCACGCGCAGATCAGGGCGCTGCGTGTGGCGGGGACCCAGGAGCGCGGCTGTGGGTGCCTGCGGGACCCCCCAAGAAAAAAGGCACCGAGCGGGCCCGGTGCCTTGTCAGGGACATCTCGTCGGATGTCGTCATGTTTGGAAAAGTGTTTGTCTCCTCAGACCCTCGAGCCAACAAACCTGGGGCTTGTCACGAGTGGTTTGACTGTACGGGGCAGCATGCGTGCTGGTGCTCCGGATTTACCCGATGAGCGGCCAGGTCGCCGCAAACCATGAGGACTTTGGCAGTCAGTCTGTGGGGGATGAATGCTTTTGAAGGCTTTCAATCCGAAGGGGTCTGGCCGTTCGTCGGGGGCGGTTGGTGGCTGGGCCGCTCAGGCAGCAGCTTGCGTGGCCAGCCACTCGGCTGCCCGTTCGGCCACCATCAGGGTCGGGGCATTGGTGTTGCCGCTGGTGATGGTGGGCATGATGCTCGCATCGACCACCCGCAAGCCCTGAATCACCCCCCCGCGCCCATCACGCACCCGCAGCTCGGGATCGACCACCGCCAAGGGGTCGTCCAGCCGTCCCATGCGGGCGGTGCCCACGGGATGAAAAATGGTGGTGGCGATATCGCCGGCCAGTCGGGCCAGGTCTTCGTCGCTTTGGTACTGTGGACCCGGCTTCCACTCTTCGGGCTGGTAACGCGCCAGGGCGGGTTGGGCGACGATGCGGCGGGTCACACGCAAGGAGTCTGCCGCCACACGTCGGTCTTCATCGGTGCTCAGGTAGTTGGGCGCGATGGCCGGGGCCTGCTGAAAGTCCGGGCCGGTGATGTGCACGCTGCCGCGGCTGCTGGGATTGAGGTTGCAGACACTGGCGGTGAACGCCGGGAACGCATGCAAGGGTTCACCAAACGCGTCCAGGCTGAGCGGTTGCACGTGGTACTCGATATTGGGCCACGCCTGTTCGGGGCTGCTGCGGGTGAAGGCGCCCAGTTGCGAGGGCGCCATGCTCATCGGACCGCTGCGCTTGAAGGCGTACTCCAGGCCGATCTGCAGCTTCCCCCACCAGCTGTTGGCCAGGGTATTGAGCGTTTGCACGCCCTGGACCTTGAACACGCTGCGGATTTGCAAATGATCTTGCAGGTTGGCGCCAACGCCGGGCAGGTCCACCACCGGGGCAATGCCATGCGATCGAAGCACCTCGGGCGCGCCGATGCCCGACAACTCGAGAATCTGGGGTGTGCCAATACTGCCCGCACTCAACACCACCGCGTGTCGAGCCCGTGCCGTGATCATTTGTTCACCATCCCAGCACACCACGCCACTGCAGCGTTGTTGTCCATCCGGCAGGGTTTCCAGTTCGAGCCGGGCCACTTGCGCCGATGTCCAGAGCTCGAAGTTGGGCCGACCGTAGCAGGTGGGGCGCACAAAGGCTTTGGCGGTGTTCCAGCGCCAACCGCTGCGTTGATTGACTTCGAAGTAACCCACGCCTTCGTTGGTGCCCCGGTTGAAATCGGGGGTGGCGGGAATGCCCGCTTGTTCGGCCGCTTGGGCAAACGCATCCAGAATGTCCCAGCGCAGGCGTTGCTTTTCCACGCGCCACTCGCCGCCCGCGCCCCGGTGACGCAACGTCCGGTGGTAGTCACTGGAGCCCTGCAGCAACTCGCCCTCCTGTGCTTTGGCGCCATGCAAGGCATTGGCGCCCAGGTAGTGGTCTTCGTGCAATTTGAAATACGGCAGGCTCTGATCCCAGCGCCAGCGGGCATCGCCGCACACCTGTGCCCAATGGTCATAGTCGCGCGATTGGCCGCGCATGTAGATCATGCCGTTGATGCTCGAGCAACCCCCCAGCACCTTGCCACGCGGGTAGCGCAGCTGGCGACCATTGAGCCCGGCATCGGGTTGCGTTTGATACAACCAATCGGTGCGCGGGTTACCGATGCAATACAGATAACCCACGGGAATGTGCACCCAGTGGTAATCGTCCTTGCGACCGGCTTCGATCAACAACACCCGATGGCGTGCATCGGCCGAGAGGCGGTTCGCCAGCAGGCAGCCGGCAGTGCCGGCGCCCACGATGATGAAGTCGAAATCCGTGTCACTCATGGGGTGCCTGGTGGGGTGGCGTCTCGATGAAGGGACGGGCTCAGATGGACTCGAACGGGCGCCGTGTGTTGATCGCCAGCACGATCAGCGTGCGGTGGGCATGGCGAATTCGGCGCCTTTGCCGATGCTCTCCGGCCAGCGCTGCATGATGCTCTTTTGGCGCGTGTAAAAACGCACGCCTTCTTCGCCATACGCATGCATGTCGCCGAACAGCGAGCGCTTCCAGCCCCCAAAACCGTGCCAGGCCATGGGGACGGGAATGGGCACGTTGATGCCCACCATGCCGACCTGGATGCGACGCGAAAACTCGCGCGCCACGTTGCCATCCCGGGTGAAACAGCTCACCCCGTTGCCAAACTCGTGCGCATTGATCAGGTTGACGGCCGAGCCGAAATCCGGCACGCGCACACAGCTGAGCACGGGGCCGAAAATTTCCTCGCGGTAAATCCGCATCGAGGGTTGCACATGGTCGAACAGCGTGCCTCCCATCCAGAAGCCATGGTCACAACCGGCGCCAGCTTGCGAGCCCTTGAAGCCGCGCCCGTCGACCAACAGCTTGGCGCCTTCTTGCGTGCCGATGTCGATGTAGCCGCTGATGCGCTGATGCGCCGCGGCTGTGACGATGGGGCCCATCTCGGCGTCCAGTTCCACACCGTTCTTCACTTTGAGTGTGCGCGTGCGCTCGATCAGGGCCGGCATGATTTTCTCGCCCACATCGCCCACCAGCACGGCCACGCTGATGGCCATGCAACGCTCGCCGGCCGAGCCGTAAGCGCTGCCAATCAAGGCGTCAACGGCCTGATCCAGATCGGCGTCAGGCATCACCACCATGTGGTTCTTGGCGCCACCCAGGGCCTGCACGCGTTTGCCGTGGTGTGCGCCAGTCTCGTAAATGTAGTTGGCGATGGGTGTGGAACCCACAAAGCTCAGGCCCTGTACCTGCGGATGCACCAGCAAGGCGTCCACGGCCTCTTTGTCGCCGTGCACCACGTTGAACACGCCGTCGGGCAAGCCGGCTTGCTTGAGCAGATCGGCCATGAACAGCGCGGCGCTGGGGTCGATCGGACTGGGCTTGAGGACAAAGGTGTTGCCGCACGCCAGCGCGACGGGAAACATCCACATGGGCACCATGACCGGGAAGTTGAACGGCGTGATGCCCGCCACCACGCCCAAGGGCTGGCGCATTGTCCAGTTGTCGATGCCGGTGGAGACCTGGTCGGTGAAGTCGCCCTTGAGCAGTTGCGGAATCCCGCAGGAAAACTCCAGGATCTCGATGCCACGCGTGACCTCGCCCTGTGCATCGGTGAAAACCTTGCCGTGCTCGGCGGTGATGATGCGCGCGAGGTCATCCCGGCGCTGGTTCATCAACTCCAGAAACTTGAACAGGACGCGCGCGCGACGGATGGGAGGGGTGTCGGCCCAGGCAGGAAACGCGGCCTGGGCCGCTGCCACGGCCTGGTCCACATCGGCGGCGGTGGCCAGCGGGACCTTGCCCGTGACAGCGCCGGTGGCGGGGTTGAAGACGTCTTGCTGGCGCTGGGACTGACCAGCCTGGCGTTGGCCCTGAATGTAATGGGGGATCGCGGTGGGGCTCATGAGGGGCGAAGGGGTGAGGGGTGGTAAAGGGGGCGGGTTTGCCTGCGTGGCGCACCCGCCAGGGGATCCAGCGCTGCGTTCAACGACAGCCAGTCACGTCCACGTTGCTGCCACTGGTGTAGCTGGACTCGGCGCTCAACAACCAAACAATGGCTTGCGCCACTTCCAGCGCAGTACCGGCGCGTTTCATGGGGAGGTTGGGGCCGACGGCCTGGGCGCGACCGGGGAATCCGCCGCTGGCGTGGATCTCGGTGTCGATGATGCCGGGGCTGACCTGGTTCACGCGAATGCCCTCGGCAGCCACTTCCAGCGCGAGGCCTTTGGTCAGCGAGTCAATCGCGCCCTTGCTGGCGGCATAGTCCACGTACTGACCGGCTCCGCCCAGGCGTGAGGCTGCGCTGCTGAGGTTGACGATCACACCGCCGCCGTGACCGTGGCGTGTGCTCATGCGACGCACGGCCTCGCGGGCACAGAGAAAGCTGCCAATGACATTGAGGCGGAACATGCGCTCCAGGCGCGCCACGGTCATCTCGTCGACCCGTGACTGCGCGTCCACCACGCCCGCGTTGTTGACCAGCCCGTCGAGTCGGCCCCAGTGGCTGTCGATGCGCTGGAACATGGCCATGATCTGGGCTTCGTCACTGACATCGGCCTGCACGACCAGGGCCTCGCTGCTGGCCTGTTCAATCTGGCGAGCCACATCGTCGGCGGCGGCGCGGTTGGCGGTGTAGTTGACCACCACCCGCCAGCCACGTTGGGCAGCCAGGACAGCCGTGGAGGCGCCGATGCCGCGACTGGCTCCGGTGACGAGTAATACGGGTTTCATGTGAGTCTCCTGCAGAAAATCGGGTGAGGGGTTACAACCTGCCAATAGTGGCTATCAGGCCACAAAACAACGCAGTGAATAAAGAGGAGTTTTCCCCATGCCCCAGACCATTGATTATTACTTCGCCCCCCAAAGTCCGTGGGCTTATTTGGGGCACCAGCGCTTGAGGGATGTCGCGAAGGCGGCAGGCGCTTCCCTGCGGGTGCTCCCCGTGGATCTGGGGGGCAAGGTGTTTCCCATCTCGGGCGGGCTGCCCCTGGGTCAGCGTGCCCCGCAACGGCAGGCGTACCGGCTGGTCGAACTCAGGCGTTTCAGCGAGCACCTGAACGCCCCCCTGAACTTGCATCCGCGCTATTTTCCGGTCGGGGGGGACGATGCATCCCGGCTGATCATCGCGGTTGATCTGCTGCACGGAGCCGAGGCGGCGATGGACATGGCGGGCGCCATTCTGGCGGCGGTGTGGGCGCAGGAGCGCAACATTGCTGATCCGGCGGTCTTGGGTCAGTTGCTGAGCGAGCAGGGTCTGTCAAGCCAGGCGCAGGACAAGGCGCAGAGCCAGGAAGTGCAGGAGCGCTATGAGCAATACACCCTGCAAGCCATTGACTCGGGGGTGTTTGGCGCCCCAAGTTATGTGGTTGAGGGCGAAATTTTCTGGGGTCAGGACCGCTTGGATTTCCTGCAACGGCGACTGCACGCGTGAGGCAGCGCGGGTCGTTGCTCAAAGTTTGGTGACGGCCAACTGACGCATCAGTTTTTCTGGCGACAAACGCGCTGCAGCTCCTGTGGGGCAGGCGCGCACGCAAGC
The DNA here is from genome assembly GCA_937927685.1 of uncultured Burkholderiales bacterium. Lineage (GTDB taxonomy): Bacteria > Pseudomonadota > Gammaproteobacteria > Burkholderiales > Burkholderiaceae_C > Limnohabitans. Next base: position 14,899 of record CALBSC010000028.1, on the reverse strand, counting down.
GGGACCGGCTGGCAGATTGGTACACATATCGCACTTGACAGCACGCTTGCGACTGTCGGGATCATAGTCCGGTGAGCGCTCGCCAGGGGCGGCGCCCAACCCAAACAGCAACCAGGACAAGCCCCCCCCACGCTTGGCAGGTTTGTCCACGGCCAGTTGAATGACGCCATAGTTACAGTTGCGCTCGCAATTGCCACAACCGATACAGGCATCGCTGATCGTGATTTCACCCGTCACGCTTCGAGTCAGCGCATCGGGTGGACAGTCTTTCATGCACATGGGGTGTTCGCAGTGCCGGCAAGCCACGGGGACGTGAATTTTGGCAAACGTCGCCCCTGCCTGACGCTTCAAGCGAGAAACGCCCTGATGCGTTTCTGCGCAAGCGACTTCGCAGTTGTTGCACTGCACGCATTTGCTTTCGTCAATGACCAGGGCATCCGAGGCTGCGCCCAAGCCTTGAGCCAGGAAGAATTGCGCCATGTCACTGCTGTCGAATCCCTCGAGTTCGGTGGTGATGTTCTGCCGAGCCCGCTCAAGAGACTTTTTCTGCAGCATGGCCTGAAGGGCATCGTTCTCGGCAAGGATCGCCTGAAAGACATCCTGTTTGACGATCAAGACCTCGGTCAGTACGGTGGTGGACACGGACGCCATTCGAGGGCTTTTGTCCAACAACCCCATTTCCCCGACGTAATTCCCTGCTGCAACGTACGACAGTATGCGTTCGACCCCTTGTATTTTTTTGGTCACCGTGACGGAGCCCCTGCGAATCAGGTACAGACCATCAGAGGTGTCTCCCTCCGAGAAAATGGTCGTGTGCGGGTTAAAGCTTCTAAATTGCACACCTGAGTCCATGATCCGGTTGAACTGTTCATCGGTAAACACAGGGCCGACATAGTTGTACAGGGCGTTACGGACAAAGGCGGCATCAATTTTTCGATGAGCGTCTTCGTTGATGGACAGCAGTTTGAGGATGGCACGCCGGGAGGTTTCCATCACCACGCATTGGGGGCCAGCATAGATAGACGCCGTGCGGCGTCGGCCTGAAATCAGACCCATTTCGCCGAAAAAATTGCCTTGACCCGAGTGGATCACCTGTTTGTTGTTGTTCTTGTCGACCACATGAATTTCAACGGACCCTTGCAGGATGTTGAAAATGGTGTTGCTGTAGTCCAGTTTCTGGAAAATAACATCGCCTGGGCTAAGCACTCGAATCTGGGACTCCATGAGGAGTTCGCGTGCCTGTAACTTGGTGAGGGACGACAACAGGCCGACATGTTCGATGATGTGGTCCAGAATTTCAGAAATGGATTGCTCAGCTCGCCACCCGTTGAGTCGGTTACGCAATATGGGCTCGTCCATCCGGGTGACGGGCAGGCCGTTGATGGTATCGATCACCTCGTGACCCTGGTTCATCGCCTGCTTGATCAGCGGATAGCCTCCGAGCGCACCGACGATGAACATGCCTGACACGTTGGACTCGTAATTTTCAGACAGGATGGGCAGCGAGGCCGGATGACTGTTGGGAAACTCGATGCCGAACCCTTCAATCAGTTTTCGTGGTGGCGTGGCCCCCAACCGGGCGATGATGCGATCGCAGTGAATCGACTCTCTGCCATTGCGACCGTCAATCACCAATTCCAACGGCTTGCCCGAGGCGTGATGGCGGAGTTCGACGGAGGTGGTTTGATACAGGATGACAATCTTGCCGGCTTTCTCTGCTGCCAGGATGAGGTCACGGTTGCCGTCTTTGCAACTATTGAACTCTTCTGAACGGTTCATCAGCATGACGGTGTTTTGCTTGCACAGCGCCAGGGCGTTTTCAATGCCCGCATCACCGCTGCCAATGACCATGATGGTTTCGCCGCTGAACTCATCTGGATCTGACAAGGTGTATTGCACCCGCGGATGGTCATCCCCCACAACCCCCATCTTGCGGACATTGCCTTGTAGTCCAATGCCGAGCACGACGTGTCGGGAGCGGTAGCGAGTTCCATCCTCGCACGACAGCGTGAAAACGCCCGTGTCAGCATCTCGCTGAATGCTTGAGACGCGCTTCTTGTATTGAACAGCCAGGGATTGCTGAGCAACCTCTTGTTCCCAGCGTCCCAGAATATCCTCCCGCTTGCCCGCCAAGAAGGGCATGCCATCGCGAAGCGGCAGTATGCTGGGTTCAGCCATCACGTGCTTGCCCTTTTGGTACTTGTAAATGGTGTCGGACAGATGGTTGGTGGCTTCGAGCAGGACATACTTGTTGTTCAAGGCCTGCGCGCGCGAAGCGGCGGCCAGACCGCCGGGGCCGGAGCCCACGATGACAATATCGAAGTCGGTTGACTCGCTGGGCTCGGTCACTGGAAGGGAATCCATATTCACCGCGGCGCTCCTGTTTGCTTGGCTAGCTGATGACGGAACAGGCCCAGGCGCTGCTCGAAGTCCTTGGCCTGGTATTTCTCGTCTTGGGCCAGACTCGATTTGAGTTCGGCCAGGGTCGTTCGAATTTCCGGGGTGAGCTTGAGACTGCCATCCTGAATCAACCCGTTGCTGACGCCAACAATCGCCATGTAAGCCTGCTCAGCATTGGCATAGTCCGCATAGCCGTGGAGTCGGCTCTCGTCTATCAGGGTCAACAATATCTTCATTCTTGCATTGCGATCAAGCGTCACTTTCTCCAGCACGGGCAACATCTTGCCAGCGAAGGCGTGTAACTGCTTGGCGGCATCTTGCCAGGACAAGGTGCTACCTGCTGCCCGTGAATAAAGCGAGCTATTCAACTGGTTCAAGGCCTGATCCAGTTCGCCATTGAACTGCGTGGCAAACGTTGCGACCAACGTCTTGAGCATGACGAGATGACCGTGGTTCAGACGGATGACGCCCGGCGGCGTCCCGGTGCGCGATGACCAACGCTGCTCGGCCATGGGTCGATGACAGGCGTGACAGTCAAATAACACCAGTTCAGGAAACACACCGTCGTAGTTGCGCTTGGGGTCCATCAAGGCTTCGAGCTGCGTTTGCACGGCAAGCACTTGTCCGATGGCCCAGACGCGAACTGGATCGCTAGCGCCTTTGCGAGCGATGTAATCTTCATCCACGCGGTAGTGTGAAGGCCCCATGGCCGTGAATGTGGTCAGTTCGAAAGACATGCGAGGGTGGCCGGCGCCCATGATGCGATGCGTGACGAAACGCGATGCATCGCCGATGTGGCATGACAGGCACAGCCGGGCCTGATCCACCGGTTTGGAGAGAGGGTACAGGCCGTGCGACACATTGCGCAAGTGGGTGGCGCCCTTTTCAATGTGGCTCTCTATCCAGGGTCCAGCCGGGCCATGACACGCCTCACAACTCACGCCCTCCTTGAATAGAAAACGGTTCCCCCGCTGTGCAGGTGCGGGGTAGTGTGCGTGGCAGTCCAGACACAGCTTGGCTTCATGGGCCGCTTCTTTCAAACCCAGATTCTTGGCAATGCGCTGCGAGGTGGTGTTGAGCAGCACGTCATAGGCCTGGCTGTGCTTGTCAAGCCTTGTCCACGTGGTGTATTCGTTTCGAAGTACGGTAGCGTCCTTCCATGGCACGACCGAACCGTGGCACATGCTGCTCGAACAATTCACCGTGCCCAGGCTTTGACCACCTGCCAGATGGGGTAGCGTAGGCGTTTGGGCGTGTGCGCCCGTGGTCATGACCGTCAAGCTCCACAGGATCCAGGTGAAAAGTGTTCGCATATGCATGGTGGCTTCAGAAGAGAATGAGGCGCTACTTCCTGGGCAGGACGAGCGGAACAAAATCGGTGGCTTTGCCAACATCTTCAACAGTCCAGACGTCTTGGCTTGGCGTCAAATAGAGTTTGTCCATTTCTTTGCGATTGAAGGGGCGAGAGCCCAGGCGACCAAAGACGGCGATTTGTCCGCCCGTTTCGTCGACTGCACGGTCCCGATCTAAGCCCTTGGATAAGGCCATGGCTGGTGAGCGGGTCTTGCGCCAAGCAATCAGTTGCGGCACGGGATCGGGCGAGAAGCCGTAAAACTTCGGTTGTGTTTCTGGCGACGTCAGTTGGATGACTTTCAAACCATTGCGGCCATCTGCCACATATGCAAACAGCGATGCGTTGGTCGACCCCACGATGACATCACGGGCGTCGTTGATGGCGCCATCGGCATTGAAGAGGCGGAACAGGTGTGGTTGGTGCGGTTTCTCGATGTCGATGATGGCCAGCCCTTCACGTCCGGCGGCGACATAGGCGTATGTCCGCGCCAGATAGACGCGACGGGCATCGGACAGGGGTACGGTCTGCGGTAGCACGACAGGGCGATCGGTGCTGGAGATATCCACCACCTCCAGCCCCTTTGGACTGGTGACAAACAGATAGCGGAATTGCAATGCGCTGGCACGCGCACCCGCCACAGGAATCAACGGACCCAGTCTCGGTTTGAGGGGGTCCTCCAGGTTCACGACTTGAATGCCTTTGGGAGTGGCCACATAGGCGTAATAGCCACCGAGAACAATATGGGATGCACCAGACAACGCCCCCTGTGGATTCCAGGTCAGAGACCGGCTGAGGAAATTGTTTTGAGCATCTCCATCAGCCAGGGTGTCGATGTTGACCACCACCAGCCCCTCATTGGCGTCTACGATGAAGGCGTAGTGGTAGATGGGGTGAGCCGTCTGTTCAAGATTGGTCTTGCGCATGAGGTCACCGCTGTTGCGCTGTGGTGCCACGGGTTGATTGGTTGCCAGGGCCATACAGGTTGCGTTGCTGGTTTTCACCTGTGCTTGGTGCCCTTGCGGCGAATAAGGCGCTCGCACAATGCGTTGACTCACGCCCTTGTTGCCAATATTGGCGATGTCATATACGCGAAAGCCGCCCACGCCCTCGGCCACATAGAGATACTCCCCGCGCATCTGCAGACACTGGGCCTGACCATCCGTTGCGGCCGTATGTGACTCACGCAACTGATTGCCACCGGCGCGGTGCTTTTGGTAGAAATCCGGGTAAGCGTAACGGTGCAGGTAGCTGCCCAGGACCGCTTGCGGCTCTTCCCACTCGGTCACAGCCACCGCCTCGACATGCTGCTCGCTTCCTAGCCAGGCATAGTGACCTACAAAGTTCACGAAATTGGTGCCCTGAAGCAGCAACTGCGCCATGATGGCGTTGTTGTCATTCTGGGTGGAGACATGACAGTCAGAACAGGTTTTGGTTTCTGTTTTTCTGACCGTGTGCGCAAAGTGAGGCGCAAAGGCTTGTGATGAAAAACCACTTGCCGCAATGGGCGGTTGCTGAACGTAAATGCGTTCGCGGTTGGCGTTGGTTGACGACAGGAGCAGCCCTGAACTGGATCGCACGGGAGCAATCCGGTTGTTCTTGACTGGGCCGTGGCGACCCAACTGGAACATGTCGTCGCGAACCACTTGCACGTTGTAGCTGGCGTAGTTGCGGGTCTCGCCGCCCTCGTAGTGCAGGCGCTCGGTTTTCCAGTTGGCTTCAATGGGCAGGTGGCAGCCGGCGCAGCTGGTGGTCCAGGCGGTGTGGCATGTGAAACACATCATGCGCTCGTTGTCGTGCGCCAACTCGGTGACACCAGGCCCCCATTTGCCGTTGCGCCCCGCGTCTCCCGCCGCCATCAATTTCGCCCGGGCTGCCTTTTCGTTGTATTCGGCATGTCGGGGATTCACCGAGTCTTTCACCAGGCTCAACTGCCACTCTTTGTTCGGATCCAGGGCTGAGCGCTGGAACAGTTGGCCATTCTTCCATTCGAATCGACGCCGTCCATCCTGCGTTTTGAGGGAGGCCATGTCCAGCCCGCCTGGGCGGGCGGCAGGGCCGCTGGTGCGCAGCGTGGGATATTGGCGTGTGGTGCCGTGGCAATCAACACAATCAATCTCAATAGCGGCAGCCACCTCACCGTAGATGTGGCCGTTGCCATGGACATCCTGCGAGAAATGGCAATCGACGCAATGCATGCCGACATCCAGATGGATCGACGACATGTGCACGGCTTTCTGGAACTTGGCTGGATCGTTGTCATCGATGGCCTTGCCCAAGGGATCCAAAAGGGTGCCTTTGCGATCACGCTTGAACACGGCCCGGAAGTTCCAGCCATGACCATGGTAGTCGGCAAACTGGGTGTCCTTCAAGCCAGGGTTGAGTTTGGAGACGTCTTGTAAAAACTTGGGATCGGACCAGTTGCCGCGAACCGATGCCCCCTCGGGGTTGCGGTCGAGGATTTTGCGTTTTTCCTCATCGCTCGGGTAGCGCTGCTTAGCGGGCCACATGGTGGCGGCATCGGGTTCGTAGTCGTACTGGAGGTAGCCATAAAACGAGTTGACGTAGATATTGGGCTGGTGCATGTGACACACCATGCATTGGGACGAGGGGATGGCACGTGTGAACTCATGCCGGATGGGGTGCCCCGAGCGATCCTTGGGCAGGGTGGGGTCCTGGCTGTGCGAAGTCCCCATGTGGCCGAATTTCGCATAGGGGCCCGAATGCCGGGGGTCGCGATCGTTGGCGTAAATCACATGACACGCCGTACAACCGGAGGATCGAAAGTCTCCCGGATGATCGTTGGTGCCCAGTAGCCACAGGTGGGGGTCGTTCAGGCGGGTCTTGGTGATGTTGATCACGGGAACTGCAACGCGCTGCCCCGTTCCTGGCCCGCGATTGGACTGCTTGATGTCAGGGCGACCCGGTTCATCCAGGCGTTGCAACTGGCCACTTAGATTGGGTTGGCCAATTTCTGGAAAGGACGAACTGATGACACGACCGCCGCGCTCGAATACGCGAAACACATCGCCCGGCGGAATGGTTTCCCATGCCGGCAGTGGATAGAGCTTTCCAAGCACACCTTTGAGCATGAACAGATCATCATCGGGGGCAATCGGATTGGTGATGGCCGCGGCGAGTCCTTCACGTGTGTAGGCTTCGCCAAGCATGTAACGCTTGTAGGGGAGGATGCCGTTGTTGTAAGCAGCCCCTCCCCACAGCATGGTCGAGGTGGCCATCAGGCTGCGCTCTTGAGCCTGGATGATGGGCAGGTGGCAGGCACCGCAGGATTCACGAGCGATGCGCAGATCTCCGGGGTTCATGAATCGGATGAAGGCCGGAGACTCCTTGTTCAGCTTGGCGTACGAGCCCACCGGATTGGCCGAGGAGGGGTAATTCCATTCCTTTTTCTGACGGGGCAGGATATGGGCCTTTTCTCGGGCCTGGATATAGCGTGTACTGTCTTGTTGATGGACATCCGCTTTGGACAGCGTGACGCTGGCGTTACCGCCGTGACAATCGGTGCACCCCAGAATCACCGCCGGGTTGGCGTGCATGGTGTGCTGATCGGTCGAGGTGTGGCAAGACACACATCCGGAAGACTTGCGATGAGCATCTTCACGCGTCTGTGATGCCGGGGCAGGGGGTGCCGACCTCTCGACACCGGCAGCCAGACTGGCCGAGTCGGGGGCAGCGAACAAGGACGCCTCCATCAAGAGACTGGCCGCGCCAATGATCACGATCGAGGGCAGCACCAGGTGTGAGGTGAACCAGCGTTTGACGGATAACTTCATGCCGAATTTCATCGTCTCGATCAATAAGCCAACAAGGCGTTGAATGCCAGAGAGTGCAGGCGATCCTGAGTTGCACCGTACAGCTGAAACAAGCCGGCACCGAATTTCAAGACCGCCAGAGACCCTGTCAGGATCACTTGCTGGTTGTAATAGGGCCGGTACTGGAAGCCAACGGAGTAATCCATGCCAATGTCCCGGCTGCGTATATTTTCATTGCGTAAGGCACTCAGCATGCTGGTCTGGTTGAAGCGCAGATGCGATACGTTGGCCAGCAGGCGTAATTCAGGCATGACGTCGATGTCCACGCCCGTGCCCAGCAGGCTCAAGCCCGGGTTCTGAAAATTCGATTGCCCCTCATCCTTGGACGACCTGAGCGACGGAATCAACCCATTGCGTCCTGACAGGGCAACGCCACCACCGCCAATCAGGGGCAGACCCTGGCGCATGAAATAGCTCGAATCGGCCCCGGCGAACTGCGGGTTCTCCTGAATGGCATCAAAACCAGTGGCTCGGCTGTCGTAGGGATCCTTGTCGCCAGACGTCAGCATCCAGTGCACACGCGCACGCGCCCAGCTGAAGTCTCGTGATACTTCTGTCGCATGGAACCAGGCGTTGATGGTTTGGGGCTTTTGTGCCATGGGGCTACGCGAGTCTCGGCCCACCGCCCAATAGGTGGACGTGCTCAGGTTCAGCCGCCAGCGATCGGACAACCATCCGAGGTGGCCGTCACCGCTGTAGCCCAGATAGGTCACGTTGTAGTCATGGCCGCGCAGGTCGCCCAAATACGCGGGACGAACCAGAAAACCATTGTTGTCGTAGTGAGGGCTGTTTTCCCCGTTGCGGTTGTGGATAGCCGTCCACTGTGATGTGAAACCTGGAATGGGAAAGTCTTGTCGATACAGGTTGGCGACCCAAACATCATCCTTGCGAATCGGTCGTGAAAGATCGTTGAGTCCGCTGTTCGTGTCCTTTTGAACCCGCTTGAACACGCCCAGGTTGTATTGGTACTGGTTGTTGTCACGATTGCCGAACAGCCGAATTCCGGCTGGCAAGTCGTTGAAGATGAATCCCCGGAAATCAGAAATGAAAGGTTGTACGCCTACCCGAACGCTGTCGAAGTCGAATCGACTCGAGACATTGCGCAAGTGGTAGTCGGCATACAACTCTTGCGTGCCGACAAAGTGATCGGTTCGGTTGGGGCCGGTGGAGGGGTCGATGTTGAGTGCGCCAGCTTCCTGAACACGTACCCGGTTGTATTGCAGTGCCTGTGAGATACGGAATTCCCAGTCCGGCGGCTTGAAGGTGGTGTTGCCTTTGGTGATGCTCATGCTCAGCAAGAGCGTGTTGGCTTGTACGCTTTGTGTGCGCCCGCCATAAATATCCAGTGCACCTGGTCGGATGGAAATGCTACCTGCCACCGGTGTGGGCACACTGCGATGCTCGAACAGGTTGTCAGAGACGACGCCAATATTGATGAACAAGTCGTCGATGGGCGCATGGGGCCAGGGTATGTCCCCCTTGTAGACGTTCTGGTTGTAAGGGTCGTACCACGGGAATTTGAATCCCAGTGCCTGCATCAAGCGCCACCGGTCTGGCAGTGGGATCGACTCACGCGGTAGGTGAACCTCGGGTCCGCCAATTTGACGCGGGTCGGCAGGGGGAAGGGTGACCAGCCGTTGCACCGAGACAGGACGAGACAGGTCGGTTGCCGGTGCTGGGACACCTGTGAGGTCTTCGGCCAACAAGGCGGGGCCTGGTCCCATGAGGGATTGCAGGGCCCACTGCCCTTCGTTCGCCAGCCACATCTGACGTATCCACCCCCTACGCTGTCCAGAGGCGTCCATGGCAATGCCGATCCAATCGGACTGCACTTCCACAACCGTCAACATTTCGGCCCGTAACACGTGACCGACCACGGCGGCATGCTCGTTGGGCAGGGCGTACAGAGCCAGTCGTGGTGCGGCCACTTGAACAAGATGCTGTGATGATGCAGTCGACAGAGCCAGCACGGGCATTTGACTTTGTGCAATGCTTGGCGCGACGTGACTCAAGCACACGCACAAACAGGCGGCCAAGGGGCTGGGCCACTTAAAACCCATCGCAAATTCCCTGCTCAGAGTTTTGTAGATACGGTGAAAAGGGGCATTGCACGTACCGTAAGTTGTATCCCGGCGTGGTTCGAACCAAATCGGCTCGCTGATGGGTTGGCGCCTGGTTAAGCGTTGAGCCGATGTCGGCCGACAAGCGCTGGATGCTCAGAAAGGCAATCATGTCGTCTTGATCGACCCCGTCGCCTGAGACACCCACCGCGCCCACCAATTGGCTACCGCGATAAATCGGCACGCTGCCTGGAAAAATCTGAATACCGTTGTCCAAGCCCATTGGCGTCGGGGTGCAGGAGTTGGCCGCGGGCAGTGCATGGATGTTGGCCAGGACATTGACCTTGACCAAGTCCAGTTGAAGGCCCACATTGAATGGGCTCCACTCGTTGAGGGGTGTTGACAAGGGCCCCCTGGCTTGAGACTGAATGCCGTCAGGGAAGAAGGGGCGATGCAGGTTGCCAATCGCACGTCCCGTGAAGGCGCGTCCGCCGTTGAAGACGTTATCGGCAACATAGGAAGTGAAAAACACGCTGGCGTGACGCTGGTCGGCCGACGACTGGAGATAGGGCGTGCCCAAACCCGCCGCGATCAGTGCGACGTCCGTGCCAGCTCGTGAAAATGCAGCGGCGGTGCGGGCCTTTTGCAAGGACACATCAACGCCGAAGATGGGGGCATCCAGTGTCCGAACCAAACCCAGCAGCACGCCTTGGGCGTCGACCACGCTCAAGGTGACCTGGGCGGCAGATCCAACCGGACGGCGAATTTGTGCGCGTGCTGAATTGGCAATATCCAGGCCATGCCCCAGAAGGCGAGAAACCTCCAGAGCGGTCAACCCGTTAAGGCTGGAGGAGGGGGTGGCAGGAAATCGGTTGGCGGCGCCTGCGTCCACGGCCAATACGGCAGACTTGCTGGCCCAGCTACCACCGTCCGGCATGAAGCCCGAGGCCGCTTCGCCGTAAGTCGTTCCTGCCACCACCGCAGCACTGGCCCGGTAGCCGCTGACGGCCTGCAGTTCACCGCGGGTCGTGCCTGCAGGCAGTGTGGTCTGCGAGGAGCTCAACAAGGCTCCATCCGAATCCGAGTACCGCAGCGAAACGCCGCCCGCGGATATCTTGTCCGCACGGATACAGTCAGACGGGGCGTAAATCGAGGCGGCTGATTGCGCAATTCGCTCGTTGGCGTCGGCGACTAGGTTGATGACGTCGCGGTCAATGCCGTAAATAGGCTTGGACCGGGTTACCACCCCAATGCCGCCAACGACTTTGCCGCCCTTGTAGAGCGGGAAGCCCCCTGCATCAGCCGCCAGTCCGAGCGGAGAACGCCTCGGTCCGATCCCCGCGGTGTCACCCTTTTGAACCAGGTCGCCACAGGGCAGCTGGCTGAATTGCACCCCATACAGCGGGCCTGATCCTGTGTTCTGTATACCCGGAGGGAAATGCTCCTGAATGATGAAATTGGCTGTGCGGGTTGAAAAGGCGTTGCCACTGGATGACAGATAGGCGCCGGTGATGGCCTTGGTGACGGCTACCAGTGCAGAGGGTACAACTTGATTTTCCAGACCCAGAAGACGTGTGCCCAGCAGGCCAGAGCGCAAGGTCACATTGAACTCGACATTGGTGCCATCGCTGTCGGTCATGCGATACACCCCCAGCACATTGCCCACTCGGTCAACCACGGCGATGGTGGCGGACTCCCCGAGTTGATGGGACACGTCCACGGCGCGAGCCAACAGCGCCTCAACGTCCGCGGTGGTCAAAGACTGCGGCTGGCTGGAAATGGTCGGGGCACAGCTTCCCGCCAGATCGGTATCACTGCCCCCTCCGGAGCAAGCACCGAGGACACAAAGACAGAGCGCGCACATCCAGCCAGGCTTCATGGCTTGGCTCGAATCAGGGGGGCTTTCGCTGCCGTATGGAAGCTGTGACATGTCCCGCAATCAGACGAGGCGCGTTGAGCCGCGGGTGAGGTGGGGGCATGACACTCTCGGCAAATGGCAATGCCGGGCATCAGAACGTCGGACGCTTTGGAGGATTTTTCGGCGGCATGACACGTCTTGCACTCAGTGAACTGATGTGTGCGGTGGTCGAATCGGGATTGAGGCATCCAGGCATGCGCAGGTGCCATCGTCGGAATCGTCCATTGCGGCATATCTTGTCCGGTGGTGCCTGCGCGGCCAGGGCCCGCCACGCGCTGAGGTTCGTGACATACGACGCAGGTGGTTTTTTCAAAGACGGCTGTTGCGGCTGCGCTGGCAGTCAACAGATCGTTGGCATTGAAGTGAACATACGAGCGAATCGGGGACTCGGGCTTGCCTGGCCGCGTCAGCGCAAGAGGCGACGCGTCTAGATCGCGAACAGGTACGGGAGGGCGGGATTTCATGAACCCATAAAACTCCCGCAGTGTGGAGAGCACCTGATCGACAGAGCCATGGGGTATTTCACGATTGGCGACAGCGGGGTCAAACCGCATTTCATGACACGAACGGCAATGCTGCTCAAAGCGCACGGGTTCAAAGGTGGACTGGTCCTTGGAGGTGCGATGACAGTTCTGGCAAGTGACCTTCACCTTGCCTTCGGGACTGTCAACCCCTAGGGAGTCGAGGTGTACATCGTGAGGGAACTTCAGTCCACTTGCACTGCGCAATGGGGTCGAGCCGTGCATTCGGGTGCGAATCAATTCTTGTGGTTTGACAGGGTTGTTGATCTGGATTCGAAATTCAGGATGATCTTTCACGAAATCCCGAACGTTTTGTGTCTGGGTTTGCGGCGTGCTGCGGCGAATGTCCTGGTGGCATGTCGCACATCGGCTTTGGGTGAATAGCTTGTTTTGCTGGGCCAGACCGAACTCGCCCCAGTGATCCCGGTGGCAGGTGGCGCAGCGCAGACTGTCTGGCCCTGAACCCGCATCAGTCGCGTGAGAAGGAGCTGTTGTTGTCGCGGCCACGTGAGGCCCGGTTCGCTGGTGACAAGCCTGGCAATCTTTGTCCTGCACCCGAACGAAGGGGGCCGTATGACAGGCACGGCAGTCGTTGGACCAGGCGTGGTGCTTGTGATCGAGCGGACCCGGGTTCCATACAGCATCAAGCGTTTGAAAGCCTGCGGAAGGCGTTCTCATCTCGGTGTTGGCTGCGCCAGCGGCTGTCCCCGTGGCATTTGTGTTGGGACCGGTGGTGGGTGTTGATGACCGATAGAACACCCACAAAGGAGCGAGCAAAAATCCCGCAATGATCACTACAAACAACAGCCAGGATGCGACACGTCGTCCGGATGCTGGGGTTTGCAGCCGCTGAACTTCTTGGATGAGGGGGTCTTGAGACGGCTGCTCCATGTTGGCTTGTTACCAATAGAAAAACACGGAAACGATGTGTGCCACCAAGCTTGCCAGCAGGCCCACCGACGCCGGGACATGGATCAGCAGCCAAGCCTCTGTGAAGGCTTTCAACTGAACAAAGCGGCGAATACGAGACAGTTGATGATCTCGCTTGACCATCAGCAGCATGAGATCGCGGCATGCTCTGTCGCCACCCAAGGTCCATTGCTCGAATCGCGCCATGGATTCGCTCGTGCTCGAGTGCCGCTGACCTCCGAGTAATCGATCGAGCCATCGGTTGGCAATTGGCTCGGCTGACACCTCGGCCAGACAAGCGCGGGCGTTCTCCCGATGGGATTCGCCCACACGGGGTAATACCTGCAAGGCTTCTTGATCAATTTCGCGAAGCCCCTGCGCAAGCTCGATCAATGTTTGACCGCCCAGCATTTCACTCATCAGTCCTGGGTTGATGCGATACAACATGACGCCAACAATCCCTGAAACAACCACCAGGGCCATCAGGACGTAAGCCAGCGTATGCACATTCCATCCGAACTGGAACCCTGCATGCAAGGAGGCAATGAGCACCAGGGAAATACCTAGCCATATATGGGCCGACAGCCAGTGGCTGAGCAGTCCCATGTTCCGGTGGTACCTTCGCTTGCGAATGCCAAAAGCAGCGAGCCACAAGATAAGTATCACGCCTATCGTGCCCAGCGTGTAACCGACCCAGGTTCCGCCGTTAGGCCGCATGTCTGTGGAGTCCCACAGGTAAAGTGCCAGCGCACTGGTGCTGAGTGCCAGCGACCATTTGAAGTAGCGGTATTTCGCAAGACCCAGAACGCTTTCAGTCATCTTGGGCCTCGAGGAATAGATGGGTCTGCATGAAGAGAAAACATCCGCGAGCACATCAGCGATGACTTCATTCTCACATCAATTCGCGTGTGGCTCTTCTGCAATCACGAAGTTGCCCAGAGGAAATTGTCCGCGTGTCAGATCACGGCAGAACACTTATCACACTATAGTTATCACAAGACAATTCGAAATGGATGAATTCAAACACTTAATAGGTCTTTGCCATGCCGCGCGCCTGCTCGGCGGAAAGGGACTACGGCCGGATGGCGGACGCGGTGGTGTGCCTGACACTGCTGCGGCAGGCTCACATAGATTCCCTGCGTCAGTTCCTGGGCTGTTGAATTTGCTCTTCGCCGTGCTTCGCACTCAGGTGTTGCTGGCTGCCTGTGCAGCCGCATGCGCCTGCTGATCCGCGTGATAGCTTGACCGGACCATCGCGCCGACAGCGGCGTGTGCAAACCCCATCTCGTAGGCCTTTTCCTCAAACATTCTGAAGGTGTCGGGATGCACGTAGCGGCGCACGGGCAGGTGGCTGGTGCTCGGGGCCAGATACTGGCCAATGGTCAGCATGTCGATGTGGTGCGCGCGCATGTCCCGCATCACCTCCAGGATTTCCTCGTCGGTTTCACCCAGACCCACCATCAGGCCGCTCTTGGTGGGGACGTCGGGGAACAGCGCCTTGAATTTTTTCAGCAAGTTCAGGCTGAAGGCGTAGTCACTGCCGGGTCGGGCTTCGCGATACAGGCGCGGCACGGTCTCCAGGTTGTGGTTCATCACGTCGGGCGGTGCGGCTTTCAGGATGTCCAGCGCGCGGTCATCGCGGCCGCGAAAGTCGGGCACCAGGATTTCAATGCGCGTCTCGGGCGAGAGTTCGCGCGTGCGCCGGATGCAGTCCACAAAGTGCTGGCTGCCACCGTCGCGCAGGTCGTCGCGGTCGACACTGGTGATGACCACGTACTGCAACTTGAGTGCGGCAATGGTGCGTGCCAGGTTCTCGGGCTCTTGCGTGTCCAGCGGGTCGGGCCGCCCGTGTCCCACATCGCAGAAGGGGCAACGGCGGGTGCACTTGTCGCCCATGATCATGAAGG
>CALBSC010000027.1 GCA_937927685.1 uncultured Burkholderiales bacterium | reverse complement strand
CATCTAAGCGGGAAACTCGTTTCAAGATGAGATCTGCCGGGGCCTTGAGCCCCCTAAAGAGTCGTTCAAGACCAGGACGTTGATAGGTCAGGTGTGGAAGCGCAGTAATGCGTTAAGCTAACTGATACTAATTGCTCGTGCGGCTTGACCCTATAACTTTGATCTGTTGATCAAGGTTGTTATGCCAAGTGACGCATTCAAAATATAAGCTGATTTGCTCTATGAATTGGTTGTCTTGACTCAGTCAAGATGACAACAAGTTATGCCTGATGACCATAGCGAGGTGGTACCACTCCTTCCCATCCCGAACAGGACCGTGAAACGCTTCAGCGCCGATGATAGTGCGGATACCCGTGTGAAAGTAGGACATCGTCAGGCTCTTACAGCCCAAAAGGCCCGTCTCGAAAGAGTCGGGCCTTTTGTTTTTTTATCTGATGGATACGTATCTCGGCCGGCTCGAGCCAGTGTGCATCACACGTTGACGACCTGATCGTTCTGGCGAGCCAGTACGCCACTGCGGACCAAAGCTTCCGTCAGGCTCATCGCCCACTCGCGCATCGACTGACTTTGAAAATGCACCCGGTGCAAGGTCGTCAGGTAGCCACTGTCTTGCGTCCAATCGAGCAAGGCTTCGATGGGACAGGCCTGGATTGCCATCAAGTGGAACTTGATCAACACCTTGGCGGCGTGACTGGCATGTTTGAGGGGTTGCTCGGTGAAGAGTTTCAGCCGCTCGCGTGCTCGTGCCAGGGCGCCCGTCAAATCCGTGAAGACGCGTCCATGACCGGGCACGATGATGGATGGTTGCAACCGTTCAATCAAGTCGAGTGTGTGCCCGACTTCATCGAAACCAGGTTCTCCGTAAATTTCCGGGAAAACCACGCCAAAACCGTTCTCCCACAGGGCATCAGCGCTCAGCAGTACACCGGTTTCAGGCTGGAAGAGGAAGACTGAATCTGGATCATGTCCGGGGGCTGCATGGATATCCCAGGCTCGGCCGCCCGCCCGTAGCTGGGTGCCGGGCTGCAGAACTTCATCGATTCTGAAACGGGGACAAGCTTGTCCGGTGGGCTTGTAAGTAAGCGCCTCTTCATCCCAGTTGCGAACCGCTTCAGCACAACCTGGGGGAATGCATGTGCGTACTGCCGTCCAAGTGGCCTGAACTGCAGCATTGCCGCCACAATGATCGCTATGCAAATGTGTGTTGATCAGGGTGGTCAATGGCCGACCCTGCAGTGCATGGCGTACCAGGGCGATGGTTTGCTCTGCGTGCGAGTGATAGCCGGAATCGACGAGGACGGTGTCTTCTGGCCCCGTCAACAGCAGGCTGTTGGAGGATAACCAGCCTCGCTCGATGAAATGCATGTCAGTTGGCAGCATGATGGCTGCCATTGTGCCATCGGCTTCCAGACAGGCTGGTTGGCTGTGCGCTTCAGTGCGACGTGCGCAACTCGCGTCGCAAAATTTTGCCAACGTTGGATTTGGGCAGTTCGTCGCGAAATTCGATGTACTTGGGCTGCTTGTATGCGGTGAGCTTGTCGCGGCAATAGCGCCCCACGTCCTCTTCCGACAGGGCTGGATCGCTGCGCACCACGAACAGCTTGATGGATTCACCCTGGCGTGTATCCGGTATCCCCACCGCAGCACATTCGATCACACCAGGACACATCGACACCACATTCTCCAGTTCGTTGGGGAATACGTTGAAGCCGCTCACAATGATCATGTCCTTTTTGCGGTCAACAATGCGGGTAAAACCCCGTTCATCCATGATGCCGATGTCACCGGTGCGCATGAAGCCATCCGGCGTAAACGCTTTGCGTGTCTCCTCGGGTTGTTGGTAGTAGCCCGTCATGACATTGGGCCCACGGATGCAAATTTCGCCCGACTCCCCCAAAGGCAGGTCGTTCCCCGCGTCGTCTTTGATAGCAATGTCCACACTGGGCACAGGCAGGCCGATGGTGCCGCTGTACTCCGTGGACAGAATCGGGTTGTTGGTGCCCAGGGCGCAGGTTTCGCTCATGCCCCAGCCTTCCACCATGGTGCATCCGGTGACCTGTTGCCATTGCCGGGCTGTGCCCTCTGAGGCGGCCATGCCACCCGCCTGGGTCACGCACAACTGCGAGAAATCCAGCGATCGGAATTGTGCGTTTTGCAACAGGGCATTGAACAAGGTGTTCACGCCGGGCATCAGATGAAACGGGCGTTGCTTGAGCGTTTGTACCAGCTTGGGGATATCGCGCGGATTGGGAATCAGCGTGAGCGATGAGCCCGACCGGATGGCCAGAAAGCACAAGATCAGCGCGAAGATGTGATACAGCGGCAGGGCGGCAATGCTGTTGGTGTTGCGGATGTCGCCAGTCCGCATCAGGGCAGGGGAGAACCAGGCCTCAGCTTGCAGGGTGGCCGCCACCACGTTACGGTGTGTGAGGACGGCGCCCTTGGACAGTCCGGTGGTTCCGCCGGTGTACTGCAGGAATGCGATCGAGTCGAGGGTGACCTGCGCCGGACGCAGCGTTTTGATGGCACCTTCGCGCAGCACCTGTTGAAGTGGGACGATGGTGCGTTGCGAGCCATCGGGGGCAGTCAGGGGCAATTCGAAGGCGGGCACCATCTTGGCCAGATGACGAACTGCAAACGTGATCCAGCGTCCGTACCAGGTACCCAGCAGATCGCCCATCGACGCGACCACCACGGTTTTGACGGCCGTCTGGTCAATGACTTCTTCCAGCGTATGGGCGAAATTCTCCAGGATGACAATGGCCGTTGCGCCCGAATCCTTGAGCTGATGCTGCAACTCGCGGGCCGTGTACAGGGGATTGACGTTCACGCAGGTGTAGCCAGCTCGCAAAATGCCCGCCATGCTGATGGGAAAAGAAGGGACGTTCGGCAGCATGATCGCCACACGGGCATGGGCCTCCAGGCCTTGATCTTGTAGCCAGGCACCGAGCCGGCGCGACAACTCATCGAGTTCGCCATAGCGCATCCAGCGCTCCATGCACACGGAAAACGGTCGATGGGCATTGAGCTTGAAGGACTCTTCCAGCAATTGATTGAGCGACGTGTGGTGAGATACGTCCACGGTGGCGGGTACGCCCGCGGGGTATTGAGCAAGCCAAGGCTTCGTCATGAAATCACGTCTCCTGAGGGTTGCGGCATTGTCAAGCAGAACCTCGTCTGTGCGTCACAGGGCTGTCCCTGAGGGCCAACATGACCGCCTTGCCACCGACAGACCTTCTCCGCGTCCCCCTCATCTAGTAGACAACCTCTAAAGCAGCGTGAATCTCGCGGTCATGTCCGACGTGGGATGGCAATTACTAGGGAAAACCCTTATTCTTGAGCCATGCCCTTGGTCAAAACCTTACTGCGTACTTCCATCAATGCGGGAAGACAACTGCTGTCGATGCCGTTGTCCGGGTTGGTCGAGCCCAACGCCACCCACGGCGTGCTGGTGCCGATCTGTTCACTGGGGCCGCAGCATCGGGAGCGTATTGCCCAGCATTTGCTTGCCTTGGGGGCACAGGACCGGTACATGCGGTTTGGGTACATGGCCACGGATGAGCAGATTCGTCGCTACGTCGATGCGCTGGACTTCGAGCGCGACGAGATTTTTGGCATTTTCAACCGCTACTTGAAACTGGTGTCCATGGCCCATCTGGCTTACAGCCGCGACAGCCAGACCGGATCCTGCGCAGAATTCGGCGTGTCGGTGCAACAGGCCTCGCGTGGCCGGGGCTATGGGGCGCGTCTGTTTGAACATGCCAGCATGCATGCGCGCAATGCGGGTGTGAAGATGCTGTTCATTCATGCGCTGAGCGAAAACGCCCCCATGATCAGCATCGCCCGCAAGCACGGCGCCCGGGTGGAACGTGACGGCGCAGAGACGGAGGCTTATCTGCTCCTGCCCCCCGCCGACCTCGACAGCCAGTTGACCGAACTGGTCTCTGAGCAGTTTGCCCAAACTAATTACGCCATCAAAAAGCAAGTGAACCGCTTCCTCGACACCCTGGCTGAAGTGCAGGAAATTCGCCAGGGCGTTCGCGAGGCTCGGCATCAATCGGCGGAATGACGCGGTGGCATTGGCGCTGTCATCTTGATCCGCTATCCTAGAGGGGTCCAAACTTTTGCGGCCCAGGCCGCTTTTCGTGTGTCAGAACCCCCCCCTACACGCAGCAGCGCGCGGACCCCGCGTGGCCTGCTGCAGCGACTGGTCGATGTCCTGCATCCCGGTCCCGATACCCCGGATGATCTGCGAGCGCTGCTGTCACAGGCTGAACAACGTGGCTTGATTGGCGCTGACAGCCGCGAGATGCT
This sequence comes from uncultured Burkholderiales bacterium, assembly GCA_937927685.1. GTDB lineage: Bacteria > Pseudomonadota > Gammaproteobacteria > Burkholderiales > Burkholderiaceae_C > Limnohabitans. Next base: position 9,927 of record CALBSC010000027.1, on the reverse strand, counting down.
CGAGGGCGTGCTGCGCATTGCAGACCTGACGGCCGGTGACGTGATGATTGCCGCGCCTCGCATGGACCTGGTGCAGATTGACGCACCGTTTGACGAGTTGCTCAACCAGGTGATCGACATTGCGCACTCGAGGTTCCCGGTTTATGAGGGCGATCGGGAAAACATCCTGGGCATTTTGCTGGCCAAGGATTTGCTGAAACTGCAGCGTGCGCCCGAACTCAACATCCGGGCCTTGCTGCGACCGGCGGTGTTTGTTCCCGAGAGCAAGGGGCTGATTGACTTGTTGCGGGACTTTCGCAGCAACCGCAATCACCTCGCCATCGTGATTGATGAATTTGGCCGGGTGGCGGGCTTGGTGACCATCGAGGATGTGCTGGAAGAAATCGTGGGTGAGATCGAGGACGAATTCGATACCGACGAAGAGTCCGGCGAGATTTTTGGCCTGGCCCATCGCACCTACCGGGTCGCCGGATCCGCCTCGGTTGAGCGCGTCAACGAGGCCTTTGCCGTTGAATTGGCGGTCCGCGACGGCGATGAAGTGTTCGACACCATCGGGGGACTGATTGCACACGACATGGGTCATGTCCCGGTGCGCGGGGAAGTCCACCACCTGGGCGGTCTGAAATTCGAGGTCATGCACACCCGGGGCGGAGCGGTCAAATGGTTCAAGGTGTCGCCGCAGGACGCGAGCGCTTGAGGCTGTCGCAGTCAGCGCCGTGGGCCACCGTTGCCGCGGGACTGGCGGGCGTGCTGCATGCCTTGTCCATGGCCTGGCCCGGCAGCGGTCAACCGCAAGGGATGGCCCAGTGGCTGGCCTTGCTGGTCATGGCCTGGTTGTTCGACCGAGTGCCCTCCGCCCGTCGGGCGGCCTGGCTTGGCTGGGTCTTTGCCACCGTGGGCTTGTGCTCGACGGTGTGGTGGTTGTTCATTTCCCTGCACACGTACGGCAATCTGCCCGCCTGGCTGGCCATCCTGGCCGTGGTGAGTTTGTGTGGTGCGTTGTCGCTGTACTGGGCGGGGGCCGGTTATCTCTATGTCCGCTTTCGTGCGCGCGACCTGGGCTGGGGATGGCGTGCCCTCGCATTCGGGGCGTGTGTGATGCTGGCCGAACTGGCCCGTGCCCGCTGGTTCACTGGTTTTCCTTGGGGTGTGGGCGGCTACGCGCATGTGGACAGCGTGCTGGCCTGGACCGCGCCGTGGGTGGGTGTCTATGGCATGGGCGCTTTGAGTGCCGTGCTGGCCATGCTGGTGGTGGTGCGCAGGCCGGTGCAGTGGTGGCCCCGGTGGACGTGGCAGCAATGGACATCGGCACTGGCGTTGTCGCTGCTGGTGGCACTGGCCCTGCCCTGGTCCAGCCCCGAACCCGCGGTGCGAGAACAGGCGCTGTCGGTGCGTTTGTTGCAGGGCAATGTGCCGCAGGATGCCAAATTTGACGGTCGTCGCGACTGGGCATTGGCGTGGTACGGCCAAGCCCTGACCGGGACCGAGCAAGGCCTGGTGGTGACGCCGGAAACCGCATTGCCCTTTGTGCAGCAGCAATTGCCGGCCGGGTACTGGGAGGCGCTGACAAGGCATTTTTCTGAAGGAAACCGCGCTGCACTGATCGGTTTACCGTTGCATGAATTGGGTGTGAGCACTAACAGCGTTCTGGGCTTGGCTGGCCCCGTGCCGCCCTACCGCTATGACAAACACCACCTGGTGCCGTTTGGGGAATTCATCCCGCCGCTGTTTCAGTGGTTCACGCGCATGATGAATATTCCGTTGGGGGAATTTGGGCGTGGTCGGGTGGATGCACCTGCGATGGCCTGGCAAGGTCAACGGTTGGCCCCCATGATTTGCTACGAGGATTTATTCGGCGAGGAGTTGGCGCAACGCTTTCGAGATCCGGCGCAGGCCCCGACCGTGTGGGTGAATCTGAGCAACATCGCCTGGTTTGGCGACACGATCGCGGTGGATCAGCATTTGCAGATTTCCCGGCTTCGTGCCCTGGAGTTTGACCGTCCCGTGATTCGTGCCACCAACACCGGCGCCACGGCCATCATTGATGCCCAGGGCCGGGTCACCCAGCGTCTGCCGGCCTACCAGGAGGGGGTGCTGCAAGGCCAGGTGATGGGGCGGCAAGGTCCCCCTACCCCGTATGCGCGCTGGGTGGGCGAATGGGGCCTCGCGCCCTGGTGGGTGCTGGCGGTGGCTGTCCTGTGGCTGCCTGGTCGAACCCGTCGTCGCGCCCCGTAAAATCAAGGATTGGGTGCGCTGTCGCACCGTCCCCTGTTGGCTGCCTGTTCGGGCCGACCACTGCTCTCTATGCTGACCTTCCAACAAATCATTCTGAAACTCCAGTCCTACTGGGACCAGCAGGGCTGCGCGCTGTTGCAACCCTATGACATGGAAGTCGGTGCCGGTACCTCCCACACCGCCACGTTCTTGCGTGCACTCGGCCCCGAGCCCTGGAAGGCCGCCTACGTGCAACCCAGTCGCCGCCCCAAGGACGGCCGCTACGGACAAAACCCGAACCGGTTGCAGCACTATTACCAATACCAGGTGGTGCTCAAACCGGCACCGGCCAACATCCTGGAGCTGTACCTGGGTTCACTGGAGGCGCTGGGTTTTGATTTGCGCCGTAACGACATCCGTTTCGTCGAGGATGACTGGGAGAACCCCACGCTTGGCGCCTGGGGGCTGGGCTGGGAAGTCTGGCTCAATGGCATGGAAGTCACCCAGTTCACCTATTTCCAGCAGGTGGGAGGCATTGATTGCCGCCCCATCACCGGCGAAATCACTTACGGCCTGGAGCGACTGGCCATGTACCTGCAAGGCGTCGACAACGTCTATGACCTGCAGTGGACGGATGGCCTGAAGTATGGTGACGTGTATTTGCAAAACGAGCAGGAACAGTCGGCCTACAACTTCGAGCACAGCGACGCCGAGTTTCTGTTCACCGCCTTTGGGGCCCATGAGAAACAAGCCCAGTACCTCATGGCGCAACAACTCGCGCTGCCCGCCTACGAGCAAGTGCTCAAGGCCGCGCACACCTTCAACCTGCTGGATGCGCGCGGGGCCATCAGCGTGACCGAGCGTGCCGCCTACATCGGTCGTATCCGCAATCTGGCCCGTTCGGTGGCGCAAAGCTACTACGAGAGCCGTGAGCGCCTGGGCTTTCCCATGGCGCCACGCGAATGGGTCGAGGCCTTGTCCCGACAAGCCGCCTGACCGAAAGCCACATCATGACGACTTCTTCTTTGTTGGTGGAGCTCTTTGTCGAGGAGTTGCCGCCCAAGGTCCTGCAGCAGCTGGGCCAATCTTTTGCCTCTGTGCTGTTCGATCAACTCCAGGCCCAGGGTCTGACCGTTGCCGCCTCGGCGGTCACGCCGTATGCCAGCCCGCGGCGCCTGGCTGCGCATGTGACCGAGGTGTTGTCACGCGCTGAAGATCGGCCCGTGCAGCACAAGCTCATGCCGGTCAAGGTGGGCCTGGACGCTCAAGGGCAGGCCACGCCGGCGTTGTTGAAAAAACTGCAAACGCTGGGGGCGGACGCCTCGGTGGTATCCCACTTGGAGCGTGTGTCTGACGGCAAGGCCGAGACCCTGTTTCTGAACGGCATCGCCGCGGGTGTGTCGCTGGCCGCAGGTCTGCAGCGCGCCCTGGATGAGGCACTGACCCGGCTACCCATTCCCAAAGTGATGACCTACCAGCCCGAGACGGACATGCCTTTGCCCGGGTGGAGCAGCGTGCAGTTTGTCCGTCCGGCGCACGGGCTCGTGGCCTTGCATGGCTCCCAGGTGGTTCCTGTGCAGGCGTTGGGACTCCAGGCCGGCGCCATCACGCATGGCCATCGGTTCGAGGCGCTGCAAGACCCGATCACCCTTCCCGATGCCGATGCCTATGCCCGCGTGTTGGCCGAGCAAGGGGCGGTGATTGCCAGCTTTGCAGAACGCCGCGCCGAGATTGCGCGTCAACTCGAGGCCGCCGCCCAGCAGGTGGGTGGTGGCGTACGTCCGGTGGACGATGCCGCCCTGCTGGACGAAGTGACCGCACTGGTCGAGCGCCCGCACGTGCTCACCTGTGAGTTCGAGCCAGCCTTCCTGGAAGTGCCGCAAGAGTGCCTCATCCTCACGATGAAGGCCAACCAGAAATATTTCCCCTTGCTGGATGCCCAGGGTCGACTCACGCACCGCTTCCTGGTGGTGAGCAATATTCGCCCGGATGATGCCAGTGCGGTGATTGGCGGCAATGAACGGGTGGTGCGTCCGCGTCTGGCGGATGCCCGTTTCTTTTTCGATCAGGATCGCAAGAAAACCCTGGCCTCGCGCGTCGATGGTCTGGCCAAGGTGGTCTATCACAACAAACTGGGCACCCAGGCCGAACGCAGCGAGCGCGTGCGCGCCATTGCGCAACTGATTGCCCGCCAACTGCCCAGCACGGCCACGGCCGAACCGATGCGCCGCGTCGACGAGGTGGCCCGGCTGGCCAAGACCGATTTGCTGACCGACATGGTGGGCGAGTTCCCCGAGTTGCAGGGCATCATGGGGGGGTATTACGCCCGCCATGACGGGCTGGGCGACGAGGTGGCGCAAGCCATCGAGGACCACTACCGCCCGCGCTTTGCGGGTGACGAGTTGCCGCGCAATGACCTGGGTCTGGTGGCAGCGCTCGCCGACAAGCTGGAAACCCTGGTGGGCATGTTCGGCATTGGCAACCTGCCCAGTGGTGACAAGGACCCCTTTGCGCTGCGTCGGCATGCCTTGGGTGTGTTGCGCATGCTGATCGAGCGGGATTTGCCGCTGGAGATCGATCCGCTGCTGCATGCGGCCAGCGAGGTGTTTGGCGCACGCATTCCGGGAGACCGACTCGCGGCTGTCCAGGCGCTCGCGGAATTCCTGTCCGATCGTCTGGCTGGCATGCTGCGCGAACAGGGCTACACCGCGCAGGAGATCGACGCGGTGCTGGCACTGCGCCCCCAGCGTCTGGGCGATGTGCGCCGTCGTCTGGAAGCGGTGCGTGCGTTCGCCGCCTTGCCACAGGCGGGTGCTTTGGCCGCGGCCAACAAGCGCATCACCAATATTCTCAAGAAGGCCGATCAGGTCGACGGCGAGGTTCAAGCCAGCTTGCTGCAAGAACCCGCCGAACAGGCACTGCATCAAGCCATGTCGTCACTCACGCCCACCGCTCAGCATCAATGGGCGCAAGGTGACTACAGCGCATCGCTGCAGACCCTGGCGGCCCTGCGTGAGCCAGTGGATGCTTTCTTTGAAGACGTGATGGTCAACGCCGAGCAACCCGAATTGCGACGCAACCGTCTCTTGCTGTTGCAACAACTGCATCAGGCCATGAACCGCGTGGCTGATCTCTCCCGTCTGGCGGTCTGAGGACATCATGCATATCAAACTGGTTATTCTCGATCGCGATGGCACCATCAACCAGGATCGGGATGACTACGTCAAGTCGCCCGATGAATGGGTGCCACTGCCCGGCTCGTTGGAGGCCATTGCCCGCTTGAACCACGCGGGCTGGCATGTGGTGGTGGCCAGCAACCAGTCGGGGTTGGGCCGTGGCCTCTTTGATGTGGCCACCCTCAATGCCATGCACACCAAGTTCTACAAGCTGCTAGCGGCGGCTGGTGGGCGTGTGGACGCCGTCTTTTACTGCCCGCATGGCCCGGAAGAGGCGTGCCAGTGTCGCAAGCCGCAACCGGGCTTGTTCGAGCAGATCCGTGAACGCTATGGGCTGGACCTGAAGGGTGTGCCCGCGGTCGGGGACAGCCTGCGCGACTTGCAGGCCGGTGCGGCGGCCGGTTGTGACCCGCACCTGGTGTTGACGGGCAAAGGTGAGGCCCTGCGCGGTCAACCCCTGCCGGCGCATTTCCCCGCCGACACGCGAACGCACGCCGATCTGGGGGCCTTTGCCGACTGGCTCCTCGGCACGCACAGCGATGGTGGCCCGATCAAGGCAGCCCATTGATGAATTTTTTGCGCTCGTTGCTGCATGCACTCGTCATGTTGCTGACGGTCGGGCCTTATGCTGTGTTCATCCTGTTGCTGGCCGCCGTGGGCGTGCGGGGCGAGCGGCTCTATTGGATCGCGGCGGCCTGGCTGCGCCTGTGCATCGCAAGTGCGCGGGTCCTGATAGGCATCCAGTACCGGGTGCAGGGTCTGGAACACTTGCCCGTGGGCAAGACCAGTCCGGCCGTGCTGCTGGTCAAGCATCAGTCCACCTACGAAACCTTCCTGATGCCGGCCCTCATGCCCCACCCGTTGGCCTATGTGTTCAAGCGGGAGTTGTTGCGCATTCCGTTTTTTGGTTGGGCCATGGGCCGACTGGACATGATTCACATCGACCGTAGCCAACGGACCCAGGCATTTGCCAAAGTGGTCACGCAGGGCAAGGCGTTGCTCGATCAGGGTATCTGGGTCATCATGTTTCCGGAAGGCACGCGCATCGCCCGGGGTGAAGTCGGGGGCTACAAAACGGGTGGCACGCGGCTGGCCATCGAGACGGGTGCGCCGGTGATCCCGATCGCGGTCACCTCCGCACGCTGCTGGCCCAGACGCGCTTTCATCAAGCGCCCGGGGGTGGTGGACGTTTCCATCGGTGCTCCCATCCCCAGTCAGGGGCGTGAGCCGGAAGAGTTGATGAGGCAGGTACAGGCCTGGATCGAGGGCGAAATGCAGCGCCTCGACCCGGACGCCTACCGCGCCTGAGGAGCACCTGTGGCCGGGCTGGTACAACTGGTCCTGGACTTTTTCAGTCCAACCCCGCACGCGGCAGGTGACTCGGCCGCGCGAACAAGCCCGTCGCCCACCGGGGCCGCTTTACCTGACATCACCGCCACCGGGTCGGTGCCCCCCCCAGGCGTCAGCGGGGGCTTCCCGCATGGGCATCAATTGCTGGAGCATCCCCAGGCGACGCGCCGTATCCAGCTGCGTGGCACCACGGTGCTCTACCTGTTCAGACGTTCACGACGACGCACCATTGGCATGGCGATCGGGCCCGAGGGCCTGGAGGTGAGTGCACCGCGCTGGGTGCCGTTAGGAGAGATCGAGGCAACGTTGCTGGAAAAACAGGACTGGATTCTGCGCAAGCTGCATGACATGCAGGTCCATCAGCAGCGCTTGCAGGGTTCCCGCATCGACTGGCGCGACGGGGTGGAATTGCCGTATCTGGGTCAGGGCATGCGTGTGGTGCTGGCGCCCGATCACCCGTTTCGCGAGCGAGGCGCCCAACTCCTGCCATTGACGCCAGAAGAGCCGGCGGCGCCTGCCCATCAGTTGCGGGTGGGCTTGCCGCACCACGCCACGGCACAGCAACTGCGGGACGCCGTACAGGCGTGGCTCATGCGCCGTGCGCGTGAGCACTTCACCGAGCGCCTGCACCACTTCGCGCCTCGACTGGGGGTGCAGTGGCGCAAGCTGTCGCTGAGCAGCGCCGCCACCCGCTGGGGCAGCGCCAGTGCAGACGGTTCGATTCGGCTGAACTGGCGTCTGATCCACTTCAAGCCCGAGGTCATCGACTATGTCGTGGTGCACGAGTTGAGTCACTTGCAGGTCATGAACCACAGCTCGGCTTTCTGGGACACCGTGGGACAGGTGTTGCCCGATTACCCCGAGCGTCGCGCCCAGCTCAAGGATGAGGCGTTGCCACGCTGGGACTGAAGCGCAGCACACCGAGGGCATCACGGTGGCGTTGTAACGTCCCCGCGTGCCACAAGGCATGCAGGTGTGCCAGAGATTCCCCGACGGCAAACGTGGTTTGGTGCCAGTCGAGCTCGCGGGGAAACAGCACCGGCAGGATGTCGGCGGCGCTGCACGGCCGTTCGTGGCAAGCCTGCATCACCTCGCGCAGGCGATCGGCATGGTGGTCATGCAGCTGACGGATGCGCGTGTGCAGACCGGTGAACGGTTTGCCGTGCGAGGGCAACACCAGGGTGTTCTCGGGCAAGGGTTCAAACCGGTCAATGGAGTCGAGGAACTGCGTCAGCGGGTTGGACTCGGGCTCGGTGTCAAACACGCTGACATTGGTGGAAATGCGCGGCAACACCATGTCACCGCTGATCAGCACATCGAGCGACGGGCAATGCAGGGCCATGTGTTCAGGGGCATGACCATACCCAGCCATGGTGCGCCATTCGCGCCCGCCGATGAGCAGCCGTTGTCCATCCATCAGGCGTCGAAACGTCATGGGCAGCGCCGGAGCCAGTCGTTTGAAATAGTCCAGTCGGTCGCGCACGGCCTCCAGTGCGTGGGGGTCGGTGATGCCGTGCTCGGTGAAAAATTGAGCCGCAGCATCACCACCGTAATGCTGCCGACCCAGGGAGACGCTTCGTGCGGTGTAAAAGTCCGTGGCACTGATCCACAGCGGGGCCTGAAACCGCTTGCACAGCCAGTGGGCTAATCCAATATGGTCTGGATGCATGTGCGTCACGATGACGCGCAGGATGGGCAGCGCCTGCATGGCCTGGCTGAAAATGCCCTCCCACTGGGCGCGTGCGGTGGGCCGGTCAACGCAGCAATCCACCACGGTCCAGCCGGTGATGCCGTCCACCTCGTCACGCAGCAGCCACAGGTTGATGTGGTTCAGGACAAAGGGCAGCTCCATGCGCACCCAGAACACCCCGGGCGCGACCTCCAGCCCCAGCGCCGGGTCTGGCAGCGTGTCGCCCCAGGGGTAGTGCAGTTCGAGCTCGTGCGGGTTCATGCGGTCATTGTCGTTCATGTCTGACGTTTACGTAAACGTCAACATGACAGCCCTGTCCTGGGCAAGACACGCCGGGCCCGGGTTCGTCAGAACGGGCGGACGCAGAAATTTCCCACGCGGGCCCCAGGTTGGCTTATGATTTACGTTTACGTAAACGTCAACCCCCCCCAGCCATGGCCACCACCTTCAGCATCAGCGATCTGGCCCAGGAGTTCGATCTCACCACGCGGGCGATACGCTTCTATGAGGACATGGGCTTGCTGCAACCCCAGCGCACCGGCCCGGGTGGTCGTCAGCGCGTTTACAGCGCACGGGACCGTACCCGGTTGCGCCTGACACTGCGCGCCAAGCGCCTGGGCTTGTCACTCAATGAGGCCAAGGACATCATCGAGATGTATGACAGCCCGCGCGACACCGTGCCGCAATTGCACAAATTCCTCCAGGTGCTGGCAGATCACCGGCGCCAACTCGAGTCCCAGTTGCGGGAGATCGAAGCCAATCTGGATGAACTCACTTTGCATGAAAAAGAGGCGCGTGCCCTGCTGGCCAAACACGGTCGTAAAACCACCAAGGCCACCGCATGAGTGCCCGGCCTGACTCCGATTTGTATGAGCGGGTTCACAAGAGCTTTGTGCGCCAGGGCATGATGCAGCACCTCGGCGCACGCTTGTTGCGCGTGGAGCCGGGATGGGTGGAGGTGGCGTTGCCGTATTCGGAGCGCGTGACGCAACAACAGGGCGGGTTTCATGGCGGCGCCATGGGGGCCTTGGCTGACATCGCCGCCGGCTACGCGGCCCTGACCGTGGTGGATGCCGACCAGGAAGTCACGACCGTCGAATACAAGATCAATTTTCTGGCGGCTTTCCGGGACGGCGAGTTGCGCGCCACGGGACGTGTGGTGCGCCGTGGACGACGCATCATCGTGACCACCGCCGAGGTCAGCCACCATGCGGCCGATGGGCGTGTGTCAGACTGCGCGCTGATGCAGCAGACCATCGCGCCGGTGCCTAAATCTTACGAATAACGCTTACGAATCACCTTCAAGGAGACCCTCCATGACCTCATTGCCTGGCCTGGACTTTGACCTCGGCGAAGATATCGACGCGCTGCGCGATGCAGTGCGTGACTTCGCCCAGTCCGAGATTGCTCCGCGTGCGGCGCAGATCGACCAAACCGACCAATTCCCCATGGACCTGTGGCGCAAGATGGGTGACCTGGGCGTGCTGGGCATCACCG
>CALBSC010000026.1 GCA_937927685.1 uncultured Burkholderiales bacterium | reverse complement strand
CGGCCTGGCGCCCGCGGTGTCCTCAATGAGACAGAAGTTCTCGCACGCTTGAAGGACCGAGGCTTCCAAGTGTTGGACGGCCTTGAACCGCTCGACGAATTGGTGCAACTATTCCACCAGGCGGAGGTGGTGGTAGCTCCGCACGGCAGCTTGCTTGCAAATACGATGTTCTGCCAATCAGACTGCACCGTGATTGAGTACTGCCCGTCAAATCGGGTAGATCGCTCATTCAAGAACAAAACGAAGCTCTGTAAGGATTACAGGCACCAATTGATAGCTGCCGATGAGCGTCACAACATTGAAATCCCACTCCAGCACTTGGAGTTGCAACTCAGCCTGCTTTGTTTTTGATGGGCACGCTGAAGGCCCATCAAATGCGCAGACTTATCCTCGTTGTTGAGGACAGCGAGTGACGTCGAGAAAATATTATCATGTTGATTTCTGATTCGCACAGGTTTGTCTTTCTGCATAACCCAAAAGCGGCTGGGACCTCTGTCCGGTCCGTTCTTGAAAAGTACGACTCGACTGCCGGAAAGTTCTGGCGAAATTTTGATGACAGGGTACGCCTGCGTGACATGGCCCACATGCCAATGGAGTCGGTCCGCGAATTTTTCCCTACCGAGTTCGAAAAATTATCTCTGTACTTTGTTTTTGGATTCGTGCGCGAGCCGTTGTCGCGTTACATATCAGGCTTTAATGAAATCAACAAGCAAATTTATCTTGGCTTGAGATCCGGGCAGATCTCGATCGAAAACTATCGTGAAAGGTTGAAGCGGCATACGGACAAGCTTCTTTCGAAACCTTGTGAGCTTTGTCCGTTTGTTCACTGCATTCCGCAGCATTTGATCTACTGCATTGGTGATGAATGTCATGCCGACTTGATCATGAAAATTGAGGATCCACTGCAGTTCAAGCAGAGTTTGATCGGGGGCATTGGCGAACCTGCGGAAGTACTGTTTTCAAATTTAATCGATCCCGCGCGAAGAAGGAATGTAAAGAAGTTGGATTACCAGCTCAATGAATTGCTTTGCAAGGACCAGTTCGACGGTCTGGTCAGCTACTACAGCCGGGATTTCAAGGATCTCGGCTACGAGGTGCCCGTTTACCACAGTTGAGCATGCGTAGTATTCAGCGTGGCGCCCTTCTGGGCAAACGCAGCACATCTTGCGCGGACGCTGCAGGGTCTGAGTCCAAGATTGACGCCGATGTGAAGTTGACCGAAAGGAAAATAATCCGTGAATGATGAATCATTAGTAGAAGCGGTGCCGGGAGCCACGCCGGTTCTCGCAGTTTACGGTCCGCGCCGATCAGGCATGAACTATGTTTCCAGCATGCTGCTGGCGAACACGGCATATGCTGTAGCAAACTTTGATGAGAAACCGGCGCGCCGCATCGTTGAGAACCCTTCATCGCGGTTGCTGTTCGAGTTGCATGGTAGTAAGAGCGATTTGCTCGATAGGCCCGCTGAGCTGAAGTATCCTAAAGGCGCGAGCTGTATCTTTGTTTTTAGGCCGCTGTTTTCGTGGATTTTCTCACGTGTCGCTTACCATCGCACCTACGCTGTATTGCCGGTATTGGGTATCGCGCCGTTGGTTCGGCGAGTCATAAAGACGGAATATCTATTGATGCTCCGCACATTGACAGACCACTTGGAAGGGCCGCTGAAGCAGGTTCCTGTGGCGCTCGTCAACTTTGAGTCCCTTCTTTCCTCGGGCTTTGGGCCGTGGTTTGATCGGGTGGGCCTTGGCCACCAAACTCCGCTGCAAGTGATCCAAAATGAGGTGACTGCCGGTGGTGGCATGGGGCGCCTGTACCAGCGCAAAGGGCCAGAGCAATTGGTGCCGGAAACGGGGCTGCACGCCGAGATCCTGGACATCTGCGCCGAAGCCTTGGCGGGTTGTGACGTGCGGACCCTGGGCCTTTATGACAAGATATTCAGCCCTGAGCCGGGCATGATGCTGGCTTCAAACCCGGCGCAAGCAGTGGCGCCAAAGGAGGAAAAGCAAATCAGCACGAGTTTCTGGCTCGGCCGGTTCAGCGTCCGCCCGCAAGGCGACTCTGATGTGGTGCTGAAAGACCGCCTGCACCCAGGCGGGCGGTTGGTCCCGCGGGCTCTGTTGGCTGGCTTGCCGCCGCGTACTCGTGATCTCATCTATTTCCGCCATGGTTTCGTTCGCCCGGTGCTGGGTGCCGTTGGCGCTGAGGTGGTGGACGTTGCGCGCGGGCCAGATGACCTGTTGGTCTGGCATGGCCCGGCGCGCACCGAGCAGGCAGCCATGGCGGCGCATGCGGGCGTGGTCGGGCCGCTGTTGGCCGATGGCGCCATGCATGTCTACCTGGGCCTGCCCTGGGCCACCTGGATCGACCGCATGCTGCAGACCGGCGATGCCACAGAAGCCGTGTTACCTGCGGCCGCCGCGCAGCAGCTGCAGTTGGTCGGCATCCAGTTGCATGGCTACCGCAATGCGCTGGCCGAACTCGACACCCAACTGCGTGTGCACACGGTTTGCCAGCATGTGCAATGGCCGCGGTTGCAGGAGGCCTGGCGTGCGCTGGGCGTGACGGACCTGTGGCTGTCGCATTGCCCCGCAGACGATGTGCCAGGTTTCAACCTCCACCCCTGGCGCTTGTGGTCCACGCAGCTGGAAGACTCGGGCCGCGCCGAAGGCCCGCCGCTGATGGTCGACCCTGAAACCAAGCCCTTGCTGGCGTCGTTCGTGGGGCACCTTCCTGACCACGCCATCGACGACATCCGCCCACGCCTGGCCGCATTGGCGGACGACAAGCGCATGCACATCACCTTGCTGCCTGCCGCGCCGCTGCACGCCGACGCCGTACCGGCAGGGCCCGATGCTGCTGCCGACAACCAGTTGCTGTCGGATTCGGTGTTCTCGCTGTGCCCGGTTGGTGAGGGCGCCAACACCCCCAGGCTGTGGGAATCGCTGGCGGTGGGCGCCGTGCCGGTGCTGATCGGCGGGGCCTCGTCGCAGCCTCGCCTGCCAAAGGGTGGCAGTTTGCCGGCGGTGGACTGGTCGTCGATCGTGGTGCGGGTGTCTGGCGACGATCTGGCCGGGCTGCCAACGCTGCTGGCCAACATGCCCATGGACGAGGTGCGGCGCCGCCAGCAATTGGGCCGTGAAGCCTTCGAACAGGTCATCCGTCAGCGGTGCTTTTGAGCGGCGCCCACGCGGCTGCGGCCCAAGGCACCGCCAAGCTGCGGCAGCAATGCACGCTGCGGTCTGCTAGTCGTCAATTGTCGTAAAACGTGTTTAACGCGCAGAGTTACACTCAAGCTGCGCTTTTTCTCCATCAAACAGACCAGTTCCGACACCGCATGCCCAGGTTGAAGGTTGCTACTGTGAAGGCTGAGGTGCCTGGCGCAGCTGCCAGGCCGGCGGCGCCGGATGTGGTGCAGCCTGCGGCAACCACCGCCCGGGCCGCAAAGGCGGGCGCACGCCAAGGCAAGGGCACCGGCCGCCAGGCCAGCGCGCCGGCGCCAGAGCCGGCCGCTGCTGTCAGCAGCCAGGGCGCCGGTGCTGGCGCTGCCTTGGCTGCTCCCGCTTCAACGGGGGAAGGCAAGCCCGCTGCCGTGACGGGCTTTCAGCCGTTGCTGGCCCTGGCGGTTTCCGAAGGCTTGTTCGTGGTGGTGGCGGCGGGCGCGTCGATGGAGCCGCTGCGCGCCTTTGCCCGCTATGAGGCGGAGCCCTTGCCCCGCTTCACCAGCGACGGGGCCTATTTCAACGCGCAAACCACACCGGCCGGGCCGGTGGTGTACACCGGTTTCGTGACCTGGCCGGGCGTGCCTGCCGGCGCGCTGCAGTTGGGCTGCATCACAGCATCTGCCCGCAAGCCTTTACTCTCTGTCAACAGCGTGGCGCTGGCCGACCTGCAACCGCAGGCGCTGGCGGCATTGCGCACACGATTTGGCCGCGTCTTGCTGCCGGCGGCGGTGGCCGTGTTGCCGGCCAGCCATGTGCTGTGCGCAGCCCTGCAGACGCCTCAACGGCCTGCGGCGCCGGCGCGGGCAGGGGTGCGCTGCCACTTTGACGGCGTGATCGACGGCCTGGCCCATGGCTGGGTGCATGACCCTGCGCAGCCTGACAGGGCGTTCATGGTGGAGGTGCTGCACCAAGGCGATGTGGTGGCCCGCGGCATGGCCGACCTCTACCGTGACGACCTGGCGCGCAACGGCATCGGCAACGGCTGCCACCACTTCAAGTTGACCCTGTCTTACACCCTGTTCGACGGCCAGCCGCATGCGTTGAGTTTGCGGGTGGCAGAGTTGGGCGCTGCCGGCGTTTGCCCGCCAGTGACCTGCACGCTGGAAGCCTCTCAGCCGACCTATCTGGACGCCATCCCGCGGGCCCAGACGGTGGCGTTGGCGCTGCAGGTGGCACGCCGGTCGGCGTCGCCCAAGGCCGCGGTGGAGCAGGCTGTGCTGGCCGGCTTGGCGCAAAGCTGCCTGCAGCAGGAGACTTGGTTGCTGGACGAGGCACGTGCCGGGTTCTTGCGGCTGGCTGACACCTTGGGTGAGAACGCCGTGTGCCACTGCAAGGTGGCAGAAACCTTGTTGCTCGACCACCAGCTGGGCCGGGCGATGGAGTGCTACAGCGCGGCGGTGGATTGTGATCCGCAACTGGCCTGGGCCCACCTGGGCCTGGGCAATGTGCTGCGCATGCAGGGCCAGCCGCTGGCCGCCCAAGAGGCCTACCGCGCCGCCCTGGCCTGCGCCCCGGGCCTGGTGCAGGCCGAGCGCAGGCTGGCCAGCGTGCGCGTGGATGCCTTGGTCGCCAGTGCGGCGCAAATGGTGCAGGCAGGCGATAGCGCAGCTGCCATCGCATTGCTGCGTGCTGTCGTGTTTGAGCAGCCCGACCATGAGGCAGCCTGCAACAGCCTGGACGCACTGCTGCAGATCGGAAGAGCGTCGTGTAGGGAAAGAGTGTCTTCGCCTGTGTAGA
>CALBSC010000025.1 GCA_937927685.1 uncultured Burkholderiales bacterium | reverse complement strand
GTCTGGCCACGCTGGAGCCCGAACTGGAAGACGTGCTGCGGGTGCTGGGCGCCAAACGCTGGGACGTGCTGGTCAAGGTCGGGCTGCCCCGCTCCATGCCCTATTTCTACGGTTCACTCAAGGTGGCGATCACGCTGGCCTTTGTGGGCACCACCGTGTCGGAGATGACGGCGGCCAACGAAGGGATCGGCTACCTCCTCATCTCGGCCGGCTCGGCCATGCAGATGGGCCTGGCCTTTGGCGGGCTGGTCGTCGTGGGTGCCATGGCCATGGTGATGTACGAGCTCTTCAGTTACATCGAAAAACACACGACGGCCTGGGCACATCGCGGCAGCCAGAATGGCTGAAACGAAAAAAATGAATTCCTAATGCTGACATCCTGACGCCTGGTTTTTCCTATTTGCTTAAAGGGAAGTCGCCAGATGGTGTAAGTGCTACTTTTGATACATACTCATTGCCCTTGATCAAGCGCTGACGCCTTGGTTCTCTTAATGACCGCCACTTACCATTGCCCATGAATACCCAAGACTCGGCACCGCCCAACGCCTCTGGCGCCCCCAACACCAAGGACATCATCTTCCTGATCTTCATGGTCGTGGTCGTGGTGGCTGTGATCTGGTTGGGTCAGTTCAATTTCAAGGAAGGCCAGCACATCGAGGACACCAAACGCAACGGTGAGGCCTGGGTGACCTGGTTGACCGAGGCCGGCACCAAGCGCATGGAGGCCGACTATGAACCCAAGGCCTGTGCAGGTGGCGTCAAGCCCGAAAAACCCGCCGAAGGGGCCGATGCGGATGCCAAAATCCCCGGCACCTGGGGCGCTTGTCTGGCGTATCTCCAGTCCACCTCTGAACTCAAGGGTCTGGTCAACACCTTCTTTGACAAACCCGTTCACGTCGTTGAAAAGTGTGACAAGGCGGATCTGTCCACGCGCGGCGCCATCAGTTTCAACAACCTGGTGCCCACCCCGCCGGGGTCTGCGGTTCCCATGGTGGTGAACCCCCTGAAAGAGGAAGACGCCATCGATGGCAAGTTGCAGATCCGTGTGACGGTCTGCGACAAAGGCGGCTACCCCATCAAAGTCGGTGAACTCGAGTTCTGAGGATTGACATGGACAACACGAACCAAACCCCCACGCCCGAGACGCCTCAGTTCAGGACCCAGTACATCGACAACATCGATGTCGCTGAACTGCTGGGACAGGAACAAAAAGCCGAGATCTCGCGCGACTTGCCCATGCGCAAGTGGCTGTATTCCTGGCTTTTAGACCCCAACATTCCGGGCAACAACCTCAAGGCGTTTGACAAATGGCTGGGCATCCTGATTGTCGCCAACTTGTTCAGCCTGGTGTTTGAGCAGGTCCCCGCGATCTTCGAGCCCAACAAGCATCTCTTCCACTATTTCGATGTCTTCTCGGTCATCGTTTTCACCATCGAGTACGCCCTGCGCTTTTACCTCGCCCCTGAAGACGAGGAATTCAAAAAGAAGCGCAACGCGCGGCTGGGCTTTGTCACCAGTCCGTTTGCCATCATCGACTTTCTGGCGGTGGCGCCCTTTTACCTGCAAGCCTTTTTGCCGGTGGATTTGCGTGTGCTGCGGGCCCTGCGACTGCTGCGGATTCTCAAGCTGTTCCGCATCCTGATTCCGGCCTACCACGAGTTTGTCCGCGCCAACCAGGGACGCACGTTCCGCCAGCGCATGCACGCCCTGGTGTTTCCCTCGCCCTACGGCGGCGCCCTGCACGACCTGTTTGATACCTTCATTGCCATCTGGGTGCTGCTGTCGGTGACCTCGGTGATTCTCGAGTCGGTCGAGAGCATCCACTACATTTTGAACCTGCAATTCGTGGTGCTGGATTCCATCGCGGTGGCGATCTTCACCCTGGAATATTGCATGCGCATGTACTCCTGTGTGGAAGACCCGAAGTTCCAGGGCGCCATCACCGGTCGCTTCAACCAGGCCAAGTCGCCGTCCACCTTCATTGACTTCCTGGCCATCGTGCCGTTCTACCTGGAAGTGTTTCTGCACCATGTGCTCGACTTGCGTTTCCTGCGAATCTTCCGACTGGCGCGACTGCTCAAACTCACGCGAAACAGCGATGCGACCGCGGTGCTCTTCCGGGTGATTGCCCGCGAGTGGCCGGTGATGAGCGCAGCGTCCTTCATCATGGGCCTGCTGCTGATCCTCACGGCCAGCATGGGCTACCTGCTGGAGCACGAGGCGCAACCCGAGAAGTTCGAGAACATCCCGCAGTCGATCTACTGGGCGGTGATCACCCTGGCTTCGGTGGGCTATGGCGACATTTCACCCGTGACCCCCTGGGGCCGGGCCATGACCTCGGTGCTGGCCCTGCTGGGTATCGGTATCTTTGCCATCCCGGCCGCCCTGCTGGCCTCGGCCTTCAGCGATGAACTGATCAAGGACCGTGAAGGATTGAAAGCCAACCTGTTCAAGATCCTGAAGGACGGCAAGATTGAAGCCAAGGAAACCCAGTTCATCCGCGAGGAAGCCAAGCGGCTGCATTTGAGCGTGGCCGAAATCAACGCCTTGATTGATCAGGTGATCAAGGACAAGGAGATTGAGGAAAACCTCAAGGCCTTGCCCATCCACATGATTGCCCAGCGACCTGCCCATGCCATCGAGTATTTCAAGACCTGCATCAGCGAGATTCGTCAAATCGAATTGCACATGAATGCCGGCGAATTCGAAAGCACGGCCAAGGAACTCGATCGCCTGACCGAGAGCGAGTTGCAGTTGTGGCGGCAGATCCAAGGTAAGGCCTGACACGTCTCGCCGGGGGCCGCCGCCCCCGGTGTTGTGTCATGCCGACCTTCTATACTCGCCGCTTTGCTTTTCGCCCCAGCGCTGTCTTTGTTTTCAAGATGATTTCGAAATACCAAAGAACCGTCATGGAGATTCTTGACGGGTCTCCGAATCAATTTCTCAGCCGGTATGTGGAATGGATGATCACGGTCGTCGTGCTGGTCAACTGCTCCGCCGTGATCCTGGACTCGGTTCCTGAAATTCACGCCGACTACAAAGACTTCTTTCACGAACTCGAGTTCTGGAGCGTGATGTTTTTCACGGTCGAGTATGTGTTGCGCATCTGGTCATTGGGCGCGCGCTACAAACCCGAAGAAGGCGGCGCCTGGCGCGGTCGCAAAGGCTATATGTTCAGCCCGTTCGGACTGGTGGATTTTTTCGCCACCATGCCGCACTACCTGCACGTCTTCTTCCCCACCCTGGACCTGCGCATCCTGCGTGTGCTTCGACTGCTGCGGATTCTCAAGCTCTCCAAATACAACACGGCCCTGCAGGACCTGGGACACGCCGTTTATGCCGAGCGCCGGGCGTTTGGCTCGGCCGCGTTCCTGCTGCTGATCTCGACCATTGTGTCGGCCTCCCTCATGCACTTTGCCGAGGGGCATGAACAGCCCCAGGCCTTTGGCTCGATTCCTCACGCCATTTACTGGTCCATCGTCACCATCACCTCGGGGTATGGCAACGTCGAGCCGGTGACCAAGGCGGGTGAAATCATTGCCTTGCTCACCGGGTTTCTCGGCGTGTGCATGGCGGCCATCATGACGGGTATCGTGGCGTCGGCATTTGCCACCCAGGTGTCGCGCAAAAAGCATGCATACCGGGCGCAACTCATGCGCGTGCTGGAAGACGGCGAAGTGACCGAAGCCGAGACCGACAGCCTGAAACGCTTGCAGCAGCAGTTCCGGCTGTCTGATCACGAGGTGCAATCCATCTTGGACGAGTACCACAAGAGCAAGGAGCGCAACGCATGAGCACCGCCGCTTTGAGCCCCCTCACCCGCCTGCGTCGCCGGACCTACGAAATTCTGGATGGCGCCGTGGTTGACCGCGCCAGCCATGCGTGTGAAATTTTCATTGCCGTGCTGGTGGTGGCCAACGTGGTCGCCATCATCCTGGAATCGGTGCACGAGATCCACGAGGCCTATGAGGCCTACTTTCACATCTTCGATCTGGCCAGTGTGGTGGTGTTCTCGGCCGAATACGTCTTGCGCGTCTGGTCCTACAGCGAAAAGCATCCCGGACCGGAGCACAGCGCCTGGCAAGGCCGCAAGGAATACGTCTTCAGCCCGTTCGGGCTGGTGGATTTTTTCAGCACCGTGCCGTTCTACCTGCAGTTGCTGTTCCCCGGCGCTGACCTGCGCGTGTTGCGCATGTTCCGCCTGATGCGGATCTTCAAGCTCTCGCGTTACAACAGTGCGATGGAGGACATGCTGGAGGCCATCAAATCGGAGTGGGATTCTTTCTCATCCGCCCTCTTCCTGCTGCTGATCAGTTGCCTGCTGTTCTCTTCGCTGATCTACATCATCGAGGGGCACGACCAGCCCGAGGTCTTCCCCTCCATTCCCGCCGCCATGCACTGGTTCATCCTGACCATCATTTCAGGCTGGGGAAACGTGGATCCCGTCACCTATCTCGGCACGGTGCTGGTCATCGTCACCCAGATCCTCGCAATCGCGCTGGCAGCCATCCTGACCGGTGTGGTGGCCACGGCCTACACCTCGCAGGTTCAACGCCGTGAAGCCTTGTACGAGATGGAGGTGCGCACCGTGCTGGCCGATGGCGTGGTCACCGAAGAAGAGCACAACAAGCTCAAGGTGCTGCAGGCCAAATACGGCATGTCGGACGAACAGGTGAACGCCATCGCTCGCCAGGTCAACGAAGAGCGCCGCGCCAAGGAAAAGGCCTGAGTCGACCGACCGGCGACGGTCGTCAACTGCTCATGCGGTCTCGCCGCGCCAGGCCCGGAAACAGCCGGGTCCACAGCAGCGCCACCAGGACCGTGCCGACGCCACCTACCAACGCTGCCGCCACGGGGCCCATCAGGGCTGCTGTAGCGCCTGATTCGAATTCGCCCAGCTGGTTGCTGGCCCCGATGAAAATGGAATTGACCGCACTGACCCGCCCACGCATCTCGTCCGGGGTTTCCAGTTGCATCAGGGTCTGCCGCACCACCACGCTCACCATGTCGAACGCACCGCTGAACACCAGGGCCAGCATCGACAGCCAAAACACAGTGGACAGCGCGAACACCGCGATCGACACCCCAAACAAGCCGACCGAGACCATCAAACACCGACCCACGTGACGCTGCAAGGGCCAACGCGTCAGCACCAGCGACATGATCAGGGCACCCGCGGCAGGCGACGCCCGCAACAAACCCAGGCCCCAGGGGCCTACCTGCAAGATGTCTTTGGCATACATGGGCAGCAAAGCCGTGGCACCGCCCAGCAAGACCGCGAACAAATCCAGCGAAAAGCCGCCCAGCAACAACTTGTGCCGCCAGACAAAAAGCACGCCGGCCAGCACCGACGTCACCGTCATGGGCTCGGGGGCCGCTTGACGATGCGGCAGGGACAGCCGCATCAAGGCCACGATGGCGACCCCCAACAGCGCGAGGCTCAGGGCATACACCACAACAGCGCCCAGTGCAAAGACAAAACCGCCCAGCGCCGGTCCGCCCAGAATGGCGGCCTGCAATCCGGCTGAACTGAACGCCATGGCCCGGGGCAACAGGCTCGCGGACACCAGGGCTGGCAGCAAGGCTTGGGAGGCCGGCATCTGAAAAGCCCGGATAGCGCCCATCGCCAGTGACAGGCCCAGAAGCAGGTCCCGACTGAGCGCATCGGCCCAGGTGGCCTGGAGCAGCACCGCCGCCACCAGCGCCTGCCCGAGCAGGCACAGCACGATGATGCGACCGCGTGGCCAACGGTCGGCCACATGCCCGGCCAGCAAGGCCAGGAGCAAGGCCGGCACGAACTGGACCAGGCCCACGAGTCCCAGGTCCCAGGCGTTGGCGGTCAGGTCGTACATGTGCCAGGCCATGGCGACCATGAGCATTTGGGTGGCCATGGCTGCCGTGACGCGGGACAGCCAGTAGCGAAAGAACCGACGCTCCCGGATGAGGTCGCCCAGCGTGGCGGCCTGGTGAGACGTCACTTGAATGCCTCCCAGCAACGCACCAGGCCCAGGCGTTGCTGGGCCCACCAGCCGCGACCGTAATCGCGCCCCGCTTCCACTTGATCACGGATGCCGGTGGGGGTCACAGGATCATCAAAACGGGCCGTTCCGAAGAGCAGGTCCCACCAGGGCAGGAGCACGCCAAAATTGTGGCCGCCCAGCACCCCGGATGCATGCTCGTGACCCAGGCCAATGGCATGATGCAAGCGGTGAAAACGCGGACTGACCCAGAGCCGTTCACCCCATCGGCCAAAACTGCAGCGCAGATTGGCGTGTTGAAAACTTTCACTCAATTGCGTCAAGGCGATGAGGGCCACAAACTGGCCCGGCCCCATGCCGATGGCCTGCGCCACCAGCACCCAGATCACGGCGTGAATCATGTCGTCGAGCACGTGGTTTCGGTTGTCGGTCCACATCGTCATCTGTCGCTGGGAGTGGTGCACGGCATGCAAGGCCCACCACCACGACCAGTGGTGCTGCGCCCGATGCAAGCCGTAGGCCAGCGCATCGAACACCACCAGATACAGCACAAAAGCGACCCAGGGAATGTCGGTCACCCCGGGCCACAGGGCATCCAGGTGCCAGGTGCCCAGACCCTGGCTGCGCAACTCACCCAGCAGGCTTTGCAGAACGGGGTCGAGCAGGAAGAACATGGCCAGTCGAAACAGTCCCAGGCGATGAATGAAGGTGTAGAGCATGTCGGTTCGTACGGCGGCAGGGTCTGCCACCGGCTCCACCGCGCGCCAACGCTCCAGCGGGCGCAGCAGCAGCACCATGATGAGCAATTGCAACACGCCCACCATGAGCCACCCGGTGGCTTCGAAGGCCTGCTCCAGGATGCCCCCGAAACCCAGGCTGAATGCCACGGGCTGCACCACCGATTCAAACAGGCCGTCCTGCAGGACGGCCCAGACGTCACCCAACCATTCCATACTCATGCTCCGTGCCTCGCTATCCACGGCTGAAATTGCGGATGCTCCCGCAAGGTGCGAAAGCAAAATCCCTGCTGTTGCAACCCTTGCACCAGCGGCTCCAGCACGGCCGGGGCCCAGGGATCCTGGCGCGACCAGATGCCCAGGTGGGCCATCAGGATATCGCCAGGGCGGATTCGCGCCAGCGATTCGCGCAACAACTGCGCGTTGGGAAACCGGTCGCTGGATAACTCATCGCCCAGAAAACCGGCGGCCGACCACCCCACATGCGCATAGCCACAGGCCTGGGCCGCGCGCAGAAGGGCTGGCGAGGTCTTGCCCCCGGGGGCACGAAACACCGGCAAGGCCGGGACCCCGGTCAGGGCTTGAAGGCGCTCGCGCGCCCGGGTGATTTCCTCGCAATACTGCCGGGCAGTCCAGCGCAGGCGTTGCCCCTTGTGCGGCCCGGCGCTGGGTCGAACATCGAATTGGCCCGCCGGCGCATCAGCCAGCCAATAGACATGGTCCAGGGTATGCGAGGCAAAGGCATGGCCCTCACGAGCCCGGGCCTGCCACCACGGCGCCCAGTGCGCGCCCAGGGAGCCATCGCCCTCCTGAGTGGGTTCATGGGCCGCAAAAAAAGTCACCGGCACCTGATGACGCCGCAACACCTCGGCGATCAGCGGGGCCACCCCCATGTGCCCCGTATCGAAGGTGAGGTACACCGGTTTCTGGCACAGCGCAGCAGTGGCCGCGGTCGTTGTAGGGGCTGACGTGGCAGGGGGTGACGAGGACGTGGACCAGCCCGCGCTGGGTTGCAGTGCGAAGCACACGGCCACACAGGTCAGCCCACGGGCCCACCCCCCGGCCAGCCCACTACGACGCCTGCCCGGTTTACTGTCGCTTGGCATGCTCGAGGGTCCAGATGCCATGCGGTGACTTGCCCACACGCACCTGTCGCACCAGGCGCCCGGTGGCCAACTCGATCACACTGACCTTTTGAATCCAGCGCGAAGACACCATCAGCAGTCGTCCATCGGCGGTGACTTCCATGCAATCGGGGCCACCCGGGGCCTTGAAACTGCCCACCACCTCCAGGGTCTGCAGGTCAATCTTGCTGATCGTGTTGGCCACCCGGTTGCTCACCAGCACATGGCGGCCATCGCCCAGGGCACGGAAGGCATGGGCCCCCTCGCCGGTGGAAATGCTCTTGACCAGTCGCGCGGGCTGGACGGAGATATCAAACACCTGCACCTCGCGGCCACCGGTCAGCCCCACCAGCAGGAAGCGGTCATCGGCCGTGCCGAACACGTCGGCGGGCAACGAACCCGTTTTGATGCGCCACTTGATGGCTTGTGTGGCCAGATCGACCGCCACCAGTTCGTCACTGTCCTGCATGGACGTGTAGACCGTGGTGCTTTTGCTGTCTATCCAGATGTGGCTGGGCGTTTTGGAGGAAGGAATGCGCTTGGCCAGGCTGAGGTTGCTGCCGTCCCACCGGTAGAGGTCGATGTGGTTGAGGCGGTTGGCCACCGTGACCAGCCACTTCATGTCGGGCGAAAAACGCAGGTGGTAGGGATCGATGATGTTGCGCACCACGCGCTGGACCTCGGCCGTGCGGGGATCGATGAACGTGAGCGAGTCGTTGGCCGCATTGGCCACGATGACCGATTTTTCATCCGGCGTCAGGTACAGGTGGTGCGGCTCCTTGCCGGTGGCAATGCGCTGCGTCACGCTCCAGCTGTCGGGATCGATGACGTGGATGGTCGCATCCTGCGAATTGAGCACAAAAATCGGCGGTCGAGCGGCGTGCGCGGTCAGCCCCGACAAGCCCAGGGCCACGGCCACAGCCGCCAGGCTTTTCAGCCACCGGGTCAGCCGCCCGTTGTCGCGCGGCGACTCCCCCTGCAGGGAGAGGCCCGCCACTGACAACGCGGGGCGCGACAGACCGGAGCCCTCGGGGTGGCGTTGACCCTCGTTGTTTACAGGCACTGCCATGGCCGAATTCTCTTGATATCCCGTCATGCCGCCCAGTGTAACGGCTGTGACGCCCCCACCCGCGCCTGCAATGTTGCTGTCAGCCCCGCCGGTAAGATTTCGGCATGGGATCCATCCACATCAACGGGGTTTCACTGGAAATCGAGCGCATCAGCGGCGGCGGACCGCCGGGCCGTGCACCCATCGTGTTCCTGCACGAAGGGCTGGGCTCGGTGGGGCAGTGGTCTGGCCGCGCGGGCAACTGGCCCCTGGCCGTCTGCCAGGCGTGCGAGCGCGAGGGGGTGGTGTACTCGCGACGCGGCTATGGCCGCTCCGACCCCATTCCGGATGTGCGGGGTGCCAACCGACTCCCCCCCGACTACATGCACCAGGAGGCCTGGACGCTCCTGCCAGCGCTTTTCCAGACGCTGGGCTTGCAACAACCGGTGTTGCTCGGCCATTCCGATGGCGCCACCATTGCCCTGTTGCACGCCTCTCAGCACCCGGTCTCGGCCTGTGTGGTGATGGCGCCGCATGTCATCGTGGAACCGATCTCGATCGAGGGCATCACGGCCGCGCGGGACGCTTACCTGCACGGCTCCTTGCGTGAGCGCCTGGGCCGTCACCACGACGATGTGGACGGCGCCTTCTGGCAATGGAACGACGTCTGGCTGTCGCCCGCTTTCCGCTCGTTTGATATCCGCCAGGACTGCCGACGCATCAGCGCACCGGTGCTGGCCATCCAGGGGCGCGAAGATCCCTATGGCACGCTGCAGCAGATCGAGGACATCCGTCCGGATCACGGGCGCATCGAGCGCCTGGTGCTGGACCACTGTGGCCATGCCCCGCAACGCGAGCAGCCGCAGGACTGCCTGGAGCGCATCGCCAGTTTCCTGGCCTTGTGTGCCTGAAGGTCGACGTCTGGTGCCCCGCATGACGCTGCAGGAATTGCTGTACACCCAGGGTTTTGGTACCCGCCGGGTCTGCGCCGGACTGGTCCAGCAAGGTCACGTGGCCATTCAGGAGAGTGATCGCTGGATCACGGTGGAGGACCCCTGGCAGGAGGTCACGCCCATGGCGGGGTGGCCGTACCGCGTTCAGGGCGTGCCGTGGGCTTACCACCAGCATGCCTACCTGATCCTGCACAAGCCCGCCGGTACCGAGTGCTCGCAGCGTCCCTCGACCTGGCCCAGCATCTACAGCCTCTTGCCCGCCCCCTTGCGGCAGCGCCCCAACAAGGCTGCGGTGCAGGGTGTGCAAGCGGTCGGGCGGCTGGACCAGGACACCACCGGCCTGCTCATCCTGACCGACGACGGTGCCATGATCCACCGCATGACCTCACCACGGCACCATGTGCCCAAGGTGTATGAAGTGGGCACAGCCCTGCCCATGGACACCGCGGTGGTGAGCCGTCTGCTGCAAGGCGTGGTGCTGCACGACGACCCGCGCCCCGTGAAAGCCGCCGCCTGTGAACTCATCGCCCCCCAACACCTGCGACTCACGCTCACCGAGGGCAAATACCATCAGGTCAAGCGCATGCTGGCCGCCACCGGCCATGAGGTGGTGAGCCTGCACCGCTCCCAAATGGGGCAACTGCACTTGCCGGCTGACTTGCCGCCGGGGCAATGGCGATGGCTCAGTGCGCAGGAACTCGCGGCGGCCAACAGCCCCCTCAGCGCCCGCTGACGTTCGCTCACGTCCGATCACGTCGGCTCACGTCCGGCTGCGTCCACCAGCGCCCGCGTGAGAGACCTGGCCCGCGCACATCATGCGCCAGGGCCTGAATGCTTCGGTGGCGCGGCCGTCGACTGGGTGCCAGTCAGTCGCGCCAGGGTATGAAACAATGGGCCTGTCGTTTTTTGTCACGCCTTGCGCACCCTTCCCATGAGCACTCAACGCCTGGATCTGTTCATCTCCGCCCTCACTGAACTGCTGGAGCGCACCGCTGATGAGCCCACGATTCTTCAGGAAGCGCGCGTCCTGTTGCAGGCACTGGTGCAGCACGATGACTGGCTGCCTGACGGGCAGGCACAACCCAGCCCGGAGCGCTACCAGCAATACCCGCTGTTTGTCGACCCGCTGGGCCGCTTTTCGGTGGTGAGCTTTGTCTGGGGCCCGGGTCAGTCCACGCCGGTGCACGACCACACCGTGTGGGGGCTCATCGGCATGTTGCGCGGCAGCGAATCCTGTCAGGCCTACGCAGCCGATGCGGCGGGCGTATGTCAGCCGCAGGGGCCGGTGCACACCCTGCGACCCGGCGATGTTGACGCCGTCTCGCCCACGATAGGCGACGTGCACAAGGTGTGGAATGCCCTGCCCGATCAGATCTCGATCAGCATCCATGTCTATGGTGCCGATATCGGCCAGGTGCAGCGCTGGGTCTATCCCCCGGAAGGCGGTCGCAAGGGCTTTGTCTCTGGCTACAGCCCGGTCAGGCACGACCCCGCCGACCCCATCGTGCGCGCACTGGCCACCCCGTTGCCGCTGACCCCCACGACCCAGGTGCGCGAAGCCTTGCTGCTTCGCGAGGAACTGGCGTTGCTGGACGTGCGCGAAGAAGATCCGTTTGCCCAAAGCCACCCCCTGTTTGCCGCCAACCTGCCGCTGGGCCGGATCGAGGCCGACGCCTGGCTTCGCCTGCCGCGTCGTGACACCCGCGTGGTGGTGTATGACAACGGCGAAGGACTGGCCGAATCCGCCGCCCGTATCCTGCAGAGCCTGGGGTACAGCCAGGTCAGTCTGCTGGACGGTGGCCTGGCGGGCTGGGCGGCCGCAGGCGGTGAGTTGTTCCGCGACGTCAACGTGCCCAGCAAATCCTTTGGCGAACTCGTGGAATCCATTCGTCACACCCCCTCGCTGCCCGCGCCCGAGGTGAAAGCCCTGATCGAGCAAGGGGCTGACCTGGTGGTCCTGGATGCCAGGCGTTTTGACGAATACCAGACCATGAGCATTCCGGGCGGTATCAGCGTGCCGGGTGCGGAACTGGTGCTGCGCGCGCGCAGCCTGGCGCCCGATCCCCGCACACAGATCGTGGTCAACTGTGCCGGTCGCACCCGCAGCATCATCGGCACACAGTCGCTCATCAACGCGGGGATTCCCAACCCGGTGGTTGCCTTGCGCAACGGCACGATCGGCTGGACCCTGGCCGACCAGACCCTGGATCACGGTGCCACGCGGCGCTTCGACCTGACCCACATGGCGCATCAGGCCGAGTCTGCCGCGGCCGCACGCGATGTGGCCGCGCGCGCGGGCGTGCAGTTCGTCGACCTGGGCACGCTGCATCGCCTGCAGTCCGACCCCCACCGGACCACCCACCTACTGGACGTGCGTACCCCCGAGGAGTACCTGACAGCCCACCTGCCTGGCGCGACCAGCGCCCCGGGCGGACAACTGGTGCAGGAAACCGACCACTCCGTGCCCGTACGTGGCGCGCGCATCGTGTTGTACGACACCGATGGTGTGCGCGCCTGCATGAGTGCATCCTGGTTGGCCCAGATGGCCTGGGAGGTGTATGTGCTCGAAGGCCTTCAAGCCACCGATCTGAGTGCCGTCGGGGCCGCGCCGCTTCCTCAGCCGGCCACGGTGTACCCGCTGGTGCATGCCTCGCCTGAGCGCCTGCGACACTGGCTGGGCCACAGCGACACGGTGGTGGTGGATGTCGGCAGCAGTGCGGCCTTCGTCAAGGGACATATCCCGGGCGCCTGCTGGGTGTTGCGCTCCCGCTTCGAGCAGGACGTCCCACGACTGCCTGCGGCCGCGCGGGTGGTGGTCACCTGTCCGGATGGGCGTGTGTCCCGGCACGCCGTCGCCCCGCTGCGGGCCCTGCTAGCGCAGACACAGGTGCTGTGGCTGGCCGGTGGCACGCAGGCCTGGCAAGCCGCCGGTGGAGGGCTGCAGAGCAACGACACGGGCGTGCTGAGCGAGCGCATTGACCGCTACCGCCGTCCGTATGAGGGCACCCACAACCGGCGTGAGGCGATGCAGGGCTACCTCGACTGGGAGTTCGGTCTGGTGGCGCAACTCGGGCGCGATGGCACCCATGGCTTTCACGTGATCTGAAACGGGATGCCCGATACCCAGCGACGACAGCGACAGGCCCTGTGGGTGGCGCTGGCGCTGATCGTCATCTGGGGCGCGAATTTCTCGATCCAGAAATGGGTCATGCGCGAGATCACCCCCACCGGATTTCTGTTTGGGCGCTATGCGCTGATGCCGGTGTGCGCGCTGATCCTGCTGATGTGGCGTCACGGCTTGCACTTCCCCACCCTGTCACGTGAGGACCTGTGGGGACTGGCACGCCTGGGCGTGATCGGGCACACGATGCACGTGGGCCTGGTGACCTACGGCGTGCATTGGTCCACGGCCTTTTCCAGCTCGGTCATCCTGGCCTGTGGGCCCTTGTTCACGCTCATCATCTTGCGCATGCACGACCTTGAGCGTCTGGGGCGGTACCAGGTGGTGGGCATGGCTGTGGCGTGTTGCGGGGTGCTGATTTTCCTGTCCGAGAAATTGCTGGGGGGCAGCTGGCAAGCCACAGGGGGCGACCTGGTCCTGCTGGTGGCCGCCTCGCTGTTCTCCTACTACACCGTGTCCGCCAAACCCTTGATTGAACGGCTGGGCGGCTTCACCACCATGGCCTATGCCACCCTGTTCGGGTCGATACCCATCTTGCTGTTGACGGCGCCGCACATGGTGGACGTGCCCTGGTCCGCCTTCACCGTGCCACTGACGCTGGCCTTTGTGTGGGCGGTGGTGGTCTCGGCTTTCCTGGGCTGGCTGGCCTGGGGATGGGTGAATGCGGTGCGCGGCGTAGCCCGCACCGCTCCGTTGATGTACCTGATGCCACCCGTGGCGGGTGTCCTGGCCTGGATCTTTGTGGGCGAGCGCTTCACCTGGCTCAAGGTGGTGGGCGCGCTGGTCAGTCTGGCAGGGGTCGCCATTGCGCAATTCGTCCGCCAACCCCAATTGCCCCGACCCCCCACATGATTCGTCGCTGGTTGGCGTCGACATCTGCCTGCCAGCGCGTTGAAGTTCCCCATTTTGTGAGTGTCACTGGCTTTCAACACGGCCAGACTGACTAGCATTGGTGTGCATGAATCACAGGCACACTTCCGGACAAGATCAACAGGCCACGCCCGCCCTGTCCTCGCGAGAGTTGCAGGTCCTGACCCTGCTGAGCACCGGCCGACCCATCAAACGCGTGGCGCTGGACCTCGACATCTCGGCGCACACCGTCAATCAGCATGTGCGCCAGATTTACCTCAAGCTGGCTGTGCACAACCGTATCATGGCCTTGAACCGGGCCCGGCAACTCGGGCTGCTGATCAACGACAGTGTGCCCCCGCCGCAGCCAACGCTGTCATGTTGACGATGCGCCGCACGGTGGACGATGGCGTGAGCACATGCACCGGACGGGCTGCACCGAGCAGGATGGGCCCCACCGTCACCCCATGACCCGCCGTCACCTTGAGCACATTGAACAGGATGTTGGCCGCGTCCAGGTTGGGGCAAATCAGCAGGTTGGCCTCGCCGCTCAGTGTGCTGTCCATCAGGCTGCTGTTGCGAACGGTGTCAGACAGCGCAGCGTCGCCTTGCAATTCGCCATCGCACTCGATGTCCGGAGCCAGGTGATGGAACAGATCCCGGGCCCGTCGCATCTTCTGTGCGGAGGCCCGTGAGGAGCTGCCGTAATTGCTGTGGGACAAAAATGCCACCTTGGGCGGCAAACCGAATCGCTGCACCTCTTGGGCCGCCATCAACGCAATACTGGCCAGCAACTCCGCAGAGGGGTCTTCGTTGACGTAGGTGTCTGCGATAAA
The DNA here is from genome assembly GCA_937927685.1 of uncultured Burkholderiales bacterium. Classification (GTDB taxonomy): domain Bacteria; phylum Pseudomonadota; class Gammaproteobacteria; order Burkholderiales; family Burkholderiaceae_C; genus Limnohabitans. The sequence continues at coordinate 14,702 of CALBSC010000025.1, read as the reverse complement.
GAGCGTGCGGTCCTGCGACATGAGGACATTCAGGGTGGCGAGTCCGGGCACTTCAGGCGCCAGCCCCACGATGTCGCGCACATGTTTGAGATGCGCATCAAATTGCCCCACTACCCCGCACAACAGCGCATCGGCATCCCCCAGGTGCAGGGCCAGTGCACCGATCAGCGTGTTGGAGCGACGCACGGCGGCCTTGGCGGCTTCGGGGGTGATGCCATGGCGGCCCATCAGACGGTGATAGGCCTCCCAGTACTGGCGAAAGCGGGCATCGCTCTCCGGGTTGACGCACTCCACCTCCTGCCCGAGTTTCATGCGCAGGCCGGCCTTGGCAATCCGCGCCTCGATCACCGCGGGCCGCCCGATCAGGATGGGGGTCGCCAAGCCGTCCTCGATGGCGAGTTGCGCGGCACGCAGCACACGCTCGTCCTCGCCCTCGGCATACACCACGCGCTGGCGCGAGGATGACTTGGCCGCCTGAAAGACAGGGCGCATGATCATGCCCGTCTGGTAGACAAAGCGGGTCAGGCTCTGGTGATAGGCCTCGTAGTCGGTGATGGGACGCGTCGCGACCCCCGACTCAGCAGCGGCCTTGGCCACCGCTGGCGCGATGCGCAGGATCAAACGGCTGTCAAACGGTGTGGGAATGAGGTAATCCGGGCCGAACGACAAATCCTTGCCGGCATAGGCACTGGCCACCTCCTCGCTGATGTCGGCCTTGGCCAACTCGGCGATCTCTTTCACGCAGGCCAGCTTCATCGCCTCGGTGATCTTGGTGGCCCCGCAATCCAGCGCTCCGCGGAAGATGTACGGGAAGCACAGCACGTTGTTGACCTGGTTCGGATAGTCCGAACGGCCGGTGGCGATGATGCAATCGGGTCGCACCGACTTGGCGAGTTCGGGACGAATCTCGGGCTCCGGGTTGGCCAGCGCCAGGATGATGGGCTGGGGGCCCATGGACTTGACCATCTCGGCGGTGAGCACGCCGGCAGCCGAACATCCGAGAAAGACATCGGCATCGCGCACCGCATCGGCCAGGGTGCGGGCCTCGGTGGTCTGGGCATAGCGCGCCTTGCTCTCATCAAAGCCGCCGGGGCGACCCTGGTAGATCACACCTTTGGAGTCGCACACATAAATGTTCTTGAGGCTCACGCCCATGCCCACCATCACGTCCAGACACGCGATGGCTGCGGCGCCCGCACCCGAGACGGCAATCCGTACCTGGTCGATCTTCTTGTTCACCAGCTCCAGGCCGTTGAGCAGGGCTGCCGCCGAGATGATGGCCGTGCCGTGCTGGTCATCATGGAACACCGGGATGTTCATGCGCTCGCGCAACTTGCGCTCGATGTAAAAACACTCGGGCGCCTTGATGTCCTCGAGGTTGATGCCGCCCAGCGTGGGCTCCAGCGCGGCAATGATGTCCACCAGTTTGTCCGGATCGCGCTCAGCCAGCTCGATGTCGAAGACATCGATGCCGGCAAATTTTTTGAACAGACAGCCTTTGCCCTCCATCACCGGCTTGCCGGCGAGCGGGCCAATGTCGCCCAGGCCCAGCACCGCGGTGCCGTTGGTGATGACGCCCACCAGATTGCCCCGCGACGTGTACTCGGCGGCCAGGCTCGGGTCAGCCTGGATGTCCAGGCAGGGATAGGCCACACCGGGGGAGTACGCCAACGACAGATCGCGTTGGTTGGACAGGGGCTTGGTGGGCGAAACGGAGATCTTGCCGCGCGTGGGACTGCGGTGGTACTCGCGCGCGGCATCACGCAAAGCGAGTTCGGCGTCGGACAGGGGTTTGTTCATGGGGGTCTTCTCCAGGTGATCCATGCAGGCAGGCTACCCCAAATTGTTTGACGGGGGTCTGAGTGTTAGTACGAAGTCCCCGGTGCGACGCAAGGGTTCTCCCCAGAAGGGTTGTCCCGATGACATCACCCGCCGCCCACTGCCCATAATCCTGACATTTCTTCGACACGAAAGCCCGCATGTCCGCCCCCGCCACCCGAGTGATGCACCGTCAGTTGCAACAAGTGCCGCCCATGGCGGCCAAAGGTGACGGTGTCTTTTTGTTTGACACGCAGGGCAAACGCTATCTGGATGCTTCCGGTGGTGCTGCCGTGTCGTGCCTCGGGCATGCCCATGCCGATGTGCTGGCCGCCATGCACCGCCAGATTGACCAATTGGCGTACGCCCACACCAGTTTCTTCACCACGGAAGTGGCCGAACAACTGGCCGACCGGCTCATCAAGACCGCACCGGATGGCATGAGCCATGTGTATTTCGTGAGCGGTGGATCGGAGGCGATCGAAGCCGCGTTGAAGATGGCCCGCCAGTATTTTGTCGAGATCGGACAACCCCAGCGCCAGCACTTCATCGCCAGGCGTCAGAGTTACCACGGCAACACGCTGGGCGCCCTGGCCATTGGCGGCAATGCCTGGCGCCGCGAACCCTTTGCCCCGCTGCTGATGCCGGCCACGCACCTGGCCCCCTGCTACCCCTACCGCGAGCTGGCTGACGGTGAAACCCCCGAGGTGTACGGACTGCGCCTGGCCCGCGAGCTCGAGGAGACCATTCTTCGTCTGGGCAAGGACCGGGTGGTGGCCTTTGTGGCGGAAACCGTGGGGGGCGCAACGGCGGGTGTGCTCACCCCCGTGCCTGGTTATTTCAGGGCCGTGCGCGAGGTCTGCGATCGCTATGGTGTGCTGCTGATCCTGGATGAGGTGATGTGCGGCATGGGCCGAACCGGCAGCCTGCACGCCTGCCAGCAAGAGGGTGTGGTGCCGGACCTGCTGGCGGTGGCCAAAGGCCTGGGGGGCGGTTATCAGCCGATCGGCGCGGTGCTGGCCCAACGGCGTCTGGTCGAGGCCATGCGCACCGGCTCGGGCTTCTTTCAGCACGGCCACACGTACCTGGGGCATGCCATCGCCTGTGCGGCCTCACTGGCGGTTCAACAGGTGATTGAACGCGACGGCTTGCTGGCACAAGTGCAGGCGCGCGGGCACACCCTGAATACCCAGTTGCAACAGCGCTGGGCCCAGCATCCGCACATCGGCGACATTCGCGGTCGTGGCTTGTTCTGGGGCGTCGAACTGGTGCAGGACCGCTCGCGCAAGACCCCTTTTGACCCCGCGCACAAATTGCACGCACGCATCAAGCAACAGGCCATGAAGCACGGCTTGATGGTTTACCCGATGGGCGGAACGGTGGATGGACGCTATGGTGACCATGTATTGCTCGCGCCCCCCTTTATCATCAGCGAGCAGGAAATCGACTTGCTCGTCGATCGACTCGACCGCGCGATCCGTGATGCGATCGCCTCGTTAACCTGACCCTGGAGAATTGCATGTTGAACACCCTCGCCCGTTCCTCTCTCACCCTGGCGGCCAGCGCTGCCGTGATGCTGTTGAGCCCCAACGTTCAGGCCCAGCAAAAGTTCGTCACGATCGGCACCGGGGGCGTCACGGGGGTGTACTACGCAGCGGGCGGCGCCATCTGCCGTCTGGTCAACAAGGACCGCGCCAAGCACGGCATCCGCTGCTCGGTGGAATCCACCGGCGGCTCGGTGTTCAACGTCAACACCATCCGGGCTGGCGAACTCGACTTCGGCTTCACCCAGTCCGACGTGCAGTTCAACGCGGTGAAGGGCCAGGGCCAGTTCAAGGACAACGCCTATGGTGACCTGCGCGCCGTCTTTGCCGTGCACCCCGAGCCCTTCACTGTGCTGGCCCGCAAGGAAGCCAACGTGGGCAAGTTCGAGGATTTCAAAGGTAAGCGATTCAACGTGGGCAACCCGGGGTCGGGCACCCGCGCCTCGATGGAAGAAATGCTGGCCGGCATGGGCTGGAAGTTGAGCGATTTCTCGCTGGCCGCCGAACTCAAGGCCGATGAACACGGCCCGGCGCTGTGCGATGGCAAGATCGATGGCTTCTACTACGCCGTCGGCCATCCCTCGGCCAACATCCAGGATCCCACCACCTCGTGTGGCGCCAAGCTGGTGTCCCTCACCGGCCCGGTGATCGACAAGCTGGTGGCCGAGAAGCCTTACTACGCCAAGGTCACCCTGCCCGGCGGCCTGTACCCCAACAACCCGCAGGCCACCCAGACCTACGGCGTGATGGCCACGGTGGTGGCCTCAGCCAAAACCTCGCCGGAAACGGTCTACCAGGTCACCAAGGCCTTGTTCGACAACTTTGACGAATTCAAGAAGCTGCACCCCGCGCTGGCCAACCTGTCGCCCACCACCATGGTCAAGGATGGCTTGAGCGCACCGCTGCACGAAGGGGCTGTTCGCTATTACAAGGAAAAGGGCTGGATCAAGTGATCCATGTCGCAACTGGCTAGTCACTCGCAGGAAGAACTTGACCAGCTGGTCAAGGAAGCCGATCTAGGCGGGCGCGAACCCGGCGGCACCATCGGTCAGGCCCTGGCGGTGGTGGCCGGGCTGTGGTCGCTGTTCCAGGTCTGGTATGCCTCGCCCCTGCCCTTTGCGCTGGGCTTTGGCATTTTCAATGACACCGAGGCACGCGCCATCCACCTGGCGTTCTCCATCTTCCTGGGCTTTTGTGCCTTTCCCGCATTCAAGTCGTCCTCGCGCCAGGTCATCCCCTGGAGTGACTGGCTGCTGGCCTGCATCGGCGCGTTTTGCGGTGCTTACCTCTTCACCTTCTACAACCAGCTGGCCCTGCGACCCGGCGCACCGACCACCCAGGACATCGTGATCGGCGTGATGGGCGTGGTGATCATGCTGGAGGCCACGCGCCGGTCGATGGGCGTTGGCATGCTCATCACCACGGGCCTGTTCATCCTGTTTGTGTTCACCGGGCCGTACATGCCCGATGTGCTGCAACACCGTGGCGCATCGCTCTCGCGCTTCATCTCCCACATGTGGCTCACCACCGAGGGCGTGTATGGCGTGGCCCTGGGCGTGTCGGTGCAATTCATCTTTCTCTTCGTGCTCTTTGGCACCTTGCTGGACATTGCCGGCGCGGGCAACTACATGCTGCAAGTGTCATTGGCCACCCTGGGCCATCTGCGTGGCGGTCCGGCCAAGGTGGCGGTGGTGTCGTCAGCCCTCAACGGCGTGGTGTCGGGCTCGTCGGTCTCCAACGTGGTCTCGGGCGGTATCTTCACCATTCCGCTCATGAAGCGCACCGGCTACTCCGGGGTCAAGGCCGGGGCCATTGAAGCGGCCTCCTCCATCAATGGACAGATCATGCCGCCCGTGATGGGCGCTGCGGCGTTTCTGATGGTGGAGTATGTGGGCATCCCCTACTCGGAAATCATCCGCCATGCCGCCTTGCCCGCGCTGATCTCCTACGTGGCTCTGTTTTACATCGTCCACCTGGAAGCGCTGAAATACGACCTGCGACCCCTCACCCGAGCGCGGCAACCCAGCTGGCGGGAGCGGCTGATCGGTTGGGGATTGGGCTTGAGCGGGACCACAGCGGTGCTGGCTGCGGTGTATTACCTCATCCTCGGTGTTCAGGCCCTCGCCGGCGACCTGGGTGCCTGGGCCCTTGCCCTCACCACCCTGGTGGCTTACGTCGTGCTGATGGCTTATTCAGCCCGCTACCCTGACATTCCGGTGGATGACCCGCAGGCCCCTCAGGTGCATTTGCCACTGCCCTGGCCCACGGTGCGGGCTGGTCTGCATTTTTTCATTCCCATCGTGGTGCTGCTGTGGTCGCTGATGGTGGAGGAACTCTCGCCCGGCCTCTCGGCGTTCTGGGCCACGGCGTGCACCATGGCGATGGTGCTGCTGCAACCCTTCATGCTGTCGGTCTTCCGCCCGGCAGATCACCGCCCCTCACACCTGGCGGCCTTGCAACAAGGCGCTGCCGATCTGTGGCGGGGTCTGGTGCTGGGCGCGCGCAACATGATCGGCATTGGTGTGGCCTGTGCGAGTGCGGGCCTCATCGTGGGCGTGATCACCCTTACCGGCATGGGGCTCATGATGACCGATTTCGTCGAGATGGTCTCAGCCGGCAATGTGCTGGTCATGCTGGTGCTCACCGCCGTCATCTGCCTCATCATCGGCGCGGGTGTTCCCACCACGGCCAACTACATCCTGGTGGCAACCCTCATGGCACCCGTCATCGTCGAGCTGGGTGCGCGCAGCGGCCTGGTCATCCCGCTCATTGGAGTGCACCTGTTCGTGTTCTATTTCGGCATCATGGCCGACGTCACGCCGCCGGTAGGCCTGGCCTCTTATGCGGCCGCGGCCATCTCCGGCGATGACCCTAACGCCACCGGCTGGCAAGCCACCTGGTACAGCCTGCGGACATCGGTGCTGCCCTTTGTGTTCATCTTCAACCCGCAGCTGCTGCTCATCGGATTGCACGGCTGGGTGGAGGTGGTCCTGGTGTGTGTGGGCAGTGTGGTCGCCTCGCTGTTGTTTGCCGCTGCCACCATGAACTGGTTCAGGCAACGATGCCAGCCGCTGGAGGTGGTGGCGCTCTTGCTGTGCACCTTCCTGTTCTTCCGCCCGGACTGGGTGGTGGACCGGTTTTATCCCAAGTATGTAAGTGCGCCGGCCGCGACACTCTACGCCGAGGCCGACCGGTTGCAGGCCGACGACTGGCTGGTCGTGGGCATCGCGGGTGAAGACCTGGACGGCGATCCGATTGTGAAAACCGTGGCATTGCCTCTGGGCGAAGGCAGCAGTGGTCGCGAGCGCTTGCGCAGCGGCGGCGTGACCTTCAGCCAGTTGGGGGACGATCTGGAAGTGGCCAACGTCAAGTTTGGCAGCCGGGCGCGCAAGCTGGGGGTTGAGCAAGGGTACAAGGTGGTGGAGCTGAAACTGCCCAACCCCGATCGCCCGTCCTCGCATTGGGTGTTCCTGCCTGCGGCCTGGCTGGCCTGGCTGGTGTGGTGGCGACAGGGTCGACGTCCAGCCTGACGCGTCACACGCTCATGACCGGCTGCCAGGCGGTCAGTTCAAGGCGAGCGCAATGTCGTTGCTGGGGACGCGACGGTCCAGCGTGAGGCTGTTTTGCACATGGCCCAGGTGCTCATCCATCAGGCGAACGGCCAGCGCCTCGTCGCGGTCGGCCATGGCCTTGAGAATCTCGGCATGCTCTTCCGCGGAATGCTCGGCGTCGTGCTTGCTCTGGTACATGAGGGTGATGAGCGCGCACCGTGAAATCAACTCACCGAGCAGCTGGGCCAGCACCTGGTTGCCCAGCAACTCGGCCATGCGCACATGAAAGTCGCCCAGCAATTCGGTTCGACCCGGAACGTCGCCGCGCAGCACCGCAGCACGCTCCTGTGCCACATGCTCTTTGAGGGCTTTGAGCCGCTGGGGATTGAGTTCGCGCACAAAGGTGCGGGTCATCTCCAGCTCGATCATGCGCCGGACCGCAAACACCTCTCGCGCCTCTTCAGAGGACGGCGTGGCCACGAAAGCGCCGCGCGAGGGCTCCATGCGAATCAAGCGCTTTTGCGCCAATTGAAACAAGGCTTGCCGCACCAGGGTGCGCGAGACGCCGAAATGATCCGCCAGTTTCTGCTCCGCCAGTTTGGTGCCGGGATGCAACCGGTGTTCGACGATGGCTCGCGTCAAAGCGGTGACAATCACGCGGGTGGTCGTGTTGTCTGGACTTTGCGGCATGTCGACCTCCCGTGCAGGCACCATGACAGCATGGTGGTGTTGAAATAACAGAATTGTATACAACTTCAGTCGCCAAAATCTGGGCCGCCCCGTCAGGGGTGGGGGCCGGGATGCGTTCATGAGCCCGATGCGTATCGGCCTCGTGGGGGCCGGCATTGTGGGGGCCAGCTGCGCGCTGGCCCTGGCACGCCAAGGCCATCAGGTCACCGTGTTCGACCCCGAGGTGCCAGGCGGGCCGCACGCCGCGAGCCATGGCAATGGGGGCTGGATCAGCCCGGCCTCGATCCTGCCCATGTCTAGCCCGGGGCTGTGGAAAAAAATTCCTGGCTATCTGATGGACCCGCAAGGACCGCTCACCCTGCGCGCGTCCTCCCTGCCCTCGCTGTTGCCCTGGTTGTGGCGCTTTGTGCGGGCTGGCAGCAGTTGGGACCAGGTCCGTGTCACCGCCTCAGCCCTGCACCGCCTGCTGCACGATGCCCCGGATCGTCATCGCGAGCTGGCGCAGTGGGCGAACGCCAGCGACTTGCTGCACCACACGGGACTGCTCTATGTGTATCCCGACCGGGCTGCGTTTGAAGCAGAGGCCATGGCCTGGCAGGTGCGGCGCGAGCATGGCGTGCACTGGGTGGAACTGCAGGGCGATGACCTGCAGGTGCAGGCCCCGGCCTTGCCCGGGGCCGGTCAACTCGGCATCTGGCTGCCGTCGGGGGCTTGGTGCAGTGACCCGGGAGACTACGTCAGGCGGTTGATGGAAGCCGCTCAGCGCCTGGGGGTGCAACATCGCCGCGCGCGTGTGCAATCGCTACACCGGCAGTCCGGCCGGTGCACGGGCCTCTTCACGGACCAGGGCCTGATGAGCCTGGATCGAGTGGTGATCACCGCCGGCATCGACTCGCCACAGTTTGCGCGTCAGGCCGGTGATGCCTTGCCCTTGGCCAGTGAGCGGGGTTACCACGTGGTCCTGCCGCACGCGGGCCTGGACCTGCCTGTCCCGGTCATGCCCAGCGATGGGCGCATGGCCAACACCCTCACCACGCAGGGATTGCGGTTGGCCGGCCAGGTAGAACTGGCACACCCCAGTGCGCCCCCCAACTGGGCCCGCGCCGATGTGCTGCTGGCGCACGCACGCCGCACCTACCCGGATCTCCACCAGGACGAGCGCCGTCGTGGCGCCACACGCTGGATGGGGCACCGCCCCTCCACCCCCGATGGGTTGCCCGTGATCGGCCCGTCACCGCATTGCGAGGGCCTGTGGTACGCCTGCGGTCACGGCCATGTGGGCCTGGCGGCGGCGGCTCGCACCGCGCTCTGGGTGTCAGAGGGCATCACGGCACCAGACCGTCTTGCAACCACCCGTGCATGGCAAGACTTCCACATCGGGCGTTTCGCATGAGCCCGCAGGCAGACGAGCAGGGACCGCGCGTGGTGATTGCACAGACCGACATCGTCTTCGCCTGTCGACCCGGCCAACCGATTCTGGACGCGGCCCATGAACAGGGCGTCGCGCTTCCCTACGCCTGTCGTCGGGGCATTTGCGGCCTGTGCGCCGCCGACCTGGTGGCGGGTGAGGTCATGCCGGTGGATGCAGGGCCCATGACCAACGCACAGTGCCGTGCCGGACAGGTGCTGCTGTGTCGCTGCGCACCCGCCTCCGGCACGATCACCCTGCGCCCCGCTTCCTGGGAGCGGCGGGACCCCCCGCGCCGCTTGCCACCGCTGTAGCGACGCGTCAGAACCCCCAGCCAGCCCCCACACCCCACAAGGTCGCCAGGCCCAACGCCGCAAAGATGGCGGCTGCCGTGCCTTGCACCCACCGCATGGGAATGCGGTCTGCAAACCGGTTGCCGACAAAGACGGCGGGCACATCGGCAATCAACATCCCCAGCGTGGTACCTGCCACCACCATCACAGGCGTGGCGTAGTGAGCGGCCATGGCGATGGTGGCGATCTGGGTCTTGTCACCCATCTCGGCCAGGAAGAAGGTGATGAGGGTGGCCCCGAACACCCCCAGGCGGCTGGCAATCTGGGTCTCTTCATCCTCGATCTGGTCGGGTATCAAGGTCCAGACCGCCATGGCCAGAAACGACAGGCCCAACACCCAGCGCATCACGCCCGGACTCAACACCTGGGTGATCCAGGCACCCAGGGCGCCCGCCAGGCCATGGTTGACGAGGGTGGCCAACAGGATCCCCAACACGATGGGCACCGGTTTGCGAAAACGTGCGGCGAGCACAAACGCCAGCAACTGGGTCTTGTCACCCATTTCGGCCAAGGCGACCACGCCCGTGGAGACCCACAACGATTCATTCATGCACTGATTTTAGAGCGAGGACCTGCCCGTAGTTGCTAGATGCAAGTTGTTATTTCCCGACTCAGCATGCGATTGCAAAATCCAAATTTTTGCTATGACTATCCAAGTATTTCTGGTCGAAGATGATCCCGAGTTTGGGCGGCACCTGGCGGACCTGATTCGAGCCAACCCGCTGTTGCAACTGTGCGGCTGGGCCGACACCGTGGCCCTGGCGCTGGACAACATCCGCAACAGCCAGGCCGATGTGTTCCTGGTGGACCTGGGGCTGCCCGACGGGTCGGGACAAACGGTGATCCAGCAGATTGCCCGCCTTCGACCTGCGGCCCGTGTCATGGTGCTGTCCACACTGGGTGACCCCAAGCACATCCTCTCCAGTCTGGAGATGGGCGCTCACGGCTATTTGCTCAAATCGGAGCCGCCTGAACTCATCCTGCAGCACATCATCACCCTGGTCAATGAGGGAGGCGTGCTGAGTGGTCACGCGAGCAAAATCGTGATCCAGGAAATGTCACAGCGCCACCCCCATTCGGCACAGACCTTGGCCCCGGGTGCGGTGCCGGCGGCCCTTACCCCCAAAGAGCTCAAGGTGTTGAGTCTGGTGCAAACCGGGCTGCCCGCCAAGAACATTGCCCCCCAACTCAATATTTCCATCTTCACCGTCAACCAGCACTTGCGCAGCATCTACCGCAAACTGAACGTGCGCAACAAGATGGAGGCAGTTCAATCGGCACTGAACCTCGGCTTGCTGTGAAGCGATGGCACGTTCCCGGATCGGTCTGGGCGCGGTTGGCCCCGGTGTTGATCTGGGCAGGGTGTGGACTGGCGGGTCTGGCGTTCAGCACCGGCGCCCAGGCTGCATTGCATGGACTGATCCATGCGGACCTGCAGACCGCTGATGGCGCCAGCACAGCGGTCACCCTGCCCCACTATGTTCGTCAAGCGCAGTCGGGCTTGCTTCAGGTGCACTGGTCGATGACGCTGCCACCCACCGTGGTCACGCAACGGCTACCCGCCCTGTTGTTTCCTCAACCCGTGCAAGGCCTGACAGTCAAGGTGGGACAAGCCACCGTGTATGCGTTGCCCGCGTCCACGCCGCAGAGCATTCACCACTGGTACCGGCCTGTGCTGGTGCCATTGCCCCACGCCTTGCTGCAGGCGCACACGCCCATTCAGATCAACGTCGAGCAAACCGGTCATCTGCGCGGCTGGTATGTCGCCCCGGTGTTGCAAGGCGAACTGGTCGATCTGCAACCCTGGCATGACCGGTTCCTGCTGCTCAGCAGCACATTGCCCACCACCGTCAATCTGCTGTCGGTCCTGGTCGGCTTGTTCGTGCTGGCCATTGGGTGGCGCACACGCTCGGTGACCTACGTTTACGGCGGCCTGACCCCGGTGGTCTGGGGCGTGTTGTTTTCGCTCGCCCTGACCCCCGACTTGCCCCTGCAGGCCTGGTTTGTCTGGCGCCTGCTGCTCTATGCCTGTACCGGCAACCTGATCTATGTGGTGCTGCAATTCCTCACCGCCATCTTTCACCAGAGGATGCCCGGCTGGGTGCACTGGCCGGTGCTGTGTGTGCTGCAACTGGGCTGGCTGGTGTTTGCGTGGGTGGGCCCCGAAGCAGAGCCGTGGTTGGACGTGGTGTGGACGGGCGCAGCGGTCATCTGCTATGTGACGGGCAGTCTGGTGCTGGTGAGCCTGGGGCTGAGGCAGCGTGACTACGTCAAGGTGACAGGGCTTGGGCTGCATGGTGTGTTCACGGCAATCCTGGCGTGGCACGACTATGCACTTCAAGCCGGTGAAGTGCCATCATCCTGGCTCCAAGCGTTGCCGCAGCCCGGCTATTCGCTGTTGCTGCAACCGATCTACCTGACCCATCTGTCCCTGCCGGTGTTTGTGGTGATGTCATTGTGGCTGCTGGTGCAGGACCATTTGCGCCATCGGCGCGAGCAAAGCCAGCACGAACAGGCCTTGCACGCGCAACGCGACCGCATCACGCGTGACATTCATGATGGTGTGGGGGCACGGCTGAATCTGATGTTGTGGCGAACCCGCACAGCGCCGCTGGTCGCCGCGCAACTGCAAGACGAAATCGAGCGCAGCATTGAGGAGTTGCGATTCGCCATCAACCCACAGCATGCCGCCACGGAAACCCTGACCGAGGCCTTGCGCAGCCTGTGCCAGCGCGCGGCCCGGTGGGGGCAGCCGATGGGCATCCAGGTGCAATTTGACAAACCTGCCGAAGTGGGCAGCCTGTCCTCGGAAGGAGGGCTTCATTTGTACAAGGCTGCGCACGAGGGCTTGAGCAACGCCTTGCGCCACAGCCAGGCCTCGCGCATTCAGGTTCAACTGTCCGCCGACCGGGATGGCGTCATGCTGGTCATTGAAGACAACGGCGGCGGCATACCGGGTTGGTCTGCCGGCGAAACAGCCAGCGCCACCACGCGCACCACAGCCATGGGGCTGCGCGGCATGCATCAGCGCATGAAGTCTCTCGGGGGAGACTGCATCATCGCGTCAGGCGCATGGGGAACCCGGCTGTCTTTGCGCCTGCCACGGGATGAGCACTGACCGGCGCAGTCACCCGGGTGGAGCACGCGTTGCGCACGCGGGCTTCAAACGCCCAGGTATTGGGACAACTGGTTCGAGCCCAGCAGTTCGCTGGACTGCCCCGACAGCACGACCTGCCCTTTTTGCAGCACCACCGCGCGCTCGGATTGCGACAACACCATCTTGTAGTCGCGATCGACAATCAGGGTGGCAATGCCATCGGCGCGTATGGCCTGGATCACGCGCCAGATCTCGGCCACGATGAGCGGCGCCAGGCCCTCGGTGGCTTCGTCCAGAATGATCAGGTCGGGCTGCGTCATCAACGCACGCCCAATCGAGAGCATTTGCTGCTCCCCGCCCGAGAGCTGAGCGCCCAAATTGCCCACGCGCTCTTGCAGGCGGGGAAAGGTTTGCATCACACGCTCATAGGTCCAGCCCCGCTGACTCCCGGGGGCAGGCCGGGCCGCCATCACCAGGTTTTCACGCACGGTCAGGTTGGGAAACACGCCCCGCCCTTCCGGCACATAGGCCACGCCCCGGCGCGCCACCTCATGGGGCCTGGCCCTGGACATGTCCTGACCGAACAAATGGATACGGCCATCACGCTGTGTGACATGTCCCAGCAAGGTGCGGATGAGGGTGCTCTTGCCCATGCCGTTTCGGCCAAGCAGCCCCACGGTCTCACCGCGCGCGATGCTGAGATCAATGCCGTGCAGCACATGGCTTGAGCCGTACCAGGCATGGACGCCGGTGGCGTCCAGAATGGGATCAGAAGCGGCCTGTTTCGTCATGTCAGTGCCCCCCCAGGTAGGCCGACTGCACCTCGGCGTTGTCACGAATGGCTTGGGGCGTGCCGGAAGCGATCACCGAACCGTTGACCATCACCGTGATCAGATCGGCAATGCGGAACACGGCGTCCATGTCGTGCTCGACCAGCAGGACGGCATGGTCGCGGCGCAACTGGGCCAGCAACTCGAGCATGCGCTCGGTTTCCTCGGCCCCCATGCCGGCGAGTGGCTCATCCAGCAGCAGCACCTGAGGTTCAGTGGCCAGACACATGGCGATTTCAAGTTGGCGCTTCTGACCGTGGCTCAACAACCCGGCCGTGTGCGCCAGATAGTCGCTCAGTCCCGCACTGTGCGCCGCCTGCCGTGCCGCCTCGTTGCTCGGGGCACACGTGCTGGCCGGCTCCCACCACCGCCACGGTTGCTGCCAGGCCGCTTGCGCGGCCAGTCGGCAGTTCTCCATCACGGTGAACGTGGGGTAAATGGTGTTGCGCTGATAACTGCGCCCCAGACCGGCACGGGCCCGTTTGGGCTGGCTCCAGGTGGTCACGTCCTGGCCCAGCAACTCCACGCTTCCCGACGAGGGATGAATCTCGCCTGACAACATGTTGATCAGCGTGGACTTGCCCGCCCCGTTGGTCCCGATCACCGCGTGCACGTCGCCTCGGGCCAGGTCAATGGAGACATCGTTGACCGCCACCAGACCACCCCAGCGACGCGTGATGTGCCGCCCACGCAGCAAAATCGCCTCAGCGCTCATGGCTCACCTCCGGTGTTTCAGCGCGCCGCGAGGAGCGCCCGATCAGCCGTTCACGAATTTGTCCGGGCACACCCACCAGGCCACGCGGGAGCAAAGCCACGCTGGCAATGATGGTCAAGCCCAGCCCCAGATGCCAGTGCTTGGCGAGCGGGCCAAACACAGCCTCTGACCTGAACAGTTCCTGCAGCAAGGCAAATGCGAACGCGCCGATCAACGCTCCACGCAAGTGACCCAAGCCCCCCAGAATGATCATGATGAGGACGGCGCCAGACAGGTGCCAGCTCATCATCTCGGGATTGACGAACCCGTCTTTCACCGCAAAGAGAAAGCCCGCCAGTCCGGCCAGCGTGCCTGAGAGGGTGAAGGCGGCCAGCTTGTAAGGATAGGTGGCAAAGCCGGTGGCGCGCATGCGTTGTTCGTTGACACGGATGCCTGCCAGCGCGTGGCCAAAGCGCGAGCGCAGCAGCACCGCCAGGAAACCGAAGGTGAGAACCAGCATGGCCAGGGTGAACTGGTACATCACCAGCGGATCTTCCAGATCCATGAACTCGCCCAGGGCCGGCTTCACATTCAGGTAGATCCCGTCGGTCCCGCCACCCAGGGGCGTGTCATGCACCACGTAGTAAGCCATCTGCGCAAAAGCCAGCGTGACCATGATGAAGTACACCCCTTTGGTGCGCAAGGACAGCGAGCCGA
>CALBSC010000024.1 GCA_937927685.1 uncultured Burkholderiales bacterium | reverse complement strand
CCCAAGGCTCCCGCCATGCCAGCCCCGGCCATGCCGTCGGGGCTGCCCGCTGGCCTGCCTGCATAAGTTCCCCAACCACTCCAAAGGAAATCCACCATGCCACTCTGGAAGCAGCGAATGTTTGCCCGCCTGATGAAGCCCGCCGACGACGCGGGCGGCGATCTGGGCGGCGGCGCATCGGGCGACACGTCCACCGACTCCGGTACCGATGACGCGGGCACTGCGGCCGGCGACGATGACGCCGGTACCGGTGCCGATCCGCAGGCCAGCGCCAGCGAGGAACCCGCAGGCGACAAGAGCACCGAGGACCTGCCGACCGACAAGCCGCAGTCCGCAAAGATGCTCGCACTGCTCGATGAGCTGTCCGGCGACAAGCCTGCCGAGACGCCGGCCGACAAGCCTGCCGATGCTCCCAAGGCCGACGACAAGCCCGCAGGCGAGGCCGCAAGCGACAAGCCTGCCGCCGATGCCGCGCAACCCAAGACCCCCGAGCAGGAAGAAGCCGAGCTGCTGGAGGGCGTGAAGTCCGAGCGCGGCAAGGAGCGCATCAAGGCGGTGTTCGCCGAGCGCAAGCAGCTCGAAGCCGACATCACCGAGTTCCGCGAGCTGGTGAAGTCCACCGGCATGTCCGCGCAGGAATTTGCGCAGACGCTGGAGTTCGGCCGCCTGGTCAGTTCCAACGACGAGAAGAACATCCGCGTCGCCCTCGAAATGATCGAGACGCAGCGCGCGGCGCTGTACCAGAAGCTCGGGGTGGAAGCGCCAGGCGTCGATCTACTGGCCGGCCATGACGACCTGAAGGCCGCTGTCGAGAACATGGAAATCACGCGCGACAAGGCCCTGGAGCTGGCCAAGCTGCGCAAGACCCAAGCCGACCTGACCCAGCGCCAGCAAGCCGAGACGGAGCGTGCACAGAGCCAGGAGCAGTACCGCCAGACCGTGCAGTCGGCCGCGAGTGCGATGGAAGCCTATCTGACCACCCGAGCCAAGGAAGCCGACCATCCCGCACGCCTGAAGATCATCGGCGAGCACTTCCAGAACCCGGCCAACCTCCAGCGCTTCGTGCAGACCTTCGAGCCCAAGCAATGGACCGCCGCGCTCCAGATGATGTATGACGGCATCGTGGTCCCCAAGGCCTCGCCGAGCGCGCAACCCCAGCCGCTGCGCTCGCGTCCCGCACAACTTGGCACGCCTGCCGCGCAGGGAAATTCCCCGATGGACCGCCTGGCCCAGCACCTGGACAACCTGGGCATCTGACCCGTAGCACGAAAGGAGGCCAGGCATGGCCATGAAAGACCTGAAGATCACCAAGAAGGAAGCCAAGGCCAAGAGCGAAAGCATGGTCATCGGCTCGTCCGACCAGGAGCGCTATCCCTATGGCCTGCGCCTGGACCTGAACAACGACACCCTGGAGAAGCTGGGCATGAAGGCGCTGCCGGCCGTGGGCACGGTACTCATGTTCGAGGCCAAGGCCAAGGTAGTCGGCTCGCGCCAGTCCGCGACCGAGGGCTCTGAGAACCGCAGCGTCGAGCTTCAAATCACGCACATCGACCTGGAAGAGGGCGAGACCGACGAAGAGGTCAATGAAGGCGAGCTGACGCGGGGCCAGGCCGGCGCGATGAGCAAAGTCGCGCAGAAGATGCGCGGCATGTGAACAAAAATCCGGCGGGTGCTTGACGGGGCCACAAAATCCTCTCTGCCAGTTCCGCATCTTTGTGCTGACCGGTCTGCAATGAGCGTAAGCGGGGATCGCCTCCCGCAGTGGATCAGCCAGTACCTCGATGCGGTACACGCCGAATTAGTCGCTGCACCGGTGGGGTCGCGTCCACCAGGACCAAGTGCACCAGATCAAGCCGTACCCGAGTCGCGCCGGGAATCTGATGCGCTGAACGCACGGGAAGGGTCTGCCGTGGACGGTGTGGAAGGTGTTTCTCAAACCTTTCATTTCGGAGCAGCGACATGCCCATTTCCAATCAAGACTTGCAGGAGTTGGCCAAGGTTTCCTTGGACGAGTACCTGCGCAACATGCCCGTGGACCAGATCGCCACGGAGCGCCCCCTTCTGAAGAAGCTCATGGAAGGCCGCAAGACCTTCCTGGGTGCCAAGCAGAACGTCGTCGAGAACGTTCGCAAGACCTACGGCAGCAATTTCGCCTGGGCCTACGGCGAAGAGGCGGTTTCGTTCAACAAGCGCAACACGACCGAGCAAGCCGCCTTCCCCTGGCGTCGTGCCGTCGATGGCCTGTACATCGACTATGACCGTCTGTTCGGTGCCGGTATCAAGGTGCGCGAAGGCGAGCGCGGCGCGTTCAAGCTGGAGCAGAACGAGAAGGTCCAACTGCTGAACCTGCTGGACGAGCAGATGGAATCCCTGCGCGAAGGCTTCATGCAGAAGCTGGACCTGGAGCTGCACCGCGACGGCACGCAAGACGCCGACGCTGTTGCTGGCCTGGACACGCTGGTTTCCATCGCTCCCGCCACTGGCGTTGTGGGTGGCCTGGACGGCGCGACCGCGACCTACTGGCGTAACCATGCCGCGACCGGCATCCAGACCGGCACGGTGGGCACGCTGGCGCAGGCCATGGAAACCGGCTGGCGTCGTTGCATCAAGAACGGTGGCAGCCCCAACTTCATCCTGGCCGGCGGCAAGTTCATCGACGCATACCGCAAGGAAATCGTCGTCACGAACAACGCCGACGCGGGCTCTGTGAAGAAGCTGGACGCAGGCGTCGGCAACGGCGTGAACACCGGCCTGTACTTCAAGGGCGTGGAAATCATCTGGGACCCGCAGTTCGAGGAACTGGATGCCCTGACCACTCCGACCGTGCAATGGGAGAAGCGCTGCTACTTCCTGAACACCAAGCACATGAAGTACCGCGACGATGACATGGACATCGTGACCCCCATCCGCCCGCACGACGTGCTGGCGATGTACGCGATGGTCAACCTCCGCTGCGCGCTGTCCACCAACCGCCGCAACGCCCAGGCTGTCCTCGCCATCGCCTGATCGGCGATGCCAGTGCCCCGGCCGGCTCACCCTGGCCGGGGCTTCTTCAAACCCCAGTCCGCGAGGAACACATGAGCAAGACCAATGTCCCCCTGTTGAACGTCACGATCCGCCGTGATGCCAACACCATCACCCCCGTCACTGTCCCGCCCTACGAGCTGACCCTTCTGCGCCAGATGTTCGGCAAGGAAAACGTCACCGAAGGCGATCAAGCCGCTGTCATCGAGGTCGATGCCGCCACTGAGTACGAGCGCCTGAGCGCCAAGTACGGCGCAGGCAAGGTCTCCAAGGTCTACGGCGATGACGAAGGCGAGCGCCTGACCGAGCTGGTCGAGAAGTCGGCCGTCAAGGTCAAAGCCGAGAAGACCGAAAAGGTCGAGAAGTAATCCCCGGCAGGAGAAGCAACGATGGCGCAGCCGCAAGAGTATTCCCGCGATACCGATTTCACCGAGCGCGAGGGCGATGACACCGACCATGCCGCTCTGAACGCGGAGCTGGACGCGGCTGCGCAATCCATCAACCAGATTCGCTCGAATCTGGCACAGATTCAAAAGGACGACGGCTCACTCAAGAACCAGGTCGTCGGCCTCGATCAACTTAAGCCCGAGCTGCGCAACGGTGTGCCTGGCCCGCAGGGTCCGCAGGGTGCCACTGGCCCGCAGGGCATGCAGGGCCTTCAAGGCGTCGCCGGTCCCGTGGGTCCGCAGGGCCTGCCTGGCGAACGGGGTCCGGTCGGCCCGACTGGGCCGCAAGGTCCTCAAGGCGTGCAAGGTCCGCAGGGTGTCAAGGGCGACACGGGCGCGACCGGTGCGACCGGTCCGCAGGGGCCGCAGGGCGAGCAGGGCCTTCAAGGTCCGATCGGTCCGCAAGGCCCTCAAGGTGCGCAAGGCCCGCAGGGTATTCAGGGTGTGGCCGGCATGTCTTTCGACGTGGATGCCGTGGGCGTCTATGCCGACCGCGCCAACTACAACAACGAGCCGCACGGCTTCGCCTTCCTGTCCACCGACAACGGTTTCCTGTACCTGCGCCTGGGCAACACCCCCGGCGTCTGGTCTGGTGGCGTGCCATTCGGCAAGGGCGAGAAGGGCGATCAGGGCGTCCAAGGCCCGGTAGGTCCCATGGGGCCGGTTGGTCCCATTGGCCCCCAAGGCGTGCAAGGCGTGCAGGGTGAAACCGGCCCGATCGGGATGACCGGTCCAATGGGTCCGCAAGGGCCGCAAGGCATCCAAGGGCCGCAAGGCATTCAAGGGCCGCAAGGCGTACGCGGCATGACCTGGCGCGGCGAATGGAGCAACGCGACCGCCTACGTGGCCGACGATGCCGTCTTCTACAACGGCCGCTCGTGGATCGCCAAGCAGTCGTCCACCAACGTCGTTCCATCTGATGCTGCCAGCACCCAGTGGGGCAAGCTCGCCGAGAAGGGCGACCCGGGGCCGCAAGGTGTCCAGGGCGTTCAAGGGCCAACTGGTCCCGCTGGTCCGACTGGTGCAACAGGTCCGCAAGGTGCGACGGGTCCGCAAGGGCCTACCGGGGCGACTGGGCCTGCTGGTCCCCAAGGTCTGACTGGGCCGCAAGGTCCTCAGGGTCCACAAGGTCCGCAAGGTCCTGCCGGTGACGTTACGAGCCGCGTCGCAAAAAGTGGCGACACGATGACCGGTCAACTCACTGTCCCAGAGTTAACCATCTCCAGCACTGCGAACTACCTGCGCATGCAAGACACCGACTGGGGTACGCGTTGGCTGCATCACAACCAAGGTCTACTTGGGTTCTTGCGATCCGATGGCAACTGGGGTTTGTACGAGAACAACGCTGGACAACTTTGGTCCTCCAACTACGGCTGGCTGCACGACTACTTCTTCTCGGCGGTAGCTAACTGTGCTTCTACGTACGGCTCCAATGCCATCAACTGCTACGGCGGCGGAGACACCGTCAACGAGCGCTTTCACGAACTGATTGATGAAGGTAGTCAGATTCGACTTCGCACGGTGAACAGGCTCGTCAACTGCAACTGCAATTGCGCATGTGACTGCTGGTAAAGCAGAAAGGCCAACCTATGCTCATTCTCAAGACAATGCTCGTCGACGATGTTCAGGATTTCGAGAACCCGCTGACCATCGTTGAGGCATCGCTAGGCGGCTACATGGCCACACGACGTAATGCAGGAGCTGGCGAGCCACTGGCCCTGCGCGCATCAGACATCGAGCCGTGGGGTATGAAGGTCTACTATTGGAGCTTCACAGGTAGCGGCTTTGTCGAGGCCGTCGACTTCGACGACAGCCGTGACACCGATGCCTTCATGCGGGCGCGCTTCGGTTGCACGGAGGGGCCTGTTCTGGCGGCCGCACGAGGCGGTTCCGATGAACTGGCGATCGTCCTGTTCAAGCCAGTGCACACCGCTCTGGAATGGAAGCGCCAGGAAGGCTACGGGTCGAGCATCGATGCATTCGACCAGGTGATCCCAGGCTTCGCTTCTAGCGCTCGCACTGCGGCAGTTCTTGCCAAGCGCGACCTGTTGAGGCAGGTGAGCCCGATCAACATGCTGGCCGAGCAGGAAAAGCATATCGACCTTTTGTCATTCTTGGTTGTCGAGCTCGCCGAGAAGCAGCCGGAGGACGAGCGGCCCGAGTGGCTTCCAGCTTTCAAGGCAATGCTCGATGAGCACAGCTCCTTGCAATTCAAGGGTGTGGCTGGTGCGTTGACCGACGTCACGAACCGCAAGGCGAGCATGCGCGAATTGCAGCGCAGCTACTTCGCCAAGCGCGAGGGCATCGCTTAATGACCACGTTCACAATCCACGCACACAAGCCTGACGGCTCAATCGTCTGGATGCACTACGACAACGAGACAAGCGAGCTGTCAGACGCGCAAGGCCGGCCAATCGGAGTTCGACTGGAGGTGGCTTCGAGACCCACTGCGCCCGTCGTTTCCCGCGAGACTCCGATCGGCAAGACCAGCCCGCGTGTGCTCAAGATCAGCTTGGGCCTGTCGTGCAACTACGAGTGCGAATACTGCTCGCAGCGCTTTGTACCCCGCGCGGATGAGACCAACTCCGGCGACGTGGACGCCTTCATTGCCGGGCTCGATTCGTGGGTGACAACGCCGCCCGAGGCGGTCGAGTTCTGGGGCGGGGAGCCGCTGGTCTACATCAAGACCCTTCGCCCGCTGGCCGAGGCGATCCGCTCCAAGTTTCCGAACGCCGCCTTGTCGGTCATCACCAACGGCTCGCTGCTCAACGACGAGACCAGCGACTGGCTGGATCGGATGGGCTTCAACGTCGGTATCTCGCACGACGGTCCTGGCCAGCATGTGCGCGGCCCCGACCCGCTGCAAGACCCGGAGAAGCGTGCGGCCATCATGGCGCTGTATGCCCGCCTGGCTCCGCAGGGTCGCATCAGCTTCAACGCGATGGTGAACCGCTCGAACGTCTCGCGCGCGGCCATCCAGCGCTTCTTCGTTGAACTGACCGGCGATCCGATGGTGCCGATCGGCGAGGGCGGCTTCGTGGATGCCTACGACGAGGGCGGTCTGGCGCAGTCGCTCCAGGCCGACGAGCTGCACGGCTTCCGCAATCTGGCGTTCCACGAGGTCCGCACCGGCCAGGCCGCCAACGTTCAGGCGGTACGCAACCGCGTCGCGTCCTTCGTCAACTCAATCCGCACTGGCCGCCCTGCATCCAGCCTCGGGCAAAAGTGCTCGATGGATCAGTCGGACAAGATCGCCGTGGACCTGCGCGGCAACGTGCTGACCTGCCAGAACGTGAGTGCCGCCAGTGCGGCCCCGAATGGCGAAGCGCATCGCATCGGCCATGTCTCCGACCTGACGGCCGTCAAGCTCAACACGTCCACGCACTGGAGCAAGCGCAAGGACTGCCCGAGCTGCCCGATGCTCCAGATTTGCCAGGGCTCGTGCATGTTCCTGGAAGGCCCTCTGTGGGACCGCTCTTGCGACAACGCTTACTCCGATGCTGTGCCGATCTTTGCGGCCGGAATCGAGTTCCTGACCGGCTGCGTCCCGATCTACATCGACGGCGACTTCCGCGAGGACCGCAAGGACATTTTCGGGATGGTTAACGGTGTGCCTGAGACCAAGCCCAAGCGCGTCATTCCCATCAACGCCATCGCCTGACCATGATCGACAAAGACCCAACCTCTTATTCGCTTGTGACGTACCTGTGGGTCTTCATGCTGGCCATCCTGGGGGGAATCGTGAACTTCATGCGCAAACTGCAAACAGGCCATGCTCGCGTTTTCAACCTGGTGGAGTTCATCGGGGAAATCGTGACCAGCGCCTTCGCGGGCGTCATCACGTTCTGGCTGTGCGAGAACGCTGGCTTCTCCCCGCTGGTGACTGCCGCCTTCGTTGGAGTGTCTGGCCACATGGGCAGCCGGGCGATCTTCATGTTCGAGAACTGGCTGAAGGCCAAGTTCCCCGCTTGAGAAAGGACCGATATGGAGCCACAAGAACAACAACCCGATGAGCCGGTCCTGAATCCGGCCTACTGGAACCAGGCGGCTTTTCATGCGGCACTGACTCGCGTGCCGTTCAAGCAACGCGACGCGGCGGGCGTGCTGGTGGTCAACGTCAACGACCATTTCTTCAAGCTCGATGCCGGCACGCTGGTTATGGCACGCGTGCCCGAGGACCTGCGCATCCCGACCGACTGGCAGCCTGCGCCCGAGGCGCATCCGATGCGCGACAAGGCCCTGTCCATGATCGGCATGGAGGTCGGTCAATGAACGGGCTCGCGGAGCGCTATAAGACCCTCGGCGAGCTGTTGACCGAGCTGCGGGTGCGCCTGGGCTTCGTGGCGCAGGGCTCGGCCGCGAAGAACAACGAGGCGACCCTGAAGAGCTACCTTCAGGAAGCGCACGACTTCGTTTTCGCGGAGCTTGACCCGCCGGCCATGCGCAAGAAGTCGATCATCACGACGCAGGCTGACTCGTACCTGTACGACTGGCACGACGATGCGGCCGGCGAGGACATCGACCCGGCAGCCGTTATTTCCGTCTGGGTCAAGGTCTCGGGCACGATCCGCGAGCCGCTGACCTACGGCATCACCGAGAGCGATCGGTCCTTCGAGAGCCTGCGCCAGCAACCCCAAAAGTACGGCACGCTCAACGGCCAGCTCGAAGTCTGGCCCGTGCCCGAGCGCGCTTATGACCTGATCGTCGAGCACACGGCGGTCAAGAGCCGCTTCAGCCAGGCTGGCGATCGCCCAAGCGTTCCTGACCGCCTGGTGTTCTTGTACGCCCTGGCCAACGCCAAGGCGCACTACCGGCATCCAGACGCGCAGGCCCCAGCGCAGGCGTTCCAGACCATGCTCAACAAAGAGAAGTCCCGGCAGAAGGAGGGCCAGCGCTACTTCGCGGGCGGCAAGCAGCCGCGCGAGGCGCAAGTCGTCAAGTCCGGCGATGGATACCGGCTGAGAGGCTGACGTGGCGGACATCACCTTCAACCGCTTCGACCTGGGCATAGACCTGCGCAAGGGCGCGTCCGTCTCCGATGCCAACCGGCTGCTGGAGATGAAGAACGCCTACGTCACGACGGGCCTGGCCACGGAAAAGCGCCCTGGTCTGACGCTGGTGGCCACGCTGGAGCCGGGCACCAAGGGCCTGTTCGCGGCTTTCGGCAAGCTGCACACGTTTTACGGACAGGGAACGGTGACGCACGCCAATGCGCTGTTCCAAGCCAATCGCGTGCCGTATTCCTCGGGCAGCTACCCGGTCGAGGATGTGTCCTTCGCCGATGTCTTCAACGGCTTCATCTACGCGGCCATCCGGTACCAGGGCGGGTTTCAGGAGCACCACTACCTGGACGGCAGCGCATCGACGCACATTGCCGACCTGGCCTGTCCGGACACGGCTGGCGTCGTCAAGCTCGCATCCAAGGTGTTCGCGGTCAACGGGGACACGGTGCGCTACTGCAAGACCGGCAACCCGCGCGACTGGAGCGCTTCCAACGATGCGGGCTTCCTGCCGACCGGGCTCAACTCGCGCGGCGATCGCGGGGCCAACGCGCTCGGGGTCTACCAGAACAATTTGATTGTGCTGTCCAAGGACGGCGCGCAGGTCTGGAAGGTGGACCCGGACCCGGCTGCCATGGCGCTCCAGGACATCGTGGAGAACGTCGGCACAAGCTACCCGCGCACGGTGGCCAACGTCTCGGGCGACCTGTACTTCCTCTCGGACTACGGCTTTCGCTCGATCACGACGCTCCAGCTCACAAACAACCTGGCAGACGTGGACGTGGGATCGCCGATCGACTCGCTGGTGCGCGCGCGCGTGAAGGCGGGGGGCTTTACGCCCAAGGCGTTCTACTTTTACGGCACGGGCCAGTACGTCTGCGCCATGGGCAACGAGCTGTTCGTCTACTCAATTTCCCGCACGGCCAAGATCGCAGCCTGGTCGCACTACTTCCTGCCGGCGACGGCGGACGCCTTTGCCGAGCTGGGCCAGACGCTGTACATCCGCTGCGGCGATGCGGTCTACAAGCTCGACCCGGATGTGCATGCCGACCAGGGGCAGCCCTTCGAGGTGGTCATCCAGCTCCCGTACATGGACCTGAAAAAGCCCGGCCGCAACAAGCGCATCTATGGCGCGGACCTGGTGATGGAGGGGCGCTGCGAGTTCTCGGTCGGTTTTGACGTGCGCGATCCGACGGCGTTCACCGACCCGGTGAGGGTCAAGGGCAACACGCGCGGCGGCGGATTGATCCCGGTGGAGTGCTGCGGTACCGAGTTCTCGCTGAAGTTCCGCAACCTGGACAGCAAGCCCTTCCGCCTGGACGCGGTGACGCTGTACTTCGACGACCTGGGGCCGACCTGATGCGGGTGCGATTTTTCTCCGTCGGGGACCACGAGGGGCTTGAAGATCAGCAGGACGCGATGCTGGCGCTGTGGACGCGCTGCCCGGCCTGCGGGGACTTCGAGCCGCAAGACCTGTTCGGGATGGTGCGCGATGGCCGGGCGGTCATCGGTGCGGTGTACGAGGGCGATCGGCCGGTGCTGGCCGGTGCCTTCGAGTTCATCCACTACCCGCGCCAGCTCGCGGTGAACGTCATGGCGATTGCAGGCGAGCAGATGGATGCAGCCATGGACGCCTTCTGGGAGACGTTCAGGCAGTGGTGCCGGCAAGCCGGGGCCGAAGTGATTGAAGCGCGGTGCGCGCCGGGCATGACCCGGTTGCTCGCCCGCAAGGGGTTTGAGCCGGCCTACACGGTGGTGCGGCAGAAGTTGGAGGTCTGAAATGGGCGGTGGTGGTGGTGGCGATCCGGCAGCCGAAAGCCGGAGGCAAGAGGAAGAACGTCAGGCGCGCATCAAGGCGGCCACGGACGAAATCAACAACATCTTCGCCAACAAGGTGAAGGACGCCAGCGGCAACTGGGTCGCCGGCAATCCGGCCAACGCGCGCGATACGCTCTATGCGGATCAGCGCAGCACGGTCTACGACCTGAACAGGGCCGAGGTGGACCGCCAGGCCAAGGAAGCCGAGCGGAGCAATCGCTTCGCGCTGGCGCGCACTGGCCTGTTGGGCGGTTCGGTGGACGTGGACAGCAACACGGAGCTGAACCGGCGCACCAATGAGGGCCTGCTTCGCGCGGGCGGCATTGCCGACCAGGCGGCGGCGGACCTGCGCGCGGCCGATGAAAAGACCCGCTCGAACCTCATCAGCATGGCCCAGTCGGGCATCGACACCGGTACCGCCTCGCAGATGGCCTTGCAGGGCCTGAAGGTGAACGCTGACAGTGTGGCGCAGCAGCGCTCGGGCTCCAGCATCGGCAATCTGTTCAATGACCTGAGCCAGGCATACCTGGCCAACCAGGTGAACGCTGGGCGTGCGACTGGTGCCGGCTATGGCCAGCAGTGGTACGGCGTATCCGCGCCCACCCAGCGCTATGCAGGCAACTGAGGGAGGTTGAGACATGGACCCGATTACCATCGCCTCACTCATCGCCATGGTCGCCGGCTCGGCCATGCAGTACAAGGCCGCGCAGGATGCACAGGAGCGCCAGAACGCGGCAATCCGTGAAAGTCTCAAGCGCCAGCGCGATCTGCAAATGCAGGCCGAGCAGAAGGCCATGGGCACCGCCCGCGAGTTCAACACCGAGGACCGCCGCACCGAGCAAACCCAGATCGCCGACCAGATCACGCAGGAGCTTCTGGCTCCGGTCAGCGAGAGCCAGGCAATCCGTGCGCAGCAGACCACGACCCAAGGCAACGTCTCCAACGACTACACCACGGCCAAGGCCGCATCGGACGTGCAGTCCTTGAAGGCAGCCGAGCAACTGGCCCGCCTTCTGGGCAAGTCCACGTCGGCCAACCGTCTGCGCATGAACGAGGGCATTCGACTGATGGATGCCGGGCAGGCGATCGACCAGCTCGGGAACTTCTCGCGCGGCAACCAAGGTGCCGACCAGATCGCCATCCAGGTCGCCGGTCGGCCCGATGCGGGGCTCCAGTTCGGCGGGAGCGTGCTCCAGGGCGTGGGGTCGGCTGGGCTCATGGCAGGCGGATCGACGGGCAAGGTCACAGGGGCTGACCTCGCTGTGGCTAACGCAACGGCCGACCCGATCGCCACGCTCAACGCATCCAAGGGCTGGACGGGTGCGGGCAACACGTCCTGGCTGGACGCACTTCGGAGGATCGGGCAGTGAACTTCACCATTGACGGAAACGGCGGCGCGCTCGCCGCTGGCCAAGGCCTGGCCAACATGTTCAAGGCCGCAGCACTCGCGCCCATGTACCGCCAGAACGCCGAGCAGGACGCGATGCTCAAGGGCGCGCAGGTCTATCACCACAACATGGCCGCCAACAAGGCCGGTACCGAAGCCGAGTTGCTGGCGCAGAGGCTTGGGTTGCAGCGCGATCCGCTCAAGACCGTGATGATCGAGCAGCAAGTGCCCCTGGATCGGCGGTCCGCCATCGAGACCTTCATCCAGACAGGCAGTTTTGGACCGTCCTATGAAGTTCCGGCCGATGGAGTCGGGCCAGTGCAGCCGGCCCCAGTCGATCCCGCCAAGATGAGCAACATTGCTCGCTCGATCGCCCTCTTCAACAAAACGCTGGGTGTGGGCGGCAAGGTGGACGACATGGCGCAGGCGGCCGACATTGAGCAGAAGGCGCGCGACCGGGCCGCTGTCATCCAGAACCCGGCGCTGGCGCTGCCCACCGCGCAGGCTTTCTTTGCCACGAGCGGCAAGGCCCCATTCGACAACGTGAACAACACGGGTTATTCGCTCAACGCCCTGACCGGTGGCCAGTTCGAGGCCAATCCG
Organism: uncultured Burkholderiales bacterium; assembly: GCA_937927685.1. Taxonomy (GTDB): domain Bacteria; phylum Pseudomonadota; class Gammaproteobacteria; order Burkholderiales; family Burkholderiaceae_C; genus Limnohabitans. The sequence continues at coordinate 7,134 of CALBSC010000024.1, read as the reverse complement.
GTGCTGGCCAAACTGTTCGGCGATGTTGAGCGCTCCAGGGCCACGGAGAATCTGGCGCAGGCCGGAAGCGCCAACGCATCGGCCGGCCTGGCCAATGCGCGCCGCGATCGTGTGGTGACCGGCCTGGACAAGCCGGTGACCATCGTGGACGACGAGACCGGCCAGGCCACGGTGACGGCCATTCCGACCCGAGGCGAGACCCGGACGATCGGCGTGGCTCCGGCCAAGGGCTCCGGTGTGGACGCGACCAACGCGAAGACCCGCAACCAGATCATCGCGGCGGTCGAGAAGGAAATGCCGGGCGCACCCGAGGCGGACATCATGGCCGAGGTGAACAAGCGCCTCGCACGGCGCGGGATCACCGGGAACAAAAATCCGGCACCCAGCGCCAGCGGACCAAGAATCCCAAGTCAGTCGGGCCAGTACAAGAGCGCCGATGAGGTCAAGGCGGCATTCAAGGCGGGCAAGGTCTCCCGCGAAGACGCCATGGCAATCCTGCAAAGAGACTTTGGGATGAAGTAATGCGAGCTGATGAGTTCCTGGACGGCCCGAGTGGCAAAAGCGCCGCCGATTTCTTGGATGGTCCGGGGACCAAAGCAGCGCCAGACGCGAGCTGGAGCGACAACCTCCGCGACATCGTTGCCACGGCTCTGAAGATCGGTCCGACCGCCCTCAAGGGCGTGGCCGACCTGGGACGCCTGGCCACGGGCGACCGCATCGGCGTGGACACGTCCAACGCCATGAAGCGCGGTATGGAGGCGATCGACCAGGTGATCGGCTCCGATGCGCTGAACGCGCAGAAGGCCAACATCAACCAGGCGCTGCAAGACCCGAACGTCGGCATCACGGACCTGCCTGGCATGGTCATGCGCAACCCGCGCGCGGCGGCCGATACGGCGATTTCTACCGTTGGCTCGATGTTCCTGCCGGCTGGCGCTGCCGCCGGTGTAGTCAAGTCACTGCCGACTATCGCCAAGATCATCCCCCGTGCTGCCAGCGTCACGCCAGGCGCAGCCGCAACGGGCGCATCTGTCGTGACTGGCGCAGCGCAGAACGCGGCCGAGACCTTTGCCGATACCGAGGGCCAGGCTCTGGGCGATCGGTACCAGGGCGCAGGCATCAGCGGCGCTGCATCCCTGGTGCTGGGCAAGTTGCTGGGCGGTGGTGCCGAAGGCGTTATTGCGCGCCGTCTGGCTGGCGAGTCGGTCGGCCGTGGCGTCATCGAGGCGGGTAAGTCCGCCGTCAAGACCGGGGCCAAGGAGTTCCTGCAGGAAGGCGGGGAAGAGTCGGCCAACTACGTCGGCAAGCAGACGGCAAAGAACGAGGCGATCGACCTGAACGCCATGGGCAAGCAGGGCCTGTATGGCGGCATGATCGGCCTGGGCGTGGGTGCCGGTTCCGATGTGGCCACGAACGCAGCGGACATCGGCAAGGGCGGCATCGAGCGCCAGGTCGCGCGAGCGATCGACCAGGCAGCGCAGGACATTGCCGACCGCCAGACTCCGCAGGTCATCCAGCAGACCGTCGCACGCATCTTCGACCAGATGCCAAAGCGCCAGGAGCCTGCGCCAGCGCCGCAACCCGATCCGCAACCGCTGGCGCTGGGCTTCGATCCGGCAGTGCGCAACCCGCAGCCGACCATGCAGGTCGATCCGCAGGGCAACGCGAGCCCCATGCCATCCGATCAGCAAGCCGCCATCCAGGCCGAGGTCGAGCGCATGAACAACCTGGGGCTGACGCCCGATGTGCAGCGCGCAGCCGCGCAGCGTGCGCAGTCGCCTGAGCCAGGCCCGGTCTCCACGCCTTCCGACTTGATCCAGCGCCTGATGGGCTCCGGCTGGACTCCCCCCGCGCCGCAGGGCGACGGCATGGTGCTCCAGAACCGCAACCGAGCGACGCCTTCCTCGGTCGCGCAGATGACCAGCATCGCGGCGAATCCGGATTACGGCCGTCTGGGCTTCTCGCGAGACTTCGCCAACGGTGCGCCCGTCGTCTCCGGCGGCACAGTCCCGGCCAAGCAGATCGGCAAGTCGGATGTGGCCGTGGCCAGCGATGGCCGGCGCATCCCCGTGCAGTACGCCGTGGTCGAAGCCGACCAGGTGCTCGCCTCCAACAAGTCCGACGGCACGGCCAATGTGGACTATGGCAACGACCAGGTGCAGGCGATCCGCGCGATTGCAGGCAATGGCCGCATTGCAGGCTTGCAGACTGCCTACGGAAACGCGAAGGCCGACGGCTACCGCAAGGAGCTGATGGACGACGCCCTGCATGGCATCGACAAAAAGGTCATCAAGGGCATGAAGCAGCCGGTCCTGGTGCGCATCATGCCCAAGGACTCGCTGACCGCCGACATCGGCGATGTCTCCAACACGGCCAGCAACCTCACGCTCTCGCCCGTGGAGCAAGCCAAGAACGACGCGCAGCGCGTCAGCCTGGACGCGCTCCAGTTCGCCGAGGACGGCTCCATCACGCCGGAGACCGTGCGCCAGTTCGTGCGCGCCATGCCGCAGTCCGAGCAGGGTGGCTTGCTGGACACCAATGGCCAGCCGACCAAGCAGGCGGTGGACCGCATCGCGGCGGCGGTGTTCGCGCGCGCGTATGGCAATGACCAGCTCGTGCGCCTGTACGCGCAGGCGCAAGATCCCGAGGCGAGACTGATTCTGTCGGCGCTGTCCCAGGTGGCCCCGAAGATGGCCCGCCTGGAAGGTGCCGGCGCGCTGGACATCCGCGACGTGGTGACGCAGGCGGCCGAGATTGCAGTGAACGCGCGCCGCGAGGGCATCGCCCTGGCCAAGGCCGCCCAGCAACGGGACATGACGGCTGACCCTCTTGTCGGGGAGGTGCTGGACCTGTTCGTGCGCAATTCCCGCAGCGTCAAGCCCGTGGTGGAAGCGCTCGGGGCAGCCGCCGACATGGCCTACACTGAGGCAAACAAGCCCGCCTCGGACATGTTCGGGGAAGTGCCGCGCGCAAGTCGTGGCGACATCATCAACCAACTGAGGCCCGAGGATGAACGAAGAAGCCAAGAAAGTCTGGCGCAGCCCGCAGGGCGTGAGCCTGTTCAAGAAGATGCTGGCGGGCAAGCAGCCCGACCCGCAGGACCGCAAGACACTGGATCAGCTCAAGCGGGCCGACCCGCCGAAGTCGGCCAAGCCGAAGGGCTGACGAGCTACACCCCGCAGGACATCGAGGATCGGCTTGCCAAGCTGGAGCAGGCCGAGCAAGAGCGCCAGCAGCAGGAGCGTGAAGCCGAGCAGCGCGCGCAGGCCGATGCCCAGCGCGACGACTTCGCCCTGACCGGCAGCGATCGTCCCGCCGACGTGGCCGCATCCCGTGGCCAGACGGACATCTTCAGCGCGCCAGCCAGCGCGAAAGATTCCGAGCCCGAAATCCCCGTAAACGAAACCCGCGAAGGCAAGCGCGAGCCCGCTCAGAAGCCTGCCGGCAAGATTGAGGACTTTGGCGAGAAGATCGGCGGCGCGCGCAAGGATGTCTGGACATCCTTCAAGGACGACTTGGGCGCGGTCGCCGACGACGACATCGCCAATCAGCCGCTCTCCAAGGTCTGGCCGCAGCCCGACTACCAGGCGCTGCTGGACGGTGGTGCGGACGCCTGGGCGGTAGCCTTTGCACGAGCCGCACGCGACGAGATTCCCTCCAAGCCGCGCCAGGCGTGGAAGGTCAAGCGCTGGGCCGAGCAGGTCCGCAGCCTGCGCGACACGACCATGAAGCTCATGGACGGCCGGCTCAGTGTGGATCGGGCCAAGCAGCTCATGACCCAGTTCACTTCGCAGGGCATGCGCGATCTGGCGGGCCGGGTGGAGCTGTACATGCTGGTCGGGCATGGCAAGTCGCTGGATGGTGTTCGCATCCGCTCTGGCGAATACTCGATGTACAACCGGGTCGAGTACAACCCTCCGCGCGTCATCTGGACCGTCGAGAAGGAAGCCGCCGCCACTGCCTTCAGCAACTGGCCGCGCGAGCTGGCCACGGGCGTAACGCGCGAAGAAGCGCTCAAGGCGTTCAAGGAGAAGTACGACAGCCTGGACATCAACCCGGCCGCCAAGAAAGAGGTCACGTTCGACATCTATTCCAAGCGGGGCCAGAACGGCTACTTCATCGGCAAGAAGATGGGCCGCAACTACATCGACCTGGCCGGGCCTTTCGAGAACGTCAAAGCAGCACGCGAACACAAGGCCACGAAGCAGGCCGAGCTGGTGGCCGCGCTGGAGAAGGCCAAGGAAATCCCGCGCGAGCGCCGGGAGACCAACGATCCCCGCGTCGGCGAAGACATGCGCAACGGGCAGGACGTGACGCCCCAGATGTTCGGCGAGACGTTCGGCTTCCGTGGCGTGGAATTCGGCAACTGGGTCGAGCAGGGTCGCCGCCAGAAAGACCTGAACGATGCCTTCGATGCGCTGATGGACATGGCCGCCGTGCTGGGTATCCCGCCCAAGGCCATTTCACTCAATGGAGAACTGGGTCTTGCCTTCGGTGCCCGTGGTGGCGGTGGCGTGAACCCGGCCGCTGCGCACTACGAGCCTGGCAAGGTGGTCATCAATCTGACCAAGAAGTCCGGAGCCGGGAGCCTCGGACATGAGTGGTGGCACGCCCTGGACAATTACTTCTCGCGCATGCGCTCCAAGGCCGACGGCATGATGACCGATGCCCTTGACGTGTCGCTCGCATCCCGTGGCTCGCCGTTCGAGCATCGTGGGGCGGTGCGCAAGGAAATGGTGCAGGCCTTCGGTGCAGTGATGAAGGCGATCCGCGAGACCGCGATCAAGGCGCGATCGGCCAAGCTGGACGCCAAGCGCTCCAAGGAATACTGGACGACTGATCCGGAGATGTCGGCGCGCGCCTTCGAGTCCTACCTGATTTCCAAGCTCCAAGACCAGGACGCCTCGAACGACTACCTGGCCAACATCGTAGCGCCCGAGACCTGGAAGGCGGCCGAGGCCCTGGGCTTCGAGCTGGATGACAGCTACCCGTACCCCACGGCCGGCGAGATTCCCACGATCCGCGCTGGCTTCGATCACTTTTTCCAGACCATCGAGACCCGCGAGACCGACAAGGGCGTGATGCTCTACGACATCACAGGCCTACAAAAGGACGGGCCGATCAGCCGCCTGCCCGAGGCCCCGCGCGCCAACGTCCTGGCCAAGCTCAAGGCGTTGGAAAAGCGCATGAGCGACGGCAAGATCACCGAAGTCGAGTACCGCGCAGGCGTGCAGGGCCTGATCGACCAGATCGAGCAGCGCAACGAAACGCGCCTGGACCGCTCCATCATCAAAGGCCGCGAGCGTGGCCCCGACTGGATCACCGAGCGCCTGATCCGTGCCAAGCGCAAGGGCGAGCTGGACGCCAACACCGTGGACTTCGCCTTGTGGGCGCTGGCCAAGAACCCGGCCCTGGCCGAAGACCTGGGCATCAGCGTGCGCGAGCAGCCCGAGAACCAGCGCGGCGCAGCCGGTGACTACAACCCGGCCAGCCGCGTGATGCGCCTGTTCAAGGACGCCGCCAACGAAACCACGGCCGTGCATGAAATCCTGCACCACACCGAGCGCATGATGCCCACGGACGTGCAAAACGGCATCCTCAAGGCCTATCAAAAGGCCTGGGACAAGGCCTACCAGAAGGCCGACGAGAAGACCCGCGCGCTGCTGCAGGACATGCTGCTGGCGCAGGCCGGTGACATGAAGGCCATGCAGCGCGTGCGCGATGGCTTTTCCGATGGCGGCCTGAAGTACGAGGACCATTACCAGCTCTACAACGCCAGCGAATTCTGGGCCGTCAACGCCAGCGACATCCTGGCCAAGCGCTACGCCGTGGAAGGCTCCTGGGTGGGCAAGGCCAAGCGCTGGCTGTCCGAAATGCTCCAGTACGTGAAGAACGCCCTGGGCCTGTCATCCGACGCACCTGTGCTGCGCGGCCTGCAGGCGGTGCTGGACGGCAACGGCGAGCGCCTGAGCGAAAAGGTGCTGTCCGAAGCCGAAGCCGCCAACGACTTGATGCGCAACAGGGATCAGACAGAAACCCCAGCCTTCAAGCGCTGGTTCGGCGACAGCAAAGTGGTGGACGCCGACGGCCAGCCGCTGGTGGTCTACCACGGGACCGGGTCTGAGTTCAGTGAGTTCAAACTGCAAGAGGACGCGACAAGCCCCGGTAGCAACTTTGGTTTCTGGTTCTCGACGGATCTCGACTTTGCTGAGAAGTACGGCAAGCCCATGGCTGTGTATCTGTCCATCAAGAATCCGAAGACCGTCACAATCGACGAAATTCAGGCCATGCAGGGCAAGCGCGGCGGAGAACGTGATCGACGCTGGGCAATGGAAGCTGGGTTTGATGGGGCGCGAACAGCGGACGGCAAGGTCTGGGTTGCCTTCCGCCCCGAGCAGATCAAATCCACCATCGGCAACAACGGCGAGTTCGACCCCGCCAATCCGAACATTTTGAGCGACATTACAAGAGGTCCCAAGGGCAGCCAAAACGGCCTGCAAAGCGCGGCCCAGCCCTGGACGGTCCCCGAGCCGGGCACCTTCGACAACGCGGTGCGCGCGATCCAGAACAACAAGATCGACCTCAAGCGCGTGCGCGATGCGATCCAGGCCAAGTACGGCCGCATCCGCGACGACGTGGACGCCTACCTCAACGAAGAGCTGTACCACGGCAAGGTGGCCGCCCGCGTGGAGGGCATCTACCAGGAACACGTCGAGCCGATCCTGGCCAAGATCGCCGTGGCAGGCAAAAACGTCGGCGTGACCATGGACGACGTGAACCTGTACTTGCACGCGCGCCATGCGCCCGAGCGCAATGCGGCCATGAAAGCGATCAACCCGGACATGAAGGACAACGAAGCGCTGTCCGGCATGAGCAACCAGCAAGCGGCCAAGGTGCTGGCCGACTTCGCTGCAGCGGGCAAGGACAAGGCCCTGGCCAACATCGCGCGCGACGTGGACCAGCTGCTGGCCGACACCCGCACCGGCCTGGTGGCGGATGGCCTGGAGGACGCTGGCGTGGTGCAAGCCTGGGAGGAGGCCTACAAGCATTACGTGCCGCTGCAGCGTGACATCGGATCGAGCGGCACGCCAAAGGGCATGGGCTTCAGTGTGCGCGGCCCCGAGGCCAAGCGCG
>CALBSC010000023.1 GCA_937927685.1 uncultured Burkholderiales bacterium | reverse complement strand
CGCATACTTCCACGCGATTTCGAAGGAGGCGCGCGCAGACCCTGTCCAGATCGCACCCATCTGGCCGTTCGCCTCGCAATGAATCGCGTAGACTGCGCGCTGGAACTCGTCTGGCCCGGCGATGATGTGATCGGCCGAGATTTCGACATTGTCGAAAAAGATCTCGCCCTGCGGCAGTGGGCGCTGGCCCAGCTTGTCAATGAACTTGCCGCGGCTGATGCCCTTGGCGTTCATCGGCACGATCATCACCACGCCATTCTCAGGATCGGGACCATTGCCGCGGTCGCAGGCCGCATAGAGCACGCAGACGTCGGCAATCGGGCCGTTGGAAACCCATGCGGATTTCTGACCGTTGAGGATGACCTTGTCGCCAGCTTTCCAATTGGGATGGGAAGAGGCCTCGACCGTGCCGGCAAATTCACTGCCCACGGTGAAGGGCAGCGCAGGGCGCCACTGGTAGCCGCCGCGGGCGATGAGAAGGTCGAAGTAGGAGATGCCGCAGGCCTGCACATGCACGCGCACCTCGCCAGGGCCGGGCTCCGCGGCAGGCAGGGCATCGACCTGCAGCGGCTGATCGAAAGCGTGGACACGCAGGGATGGCATGTTGCAGGCCGGTTAGGTGGGAGGGGCCTGCATCGTAGCGGCGGCCTGGTCGGCCGCGGCACGCCTGTGTGACAGGGAGGGCCCGCCGGCGCTGGTGCCCATGGCGGGAATCGGACCCGCGACCTCCCCCTTACCAAGGGGGTGCTCTACCACTGAGCCACAAGGGCATCGACACAGGCCTGGGCTGCCACGCAACCCAAGCCGGTGCCGACCACACACCAACAACAAACCCTGAAACACCACCACCCGAACGCTGGAGCGGGAAGCGGGAATCGAACCCGCGTCATTAGCTTGGAAGGCTAAGGTTCTACCATTGAACTACTCCCGCATCGGACCTTGAAGCAGCCCCCACACAGGGCAGCCGACCCCCAGGTCGTCACAGTTGCAGGTCACCCACACAACCTCGAGCCCGCCTTGCGGCAGACCACTGGTTTTCGCTGGTGGAGGAGGCTGGATTCGAACCAGCGTAGGCGTAAGCCAACAGATTTACAGTCTGCCCCCTTTAGCCACTCGGGCACCCCTCCGGCGAACCCAAGACTATAGCACAAGATAAAGACCCTCCCGCCTCTGAACACGCGGCCGTCAGAGCGTCCAGTGCAGGGGGTGTCCGCGGGCATCCAGCCAGTCCCGCGCCTGCGAGAAATGCCGGTTACCCAGGAACGGTTGCGCCCCACGGGCGGCGGACAACGGGGAGGGGTGATTGGACTGAAGCAGCAAGGCCTCTCGCCCATGAGAGCGAGCGCACACATCTATCCTGGAAGCCTTGGAATGGGCGTGTGCGCCCCACAGCATGTAGACACACGCCGGGGCCGTGGAGGCCACCGCTTCCACCACAGCGTCGGTCAGGACCTCCCAGCCCCACCCGGCGTGGCTCGCTGCCTGACCGTCCTCCACCGTCAAACAGGTGTTGAGCAGGAGCACCCCGCGGGCCGCCCAGGACTCCAGACAGCCATGCGCCGGCAGCGGCTGCCCCAGGTCGCGCTGCAACTCCTTGAAGATGTTGCGCAGGGAGGGCGGCACGCGAACACCCGGTGTCACCGAAAACGCCAGCCCGTGGGCTTGCCCCGGGCCATGGTACGGGTCCTGACCCAGAATGAGCACGCGTACCGACGACAGGGGTGTCAGCGCCAGGGCGCGCATCGGGTTGGGCGGGTAAATGATGGCCCCTTGAGCCAGCCGCTCCTCGATCCGTGCCTGCAGGCCGCGCCCCACAGGCCCTTGCCAGAACGGCGCCAGTACGGCATCCCATGACGGGTCCACAGCCCACTCGCGCGGCGACCAGCTCGTCAAGCGCGGCGTCTCGCCCCGGTCAAACAAGTCCGCGGTGCCGAGCGTCTTCACAGACCGACTCAGGGGTTGGCAAACAAACGGGCCAGCGCCTCGCCCGGCTCCGGCGCGCGCATGAACGCCTCGCCCACCAGGAAGGCGTGCACACCGGCATCGCGCATCCGGGTCACGTCTTCGCGCGCGAGGATGCCGCTCTCCGTCACCAGCAAGCGATCCGCAGGCACGCGGGAGAGTTGCGACAAGGTGGTGTCCAGGCTGACCTCGAAGGTGCGCAGATTACGGTTGTTGATGCCCACCAGCGGGGTCTTGAGTTTGAGCGCACGATCCAGTTCGTCCGCATCGTGCACCTCCACCAGCACCGCCATGCCCAGGGCGTGGGCGATGGCCTCGAGTTCGGCCATCAAGCCGTCCTCCAGACAGGCGACGATCAGCAAAATGCAATCGGCCCCCATGGCGCGGGCTTCGTAGATCTGGTAGGGATCCACCATGAAGTCCTTGCGCAGGACCGGCAGGTCACACGACGCGCGGGCTTGCTTGAGGTAGTCAGGGCTGCCCTGGAAAAAGGAACGATCGGTCAGCACCGACAGGCAAGCCGCCCCATGTTCGGCATAGCTTTGTGCAATATCAGCCGGGAAAAACGGCTCGCGCAGCACGCCACGCGAAGGACTGGCCTTTTTGATTTCGGCAATCACTGCGGCCTGGCCCTGTGCGATGCGACGGCGCATGGCACCTTCGAAGTCACGGGTCAGGACACGGCTTTCAGCGTCGGCACGCACCTGCGCCAGCGGCCTGAGCCGTTGCGACTGCGCAATTTCCTCATGCTTGACCGCGACAATTTTGTTCAGGATGTCAGACATGGGTACCTCAGGCCTTCGCCAGTTGCTGCGTGAGCGCCACGAGTTGGTTCAAGCGGGTGCGGGCCTGCCCGCTCTCGAGCACCTGACCCGCCCGCGCAATGCCTTGTTCCACCGAGTCGCACACATTGGCGGCCACCAAGGCCAGGCCCGCGTTGAGCACGACGATGTCCCGCGCCGGGCCGGGGGTGTTGTCGAGCACGCCCAACAACATCTCGCGCGAGGCCTCGGGCGTCTCCACGCGAAGCGCGCGGCTGCTCGACATGGGCAGCCCGAAATCTTCCGGGTGAATTTCGTATTCGCGGATCTGGCCCTGGCGCAATTCACCCACCAGGGTCCCTGCGCCCAGTGAGGCCTCGTCCAGGCCATCCTTGCCATACACCACCAACGCATGCTCCGCGCCCAGTCGCTGCAGGGCGCGCACCTGGATGCCAACCAGGTCGGGGTGGAACACGCCCATCAGGATATTGGGCGCACTCGCGGGGTTGGTGAGGGGGCCCAGGATGTTGAACAGGGTGCGCACACCCAGCTCCTTGCGAACCGGCGCGACGTTTTTCATCGCGGGGTGGTGGTTGGGGGCGAACATGAATCCGACGCCCACCTCGTCGATGCAGCGGGCAATCGCGGCAGGGGGGAGGTCGATATGAACGCCCAGGCTCTCCAGCACATCGGCACTGCCGCTTTTGCTGCTCACGCTGCGACCGCCATGCTTGCTGATCTTGGCGCCGGCGGCGGCCGCCACAAACATGCTGCAGGTGGAGATGTTGAAGGTGTGCGACCCATCGCCACCCGTGCCCACGATGTCCACCAGGTGTGTCTTGTCGCTCACGTGCACCGGGGTGGCGAACTCGCGCATGACTTGCGCAGCCGCCGTGATCTCGCCGATGGTTTCCTTCTTCACGCGCAATCCGGTGATGATGGCGGCGGTCATGACCGGCGTCATCTCGCCCTGCATGATCAGGCGCATGAGGTGCAGCATCTCGTCATGAAAAATCTCGCGGTGCTCGATGGTGCGTTGCAGTGCTTCGGTGGGGGTGATGGACATCGATAACTCCTGACGCATTAACGCTGCTCGAGAAAATTTTTCAGCATGGCGTGGCCGTGCTCGGTGAGGATGGACTCGGGGTGGAATTGCACCCCTTGAATGGGCAACTCGGCATGACGCACACCCATGATCTCGCCATCGTCCGTCCAGGCGGTCACCTTCAACGCCGCCGGGCAAGTGGCGCGCTCGATGGCCAACGAGTGGTAGCGGTTAATGGTGAACGACTCGGGCAGATCGGCAAACACGCCTTCGCGGGTGGTGTGCATGACGCTGGTCTTGCCGTGCATCAGTTGCTGGGCGCGAACAATCTTGCCGCCAAACGCGGCACCAATGCTCTGGTGCCCCAGACACACGCCCAGGATCGGGGTCTTGCCTGCAAAAGCCTGGATGGCCGCCACCGAAATACCGGCCTCGAGTGGCGAACAGGGACCGGGGGAAATCACCAGCAGATCGGGGCGACGTTCGGCAATGCCCTCCAGCGTGATTTCATCGTTGCGTTGCACTTCGACCTGCGCGCCTAGCTCGCCGAAATATTGCACCAGGTTGTAGGTGAACGAGTCGTAGTTGTCGACCATCAACAGGCGCGGGGATGGATTCATGGTGCTCACTCCAATCCCTCCTCGACCAGTTCGCTCGCGCGAAGCAAGGCACGCGCCTTGTGTTCGGTCTCTTTCCATTCCAGCTCGGGCACCGAATCGGCGACCACGCCAGCGGCGGCCTGAACGTATAAGTACCCATCCTTGATGATGCCGGTGCGAATCGCAATGGCCACATCCATGTCGCCTGCAAAGCTGAGGTACCCGCAGGCCCCTCCGTAAATGCCGCGCTTGCTGGGCTCAAGTTGATCAATCAGTTCCATCGCATGCACCTTGGGCGCACCGCTGAGCGTACCCGCCGGGAAGGTGGCACGCAGCACATCCATGTTGCTCAGGCCCTCCTTCAAGATACCCTCGACGTTGCTCACGATGTGCATCACGTGGCTGTAGCGTTCCACCACATAGGCTTCCGTGACCTCGACGCTGCCGATCTTGGCGATACGGCCGATGTCGTTGCGGGCCAGGTCAATCAGCATCACATGCTCGGCCCGCTCTTTCGGATCGTTGATCAGCTCCACCTCGGTGGCTTGGTCGGCCTCCGGCGTGGCACCGCGCGGGCGTGTCCCCGCCAGCGGACGGATGATGACCTTGTGACCCTCAGGCGTGGCCTCCTGACGCACCAGAATCTCGGGCGAGGCCCCCACCACATGGAAGTCCCCGAGGTGGTAGTAATACATGTACGGGCTGGGGTTGAGCGAGCGCAAGGCGCGGTACAACGACAGTGGGCTTTCGGTGTAGCGCTTCTTGAGGCGCTGCCCCACCTGTACCTGCATGAAATCGCCCGCCTCGATCAGGCGCTGCGCGCGATCCACCGCAGCAAGAAAATCGGTCTTGGCAAATTCCCGCTCAACCGGATAGGTCTGGGTGGCACGCACCTGCGGCGCGCTCACCGAGTAGCGCAACAATTCCTTGAGTTCACGCAGCCGTTGTTTGCTGCGCACATAGGCTTCCGGTTTGCCCGGGTCGGCATAGACGATGAGGTACAACTTGCCCGAGAGGTTGTCGATGACCGCCAGTTCCTCGCACTGCAACAACAGGATGTCAGGACACCCCAGGGTGTCGGGCGGGCAGGAGTGGGCCAGCTTTTTCTCGATGTGCCGCACGGTGTCATAGCCAAAGTAACCGGCCAGACCCCCGCAAAAGCGCGGCAAACCGGGGCGCAGGGCCACCTTGAATCGTTGTTGATACGCCGCCACGGCATCCAGTGGGTTGCCGGCAATGGTCTCCACCACTTCGCCATCGGTCACCACTTCGGTCAGGGCTTGCGCGCCAAAGCCCGTGCTGCGCAGCAAGGTGCGGGCGGGCAGACCAATGAAGCTGTAGCGCCCGAAACGCTCACCCCCGACCACGGATTCGAGCAGGAAGCTGTAGCGCCCTCCGTCACGCGAATGCGCCAGCTTGAGGTAGAGGGACAGGGGGGTTTCCAGGTCGGCAAAGGCTTCCGCGATCAGGGGGATGCGGTTGTAGCCTTGAGCGGCCAGACTTTTGAATTCGAGTTCGGTGATCACATGAGCCTCCACAGCTCAGCCCCAAGGGGGCTCTGTTCATGATGAGGGGCCGGTTACCGCAGGCAACGGGCAGGGGGGGAAAGAGTGCCCCCCAGCGGCTTTACGCGCGCGCACAGGAGCACCGGGCCAACGGGCGACGCCAGGGCCAGGCTCCCCGGTCGCTGCAACCTGTGATGGTGGTGCGGTGAATGAACATGGGCTCAAGTGTAGCAAAGCGGCCCGGGGCACGGCGGGCGCTGGGCGGTTGCGTCGCGCACCGCCCCACCCGCCATCCGGAACCGCCTACCTGCATCAGGGGTGGAGGCGGTAGGGCTCTTCAAAATCGATGAAATCTTTTTCAGCCAGCGCACCGTCCATCCAGGCCTTCACACCCGGCAGCGCACAGACACGCGACATGTAGGCGGCCACCGCATCAGGCACTGGCAATGCGTAGGTGATCAATCGCATGACCACCGGCGCAAAGGTGGCATCGGCCACGCTGAAGTGACCAAACAACATCGGCCCACCGTGTTCGGCCAGCAGACCAGACCACATGCCAACGATGCGCTGCAGATCGGCACGAACGCCGGCGTTGTCGCGCATGGCCAATGCACCCACATCGGGCAGGTGGGCTTCGATATTCATGGGGCAGGCACTGCGCAACGCGGAGAAGCCGCTGTGCATTTCGGCACAGACGCTGCGAGCGCGAGCGCGTGCTTCACGCCCCACGGGCCACAGTGTTTTGTCCGGGTATTGTTCTGCCAGGTATTCGGCAATCGCCAGGGTGTCCCACACGACCAGACCCTCATGGACCAGCACGGGCACCTTGCCCACGGGGTTGATGGAAGCGACCACCTGCTTGAACCGCGAATCAGGCGTGAAGGCGTCAAAACGGACCATGACTTCTTCAAAGTCGATACCGGCCTGACGCATCAACACCCAGGGCCGCATGGACCAGGAGGAATAATTTTTGTTGCCGATGTAAAGCTGGATCATGGCGCCCCCGCAGTTGAACCCCCATGTTAGCTGGGGGAAGCCTTGAGCCGCGTGCCACGGGGCTTGCTGGCCAGCCCGGGCCGTCAGCGCAGACCGGCGAGTTCGTCCAACCGGTCCAGGTGCGCCCAGGCGGGCAGGGCATCCACGGGTTCGCCGTGGTTGTAGCCATACCGCATCAGCACCAGCGGACAGCCCGCGGCGTGCGCAGCCTGGGCGTCGTTGCTGGAGTCGCCCACCATCAGGGTGCGGGCGGGCGTCGTGCCCAGGGCCTCACAGGTTTTCAGGAGTGGCAAGGGATCGGGTTTTCGGCGCTCGTAGGCATCGCCACCCACCACCATTACAAAATGGTCGGCCAAGCCTTTGAGGCGCAACAGATCCCGGGCAAATGCAGTGGGCTTGTTGGTCACACACGCCAGGGGCAACTGCGCTGCCCGCAAGTGCTGCAGGCCCTCCACCACGCCAGGGTAGGGGTCTGCGAATTGTCCATTGATGGCGTGATAGTGGTGCTGATAACGCGCCCAGGCCCGCTCATACAAGGCATCGGCCTGCTCGGCGAGCAAGGTGCGCAGCAAATGCTCAGACCCCTTGCCCACCGCACGCTCCACCCGCGAACGCGGCACGGCCTCCAGACCCAGATCGTTGAACGCGCGTGTCACCGCTTCGGTGAAGTCGCCCAGGGTATCCACCAGCGTGCCGTCCAGGTCGAGTATGACGGCGTCCCAGGACAGGCGCATCACGCCAGGGCCGCTCGCATGCGCGAAATCACCGCGGCGTAGTCGGGCTGACCGAAGATGGCGCTGCCCGCCACAAAGGTGTCGGCACCCGCGTCAGCCACGCGGCGGATGTTGTCGGCCTTGATGCCGCCGTCGACTTCCAGGCGGATATCACGGCCACTGGCCTCGATGCGGCGACGCGCGTGTTCGACCTTGCGCAGCGCCGAGTCGATGAAACTCTGTCCCCCAAAGCCCGGGTTGACGCTCATGATCAGGATGAGGTCGATGTCGTCGATCACCCAGTCCAGCACATCCAACGGTTCAGCCGGGTTGAACACCAGGCCCGCCTGACAGCCTTGCGCCTTGATGGCCTGCACACTGCGGTGCACATGACCGGACGCATCGGGGTGGAAGCTGATGAGGTCGGCACCCGCCGCCGCGAAAGAGGCCGCCAGGGCATCAACCGGCGAGATCATGAGGTGCACATCGATGGACACCGCTTGTCCCTGCGCGGTGCGTGCATGGGGCTTCAGCGCCTGGCAGATCATCGGCCCGAAGGTGAGATTGGGGACATAGTGGTTGTCCATCACATCGAAGTGGATCCAGTCGGCGCCGGCGGCGATGACGTGGCTGACCTCTTCGCCCAGTCGGGCGAAATCGGCGGACAGGATGGACGGGGCGATGCGGAAGGTGCGGGCTTGGCTCATGGCCCCATTATCGGGGGCCTGTGCAGCGGCGCACGACCGGCTTCGGGCACCTAGCGGGCGCTCGTCGCCTGCCCCTTGCTGCCCAGCAGACCGAGCAAGGTCTCGAGCACATGCACCACCGTGGCCTCGCGCACCGCCGCGCGGTCGCCCGCGAATTGCCGGCACTCGGTCTTGATGAACGCCGTCTCGGCGCCCAGCGTCGGGCCGGAATCGCCGGGCAGGCACCAGGCCATCCAGACGGTTCCCACCGGTCGGTGGCGGCTGCCGCCACCAGGACCGGCAATGCCCGAGACCGCCACGCTGACCTGCGCCTTGGCGTGCCGCAAGGCACCCAGCGCCATGGCTCGCACCGCCTCCTCGCTCACGGCCCCGTGCTGGGTCAGGATGTCCTGGCTCACGCCCAGTGACTCATGTTTGGCGTCGTTGGAGTAGGTGATGAAGCCACGCTCAAACCACTGACTGGAGCCCGCCAGATCGGTGCAACGCGCGGCGATCATGCCGCCGGTGCAACTTTCGGCGGTGGCCAGCATCCAGCCGCGTTGCATCAAGGCCTGGGCCAACCGTTCCACGTGCGTCATAACGACCTCCAGAGTGCAAACACCAGCAACGTGCAAAAGGCCGCCACCAGGTCATCGAACAGTATGCCCCAGCCACCCCGCCAGCCGTCCCCCTTGAAAACCCGATCTGCCCAGCCCACCGGACCGGGTTTGACCGCATCAAAGAACCGAAACAGCGCAAAGGCCAGCACCTGCGTGAGAAAACCCGCCGGCATCAGCAACCACAAGATGAGCCAGAAGGCCACCACCTCGTCCCACACGATGCAGCCCGGATCGGCCAGCCCCAGGCGCTGCGCCGAGGCGGTGCACGCCCACCACCCCAGCAGCAAAGCGCCCAGGATCACCCACCCGATCTGCAACGGCTCGAGCCACATCTGCAGCACCAGGTACGCAGCCCAGGCCCACAAGGTGCCCACGGTGCCCGGGGCCAAACGGCTCAGTCCGGCGCCAAAGCCCATCGCCACCCAGTGGGACGGATGGCCAAGAAACTGTCGCACGCGCCCGCTCATGCACTGAAGTGGTCGAACGACGCAAAGCGTCGGTTGATGGGTTGTCCTTGCGGGTCCACCACCCGCAAGCCGCTCCCGGCCGTGATGCGTCCGATGCGGGTCACCGGGACATCGAGGTCGCTGGCCAGGGCATGAATGCGCTCGCGATGAAGCACGGGGGCGGTGAAGAGCAACTCGTAGTCATCGCCGCCCGCCAGCACGCAGTCCAGGCGTCGTGGCCAGGGCAGTGCCAACACGTCGGGCGTGACCGCCGCACTGCCTTGCACCCAGGCCGTTTCGATCTGTGCGCCCACGCCGGAGCGCTTGAGGATGTGGCCGAGGTCACCCAGCAGCCCATCGCTGACATCGATGGCCGCGTGTGCGACGCTGCGCAAGGCCAGCCCCAATTCGACCCGGGGAGTGGGACACTCCATCCGGACACGCGCGCGCTCCAGGACCTCACCGCTGACCTGGCAGGTGCCACGAAAGACCTCCAGCGCCAAGCGCGCGTCGCCCAAGGTGCCGCTGACCCAGATGTCGTCGCCAGCCTGGGCCGCATGGCGCAGCAACGCCTGATCCGGGGGCACCTCACCCAGCACGGTGATGGCCAGGTTCAGGGGGCCCTGGGTGGTGTCGCCCCCGATCAATTCACACCCATGCGCATCGGCCAGCTGGAAGAGGCCGCGCGAAAAACCTTCCAGCCACCCGTGGTCTGCGCGCGGGAGTGCGAGCGCCAGCGTGAACGCAAGTGGCTTGGCGCCGCAGGCCGCCAGGTCACTCAGGTTGACCGCCAGCGCCTTGTGGCCCAGACGCGCCGGATCGACAGTGGAGAGAAAGTGCCGCCCCTCCACCAGCATGTCGGTCGAGATGGCCAACTGCTGACCTGGGGCGGGTTGAAGCAACGCACAGTCATCGCCCACGCCCAGCACCGCCCGCCGCGCGGGTCGCTGGAAAAATCGTTCGATCAGGTCGAATTCACCCATGGGGTCCACGGCTCAGTGCAACTGGCGGCCCTCGCCGCTCAGGGCATCGAGGACAAACATCGGGATGTCGACATCAAACCGCTCGCCGTCCTCGGCGACGAAAAAATAGCTGCCGTGCATGGTGCCCGTGGGGGTACGCAGGCGCGTGCCACTGGTGTACTCGAAACGCTGGCCCGGCTCCAGCAGCGGTTGCCGACCCACCACGCCCAACCCACGCACCTTCTCGTGCGTGCCTTCCGCATCGTTGATATTCCAGGTGCGCGAAATCAATTGGGCTGCGATGGTGCCGGTGTTGAGGATCTGGATGGTGTAGGCGAACACGTACAACCCCTCCTCGGGCGAGGACTGGTGCGGCAGGTAAGTGGGCGTGACGTCCACCTGAATCTGGTAATGGGGCATAACCGATGTTCAATGAGGGCCAGGTCGCGCGATCTGTCCGGATCAGCATTCAAACCGGCAAACAACGACAGTGCGCCGATTCTGACATCAATCAGTGCCCCGGTTGCGCCACCGGGTGGGCAGGTTCCCAGGTGGACGTCACCGGCACCCCGAGCCGCTGCAGCCGCCGCGCCATGGTCAGCACTTGCGCGTCCTTGCTCAGCAAGGTGGCGGTGTGGGCCACGGCCAGGTCGATGAACTTTTGATCGTCCGGGTCCTTGCAGACATAGGGCGCGCGCGCCGCAGGGGGGACGCGCGAGGCATGACGATCGAATTCGGCCAGCGGGTCCTGTTCGCGCCGGCGTGGGCGCCGCGTCAGATGTGGGTAGGTCAGCACACGCTGCAACTCGTCGCGCATCGCCTCGGTCGCCAGCCAGCGCACGCGGTGGGCCTGCAAGTCGTCGAGCAGGGGTTCGGCGCGCGGGTCCTCGAACCACCACAGATCGAGCACGATGTTGGTGTCGAGCACCAGCAGAGTCACGAGGGCATCCGACCGGCGACCAGATCGAAGCGGAACAGGCGGCACTCGATCGGGCCGTTCCACATGGGCACGCGGCGGGTTTCCTTGAGTCGCATCTGACCCGGCAAACGCGCATCGGGTGAGAGCACCCAGGCGGTCCAGCCAGGAAAGTTCTTTTTCCAGTGCGAGGCGAGTTGCTGGAAGAAGTCACCCGCAGAAGCCGCTTGGGTGTCGTCACCGGCGCCCGCGCGGGCTGTGCCGGCGACGTGTCCCGAACCCGCCGGCACGCCGGTACGCATCATCTGGGCCTGCTGGCGCCCGCCCGGCCGCGCCACACCCCCCACATCGATACGCTCGCCATAGGGCGGGTTGACCATCAGAAAACCGGGGGTCTCGCCGGGCGGCATGCGCTGCAAGGCATCGCCCCCGCGCAGGTTCACGGCGTGACTCACGCCCGCACGCTCAGCGTTGTGCCGCGCGAAATCAACCATGCGGAACGCCACGTCGCTGCCAAACACCTCGGCGCGGGGCGCGCACTGCAGGCTGCGGGCCTGTTGCTGGCACGCGGCCCAATCCGCCGGCTCGAACGGCTGCAATTTTTCAAACGCGAAGCGGCGGTGCAAGCCCGGCGCCATGCCGCAAGCGATTTGTGCCGCTTCGATGGCGATGGTGCCGCTACCGCAACACGGGTCGTACAGGGGAACGCCACGGGCCACCGCCGGCGGCTGATCGTCCATCGACAAGCTCCAGCCACTGGCCGCCAGCATGGCGGCTGCCAGGGTTTCCTTGAGCGGTGCATCGCCCTTGTCGACGCGCCAGCCGCGCTTGAAGAGCGGCTCTCCCGAGGTGTCGAGCGCGAGCGTCATGCGCTCGGCGGTGAGGTGCACGTACACCCGGACATCCGGGTGCTTGACCTCCACGCTCGGTCGCTCCCCGCGAAGATCGCGGAAATGATCGGCCACCGCGTCCTTGACGCGCAAGGCGGCGAAATTCAGGCTCTTGAGGGGGCTGTGCTGGGACGTGATTTCAATCTTGAAGGTCTGCCGCGGCGTGAACCAGCGCTCCCACGCCACCTGTCGGGCAGCGTCGTAAATATCCTGCTCCTGCCGGTAGGGGGTGTCCGACAGTTGCACCAGCACGCGCTGGGCCAGGCGGCTGTGCAAGTTGGCTTGCATCATCTCCAGCCAGGTCCCGCGCCAGGCCACGCCCGCACGCCGGGTGGCCAGCCCCGCCGGTTCATGGCCCAGCAGGGTCACCAACTCGCGCGCCAGCAATGATTCCACACCGGCGGGGCAAGGCATGAAAAAAGACCAGGCATGGCCCAGTGTCGGCGCAGTGCGTCCACGCCCTGCAGTGTCAGCATTCATCAGAGCGCTTTTCGCAAATGGGTTGGCGCGATGCGCAAGGCTTCGCGGTACTTGGCCACGGTGCGCCGCGCGCAATCGATGCCTTGCTCCTTGAGCATTTCGGAAATCTGGTTGTCCGACAGGGGCTTTTTGGAATTCTCATTGGCCACAAACTGTTTGATCAACGCGCGCACCGCCGTACTCGACGCGTTGTTGCCGCTGTCCGTGCCCAAGCCGGAGCCGAAGAAGTATTTCAGCTCGAAGGTGCCAAAGGGCGTGGCCATGTACTTGGCCGTGGTCACCCGGGAAATCGTGGACTCGTGCAAGCCCAGTTCGTCGGCGATTTCGCGCAGCACCATGGGGCGCATGGCGAGTTCACCGTGGATGAAGAAATTGCGCTGACGCTGCGCGATGGCATTGCTCACCCGCAAGATGGTTTCGAAGCGCTGCTGGATGTTCTTGATGAACCAGCGTGCTTCCTGCAGTCGCTGCTGCAGGCCTTGATGGCCCTCGCCCTTGCCCGCGCCCTTGAGCGCGCCGGCGTAGATGTCATGAACGCGCAAGCGCGGCATCACGTCGCTGTTGAGTTGCACGCGAAACACCGGCTGTCCTTGCCGGTCCAGCCCTTGCCGGGTGACCAGCACGTCGGGCACCACCAGCTGACGCTCCACGTCCACAAACCGCCGTCCCGGCTTGGGTTCGAGCCGGGCAATCAGTGCAATGGCCAGTTTGACGCGGACATCGCTGTCGCTCACGGCCACCACCAGCCGCTTGATATCCCGCTTGGCCAGCAACTCCAGGGGCTGGCGGCAAATGGCCAGGGCCACCTGGCGCACGGCCTCGGCCTCCTCGTTGGGGGTCTCCATCGCCTTGAGCTGAAGCGTCAGGCATTCGGCCAGGTTCCGCGCACCCACGCCCGTGGGCTCCAGGGTTTGCAGCAGTCGCAGCGCCACTTCAAAGCGATGCTCGAGTTCTTCGAGCTGCTCCAGATCCCCGCCGGCCAGGCCTTCGGCCAGGCTCACCAGCGAGTCCTCCAGATAGCCATCGTCATTGAGCGACTCAATCAGGAAACGCAGGGCGGCGCGGTCGGTCTCCCTCAAACGCAGCGACAGGGCCTGCTGATGCAAAAAGTCGGTGAGGGAGCCGATGCTGCGGGCCAGTTCGGTCGCGTCGGCCGTGTCGTCGTCCAGGGCGCCATTGCGCGCGGGCGCATCGCCGCCCCACTCGCTGTCGTCCATGGAAAATTCGACGCTGCCGTCGCCCTCCCACCCCTCGGCCACACCTTCCAGGCCCGGCTCGACATCACTGGAAGTACTGACCGCGATCTCGGACAAGCCGTCCCCGGGGGCACTGCTCAGCATGTCACCCGAGGCGGCGTCGGGCAGGTCATCCGACGACAGGGCAGCTTCTTCCGCCGCATCCCCGGATTGCACCGACTCTTCGGTGCGCGCATCGGCCTGCTCAAGGCCAAAGGCCTCCCGCTCGGCCAGCTCGCTGTCTTTTTCCAGGAACGGGTTGTCGTCGAGCATTTGCTCGATTTCCTGGTTGAGCTCCATGGTCGAGAGTTGCAGCAGCCGGATCGATTGCTGCAACTGCGGCGTGAGCGCCAGGTGCTGGGAAACGCGAAGTGACAGGCCTTGTTTCATCGCGTCACATCCGGAAATGTTCGCCCAGGTACACGCGCCGCACGTCGGCGTTGTGCACGATCTCGGCCGGGGTGCCATGGGCCAGCACGCGCCCATCGCTGATGATGCAGGCGTGGTCGCAGATGCCCAGGGTCTCGCGGACGTTGTGGTCGGTGATCAGCACCCCCAGCCCACGCCCCTTGAGAAAACTGATGATGCGCTGGATCTCGATCACCGCAATGGGGTCAATGCCAGCAAACGGCTCATCCAGCAGGATGAAACGCGGCTGGGTGGCCAGCGCGCGGGCAATCTCGACACGACGTCGCTCACCGCCCGAAAGCGCCGTGGCCGAGGAATCGCGCAGATGGTCCACGCGCAACTCCTGCAGCAAGTGGGTGAGGCGCTGCTCGATCGCTTCGCGGGACAGGGGCTGGCCGTGCTCGTCCTGCTGCAACTCGAGCACCGCTCGCACGTTGTCGGCCACATTGAGCTTACGAAAAATGGAGGCCTCCTGAGGGAGATAACTCAACCCCAAGCGTGAACGCTGGTGAATCGGCAAACGCTCGATCGGCTGGCCGTCCAGCGTGATCCCGCCTGCGTCGGCGCGTACCAGCCCCACGATCATGTAAAACGACGTGGTCTTGCCCGCTCCATTGGGGCCCAGCAAACCCACCACCTCGCCTTTTTGCACCGAGATCGATACATCGTGAACCACCTTGCGGCTGCCATAAGACTTTTGCAGGTGGTGGGCTTCCAACCGACCGCTGTCTGCGCTGGCGGCGGCAACCCTCATGGCGCCGCTCCGCCGGCCGGTGCCGGGGTCAGCCAGGCACGCACACGCGCATTGGTGGAGGCGCCTGCGGCCGCACCGGCGGCATCGCCTGGCCTGGCGGGGGCATTGTCCACCGTGAAACGCTCGGTGGCGTTGTCGTAGACGATCAGCTGGCCGCTCATTTCATCGTTGAGCCGGGCCCCCCGGTAGCGGCGCAACACGGCGCGGCCCTGCAAGCTCACGCGATCGGCACGACCGTCATACTCGATGCGCTCGGCCTCGCCTTCCATGAATTCGTTGAGGCCCTCACGCTTTTGTCGAAAGAAAGCGCGCTGACCGCTGGCGGGCAAGAGCTGGCCGAACTGGTGACCCTGACCATCCTCCCAGATTTCCAGCTGATCGCCACGAAAGATGATCGTGCCCTTGGTGGCCACGACCTTGCCGGAAAACAGTGTGCGCTGGCGCGGATCGTCATGCACCAGCTTGTCGGCCTCGATATTCATCGGCTTGTCGCGGTCGGCTTTTTCGGCGCGGGCACCTGTGACGGTCGCAGCCAGCAGAGCGCTCAACAACAGGACGACAACAGGTTTCAAGGCACGGAACTTGCAGCAATTTGGATGCCGCATTGTATGCGGGTAACTGCTCACCCAGCGAGAAAACACCTGTTTCTGGCATACCTTGTGCATGCCAGCTGACACGCCGTGGCCTGAAAGCCGCAGTCCAGGCCGCGTGTCTGGCGCTGCCGTGGGGTTTCAGCGGCCTTTGCGGACCTCGCCGACCAGGTGATCGACGATTTGCAGGGCGCGCTCCATGCTGCCCGCCAGGGAGCCATCGGTGTAAAAACGCCCGGCCACCCCCAGGGCCGGCACGCCCTGGACCTTGAATGACTCTTGCAGCTGGGTGGCCCGACGTGCCTTGGACACGATGCCAAAGCTGTTGTAGACCTCCAGGAACTTGGTCTTGGGGATGCCCTGCTTCTCGGCCCACTGCGCCAAGGCATCGGCGCCGGACAGGTTCTGGCGCTCCACATGAATGGCCTGAAAGAGCTTGCCGTGCAAGGCCTCCACCTTCTCGAGCGCCTCGAGCACGTAGTACATGCGTTGCTGGGGCTCGAAGTCGTCGCGGAAACGCACCGGCACGCGCTTGACCTCGATGTCCTTGGACACCTTGTTCACCCATTCGGCAAAGCGCGGTTCAAAGGCATTGCAGTGCGGGCAGCTGTACCAGAAGAACTCGATCACCTCGATCTTGCCCTTGCCCACGTCGGTGGGCACGCGTTTGTCCAGGGTGGTGTACTCAATGCCTTCCTGGAACGGAGCCCGCTGCGCCCAGCCCGTCTCATGCGTGAGGGTCAACGCCCCCAGCGAACCCACCACGGCTTGGGAAAAATGGCGACGTTGCATGCAAACCTCTCGAAAAATCAACGTTGAACGCGCACCAGCGCTGCGTCCACCTTGGTGGCCACCAGTTTTTGCTGAATCCGCTCGGCTTCCTCGCGCGACTCCATCGGGCCGATGCGCACGCGAAACACGGTGCGACCAGACTGCTCACGCTCGCTCACCCGGGCGTCAAATCCCTGCAAGGCGAGCTTGGCACGTTGTGCCTCGGCTTCGTCGGCCGAGCGAAACGCGCCGGCCTGCACGTAGTAATTGAACGGATCTGCCGTGGCTGCGCGGCTGCGCGCGAGGTCCCCCAGGGGATCCTCGCCGGTGGTCGGCGCAGGGGTGCTGGAAGGCGGCGGTATCACGGCCGGCGTGTCGTCGCCCGCGGGCTTCTCCGGCGGCTTCACCGGATTCTTGCCATACAGCGGGGCATTGGGGTCCCAGTCCTTGTTCTTCTTTTCCTCGGCCGCATCCTGGTCCGGGCTGCGGTGCACTCCCTTGTTGAGGAACGGGATGGGCACCTTGGTCACATAGATCGCCACGGCCAGGGCCACCGACAGGCCCACAATGAGGCCGAAGATGAAACCCAGCAAGGTGCCGCCACGCTGGCGGGCCAGACGATCAACAGGGGATGGATGCAAAGAGGCTGTCATGTTGTGGGGTCTTACACCGACTCACATGCTGGTGGGCGCTGACACCCCGAGCACGGCCAGTCCATTGTGCAACACCTGGGCCGTGGCCGCGACCAGGGCCAGACGGGCGCGCTTGACCTGCGGGTCATCGACCAGGATACGCTCGGCGTCGTAATAGCTGTGGTACGCCGCCGCCAGTTCTCGCAGGTAGAAACTGACATCGTGGGGGGCAAAGTCCTGGGCCGCGGCCGACAGCATGCCCGGATAGCGCGCCAGTTGCAGCATCAGCGACTGCGCGGGTGCGGAGTCGAGCGGCGACAGGTCCACCTCGTGCCAGGACACGTCCTGACCCAGCAGGCCCTCGCGCTGCAACACCGAACAAATGCGGGCATGGGCGTACTGCACGTAGTACACCGGGTTGTCGTTGTTCTGCGCCAGCGCCAGATCCACATCGAACACGTATTCGGTGTCCGGCTTGCGGCTGAGCAAAAAGAACCGCACCGCGTCCTTAGACGTCCAGTCGATGAGGTCGCGCAAGGTCACATAACTGCCGGATCGCTTGGAAATTTTCACCTCCTGGCCCCCGCGCATCACCCGCACCATGGTGTGCAGCACATAGTCGGGGTAGCCCTCGGGAATGCCCAGGCCGGTGTGGCGTGACACGGCCTGCAAGCCGGCGCGCACGCGTGCGATGGTGCCGTGGTGATCGGTGCCCTGGATGTTCACCACCTTGGTGAAGCCGCGTTCCCACTTGGCCAGGTGGTAGGCCACGTCGGGCACAAAGTAGGTGTAGGTGCCGTCGGTTTTGCGCATCACGCGGTCTTTGTCATCACCAAAGTCGGTGGAGCGCAGCCACAAGGCCCCGTCCTGCTCGTAGGTGAAGCCGCTGTCACGCAGCGTTTGAACCGCACGCTCGACGCGCCCATCGGTGTACAGGCTGGACTCCAGGTAGTACTGGTCAAAGCGCAGTTCGAAGGCCTGCAAGTCCAGGTCCTGCTCGCGCCGCAAGTAGGCCACGGCAAACTGGCGGATGGCGTCGATGTCGTTGACATCGCCATTGGCGGTGAAGCTGCGGTCGTCAGCCTGTACCGTCTTGCCCGCCAGGAAATCGTTGGCAATGTCCTGGATGTAGTCGCCGTTGTAGGCCGACTCGGGCCATTCGGCGTCGCCTGGCTTGAACCCCTTGGCGCGCAACTGGGTGCTGTGCGCCAGGGTGGCGATCTGCACGCCCGCATCGTTGTAATAAAACTCACGGTGCACCGACCAGCCCTGGGTTTGCAGCAGGTTGCACATGGCGTCACCCAGGGCCGCCTGACGCCCATGTCCCACATGCAGGGGGCCGGTCGGGTTGGCCGACACAAACTCAATCAGCACGCGCTCCTGGCGAACGGCCTGGCAACCAAAGGCGTGCCGGGCTTGGAGCACTTCGTGCACCACTTGCTGCTTGGCGGCAGGGCGCAACCGCAGGTTCAGAAACCCGGGGCCCGCGATGTCGAGGTCTTGCACCCAGCGCTGAAAGCCTGGGCGAGCCAGCAGGTCCTCGCGCAGGCGTTCAGCCACCTGACGGGGGTTGGCCTTGAGGGGTTTGGCCAGTTGCATGGCGGCGGTGATGGCCCAGTCGCCATGCGCGGCCACCTTGGGCGACTCGAAAGCGGCCCGCTCAGCAGCCCCCGGGCTCAGGCCGTCGAGGGCCTGGGCCAGTTCGGCGAGCAATTCTTGTTGGACGAGAAGCATGCCGGGATTCTACGGGGGTGGTGTCTCCGGCTGCTGCGGGTCGATGAGGGTTCGGGCATGCAGGGGCACGGCCACGCTCGTGCCACCCAGGCGAGCCGTACTGGCGTCCAGGTGGCCCATGCTGCGCAGGCCGGTCAAGCAGCGGCTTTCCTCGCAGGGCGCCAGCGTGTCCACCGCCGTTGCCTGGGCACGCCAGCCGCCGCGCGCAGGGCCGCGGCCGGTGTTCGGCACGGGCAACTCGGAACCGTGGGGGCCCTGGGGTTCGTCGGGCGTGGTCGCGGACACGGGCGCATGCCACCAGCTGCCGCCCACCACGGTGACGTCCGCCCCTCCACACGCCATGCCACTCATGGAGCCTGACATGGCTGGCGGCCCGGCGCGTTGCAGGTCCGAGGCCGGCGGCTCCTCCACCCACAGCCGGCCTTGCCGTCCGGCGACCTTGCCGCCGGGCCCGGGCCACAGGCGCGCCAGGTAGGCATGTACCCGCAAAGGCACCGCCGAGGTCCATCGCAATCGCCAGACGCCGCACGGAGCGGCTGGTTCACCCGGCTGAAACACCTGGGTCGGCGCCAACCGCACCCACATCAAACGCCCCCCCACTCGCGGCGCTGCCGGCACCAGCACCGCGCACACGGCCTTGTCGCGTGAAGGCCAGGCCCACACCGCGCCTGCGCCCAGGGGCGGCGAGGGTTCATGGCCTGGCGCGGCGACCTGCAAGTCAGGCAAGGGTTGGTCCCCGGGGCACCAAAGCTCCAGCCAGGCCGCGCGCTCACAACCCGGCACCACCTCCCATCGCAACTCACGGGTCCGACCGGGAACCAGATCCAGGGACACCGCAACCTGCCGTTGGTGTGCATTGCCGGCCGCCAACACCACCCGCAAGTCGAGTTGCAGACGCTGGCGGGCATGCTCGATCAAGGCCTGCACCCCGGCCTCGAACAGGGACGAACCGTCGTGCGGGCCGTCGTAAGACTCCAGACTGAGGGTGGCCACGGCTCGCCGGGCACCCGTGGCATGTTGCAATCCGTGCGCAATGCCTTCGAGCACCCATGGCGTGAGGGCTGCGCGTGACACGGTAGACCGCACAGCGCGCGGGAGTTGAACAAACACCAGGTCCGGCCCTGGAGGTCGACCCGCGGTCCGGGTGGGGCCCTCAGGAAACGCGAGGCGGGTCGTGTCAGGTCCGGTCGTTGCATCGGCGGAAGGTGAATACCCGCCAGCCCGTCCCAGCAGCAAGCCCAGAATGTGTGCGCCGTGCGAAGTGCGGCGAAGCAGTTGTTCGTCGCCCCACTGGGCATACGCGGCGGCAGGATCATGACCGGTGCGTGCCAGCCAGTCGTTCATCCGCGCTGTGTCCCAGTATCGACCTGCCCAGGAATGTGGCAACGCCTGCGAATTCTCGATCGGCGTGCCCGGCGCCTGCTGGTACCACAACGACAGGAGCCGGCTGCAACCGTTGGGCAGACGCAGATCCGAGCGCGCCCAAGGGCATCCGTCGTCCACCACGATCCAGAGGTCCTTGGCGGCAAGGGTCGCCGCGTCGGCCGGTGGCGACGCCAAGGCGGAGGGAGGGTGGTTGGGCTGTGTAGTCAGGTCCGATGATCGCGCTGCCCGTTGGGTGTCGCAGGCGTCAGCTTGCCCATCCGGCTCGGACGCCATCCCGGCCACCATGACCGGGTCAGTGCTTGGGCTGCCACGCTGGTCGCGCCACAGCAAGGCGGTCTCAAAGCGGGCCACCACTGCCCGCCCGTCAGGGCTGAGCCAGCGCGAGCAGGTCTCGAGCGCAATCCGCGCCGTGCCGAAGGTGCGGGTCGAGCCCGCCCAGGATTCCTGCAGCAGATCGTCAGGGCCCATCACGCCTTGCAGCGCATCCAGGTGCACCCCCGGGCGAAGCTCGAACGTCACCAGCAACCCCACGTGGCCTGCGTACGCCAGGTCCTCGAAATCGCGAAACGGGCTGGTATCGAGCCACACCAGGGCCAGGTCGATGTCCGGCAATTCCATCACCCCACGCGGCAAGGTGCGCGCGGGCAAGGACTCGAAGCGGGTGGTCTCAAGCGCCATGGTGTACCTCCTGCCATTCCTGGGCGGCCGCACGCCACATCTCGGCCCAGGCCGGGGCCTGCAGCAGGACAGGGGGCGAGGTGTTGAACGCCGAGCCGGTGGCGGAGGCGACCTGAAAGGCTCGCATCACATCGGCTCCCGAATGCAAGCCTCCCAACGGGCCCAGTGACTGGTAGCGCCCGGGATCAAAGACCACCCTGGGCCACGGCTCAGGGTGGTGCGCGATGCCAGCCATGCGGCACAGGTAGTGGGACAGGGTGAGACCGAGCACCAGCCCCGCCACCAGGTCCACCGGGAAATGCAGACCGGCCACCACCCGGTTGATGGCGATGCGAAAGGCGGTGCGGGTGAGCTGCACGCCCCAGGCATCGTCCGCCGACCCACCCCGCAGGGACTGGAGAATGCCGGCCGTCAAAAACGCCTGCACCGCGTGGCCCATCGGAAACGTCCCATGCCCCGGGGTGGAGATGCACGGCTGGACCTGGGGCGACCACGCCACCGGGCGCGGACACCCCAACGCGTGCTTGAAGCGCAACTCCAACGGGATGACCCACTGCAACGCCGTCGCCAACAAGGCCAGGGTATGGGGGGTGCAATCCGGCCGCAGCGGCAGGATGCTGCACCAATGCGCCCACTGTCCGTCAATCTGAGTGAGGATTTCGGTGCTTCGCTCAGCACGCAGATCGGCATACGCCAACACCTGGGACAACTCGGCTTCAAACATCTGTGGCGGGGGACGCTGCAGCCGAATGAACGGCGCTTGCCCCCGAAACCCCAGACCGACTTCCTGGGCCCACCACACCTCGGGCTGGTGGGGCTCGATCATCTGGACCTCCTGCAACTGGGCCTCCTGCAACTGAGCCTCCTTCAATTGGACCTCCTGCCTTGGCGTCTCACGAGGGTGGTCAGAGAACACCAGGGGCTCCATCAGCTCCTGCACCGCCAGGGCTTGTCGAACCCAAGGCTCGCAAGACCACAAGCGCTGAGCCGATGAAGTGAGTGGGGGCCGGCGACCTCGCAGGTCCAGGGGGTCGATCACCCCTTCACGCACCAGTTGCAAGGCGCTGATTTGTTCAGCGTGGGCAAATTCGTCGCGCAGCGAAACTGGCAACCCGAGGGTGGGCCACCGAGCGAGGCCGTTGATCGGTTGTGATGCGGCGCCACCGCCACCGCCACCGCCACCGCCACCGCCACCGCCACCGCCACCGCCACCTCCACCTCCACCTCCACCCCCGGCCCACGCCCCTAAGGGCGCCAGGCATTGCGTGTGCAGTTGTTGCATGAAGTTCTCCTTCCTTGTCGTTCAAGACCGTGGCAGGCCCACGGCGGCCATTGCATCGGCAAAACGGCTCCGCTGGGCCAAAGCCCCCGGAGACCGCGCCAAATAGGTTTGCACCGTCAGCCCGGGTTCGAGCCGGCGCAAGGCCGCCAGGGCACGCCGCGCCGCGTCCCATTGACCCAGGTCGTGGTACGCCACCACCAGCATCCGCACGGTGGGGGAGTGGCTCGGGTTGAGCGCCATCGACTCTTCCAGTAACCGAGTTGCCTCCTGCGTTCGCCCATCAAAGAGCGCCGCATGACCAGCCAGACAACACGGGTAGTAGCGCAGCGGCCCCAGCGGGGCGAGTTCCAGCGCCCGAATCCCTGCTGCATAGGCATCGGCCGTTCGGCCCAGCAGGCTTTCAATCGTGGTGTGGTACATCCAGGCCATGGCCTGGCTGGGCGCCAACCGCAAGGCCTCCATGACCGAGGCGTGTGCGCCCTCGGGGTCATGCTCGAGATGGCACTGGACAAACGCCTGCGCCGCCCATGACACGGGATGATCCGGTTGGTGCGACAACGCCTGTTTGACGTGCAGCGAGGCTTCCTGCACCAGGGCCGGCGTCAAGGCAGACAAGCCCCGCGTGATCGAGAGCACATGCCACTGAGACAACCACGCGCGTGGCGCGGACAGGCGGGGATGGCGACGCACCAGCTCTTCAAAGCAGGTGCGCGCCTGCACGAACCGTTCGCGCTGCTCACCATGCTGGGCACCGATGCCGGCCAGCAGCAAGGCATGGCTACCCAGGTTGTGCAGGGGCACCGCCGCCCCCGCGTAGCCGGTGCGGCGCAGGAGTTGTCGCACCACTTGGCCGATCAGCTGGTCCATCAGCTCGGATTCCGGCTGGAACACATCCGCCAGCGGGTACTGCGCCACCACCGAGAAGTTGCCCGCCATCAAGGGGCGCGACCACCACTCGAGTTCCAGGGTCAGCCGGCCGGATTGCACCCGCCCGCTCAGCCGCAACACCGCATCGGCCTGGAGTCGACGCAGCGCCTCGGACGGGTCGACCGCAGGTCCCAGTCCCGCCAGCCCACTCGAGAGCGCGTCCGTCACCCGCAACCCCTCTACCCGCGCCAATCGGTCGGACAAACCGTGCAGCAACCAGTCGGCCAGCAGTCCGCCGTCGTCCGCAGGCAGGACGATGGTGCCACTCACCAGGGCAATCAGCGGACACACGGCTTGGGAATCGGAGGGCGGCAGCGCGGGTGGGGGAGACGCCACGCGCCAGGCATGTGCGAATCGCAACCGGTACACCTGCACGGGCTGCGTCAGGTGCTTGAGCCAGCACAGGCCCCAATCATCCGCTTCGACGGCCGGCAAGTGCTGCACCTCGCGCCACACCGCGTCTGAACACAACGTGTCACCGGCCCCGGCCAGGCTGGCGAGTCGGGCAGCCAGGTTGGGCGTTGAGCCAAAGACGTCCAGGGCGTGTCGGTACACCCAGTCGCTGTGGAGCCCGGCACGCAGCCACATGCGCTGTGCGTCCGTCACCCAGTGCTGCATCTGCTCCAGTCGCTCGTGCAAAGCACCGGCTACGCGCCAGGCGGTACAGGCGCTGTCGAAGGTCAGCAACAAACCATCCCCCAGGCTCTTCACCACCTGCCCGCCCCCCACCTGCGCCACATGGCCCTGCACCCACTCGACAAATTCGCACCAGCGCTGCACCGTTTCGGATTCGTGGCTGGCCATCAGGCGAACCGACTCGACCAGGTCGATCAGCAGCACCGTTTGGCGCAGCCGCGTGGCACCCCCGAGCCGGGGTCCCGGCGTTGTGTGCCCGCCCAGGACCGGGGCCCGGGGGGCTGTGGATTCGCTGGACCCGCCAGGGTCAGCGTCAGCGGGTGGAGGGGAGGCGGGCGTCATGGTGCAAGGGGGCCTGAAGGGTCGTGTCAAAATCCTAGGGACGCTTGCGAACCTGCATGGCTAGATTCGCATCCCTTCTTTCGACATTCGCACTTCACTTTTCGGGAGCCGCCACAGGATGTCCCCCTTGACCGACCGCTCTTTGGCCACGCCTTCGATCTCCTGCGTGATGCCGGCTTTCAATGAAGCCGGCACGCTGGCACGCCTGGTGCCGCAGGTGCTGGAGCGACTGTTGACGCTCAGCCCGCAGGTTGAATTGGTGATCGTCAACGACGGCAGTCGGGACGCCAGCGCCCATGTGATCGATTCACTGTGCCGGCAACATCCCGAGGTGGTGGGCCTGGATTTGTCACGCAACTTCGGCAAGGAGTCGGCGCTGACCGCGGGGCTGGATGCCGCGCGCGGCGATGTGGTGGTGCTGATGGACGCCGACGGCCAGCACCCGGTGGCGCTGGTCGAGCGCATGCTGTCCTTGTGGCGCGAAGGTCATGATGTGGTGTATGCGGTGCGCCGCACCCGGGAGGACCAGTCACGTTTGCACGCCGGGCTCACCACGCTGTTTTACCGCCTGATCAATTGGGGCAGCCGGGTGGAGATTCCGCCGCACGCGGGCGACTTCCGCCTGATGGATCGGCAAGTGGTGCAAGCCCTCAAGGCCTTGCCGGAGCGCAACCGGTTCATGAAGGGCCTGTATGCCTGGGTGGGCTTTCGCAGCACGGCCATCGACTACGAACCCCTGCCACGCACCGATGGACGCAGCCACTTTGGCTGGCGTGGCTCGTTTGCCCTGGCCTTGACCGGCGTGCTCGCGTTTTCGGTCACGCCGCTGCGCCTGTTGGCGCTGGCTGGCTTGTTGCTGGCCGGTGCCGCGTTGTTTTACGGCGCCTGGGTGGTGGCCGAGTATTTTTTCTGGGGCATCAATGTGCCGGGCTATGCCACCATCGTGGTGGGCTTGATGTTCTTCAGCGGGATCCAGTTGCTGTCCATCGGCGTGCTGGCGGAATACGTGGCCCGCATCTACGAAGAGGTGAAACAGCGGCCCACCTACTGGGTTCGGCAACGCCTGGGCAAAGGCTTGCCTGAGCCGCAAGCTGAACCGCGCGAACGCACGCGCCCTGCCCGCGCGACCAAGGCCGAGCGGGTGGCGGACAACTCGCAGCCGTCCCTGCCCCTGTGAACGGGCCTGTCGATCCCTCCTCGCCCCTGCCCGGCCGATCGCGTTGGGCCCGCAGCGGGGTGTGGTTCTTGCTGGTGGGCGGTGTAGCCGCCTTGACGCACCTGGGGGTGTTCGTGTGGCTGAGCCAGACCACCACCCTGTGGCCTGAAGTCGCCAATGCCCTGGGGTTTGTCGTGGCCTTCGGGGTGAGCTTTGTCGGTCATCGCTGGCTCAGCTTTGCCGATGCGGCCACGGGTGTGCTGCAAAGCCTGTGGCGCTTTGGTGCCACCGCATTGGCAGGCTTCGCCTGCAACGAGGGCGTGTTCATGCTCTTGCACCGGGGGGCTGGCTGGCCAGGGCTGGCGGCCTTGATCGTGGCACTGATCGTGGCGGCTGCCCAGACGTTTTTGCTGGGGCGCTTCTGGGCCTTCCGACGCTGAGCGCGCTGCGCAGCGTGAACCACCGGCCTCAGGGCGAGCAACCTGCTGGCTCGGTGGTGCTCGGGCTGCGGTACAACGACCAGTTGCGCCCCTCGACGCTGCGCTCAAAGCCTTGCAGCGCCGGCGCCAGTTCGGGCAAGGCCGTGTGCGCCACCAGCACCCACTGCCCCGGCACGCCCGCCAGAGCCGGCAATGTGCTGAGTGGTACCAGTACCTTCGCGGCCTGGGCATCGAAGCGCGCCCCATCGAGCAACTCGCTTCGCCACTCGTCACCCACTTTGCCGCGCAAGGCGTCCCAGTCCTGCATCACCATCAGTGGTGCTGCACGTCCTGACAGGAACGGCAAGTCGTAGGGATACCCGCCCAACACGGTCAAGGGCGCGGTGGGACTGGCTCGGCAAGCGAGCGCCGCCGCCACATCCCGGCTGCTGAACTTGTCAATGAACTGCCCGGCCACATGGTTCGCACCCACGGCCAGCACCGCCCCCAGCATCAGCAAGCCGCGCCACAGCCAGCGCTGCCAACGCCAGCCCTGCAGGCACGACCAGCCCAGGGCTGACAGCAGCGCCAGCGCCGGCACCACCGGCAAGGCATAGCCCAGGAGTTTGGAGTTCGGGATCGAGAAAAAGCCCAGAATGGCCACCACCCAGATCCCGGCCAGGCTTCGCAATTGCACGAGTTGCTCGGGTATGGTGGTCATCCCTGAAGCCACCTGCCAGCGAACCGCGTGACCACGAAGCGCTTGCCACGCGGACACCAGCGCCCAGGGCAGCCACAGGCCCCACAGCACCAGCACGGCCACGCCGTAAAACCACCATGGCCTCGCATTGTTGAACGTGGTGGCGGTGAAGCGCCCGAACTGGTGCGTGCCAAACAAGTAGCCCAGCATGCCCGGGTAATTTTGCTCGGCCCGCACAAACCACGGCACCGTGATCAAGGCAAAGAGCGCCAGCCCGCTGAGCCACGGCAGCCGCAGGATCTTGCCCCACTGCCGCGTCCAGGCGATCCACAACAGCAGCACCAGGCCCGGCAACACCAAGCCAATCAGGCCCTTGCTCAGGATGCCCAGGCCGCACGCCACAAACCCCGCTCGCGCCCAGCCGGCATGGGGCCGCTCGCCCGACGCCAACGACCAGCCAAAACACAGAATGGCCAGACTGATCCAGCAGGCCACCAACATGTCATGGTTGACATACTGGCCCCCCACCAAAAATGCCAGGCTGCTGCCCAGCATCAACGCGGCACGGCGCGCCAGGGCCTCACCCGCCCACAGCCGGGTCACGGTGTACAAGCCGGTCAGCATCAAGGCGGCATGCAGCATGGGCACCAACCGCACAGCCCACACCTGGGGGCCGAACACGCCCACACTCATCGCCTCCAGCCAGTACAGCAGCGGGGGCTTGTGAAAAAACGGAATGCCATCCAGGCGCGGCACCAACCAGTCGCCGCTGACCCACATCCAGCGACCAATCTCGCCATAGCGCCCCTCATCGGGGATGGCCATCGGGCGCAGGCAGGCCAGTGCCAGCACCAGCAACAACCAGGGCAGGCACAGCCACAGGGCAGCGCGCACACACGAAACGACTCGGGTCATGACGGGAAGTGTAGTGCGCTGCCCCGAACCAGCTGCATGCCCGCCGCACTCAGATCGTGCGCAAACGCATCGGAGGACAAATACGCATACTCCCACACGCGGGCAACACCGATCTCATCCTCGGCCTGGAGAGATTGAGCCGGGTGACACATGATCATCCCCCCGTCCAGACGCGCCTGTGACAACCACGCCCGCATGCGCTGGCGGTAGCTGTCCTGCCCTCCGGTGAAGTCATACGCACCGCGCAATGGTGAGAGACCCGACCAGCCCGCTGACTGCAGCTGCCGGGTCCACGGCTGAGCCCCCCAGCGGGTGATGATGGCCGCCTTCCAGCCGGGCTGCCCGACCCGCGACACGCGCAACCAGGGGCGCCGGTCATGGCGACCATAGCGCCGCTGCATCACCTCGAGCAGCAGGTCCCGCAGGCCAGCAAACTGCTGCACATGCTGGTGGCCGTCCACATGATCGGGGGCGTGGTGCCAGTGGAGTTCAAAGGCATCACACTGGCGCTCGATCGCCTCACGCCACTGCTGGCGCTGCGCCTCTCCCAGGGGCCAGGATGTACGCCACATCATGCCGGCCAGGGAACGCCCGAAGCCGGCGGCGCAGGCCATCGGACTGGTGAAGTCCAAGTGCAGCCCGACATCGATCTGATCACGCAGGTCGCGCAGCGGGGCCGCGTCCTCGGCCCACCGGGACGACAGCGCCATGACACTGGTGGCGCTCAGACGCTGACGCCGCGCTAATTCGACAATGCCGGCACTGGCCGGCGCATGCACGGCGTAATCGTCCGCGCACAGCACCAGGTGTCCCGGCAACGCCCGGCCCGCATCGGTGCGGTCATCTGACCTGGGGATCGGGACTGTTGGCATGGTGCAAGGGAGATTGGGTACGATGCGGGTGAGCTATTTCAGCCAGCAGTCAGAGCAAACGAAAGGACTTCCATGAGCATTCAATCCATCGGCATCATTGGCGCCGGCACCATGGGCAACGGCATTGCCCAAACCTGTGCCGTCTCGGGCCTGAAGGTCGTGATGGTCGACATTGCCCAAGCCGCCCTGGACAAGGGTCTGGCCACCATCGACAAGAGCCTGGAGCGAATGCTCAGCAAGGACAAGATCAGCGCCGCCGACAAGGAAGCCGCGCTGGGCCGCATCACCACATCCACCGGTTACGAGGCCTTCGCCAGCTGCGATCTGGTGATCGAAGCCGCCACTGAAAACCACGCTCTAAAAATCAAGATCCTGCAGCAGGTGGAAGCCGTGTTGCCGGACGCGGTCATTTTAGCGTCCAACACCTCGTCCATCTCGATCACGCAGCTGGCTGCGGTGACCCAACGCCCCGACCGCTTCATCGGCATGCACTTCTTCAACCCGGTGCCCATGATGGCGCTGGTGGAAATCATCCGCGGCCTGCAAACCAGCGACTCCACACACGCCACGGTACACGACCTGGCCAAACGCCTGGGCAAGAGCCCCATCACCGTCAAGAATGCGCCCGGGTTTGTGGTCAACCGCATCCTGGTGCCCATGATCAACGAGGCCTTCTTTGTGCTGGCCGAAGGGCTGGCCACCCCGGACGACATCGACGCGGGCATGCGCCTGGGCTGCAACCACCCCATCGGCCCGCTGGCGCTGGCTGACATGATCGGTCTGGATGTGTGCCTGGCGGTGATGGAGGTCTACCTCCACGAGTTTGGCGACAGCAAGTACCGCCCCTGCCCGCTGCTGAAAGAAATGGTGGCGGCGGGTCGCCTGGGCCGCAAGACCGGACAAGGCGTTTACCACTACTGAGCTGCACCGCTGTGCGTCAGAGGTTCCTGGCGGCATGAAGCTGGCCCTGCTCTCAGACCTGCACGCCAACGCGCGTGCTTTGCAGGCCTGTCTGGCACATGCCCAGGCCCAGGGCGCGAATCAGTGGGCGGTCCTGGGTGACCTGGTGGGCTACGGGCCAGAACCCGACGCCGTGGTGGCGCAATGCCAGCGCATGGCCGAGGCGGGTGCCATGGTGCTGCGTGGTAATCATGATGCCCTGGCGGTGGCTCCACCGGCACAAGCATCGCGCCTGGGCGAGTTCACCGCGCGCTGGACGCACGACAGGCTGTCCGACACCGCGCGCCAATGGCTCGCCGGATTACCGCTCACGGCGCACCGTGACAACGTGCTGATGGTGCACGCCAGCGTGAACGAGCCCGCGCAGTGGCGCTACGTGGAAGACGCGGGCAGCGCCGAACGCAGCCTGCAAGCCGCCACCCGACTGCACCCCGAAGTGCGGTTTGTGATGGGCGGTCATGTGCACCACCAGACCTTGTACTACCGGGGCCAGGGCGGGCCACTCATGCGTTTCGCACCGGTGCCGGGCGTCCCGATTCCCGTGCCTCCTCACCGGCACTGGCTCGCCACCGTGGGGTCGGTGGGGCAACCCCGGGATGGCGACCCCCGGGCCGCCTATGCCCTGCTGGACCTGGGCAAACACCAACTGACCTTCTGGCGTGTGCCTTACGACCATGCGGCCGCCGCACTCGCCGTGCGCGCGGCCGGGTTGGACGAAGCGCTGGCGCGACGACTGGAGACCGGACGATGAAGCTGATGGCCCCGGGCACCGAACTGGATGGCTTTCGGATTGGCGAATGCCTGCACGCCGGCGGCATGGCCCATGTGTACGCAGTGACGTACGCGGACGCACGGCCCTCCCTGTTTCCCATGGTGATGAAAGTGCCCCGCATGACCGCCGGGGATGGCGCAGAAAACATCGTGGGCTTCGAGGTCGAGTTGCAGATGCTGCAAGTGCTGCATGGCGCGCATGTCCCGCGACTGGTGGCCAGCGGCGACCTGCTCCACATGCCCTACCTGGTGATGGAGCACATCCCGGGCCAAAGCCTTCAGCAATGGCTGGACGCCAGGCAAGCCGAGCGCACCCCCGTGCGCGTGGAGGAGTTAATCCGCATCGGCGTGGCCACCGCCCAGGCCTTGCAAAGTCTGCACGCCCAGAACGTCTGCCACCTCGACCTCAAGCCTGCCAACCTGCTGCTGCGCCCGGACGGCCGCGTGGTGCTGCTCGACTTTGGCTTGTCGTGCCACGCGCACTACCCGGATCTGCTGGCCGAGCAACTGCGAAAGGCGGTGGGCTCGCCCACCTGGATGGCTCCCGAACAAGTGGTGGGCGTACGCGGTGACCCGCGCAGCGATATTTTTGCGCTGGGC
The DNA here is from genome assembly GCA_937927685.1 of uncultured Burkholderiales bacterium. Classification (GTDB taxonomy): domain Bacteria; phylum Pseudomonadota; class Gammaproteobacteria; order Burkholderiales; family Burkholderiaceae_C; genus Limnohabitans. Next base: position 8,177 of record CALBSC010000023.1, on the reverse strand, counting down.
GTCATCCTCTATGAAATGGCCACGGGCGAATTGCCCTTTGGCAATCCCCAAACCCAGGGCGGCTTGCGTCAGCGTCTGTGGATGAAACCTGCACTGCCCCAGCGGCACCGACCCGATCTGCCCGAGTGGCTGCAGGAGGTGATCCTGCGCTGCCTGCAAGCGCAGGCGGATGACCGTTACCCCTCTGCCGCACACCTGGCGTTTGATTTGCGCCACCCAGATCACGTACAAGTCCGAGGGCTGGCCCGCCAGGGTGTGGGGCTGTGGTCGCAGCTGCGGCGCTGGCTGTGGGCCGCAGGTCAGCAGTACCGGCCCAGCGCCTTGCCCGCACAACAGCAAATTCGCGAGGTGCCCATCGTGATGGTGGCCATCCCGCATGAGGATGTGAGCGAAGCCACCTTGTACTCCCTGCGTGCCGCCGCCCAGCGCTCACTGGGTCACCGACCGGGCGCGCGCCTGGCCGTGGTCACCGTGATTTCGCCCCACGCCAGCAGCAGCACGGACAGTGCGCGCAGCGAAACCGCGCTGCATCGCCAACACCTGACGCAACTGCATCGCTGGGCCCAGCCCCTGGACCTCAGCGACCATCAGGCCTCTTACCATGTGCTCGAGTCCGGCGATGTGGCCACCGCCTTGCTGCGCTACGCACAGGGCAATGCGGTGGACCTGATCATCATGGGTGCAGCCACGCATGGACTGCAGTTACAGCGCCTCATGGCCACCGTGCCGATCAAGGTGGCCATGGATGCCCCCTGCACCGTGATGCTGGTGAAGGCCGAGCGGCCCTTCGAATTGCTCGGCCACGACGGGGACTGACGCGTCGTTCAGAACTGCCGCTCGGCGATGCGCACGCGCAAGCCCTCATGCGCGGCGTCAATCCTGAGTTGGCAAGCCAGGCGACTGCCCGGCTCCCGGTCAGTGGCGATGAAATCGAGCATCTGGTTTTCATCGTCGTGCGGTGGCGCCACACGCGACAGATCGTCCTCATGCACGATGCAGTGACAGGTGGCACACACACAACTGCCGCCACATTCGGCCAACAGACCATCGAGGCCGGCGTCCTGGGCGATCTGCAGCAAGCTACGGGCGGGCAGCGCCGACACATCGTGCTCGGCGCCATCGGGGGTGGTGATCAGAAGAGTCGGCATGGGCAGAAGGATACCAGCGCCGCCAACCCTGGCGGATCGTCTTCAGCGGTGAGGCATCAGTCCGCGTAGACGCCCGCCGCCTTGATGATCGGCGTCCAGCGGGCAATTTCATCCATCACGAACTTCTTGTGATCGGCCTGCTCGGCGCGCTTGTCGGCGACCACCACGGCCCCCAGGCCTTCCTGCTTCTTGATGAAGTCCGGGTCCTTGAGCGCCGCTTTCAAGGCGGCATTGATTTTCGCCTGGACGTCGGGCTCGAGATTTTTGGGGCCATACAAACCATGCCAGATCGTGACCTGGAAACCTTTTTGACCGGCCTCATCCAGGGTGGGCACATCCTTCAAGGCTGGCGTGTTCAAGCGCTTGGCGGTGGTCACCCCAAACACCTTGACCTTCTTGGCCTCAATCTGGGAGGTGGTGTTGGTGGTCTGGTCGCACATCAGGTCGACCTGACCGCCAATCAGGTCCGTCATGGCGGGGCCCGTGCCCTTGTAGGGCACCGTGGTCATGTCGACTTGCACAGAGGCCTGCCAGAGCATGCCGCACAAATGCGAGGCCGAAGCCAGTCCGGCATTGGCCAGGTTGATGCGGCCCTTGTTGGCCTGCACCCAGCCCAACAACTCCTTGTAGTTGTTGGCGGGCAATTGCGGCTTGGAGATCAGGGTCATGGGCACATCGTTGATCATGCCCAGGTAGGTGAAGTCGCTGTCCACCTTGAACGGCAGGTTACGAACCAGCGAAGGGAAAATGCCCATGGCGATGTGGTGCACCAGCAGGGTGTGTCCATCGGCCGGGGCGCGTGCTGCCTTGGTCGCGCCAATCAGACCACCAGGCCCCCCGGCAGCGTTTTCGACCACCACGCTCACCCCCAGACTCTTGCGCATGGCTTCGGCCAGATCGCGGGCCACCCGGTCCGTGGGACCGCCGGCCGCAAATGGCACGATCAGGGTGACCGGCTTGTCCTTGTTGGGATACTCTGCCGCCTGGGCTGCCCACGGCAAGGACGCCAGTGCCAACACACCCCAGGCCACCGCACACAATGAACGACGCATCACACACCTCCTGATCGAATGGATTAGAACCATGGTAGTGTGAAACCCGCGAGGCTGGCAACGGGAAATTTACGTAAACAACCACCTGGCCATTGACCTGGCGGGGTTGACAGGTCACTTGTAGCTGCGAGCGTCCTCGATGACCTTGCCATCGTTGGGCAGGGAGCCTGGTGCCACCAGTTCCACCTCGGCGCGCAGCTTGGTGATGTCACGCACGGCGTCCGCCAGCGCACGTTGCAGTTCCGGGGTGTTCTCGCGGCTTTCCACGCGCAAGCTCATCTGGTCGTTGGCCATTTCGCCCGTGACCACCAACCGCGCCTTGAGCACAGCCGGGAAGCGCTTGGCGACCTGGTCAACCTGCCCGGGATGGACAAACATGCCGCGCACCTTGGTGGTTTGGTCGGCCCGGCCCATCCAGCCCTTGATGCGGGTGTTGGTGCGCCCGGTCGGGCAGGCACCTGACAGCACGGCCGACAGGTCGCCCGTGCCAAAACGGATCAGCGGGTAGTCGGGGTTGAGCACCGTGACCACCACTTCACCCACCTCCCCCTCGGCCACCGGGTCGCCGGTGCCGGGACGCACGATCTCCACGATCACGCCCTCGTCCAGCACCAACCCTTCGCGGGCCGGGGTTTCATAGGCAATCAGTCCCACGTCAGCGGTGGCGTAACACTGGTAGGCGACCACGCCTTGCTGGGTAAACCAGTCGCGCAGCGAGGGCGGGCAGGCCTCGCCCGACACCATGGCCTTGGTGATGGACAGCCGCTGCCCCGCCTCGGCGGCTTTCTCGATCAGGATTTTGAGAAAACTGGGGGTGCCCGCATACGCCACCGGACGCAAATCGGCCATGGCGGCGAGTTGCTGCTCGGTGTTGCCCACGCCGCCCGGGATCACGGTGCAACCCAGCGCATGCGCACCGCTTTCCATAATCCACGCGCCGGGCGTGAGGTGGTAGCTGAAGCAGTTGTGCACCAGGTCACCGGCCTCAAAGCCGGCCGCCGCCATGGCACGCGCCGCACGCCAGTAATCGACACCCGCCCCTTCGGGTTCATAAATGGGGCCAGGCGATTGGTAGACACGGCGTGCGCCACTGGAACGCACCAGGCCTTTCCAGCCAATGGTGGAAAAGCCGCCAAACGGATCCGTGGCACGCTGGGCCTGTTGCCGCTCCAGCAATTCGTACTTGCGGGTCAAGGGCAATCCCGCCAGGGCAGCACGACTGGTGATGGCGGCCGCATCCACGCCCTGGAGGATGCCGGCGAACGCGGCGCTGTGCTGCTGCGCATGGGCGATCTGGACCGGCAAGGCGGCCATCAGGGCAGCTTCACGGTCTGACGGCGTACGGGTTTCGAGGGAGTCGAGGTGCTTCATGAAAAATCAGTGCTTGAAAGGTGTGGGCGGCGCGCCGCAGTTCAGGCCAGCCAGCGCTTGCGGCGCTTGTAGCTTTTCACGTCCTTGAAACTCTTGCGCTCACCACCGCCCACGCCCAGGTAGAACTCCTTCACGTCCTCGTTGGTGCGCAGGTAGTCGGCAGCGCCGTCCATCACGATGCGGCCGGACTCCATGATGTAACCATAGTCGGCAAACTTCAGCGCCATGTTGGTGTTTTGCTCGGCAATCAGGAAGGTGACCTTTTCCTTGTCATTGAGGTCCTTCACGATGTTGAACACCTCTTCCACGATTTGCGGTGCCAGGCCCATCGAGGGCTCATCCAGCAGCACCATGTTGGGGTTGCACATCAGCGCGCGGCCGATGGCGCACATCTGCTGCTCACCCCCCGAGGTGTAGGCCGCCTGCGAGGTGCGACGGGTCTTCAAACGGGGGAAATAGGTGTAGACCTTGTCCAGGTTGGCGGCGATCTCGCCTTTGTCGGTGCGGGTGTAACTGCCGGTCAGCAGGTTCTCTTCGATGGTGAGGTGGGCAAAGCAGTGTCGGCCCTCCATCACCTGCACCACGCCGCGCTGGACCAGATCGGCGGGCGAGAGATTCTCGATACGTTCGCCCCGCAATTCGATGCTGCCTTTGGTCACTTCGCCGCGCTCACCCTTGAGCAGATTGGAAATGGCCCGCAGCGTGGTGGTCTTGCCCGCGCCATTGCCCCCCAGGATGGCCACGATGCCCTGCTCGGGCACTTGCAGCGAAACGCCTTTGAGCACCAGGATCACGTGGTTGTAGATGACCTCGATGCCGTTGACATTCAGAACGATGTTTTTCGTGTCCATGTTGAACCTTGTCGGATGTGACCAGATGAAAGAGTCGTTGCCGGCTCTTTCATCTGGTGGCTGCTGGTGAACAGCCACCAGCCCAGTCATTACGACTGGCAATCCGCCGGGGTGCGGCGGGTGAGTTTCTTCTCGGCCGCGTACTTGTCCGCAGCGGCCTTCACCATCGGCTTGAGGATGGATTCGTCAGCCTGGTACCAGTCCGAGGACCAGACAAACTTGGTGCCGTCCCAGGTGTGCATGCGCGCCCAGGCCGAGCCCATGTGATCCATGCAGCTGGTGGACAGGGGACGCAGCACGCCCTTGAAGCCCAGCGAGTCGAGCTTGGCCTGCGTGAGGTTCAGGTTCTCATAGCCCCAGCGTGCCTGCTCGGACGAGACCACCTTGCCCTTGCCAAAGCGCTCTTGCGCGGCGCGCACACCTTCGATGCCGTACATGGCCGCTTGCACGCCACGCATGTACAGCACATCGCCCACTTCTTCTTTCGGACCGGTGCCCTGGCCAGCGCCGTGCACCTTGGTCAGGATTTCCTTGGTCACGTCCGCCGTCTTTTCGGCGCCATGCTGCATCATGACGGCGGTATACCCCTTGGCACCGGCGCCCACGTCCTTGACGTCCGGCTCAGCACCCGCCCACCACACGCCGTACATCTTCTCGCGCGGATAACCGGTGGCCTGGGCTTCTTTCAAGGCGGTGGAGTTCATCACACCCCAGCCCCAGTTCACCACGTAGTCAGGGCGTTGCTGGCGAATCTGCAACCAGGTGGACTTCTGCTCCACGCCCGGGTGGGTCACCGGCAACAGGGTCAGCTGGAAGCCGTGCATGGCGGCACGCTCTTGCATCATGGGGATGGCTTCCTTGCCGAAGGGGCTGTCGTGGTACATCAGCGCAATTTTCTTGCCCTTGAGCTTGTCGCCGCCGCCTTCCTTCTTGATGATGTCTTGCACGATGGTGTCAGCCGCCACCCAGTATGTGCCCGCCAGCGGGAAGTTCCACTTGAACACACCACCGTCTTGCGATTCGCTGCGACCCAAACCCGGGGTCAGGAGCGGGATCTTGTCGCCAGGGGCCTTCTCGGTCAGCGCGAAGGTGATGCCGGTGGACAGGGGCTGGAACACGGTGGCGCCGCCGTTCTTGCCTTTGAGGCGCTCATAGCACTCCACACCACGGTCCGTGGCGTAGCCGGTTTCACACTCTTCCCAGCTGACCTTCACGCCGTTGATACCGCCGCGTGCATTGGTGAGCTTCATGTAATCGATGAAGCCGTTGGCAAAGGGGATGCCGTTGGGCGCATAAGCGCCGGTGCGATACACCAGGGCCGGGAAAAACTGCTCCTTGGCCTGGGCACTCACCACAGACGGCATGAGCGCACTGGCGAGACCAGCAGCAACCACCGAGGTGGCAAGCGCGAGTTGACGAAGTTTCATGAAAGTCTCCTTGGAAAATATAGAAAGAAAGAGCACACGCTAGGAAAAACCACCGACAGCATCAATGCGGGAAAGGCCACAGACGCAACTTCTGCTTGCCAATCGACCACAACTTGGCCAAGCCATGCGGCTCGACGATCAGGAACCACACGATCAGCGCACCGAAGATCATGAATTCGGCATGGGACACCGCTGCGGTCGAGATCGCGACTCCCGCCAGTTCGCCGGCCCAGGGCAGGAACTGGTTGAGAAAAATCGGCAACACCACGATGAAGGCCGCGCCAAAGAAGCTGCCCATGATGGACCCCATGCCGCCAATGATCACCATGAACAGCAACTGGAACGAGCGGTCAATGGAGAATGCCGCCGGCTCCCACGAGCCCAGGTGCACAAAGCCCCATAACGCGCCGGCCACGCCCACGATGAAGGAGCTCACCGCAAAGGCGCTCAGCTTGGCGTACATGGGGCGAATGCCGATCACGGCCGCCGCCACGTCCATGTCGCGGATGGCCATCCACTCACGACCAATGGCGCCGCGCACCAGGTTCTTGGCCAGCACACCAAACACCACCAGGAACGCCAGGCAGAACCAGTATTTCTGCATCGGGGTGCTGATGGACAGGCCCATCACACTCAGGTCGGACACCGACACGGAGCCCGACGCGTTGTTGTTGGTGAACCAGCCCACACGCAGGAAAGCCCAGTCGCAGAAGAACTGTGCCGCCAGGGTGGCCACTGCCAGGTACAGGCCCTTCACCCGCAGACTCGGGATACCGAATGCGATACCCACCAGCGTGGCAAAGAAGCCGCCTGACAGCAAGGCCACGATCAGCGGAACGCCCTCGATGCGGATGTAGGTGTTGTAGGCCATGTAGGCACCCACCGCCATGAAAGCACCCGAGCCCAACGAGATCTGGCCGCAATAGCCCACCAGAATGTTCACGCCCAGGGCAGCCAGGGAAAGGATCAGGAAAGGGATCAGGATGGCACGGAAAAGATACTCGTCCACCATGAAGGGCACCACAAAGGCTGCGATGGCCAGGATGGCCGCGATGGCCCAGCGGTCCTGGGCAATCGGAAAAATCTGCTGATCCGCCTGGTAGGAGGTCTTGAACTGACCGTTTTCTCTGTAGAACATGAATTTTTCTTTCGAGGATCTTTTAACGACGACCCGCTTCGCTTAACTGTGCTGCGCAAAGTTGGTCTTCGCTGAAAAATCATTGCTCACGTGTTTCACACGCGATCAATGATTTTTTCGCCGAACAACCCCTGCGGGCGAAACAACAGGAACACCAGCGCCAGCATGTAGGCAAACCAGATTTCAATGCCGCCACCCACCAGCGGACCCAGGTACACCTCGGACAGCTTCTCGCCCACGCCGATGATGAGCCCGCCGATGATCGCGCCTGGCACGGAGGTCAGTCCGCCCAGGATGATCACCGGCAACGCACGCAAGGCCACCGTGGTCAGCGAGAACTGCACCCCCAATTTGGAACCCCAGATGATGCCGGCCACCAGTGCGGTGATGCCCGCCACACACCACACAATGACCCAGATGCGGTTGAGCGGAATGCCAATCGACTGCGCCGCCTGGTGGTCATCGGCCACCGCACGCAGGGCACGGCCGGTACTGGTTTTCTGGAAGAAGAGCGAAAGTGCGGCCACCAACACCGCCGCCACCACCGCAGCGATCACGTCCTCCTGGTTGATCAGCACGCCGCCTTCAAACAGGCCTTCCAGCACAAACATCGGGTCCTTGGGCATGCCGACATCGATCTTGTAGATGTCGCTGCCAAACAGGGTCTGGCCAAAGCCGTCGATGAAGTACGTGATGCCCAGCGTGGCCATGAGCAGCGTCACGCCTTCCTGGTTCACCAGATGACGCAAGACCAGACGTTCGATCAGCCAGGCCAGCATGAACATCAGCACCGTGGACACCGCGAACGCCAGCAGGTTGCCCAGCCACTTGTTGTCCAGTCCCAGCCACAGTGGAATCCACTCGGAGAAGCGGGCCATGGCCAGTGCGGCGAACAGCACCATCGCGCCTTGCGCAAAGTTGAACACCCCCGAGGCCTTGAAGATCAGCACGAAGCCGAGCGCCACCAGGGAATAGAGCATACCGGCCATCAGACCGCCAAACAGGGTTTCCAGAAAGAATGCCATGGTCTTGTCCTTTGCGTGCTCAGTGAGAGGTGCCGAGGTAAGCCCGGATCACGTCTTCGTTGTTGCGCACTTCCTCGGGAGCGCCGTCGCCAATCTTCTTGCCGTAATCCAGCACCACCACGCGGTCGGAGATGTCCATCACCACGCCCATGTCGTGTTCGATCA